>NZ_NKIL01000020.1:0-12318 GCF_002256165.1 Ralstonia sp. PBBBR1 | reverse complement strand
CGTGCGATCGCCGACTGGATTCAGTTCTACAACCACCGACGGCCCCACCAAGCGCTGAAGATGAAGACCCCGGCTGAGGCATTCGCTTTAGCCGCCTAACCTGTGCAGGTTTCACTGGGTCATTACAAATCTAAGATGAAGGGAAGGTGGGCTAGTGCGGGATAGCGTTTTGCGAAGGTGCCGTCAGGCGTGTAGTTGACGGTATAGCTGCGATGATGTTGCATCAATGTTTTTGTGTTTTTCGATATTTCAATACTATCCGCAGTTGAAGAGGTTTACGAGTCATGGCTAGTTGTATTTGAGCAACTACATAACGAGGAAGAGCACGCCCTGATGCGCCAGCGAGATTTCGCCCGGCCTTGGCGTATTGCCCCCGCCCACCATCGCCACCGCAGATGCTGTGTGGTGTGGCGAACGGAACGGCCGCACCTTCCAACGCCGTGCGTCGAAGCCGCGCGTGGTCAGGCTCATCACCGCGGCGGCGGAAAGCGCTTCGTCATCGCTCATGTCCGGCAGCAAGCCGGGAAACCGTTGCGCGAGCATCGACTTGCCGGTGCCGGGCGGCCCGATCATCAACATGGAATGACCGCCGGCGGCGGCCACTTCCAGCGCGCGCCGCGCTTGCGGCTGCCCCCGCACGTCCGCCAAGTCGGGATAGCGGATGTCCGCGTCGACCAGCGCGGGCAGCGCGGGCGCGAGCTTGCGATCCGGCGCGCTCAGGTGGTCGCACACCTCGATGAGCGTGCGCGCGGGCAGGACTTTGGTGCCGCTTACTAGCGCAGCTTCGGCGGCGTTCTCGCCGGGCAGCACGAAGGCGCGGGCAAGTGGTGCGTCGCCATCGGCGGAGACGGGGTTGCGCGACAGCGCATACGCCATCGCCAGCGCACCGCGAATCGGCCGCAGATCGCCGGACAGCGACAGCTCGCCCGCAAACTCGTGCGCGTCCAGGTGCGTGTGCGGAATCTGCCGGCTCGCGGCGAGGATGCCCAGCGCGATAGCGAGGTCGAACCGGCCCGATTCTTTTGGAAGATCGGCCGGGGCGAGGTTGACGGTGATGCGCCGCGCCGGAAACTCGAAGCGGCTGTTCTGGATCGCTGCCCGTACGCGATCCTTGCTCTCCTTCACCTCGGTATCAGGCAGGCCGACGATGGTGAACGATGGCAGGCCATTCGCCAGATGGACCTCCACCGAGACGGCCGGCGCATCGATGCCCGAGAGGGCGCGCGAACGCAGTACAGCGAGGCTCATTGCGCAGTCCTTCGGGAGAACTCACTAGCAAGGCAGAAGGCTTGGCATCGGTGCATGGCGTGACGGAGTGTGACGGTTGCGGAACCCTCCACTGTGCCAGCCGCGTTGCACTGCCATGGCCATCGGCATCCAAATTTGACGATCGCTTTGGTATGAGAAACGGGCACAAAAAAACCGGAGCACTGGGCTCCGGCTTTGTTGTCGGCAGATCAATTCAGGGGAAGGCCGGCATGGCCGAGTCTTCGCCGCTGAAGCGGCCTTCGGGATGCGTCCTCTGCAGCAGCGCGCGTACCTCGCTTACGCGCGAGCGCGGCACATCGACCATCAGCAGGATCTGCCCATCCTCCACTGCCTGCTTGAACGGTTTCAGGCGGCTGTTGGGCACCGAACTGCCGATCATGCTCGAAGCCCACGCGCCAAACAGCGCGCCAACCACGGTGGTAATGCCGACCATGCCCCACTGCGGCCCTTCGCCAATGACCGGGAAGATGGCCGCCACAATGCCCGCCAGCACCCCTGCACCCCCGCCGATCACGAGCCCGTTCTGGGTGGCGTGGACGATGTCGGAAGTCTGGAGGATGTTGGCCTCATGCAGGCCAGTGAGGTCGACGCCGGGCTTGGAGACGAAGTGGATGTGGCGTTCGGTGATGCGCGCCAGCAGAAGGTCGTTCATCACGCGCCGGGCGCTGACGACGTCCGGCATCAGGAAGTAGAGGCGATGCTGCATGATCTTCTCCTCAAGCGCGGCTGCGCGATGCGTCTTAAGGACGTTCTAGATCAGTTCGCCAGCCGCAACAAGGCGGTGCATCAATCTTTTCGCTGTGCGCCGCAGCAAGGGTGCAGCGGTCGGCACAGCGGCCAGGCAGATGCGCGCCCCGCGCAACACCCGGCGGCAGCTCGCTGCTTACTGATCTGCGGGGGCGGCGGACTTGAGTTGAGCTTCCAGTGCGGCCACGCGCGTTTCCAGTTCCTCCAGACGCGCACGCGTACGTGCCAGGACCTGCGATTGCACGTCGAATTCCTCGCGCGTCACCAGATCGAGCTTGGAGAAGCCCTGGGTCATCATCGCGCGGACGTTCTTTTCGATGTCGGCCGCCGGCGAGTTGCGCAGGGCTTCGCTGACGCGGTTCTGGAAGTCGGAAAAGAGATCGGTCGGTTTCATGTCGTTTGCTCCGTGGGTCGTGCTGTCTGCGCCAGGCCGGTGCATGCACCGTAACCGTGCGCGTGAATTGCTGTGTCGTGGTGCGAAGGCCCGCGTCAGGCGCGTGGTTTCGGTGCTGCTGGCCGAGATGGTACCGGCTGAGCGCTGTGAACGGCACACCTTGCGTCAAATCTCGCTGCGATGCGGCATTGGCGTCCCCATCCAAATGGGGACAGAACGGATGGTCGCAGCTTCCGCGCCGCGCCCTGTGCGCCACCGCATGGGGCCGAAATCACTCTATCACATGGTTTTTATCGCGCCATGACGGCGTAGGCCGCCATGGCGTGAACCCGCCTGCGGCAACTGTTCACGGGCAGCAGGCGTTGCCAGGTGAAACCCGTCCCCAATTTCCTCCGCCTTTGCGCTATGGCGCAACGCGAGGCCGTAACCGAAGGCGCCCTCCAATCTGACGACAGCGACATGGCATGACAGTTGCAGAACTGGTGCGATTTTTTTCAATTCCGTTGCGACTGTCTAAAGGGGGAGAGCCGTTATGAAGAAGTTTGCGTACGCAGCCAGTCTGGTACTGCTGACCGGTGCCGTTGCCGGTGTCAGCCAAACCGCCATCGCGCAGTCCGCACCCGCGGCTGATGCACCGGCCGCCGCACCGGCGCCCGCGCCGGCCGCGCCGGCCGCACTCACGGCCAACGTCACGCTGGCCAGCCAATACCGCTACCGCGGCATCATGCAGACCAACAACAAGCCGGCCATTCAGGGCGGCTTTGACTACGCCATTCCTGGCGGTGTGTTGCCCGAGGGTTTCTACATCGGTAACTGGAACTCGTCGATCAGCTGGTTGAGCGATTCCAACTCGAACGTTTCCGCACCGATCGAGATGGACTTCTACGGCGGCTACAAGACCGAGATCGTCAAGGACGTGCCCATCGACGTGGGCGTGCTCCAGTACTACTACCCGGGCAGCTATCCCGACGGTTTCACGCGTCCGCACACGACCGAAGGCTATGCGCAGATCGGCTACGGCCCGGTCACGTTCAAGTATTCGCACGCGTTTTCGAACCTGTTCGGCACGCCCGATTCGCATCACAGCCAGTACTTCGATCTGTCGGGCAACTTCGATACCGGCTTTTGGGGCCTGACGCTGAACCTGCATGCGGGCTACCAACAAGTGCCCCATCAGACCGTGCGCGCTTCGTATGCCGACTGGAAGGTCGGCGTGACGAAAGACTTCGGCAACGGCTGGGCGGCGTCGCTGGCCTACATCGATACGAACGCTTCGCGCGCGTTCTATACGAACACGCGCGGCAACTACATGGGCAAGGCCACGGCCCTGCTGTCGATCACCAAGACTTTCCAATAACGATGCGGGGCGGCGCCCCGGTGCCGCCGACCGAGGAGGAACCAGCATGAAACTCATCATGGCCATCATCAAGCCGTTCAAGCTCGACGAGGTCCGCGAGGCATTGTCCGAAGTGGGTGTATCGGGCATTACCGTCACGGAAGTCAAAGGCTTCGGACGTCAGAAGGGTCATACCGAGCTTTACCGCGGCGCGGAGTACATCGTCGACTTCCTGCCTAAAGTAAAGATCGAAGTGGCCGTGCCTGACGACGTGGTCGAGCGCGCCGTCGAGGCCATCGAAAAATCTGCGCGCACCGGCAAGATCGGCGACGGCAAGATCTTCGTGGCCGACGTCGAACAAGTCATCCGCATCCGCACCGGTGAGACCGGTGGCGACGCCCTATAAGCCCCAATCCGCCAAGGAAGAGGTCAAAACATGAAAACCTGGTTCACACGATTCCTGACGGCTGGGGCCGTCGCTGCCGTGCTCGCAGGCGCCGTGATCTCGGCGCCGGCCGCCGCACAGGACAAGCCGGCGGCTGAAGCTTCGGCGCCGGTTGCCGCGGCCGCCGCTTCCGAGCCGGCCGCTGCCGCACCGGCAGCCGCAGCTCCGGCTGCAGCCCCCGCCGCCGCAGCTGCTCCAGCTGCCGCTGCGCCCGCCGCTGCTGCGCCCGTCCCCAACAAGGGCGACACGGCGTGGCTGCTGGTCTCCACCGCCTTCGTCATCTTGATGACGCTGCCGGGCCTGGCGCTGTTCTATGGCGGCCTGGTGCGCAAGAAGAACATGCTGTCGGTGCTGATGCAGTGCATGGGCATCTTCTCGCTCATCATCATCCTGTGGGCCATCTACGGCTACAGCTTTGCGTTTACCGAGGGCAACGCGTTCTTCGGCGGGCTGGATCGCCTGTTCCTGAAGGGTCTGACGCCCGATTCGGTTGCCGCCACCTTCAGCAAAGGCGTGGTGGTGCCGGAATACGCGTACTTCGCCTTCCAAGGCGCGTTTGCGGCGATTACCTGCGCGCTGATCATCGGTGCTTTCGCCGAGCGTGCGAAGTTCTCCGCCGTGCTGCTGTTCGTGGTGCTGTGGTTCACCTTCAGCTACGTGCCGATCGCCCACATGGTCTGGTTCTGGCCGGGTCCGGACGGCTTTACCGACGCCAAGGCGGCCGAGGTGATGACGGCCAAGTCGGGTTGGCTGTTCCAGAAGGGCGCGCTGGACTTTGCCGGTGGCACCGTGGTGCACATCAACGCTGCTGTGGCGGGTCTGGTGGGCGCTTTCCTGTTCGGCAAGCGCATCGGCTTTGGCCGTGAGGCGCTCAAGCCGCACAGCCTGACGCTGACGATGGTCGGTGCCTCGCTGCTCTGGTTCGGCTGGTTCGGCTTCAACGCCGGCTCGGCCCTGGAAGCCAACGGCAGCGCCGCGCTGGCCTTCGTCAACACGCTGCTGGCGACCGCCGCTGCCGTGCTGTCGTGGAGCTTCGGCGAGTGGTTCGGCAAGAGCAAGCCTTCGATGCTGGGTGCCGCATCGGGTGCCGTGGCTGGCCTAGTGGCCATCACCCCGGCCGCCGGCTTTGTCGGCCCGATGGGTTCGATCGCGCTCGGCATCATCGCCGGCCTGCTGTGCCTGTGGGGCGTGAATGGCCTCAAGCGCATGCTGGGCATGGACGACACGCTGGACGTATTCGGTGTGCACGGCGTGGGCGGTATCCTCGGCGCGCTGCTGACCGGCGTCTTCGCGGCGCCGAGCCTGGGCGGCACCGGCATCTACGACTATGTCGCCAACAAGGTAGCCGACGATTACTCGATCGGCGGCCAGCTGTGGATCCAGTTCCAGGGCGTGGCGACCACGGTCATCTGGTCTGCAGTGGTGGCGTTCATTTCGTACAAGATCGTCGATGCCATTGTTGGCCTGCGCGTGCCGGAAGAAGAGGAGCGCGAGGGCCTGGACATCACGTCCCACGGCGAAACTGCCTACGAAGACTGATCGTCTGCGTCATCCCGCAAAAGACCCGGCCGCGCGCCGGGTTTTTTGTGTCGCCACCTGAGCCGGACGTCCTTAAGTCCGATGTAAAAAAGCTTCAATTGCCTCTCGTTATGCGGGCGCTTACATTGCAGACGTGGTTTCCTCCACCTGCAGAACGCTCCCCGTATCTGTCAGGCTATTCCCCAAGCGCGGCAGCCCCGCGCTTTTTTTTGTCCGGTTTTTTTGTGTGGCCTGCTGCACTGCCGCACAGCGCCTCTTGCGAATCCTCTTTCCTGACCGCATATCGATAGCCCGCTGTCGTCTGCAAGCTATTGTCTGTTCCTCTACAATTGGAGTGGGCGATAAATAACATCAATAGGAAGGGTATGGTTCCGCACTTGATCACCGCGCTGAACGGGCCGCTGCTTGAGCTCGAGCAGAAGATTCTTGACGCCACGCCCGCCATCGAACGCTGGTTCCGCCTGGAATGGCAGGAACACACGCCGCCGTTCTACTGTTCCGTCGATTTGCGCAACGCCGGCTTCAAGCTGGCGCCGGTCGACACGAACCTGTTCCCGGGCGGCTTCAACAACCTCGCGCCCGAGATGCTGCCGCTGGCTGTGCAAGCCGCCATGGCCGCCATCGAAAAAATCTGCCCCGACGCCAAGAACCTCCTGCTGATCCCCGAGCGCCACACGCGCAACATGTTCTATCTGCAGAACGTGGCGCGCCTGTCGCAGATCATGCGCCAAGCGGGGCTGAATGTGCGTCTCGGCTCGCTCTCCGAAGACATCACCGAGCCGACCCCGATCGATCTGCCCGATGGACAGCGCCTAGTGGTCGAACCGATTAAGCGCATCGGTACCAAGGGCCGTCGCTTGGGCATGGAAGACTTCGATCCGTGCTCGATCCTGCTGAACAACGATCTGTCAGCCGGCGTGCCGCCCATCCTCGAGAACATCAACGAGCAATATCTGCTGCCGCCACTCCATGCCGGCTGGTCGCAGCGCCGCAAGACCAACCACTTTGCCGCCTACGATGAAGTGGCCAAGAAGTTCGCCAAGCTGATCGACATCGACCCGTGGATGGTCAACCCGTACTTCACCAAATGCAGCGGACTGGACTTCCATGAGCGCGCCGGCGAGGAGGAACTCGCCCACGCGGTCGAGACGGTGCTGAAGAAAACCGCCAAGAAGTACAAGGAATACGGCGTGACCGAGACCCCCTACGTGGTGGTCAAGGCCGACGCCGGCACCTATGGCATGGGTGTGATGACCGTGCGCGATCCTTCCGAGGTCAAGGGCCTCAACCGGAAGGAGCGCAACAAGATGAGCGTGGTCAAGGAGGGCCTGGAGGTCTCCGAAGTGATCGTGCAGGAAGGCGTGCACACCTTCGAGAAGATCAACGAAGCCGTGGCCGAGCCCGTCGTCTACATGATCGACCGCTATGTGGTGGGTGGTTTCTACCGGGTTCACACGGGCCGCGGCGTGGACGAGAATCTCAATGCGCCGGGCATGCATTTCGTGCCGCTGCCGTTTGCGTCGAATTCGCTGCCGGACAGCCATGCCAAGCCGGGCGCCGGTGAGCCGAACCGCTTCTATATGTACGGCGTCGTGGCGCGCTTGGCGCTGTTGGCTGCATCGCTCGAGCTTGAGAAGACCGACCCGAACCCGCTGATCTGATCGGCCGTATCCCCGCTGCAGAAGGAACCGCCATGCGCATCCTGTTCATCGTCGATCCGCTGTCGACGTTCAAGACCTACAAGGATTCCACCTTCGCGATGATGCGCGAGGCGGCGGCGCGCGGCTATGCCATCTACACGTGCCTGCAGTCGCAGCTCACGTTGGCGAACAACGTGGTCGAAACCGTTGCCACGCCTATCGCACTGACCGGCGATGAGGACGACTGGTATCGCGCCGGCGATGCTCGCCTGCTCCCGCTCACCGGCTTTGACGCCGTGCTGATGCGCAAGGACCCCCCATTCGACATGGAATACGTCACCAGCACGTGGCTGCTGGAGATTGCCGAGCGGCAGGGCGCGCGCGTGTTCAACAAGCCGCAGGCGATTCGTGACCATTCGGAGAAGCTCGCCATCGCGCAGTTCCGCGAGTTCACCGTGCCGACCATCGTGTCCCGCGATGCCAAGCGTCTGCGCGAATTCCACGCCGAGCAGGGCGACGTCATCTTCAAGCCGCTCGACGGCATGGGCGGTGCGGGCATCTTCCGCGTGGGACCGGATGGCCTGAACCTCGGGGCGGTGATCGAATCGCTTACCGACAACGGCGCGCGCACGATCATGGCTCAGCAGTACATTCCGGCGATCCGTGAGGGCGACAAACGCATTCTCCTGATCGGCGGGTCGCCGGTGCCGCATTCGCTGGCGCGGGTGCCGATGGCGGGCGAGGTACGTGGCAATCTGGCGGCTGGCGGTACGGGCAGGGCCCAGCCGCTGTCTGAGCGCGATCAGGTGATCGCACACGCACTTGCGCCCGTGCTGTGGCAACGCGGTCTGCTGCTCGTCGGCCTCGACGTCATTGGGGATTACCTCACCGAGGTGAACGTCACCAGCCCGACGTGTTTCCAGGAAATCACGCAGCAGACGGGCTTCAATGTGGCCGGAATGTTCATCGACGCGCTGGAGCGCGCCGCAGGCAAGAGCAGCGGATTGGGCCGCAAGCCCGCCTGATTGGGCGGCATGGCCCCTCCGCCGAGGGTCCTCCACAAGGGGGAAGTCTGGAACACGGCTGCACAATTGCGCCAAATGGCCCTGATACAATCGGCGTTACACCGATTCGCTTTTCAATCATGGCAGGGATTCTGATCATCGCTCATGCGCCGCTGGCCAGCGCACTGCGCGATTGCGCTGCACACGTCTATTGCGGACAGCCTGAAGGGCTGGGCGCAATCGATGTCCTGCCCGATGCCGAGCCGGCTGCCGTGCTGGCCCAGGCGCGCGACAAGCTCGCCGAACTCATTGAAGCCAACGGCGCGCTGGTGCTGACCGACATCTTCGGGGCCACGCCCGCCAATATCGCCTCGCGCCTGGCTGATCCGGGCCGCGTGCGCGTGCTGGCCGGCGTGAACCTGCCGATGCTCGTGCGCGCCATCTGCTATCGCTCCGAAAAACTCGAACAACTTGCCGCCAAGGCCCTGGCCGGCGGCGCGCAAGGCGTACTGCAGGTCGGCTCGACAGCCGTTCAGAACCAGGTTGCCAACCATCCGGACAAATATGCTGCAGAGGGATATCACCATCATCAATAAGCTCGGGCTGCATGCGCGCGCCTCGGCCAAACTCACGCAGCTCGCCAGCAAGTTCGATAGCCAGATCAAGATGTCGCGCAACGGTCGTCAGGTCGACGCCAAGAGCATCATGGGCGTGATGATGCTGGCCGCGGGCATTGGCTCCACCGTCACGCTGGAGATCGACGGCCCGGACGAGCACGACGCCATGGATGGTCTCGTCGCGCTCATCAACGATCGCTTTGGCGAAGGCGAATAAAGCGCCCGCCGCACTCCACTTCAACGCCCGCTCCGGCCAGCGTCTATGCCTTTTACCCTTCACGGTATTCCGGTCTCGCGCGGCATCTCCATCGGCCGCGCCCACATGCTGGCGCGCGCGGCGCTCGATGTGTCGCACTACCTGGTCGACGAAGACAAGCTTGACGCTGAGGTCGAGCGCTTGCGCAGTGCCCGCGCCACCGTGCGCTCCGAACTGGCCGCACTCAAGCGCGACCTCCCGAGCGATGTGCCCGAAGAGATGGGTGCCTTCCTCGATGTGCACGCGATGATTTTGGATGACGCGTTGCTCTCGCAGGTACCCGAGACACTGATTCGCCAGCGGCGCTACAACGCAGAGTGGGCGCTCACAACGCAGCTTGAAGAGCTGATCCGCCAGTTCGGTGAAATCGAAGACGAATACCTGCGCGAGCGCAAGGCCGACATCGAGCAGGTGGTTGAACGCATTCTGAAGGTACTGGCCGGCGCGCCGGCCTTGGCGCCGGCACCGGTGGCCGTTGGCTGCGATCCGGATGCCGGCATGATCGTCGTCGCACACGATATTGCGCCGGCCGACATGCTGCAGTTCCGCGGCCAGACCTTCGCCGGCTTCGTGACCGACCTGGGAGGCCGCACCTCGCACACCGCCATCGTGGCGCGTAGCCTCGACATTCCGGCGGCGGTAGGTGTGCATAACGCGAGTACGCTGATTCGGCAGGATGACATCGTCGTCATTGACGGCGACAACGGCATCGTCATTGTCGATCCGAGCACGTCCATCCTTGAGGAATACCGCCACCGCCGCAGCGAAGGCGAGCTGCAGAAGAAGCGTCTCGAACGTCTGCGTCATACGCCTACCGTTACACTCGACGGTACGCAAATCGAACTGCAGGCGAACATCGAAATGCCCGAAGATGCGGCTGCCGCTGTCAAAGCCGGCGCCGTGGGCGTGGGCCTGTTCCGCTCCGAATTCCTCTTCATGAACCGTCGTGGCGCGCTACCTGACGAGGAAGAACAGTTCCGCGCGTACCGCACCGCCGTTGAATCGATGATGGGCCTGCCCGTCACCATCCGCACCATCGACATCGGTGCCGACAAGCCGCTGGACATCCGCGACGACGTGTTCGAAACCGCGCCCAATCCGGCGCTGGGATTGCGTGCGATTCGCTGGTCGCTGTCAGAGCCGGCGATGTTCCTGACGCAGTTGCGTGCGCTGTTGCGGGCATCTGCGTTTGGGCCGATCAAGATTCTCGTGCCGATGCTTGCGCACGCCCGCGAAATCGACCAGACGCTCGAATTGCTGGCACGCGCCAAGGCTTCGCTCGACGCCGACGGCCTGGCCTATGATCCGGGCATCAAAGTCGGCGCCATGATCGAGATACCGGCCGCCGTGCTGATCCTGCCGGTGTTCCTGCGCCGCATGGATTTTCTCTCGATCGGCACGAACGACCTGATCCAGTACACGCTCGCCATCGATCGCGCCGACAACGCCGTCGCGCATCTGTACGACCCGCTGCATCCAGCGGTGCTGCAATTGATCGCGCGCACCATCCGCGAAGCGCATCAGGCGGGCAAGCCCGTTTCCGTGTGCGGCGAGATGGCGGGCGACGCTTCCATGACGCGCCTGCTGCTCGGCATGGGCCTCACCGAATTCTCGATGCATCCGTCGCAGTTGCTGAGTGTCAAGCAGCAGATCCTGCGCTCGGACCGCCCGCGCTTGATGCGCGAGGCCGACCGCCTGCTGCACGCCTGCGAGCCGGCCGAAATCGAAGAGGCGCTCGGCGCGCTGGCGCGGGCTTGATGCGCGTATCTCAAAAGCGCCGGCTGCACCGAGTGTCGCACCGGCGCATCGCCTTCCACGGGCATGACCTCGCTCTAAGTGACTGAAATTGCACGTCTTTCTCTGAAAAGACGGCCCACATGCACCTGCATGACCCTCCGCGCGAAATGGGGTAGAACAAGAATTGTTCTCATTTCCATTCTCTGTTATTCTGGTTTCACAGCGCGTTCTGAGCGCTGCGGAGGAATCCCGTGTACGTCTGTATTTGCAACCAAGTGACCGACCGCGAAATCCATGGCGCCGCCCGTCTGGGCGTGTCGACGATGGACGAACTCGCCGAAACGCTCGGCGTGGGAACGTGCTGCGGACAATGCCGGGACTGCGCCAAGCAGGTGCTCGCCGAGGCGGTGAGCTGCATCCCCGTCGACCAGACCTTGGGCCGTGCCAGCACGCATGCCATAATCGAACGTCGCGACGAGCCCGTCGCCAATGATCAGGCCATCGTGGCTGGTGCATTGGCTGCCTGATCTCCCGTCTTTTCCTGTCGCCGCGAATTGCCGCCCAGGCGCTGAGCCTCGGTGGCATTTGTTGCTTTCTGGTCAGGCACGGGGCTCGCCTTGAACGGACGCGTGCGTGCGTCCATCACCGCAGTTGCACTTTGCTGGAGCCCCAAGAATGAAAGGCGATAAGAAGGTCATCCAATATCTGAACGCCCAGCTCAAGAACGAGCTGACCGCCATCAACCAGTATTTCCTCCACGCGCGCATGTACGGCCACTGGGGGCTCAAGCGCATCGGGGACCACGAATACAAGGAGTCGATCGGCGAGATGAAGCATGCCGATCGCCTGATCGAGCGCATCCTGATGCTCGACGGCCTGCCCAACCTGCAGGACCTGGGCAAGATCTTCATCGGCCAGGACACGAAAGAGATCATCGAATGCGACTTGAAGCTTGAGCGCGCAGCACACGGCACCGTGGTCGAGGGCATTGCCTACTGCGAATCGGTCAAGGATTACGTCAGCCGCGAAATTCTGGTCGACATCCTGGACGACACCGAAGAGCACATCGACTGGTTGGAAACGCAGCTTGAGCTGATCGACAAGGTCGGCATTCAGAACTACCTGCAATCGCAGATGGAGCCTGAGGGCGAATAAGGCTCGTCAGCCGCAAAAAAGAAGGAGGCCTCGGCCTCCTTTTTTGTTGCCCGTGACCCGTCCTGAATAAGGTTGACACTTTTTCCCCGCCAGGGAGTGAGGGTCAAGATGGAAGGGCAGAAGAAGCGAACGCAGAGGGACTACACGCTGGCTTTTAAGTTGGCAGTGGTTGAGCAGGT
>NZ_NKIL01000015.1:0-126604 GCF_002256165.1 Ralstonia sp. PBBBR1 | reverse complement strand
GTCTTTCAGATAGGCGTAGGGATCGTGCCCGTTGAGCTTGGCCGATTGGATCAGGCTCATGACGGCAGCCGCGCGTTGACCGGCGCGCAGTGAGCCTGCAAACAACCAATTGGAGCGACCCAGGGCAACCGGCCGGATCTGTCGCTCGACGTGGTTGTTGTCGATGGGCACCGTCGGGTCGTCGAGGTAACGCACGAGAGCCGGCCACCGCTTGAGGCTGTAGTCAATGGCCCGCGCGATCGCCGAGCCGTCTGGGACGCGGCGTCGCTGTTCCTCGAGCCAGGCGTGCAGCCGCTCTAGAATCGGGCCAGCCCTTTGTTGCCGCGCTGCCAGGCGCTGGTCTGGCTCAGCATCCCGCACTTGCGCCTCGATCTCGTACAAGCTCACCATGTAGCGCAGTGCCTGGCCCGCCAATTCGCTCTTGTGCTTGTCGTGCAGTTCAAAGAACTTGCGCCGCGAATGGGCCATGCAACCGATCTCAGTGACGCCACCGTCGAAGCTGGCCTTGTAGCCGGCGAAGTCATCACATACCAGCTTGCCTTGCCACTGCCCCAGGAACGCGCGAGCGTGCTCGCCGCTGCGGCTGGGCGCAAACTGGTAAATCACCGCGCGCATCTTCTCGAACTCGCTCGGCGCATAGGCCCACAGGTAGGCGCGGTGCGTCTTGCCATTGCCGGGCGCGAGCATCTGCACTGGCGTTTCGTCGGCGTGCAGAACACCGTGGCTCAGAACCTCTTCTTGCAGGGCGTCCACCAGCGGTTGCAGACGCACGCCACAGATGCCCACCCACGCGCCCAGTGTCGATTGCGGGATGGCCAGACCGGCGCGCGCATAGATGCGCTCCTGCCGATACAGGGGAAGGTGGTCGCCGAACTTGGACACCAGCGTATGTGCCAGCAGTCCGGCCGTCGGGATGCCTTTGTCGATGACGTGGGGTGGCACCGGCGTCTGCACCAGCGTCTCACACTGATCGCACACCCATTTGCCGCGGATGTGACGCTCCACGGTGAACGTGCCCGGCGTGTAGTCCAGCTTCTCGCTGATGTCTTCGCCAATGCGCTTGAGCGCACACCTTCACCAAAGCCAGCCTGGTGAGTCACTTGGCCGAGCAGACAGAACTTGAGGCCAAGGCCGTGAAGTCCGTGCTCCTGCATCTGGAGAACACCATCCTGAGTGCGCTGCACAAGAAAGGCGCCGGCGAGTTCACGCTGCCTGGTCTCTTCAAGGTGGTATCCGTGAAGGTACCGGCCACCAAGCGTCGCTTCGGCAAAAACCCTTTCACGGGCCAAGAGCAATGGTTCGAGGCCAAGCCGGCCAGCGTGCGTGTCAAGGTGCGCCCGCTGAAGAAGGTGAAGGACGCCGCTCAGTAAGTCCTCCGCTGCCATTCGTGCCAACGGGAGGCCAAGCCTCCCGTTTTCATTGGCGCGTGTGCCCAACGCAACCCATGAGGATGTCTTGTCTCTCTTTCCCCAGCGTAGCGCGGACGTGCGCCGCTACAAGTTCATCAATTGGAACGTCGTACTGAAGCCGGCTCTGCAAGAGAAATTTGAGAAGGTCATCACTGCAGCCGAGCAAGCAGGCTACCTCGAACGGCTATACGTGCGCGTCGAACGCGAGCACCGAACTGTCACCCTATTCCCAGGCCAGCATCCGGTGGGCGCTTCGCTGAGAAAACAGGGCTCGACAGCGGCGGAGCACGGAGCCGCACTTGTGTTCTCTCAAGCCAAAACCGGCAATGTCGCCGTGCTGCTCTATCCGTACGAGTCTGAATTCATGCGGCAGCCCGAAAAGCTCATCGTTTGGCGAGTGTTCGTGGGCCCGAACGATGTCACACAAAGCGTCATCGACGCAGCCGTGGCCGACGCGTTCCGATACTGGCGCGTATCCAGTGTGCTCGACGGTGGTTCGCGGTGGGATCGTTGGCGCATCGGAATGCTGCGGCGCCGAGACCGTTACCAATCGGCGGAGAAGGCGATGACGACTCGGCCAAGCCTGGTAGCAAGGGCCGTCGGCGCGTTCCTTGCCTGGTGGCCTGTTGCTGCCTTCGTCGCGTTTAGTGCCCTCGTGACGGTCGTGACCGGCTGGCACGACTTCAGCGACAAGTTTGGTGCCGCTTTCCACTCAACATCCACCGCAGCGAAAGAGTCGACGACTACATCAAAGACAGGCCGCGCCAGCGAAGCGGCGGCGGCCCCCTCGACAGCGCAGGATCGCTAGGCCCGCACCCGTAGTTACGGGTTCAACCGAACTGGGGGGCGAGGCATCCCTGTTTTCGGGTAGTAGCTGTAGTACACGTCAACAGCGCGGGCCCAGCAGTCGAGCAACTCGTCCGAGTGGTCGCGTACCCACTTGGCCAAGGCCTCAGCGTTCGGGTGGCTCATTCCGAACGCCGGCGCACCAGTCGCCACGTCGAACGCGCTTCGTGTCCAAGCAGAAAGCGAACGCCTTCGCCTTCTCGAAGGGATAGTCGCAGGGCACCAGGGGGTGCAGCGACTGTAGCGTGGCGGCGCTGGGCACCACAAAGCCTGCGTCATGGAAGTGCTGCCGGCCATGCGCTTCAAAGTCGTAGTCTACGAACCCAGCCGGGCTGTTGTATTCGACCCGCGTAATCTCGGAGGCGGTGATCGGCGCAAACGAGAGCCACCACGTGCCTTCTTTGGTTGTGGTCGATTTCAATAAATGCCGCCGTCTCGTGAGAGGCAGACGCCAAGGATTTTCGACGTATGCGGAAAGGCCCATAAGCTTGGCTTCATCGGGCTTTTCGCCACGACGCGCGTAGTACTCGACAAAGGGCATCAGAGTGGCTGTGTCGGCCGACATCTCCACCGTCAGGCGCACTCGGGTTTTGTTCATGACGATGCCATTCTTGGGTGCGACCCCATCGACGCGGGTCAGATACTCCATGTCTCTCGCGGTCAACGTTTTGTCGCCTGTCGTCAGGCCGTGACCATCAGCATCGGGATCCGTCGTCAGCCAGACCACTGAGTTGCGAATGCTTCCGTCACCATGCTTCACGTGGCCACGCGAAATCCCCATCGAGAGGATCGTTTCGGCGTACGAGACGGACGTGAAATGGTAGAACTTCATCCGCGTTCCTTCATCGTTGTGTGTGTTGATAGTTCAGCAACGCGATTGACCGAATGCGGTGTCAAACGGGTGCCGACAAGCTTTCTTCATTCAATTAGTCGCAACTGTCCTAGGCGCTCCAATCGCTCGCGGTCGGCCTGATCACTATGCTCCGGTGCGACCGGGTGGGCAGCGCCGCAAATCGTGCAGATCCAAAGCTGCACCCGGTGTGCCGCGTCGAACGATGTTACGCCGGCATTTTCGGGAACGTGGTCACGCAGGACGCCACAACTGTTGCAGGCGAGCCATCGTGTGTGGGATCTCATGGGAGTGCTTCGAGGGTTTTGGCCCGTTCGATGATAGCGCGCACGTTCGCAAGGCAAGGTGCTCGCTCATACAGTGAACCAACTTCAATGCCGATTTTGGCGCCACTGAGCAAATTGCTGGCCGTCGATTAGTTCGAAGCCAAACTCGCGCCCGACCTCGGCGGCCCCCGAAGTAAAGCGGCTTGTGGTAATGACGATCCCTTTGCTGGTGCCGCTGCTGCCGCGATCAGCAAAGGCAATGGCCCCATGCAGTTCACGCACGATTTCCGGGCCGACACTGCGATGCGCCGCCCAGCATTTGCATTGTACGATCCAAGATTGGCCGCTCTCGTCAACCGCGTATAGATCGACGCCACCATCGCCATCCCGACTGGCGGCCTGGTGAATCACGCGCAGCCCTCGTTCCCTGAGCAGTTGCATACAATCCCGCTCGAACTCAAACCATGCCGGCCGCGCACCTTCTGGCGCGGTTGATACCTCTTCGTAGATCATGCGCGATGCCGAGCGGCTGCGGTAGACACGCACCCGCTCAGCCTCCGCCATTGCCCCGCGAGTGTGTGGGCGCACGAATGTGAACCCTTCTGGAAGGTGCATTCCATACCGCTGTGCGAGAAAACGCTGAGTCGCCGATGTTGTTGCCGCCCGGCGCAGGTGTTGAGTGACAGCGTGTGGGGCACGACCAGATTCGTGCGCGTGTTGTGTCGCCTGCCGTAGATTGGGCCGGCTATAGCGTACGCGCGGCAGGTACACCACCGTCGTCAAGTCACGGCCACGGCTGCGGCGCGTTGTCGTTCGCGTACCAAACAGCGACTCTCGCTCCTCCACCACAAGAAAGTCCCGGATGATCGCAGCTGCGATCAACTGCAAGCTCAACTCGGCGTCCGTGTTCCACGTCACTTCGCCATCATCATCGCGCGGGCGGATCAAGCGGCCACCTGTTGCGCGCGGCGGATCGCTGGCAATGCCAATCGCGACATGGTGGTAGCGCTGCGCTGCGTCGAGAAATTGGCACGCGAACTCGCCTTGGTTCTCAAAGATCCGCACCGCCACGAATGGGCCGAACGCCACTTCTACTCGTGCGCCCCACGGGATAGTCCATTGCCGAGCTTCCTGTGCTTCGCGCAGCATCGCCTGAATCGTCGCTTCAGCTTCGTCTTCGGTGCCATCGAGCGCGACGCCGCGCATGGCTTCACAGACATCCGACAACGGGACCGGAAAATCGTTTGGCCCGAGGCGCTGGCCCGCGTCAATGAGGTCCAGCATGTCCAGACCGCTGCGCCACATCTCCTCGATGTCGGACAGCGACGCTTCGAGGTTGAACGGCGCACTACGCAATTCCAAACCGTGTTGCCCAGTGTTGGCGAACCAGGGCCGGTGGGTGCCGCCCTGCGTGATCTTGTCATCCAACAGAGCAGCCTCGAACGTCCAACGTGCGGCTTCGGACAACATTTGGTCGCCCGCATCGTTGAGCAGCGGAATCAGCTTGTCGAGCAAACAGAACAGCGCGTACGTGTCATGCAGCACCTCAACACACGCCCGATACGCAGCTTCCGCATCGGGGGCTGGACCCGCCAATGCTGCCAGCCAACGTCCGATCAATGGCGCACGCGCCACTAGCACCCTGCCCTGCTCGGCAATAATGCCCTCACCGAGCCAGTTGCCCTCTTCCGTGACGACCGGTGGTACGCGGTCATATGCCTGTCGCTCTGCAATTCCGCGCACGAAGCCAGCGGCGAGGCGGCGATTCCGATACACCTGCCTGCCCCATGCGACGCGAGCCTTGTCTGTTGCATTTAGGTCGCCTGCCCAGGGCCCGTCATAGTTCAGCTCCGACCAGACGTCTGACGCGGGTTCCGCCCAAAGCGGGATCGCAGGAGCGGCATCGGTTGTGTCAGCCTTTCGTTCGCGCTCGAATGGATCGAATCGCTGACCCTCGCGTGACCCCTGCAGTCCAGGCACCGGATGTTGCCATTGCTGCTCCATGCCTTGGAGTGAGGGAGCGGTTTCCCCAAAACCCGAATGCAACTGCGCCTCAAACCAAACAGTTTGGTACCCCTCCGGCGAAACGGCGATCATGCGAAAGCGACCGCGCTGGCGAATCGCCGCAACCACTGGATCAGCGCTCGGCCGCATCCACCGTGTGTGGGGATGGGGATTCTTTCCCTCTGTCATCAACGTAAAGGAAAACACCATGGAGGGGGTGTTGTTCCAACGCCAACCAATTGCGACGCACGTCCGCTGTCGACGTAGCCGTTGGATGGTGTCACGGTCCTGGGCGATGAACACTATGCAAGCAACGCCATCTTCACCGATCCAGCCAGGTCCGAAGAACCGTTGACCCACCGAGGTTCCCTTGAACGGCTCCGCCAGCGCTTTGACTTGGGCGGCCGTGGCATGTTCTATCGTCGTGGCAACCGCGCGCGCCACCGGCACTCGTTCGTTCCGGGGGAATTGCTTAGCAGGTGGGTTTTGGTCGGCGGGCATAGGCGAATCGGCAAGCTCAGTTCGTTGTGCCATACAGGGCAGACTGGCGATCAGCGGTCAGATGCCACCGCTGGGCAAGGTTGGCCGCTTCGGTGTTGCTGGCCAGGACCGCCTCAGCCTGCGGAAACAAGGCAACGTAGCTCGTTGCAAAGAAGCTCATGAAAACGAGGGCCACGCTTACGAACCTAGCGGCCATCGCCTCCTGGTCGCAAAGCGCTTGTGCATCGCGAATCTGCAGAATGCTGAGCCAGCTCGAGTGCGCGTAGCCGCAGAGGAAGCTGTAGATTTGGCGGATATAGACGGGGTGGAAACCGGCGGCGATGCCAGTGTCGATCCAAGACTGGCCGGCGCGCCATTCGCCCTTCAGAACCTTTTTACGCATCGGTTCGGAATACTGCTGCCAGACGCCGTGGGCTTCGATCTCGATCTGGAGTTGATCGATCCTTGTCTTCTCGTCGGCCAACTTCTGTTGGTGCTCTGGCGCACGTGCCGGATACGCCTGTCGGTCCAGTAGGCCGGCACGACGCCAGATCATATGGCGGAATTGTCGGACCTCCACATCTTTGCTGCCGTAGATGTAGGCGAACGTGAGGTAGGTCTCCAGAGCCGCGCGCGCAAGAATCATCACGGAACTGTGGTCGATGTGAAGATCTGCGCCATACCCGGCAATATCGATTTGGACCGGTTGGGCTATCAGGCGCAGCGAGGCTACGTGGTAACAGAATTTTTTGCCCAGCACTTGCGCATCGTTCATCCAAAGCTGGTCCACCGGGATCTGCTGCCCGGCCTGGGACTCAACGAGCTGCATCACCAACGTGAGCAGGCGCTCAAAGTCCCCCGAAAGATCATGGTTCAGCACTGATGCAGTCATTGCAGATATGAAAAAGCCGCCCGAAGGCGGCTCCTGTAACGTGCGAGTGTGGCCTCAGCCTGCAACCCTTACGCGCCGGCCTGCCAACACCGATCCTGCTACTTTGGGCTCCACTACCGACCGGCGCGCGACCGCCTGTTCGCGCGTCAATTTGGCGAACACGGCGAGGCGCGCGGCGACCTGTTCCGGCTTTTCGGCCAGGAGCGCTTGGCGTCGAATTTTGCGTGCTGTCGGCTTCATGGTTGATCTCCCTTGCGCATTGCGGACAGGACTGCCCCCAGATCGCGCTCAAGTCTCTCAATCTTACCCTTTTTCTCCACGACCCGTGAGTAGCCCAGGCTTTTGTAGAAATCTACCAACTCGGGAATGGGCCGCTGCAATGAGGCCGTCGTGCAGTCAAACGCCGCCGCACAGAATTCCAGGTAGCGCACTGCGATCTTGGCAAAGCGGCCCTGCAGCGGGTTAGGTGCCGGCGCACGGCTGAGCAGGTGGATCGACGCGACCACGTGTCGATTACTGATCCGCCCCAGGATCAAGCCACACAAGACATGCGTGTGATCCGGCAACTCCGCATAAACGGCGGCCTCCACGCGGCGCGGCCGACGGCGAGCCCGTGTCAACTCGCGGGACCATAGCCAGCCTGGGGCATAGCCTCCGAAGGTCCAGCGATCTGCAGCATCGACGTCCGTCCGTCCGATCGGCCGGAAGCGCACCGTTACCCCCTCTTCTACCGCGACGGCCGCGCTGGCCGCCGCGCCTGCCAGCTCGCGACGCTCAGCGCAGCGGCTTTCGGCAGTGTCCCAGTCTTGGCGCTGGGCCGCCATTTTTGAGGTCGGCGACGACATTTCGGTCTGGATGGAGGCTATTGGGCTGATTCTAACATGCCTAAAAGCGCACTCCATCGAGTGAAGTGCGCTTTTTACTGTGGTTGATAAGTATTCTTATCATGTACTGTAAAATTAATGTACGCTTTCGAGAACGTCACTTTTTCACGTTTCCCAAATAGGCCCGGAACCCATGCCCGACAAGGCTTTGCCGCCCATGGACCTGCTCGACCCCGACCGCAACCCTGAACCACCCCCCAGCCTTGCGACGCTGCAAAGTGAAATAAAGCGCACTCTACCCAGCCGCCGCCGCGTCGTCGTTCGACGCCACCTCCACCGTGGCCATTTCGCCTTCTTGCGTGCGGTCGTCCAGGGTCTCGACGCCCGCCCGATGTGGGCGCGCTACCTGGCCATCGACGGCGAACTGGAGGCGCAGGCCGAACTCACACAGGAGAGCTTCGTCGCCCACCCGAAGGTGCGACGGCTCACCGCCTGGCTGCGCGCCGAACTCGCGGCGGCCGTCCGCCGGGCAGGCCATCACGGCAAGGTGCGCCTGATCCGCATCGACCTCTCGGGACTGGCGCGTCGCGGCCCGGCGCTACCGTCGCTGGAGGACTTCGCCATCGAGAACGGCCTGGACGACTTCAGCGTGGAGGAGCAGCTCGAGGCGTACCGGGAGCGCTTCGGCGACGAGGTGCAGCGGGCGGAGCGCCGTGCCAAATTGATGGAGCGGCAGCTGCGCCTGCTGGCTGACCTCGAAAAGGTGCTCGCTGAACCGGTACGGGTGGATGACCACTGCCACGCGTGGTTGGCTGCCGGCGTCGCGGATCGGTTGGAAGCCGCCGGCGCGGCGACCATCGGGGCCCTAATCGACCGTATCAACAGTCTGGGCGGCGGCTGGTTTCGGGCACTGCGCGGGGTCGGCGAGAAGAAGGCACACGCGATCGAGCGCTTCCTGCGCGCGAACGCAGACACGCTGGAGCGCAAACTGGGCGAGCACGCCCGCATCCCGCGCCGTCAGCTCTACGCGCACGAGCGTGCCAGCGTCGTGGCGGCCGGCACCGGCCTGCTCCCTTTGGAGAAAATCGTGGTGCCGGCCGCGCTCGACGGCAGCAACGGACGTTTCAGGCGGCCACAGTTCGAGTGCTTGATGGACGCGCAGAACGACTACGAGGCGCTGCTCACTTGGCTGCGCTCGAAGCCGGGGCTGCCGGCTGCCGAAATTGCACGGCTGCGCGCTGGCCGGCGCGATGTGGTGACCGAGCCCGGCCCGTTGGACTGGCTGCACTACCTCTCCAACACTCAGCGCGCCTATCGCAAGGAGGCCGAGCGCTTTCTGTTGTGGGCCATCTGGATTCGCCTCAAGCCCCTCTCCTCGATGACGACCGAGGACTGCGTGGCCTACCGCGACTTCCTTGCCGACGTGCCCGACGACTGGTGTGCACCCCGCTCGCGCGAGCGCTGGACGCCGGCTTGGAAGCCGTTCGAGGGCAAGCTGTCGCCTCAGTCGCAGGCCTATGCCCTCACCGTGCTGCAGAACCTGTACCGGTTCCTCAACAACCAGAACTATCTGGCCGGCAATCCGTGGGAGAGTGTCGCGGCGGCGCGCATCAGTGCGCCGAAGCTCGACGTCGGCCGGAGCTTGACCGAGGACCAGTGGGTGTTCGCCCTGGGCCGCTTGGCGCGGCTGCCGCGCACCTCGGCCAACCTCCGTTTGCAGATCGCACTACCCCTGCTCTATGCCAGCGGCTTGCGGCTCGCGGAGATCGTGGCGGCGAAGACCTCCGACCTGGAGTGGCGCAGCCTCGCGCTCCCGCGTGCTGGCGAGCGCATCGAGGGATGGTGGCTGCATGTGGTCGGCAAGGGCACCCGGGCGCGCGAAGTCCCTGTGCCCGATGAAGTCGTGCACGCCTTGGGGGTCTACCTCACGACGCGCGGCTACCCGAGCAATCCGGCACAGGTCCGCGAGCCGGCGGCCCTGCTCGGCCACGCCACCGACCAGGCCGAGCGGGCACCGTGGGCAAAAAAGGACAGCGCGAGTTCGGCGGACCCGATCTCGCCCGGCGTGCTTTACCGTCAGATCAAGCGCTTCTTCCAGGCCTGTGCAGACGAGCTGGAGGCAACCGATCCACGCGGCGCCGCACGGCTGGATGCGGCCAGCACACATTGGATGCGGCACACCCATGCGTCGCATGCGATTGCAGCCGGCACGCCGGTCGAGGTTATGCGGCAAAACCTGGGGCACAAGTCGCTCGACACCACCACGCACTACGTGACGTCGGAGGATGCGAATCGGATGGCGGCGTTGAGGGGGTTCTGGGGTAAACGCTGAAGTGACGCGTCTTGCAGTGAGACTTTGGCTTCTCCCTACAGGCCCCTCCCCTTCTCTTGGTTGCTGATCGGCACAGCGCTATATGTGCGGCAGGGCAAAACGAAGCCCATGTTTTTCGCGCAGACTAACTTTCAGTATATAGCAGGGTGCCACGATCACGCCCGCCAACAATCGCTCAGCCACACCCTCGTCTTGGCTCGAGCCAACTTCGGTATCGCCGAGGCGTACCGAATGGACGTTACTTAGCCCTTCGGGAACGAGAGCATCCGAGGAAGTTGGCTCGAGCCAACTTCCGATACCCTCGCCCAATTCGGTTTGCCTGTAACAGAACACCGTCATTCATAAGACGAGAATTCCGATTCAACGTCACTTCAAAGTGAGATACATCCGCGCTGGGTTGGCTCGAGCCAACCTAATCGACGCAGAAGAGTGCGCGTGAAATATATTGCGATTTCAGACGATATTTCTTGTTATTCAATTTTCAGTGAAATATACTTCACTTGATTTCTAAAATTTCCCCGGAGGACATCCATGGTTATCACGATTGGTGCCGAAAAAGGCGGTGTCGCAAAAACCCGATTGTCTACGCATCTCGCAGCTTTGGCGGCGGGAGAAGGAATCGATGTCGTTCTTTTGGATACGGACAAACAGGGTTCTGCAATGTCGTGGTCGCGCATTCGTAATGATGAAGGTGTCACTCCGGCAATTCCTGTGCTTTCTTTGCCGCCAAATCCAGCAAGAGAACTTGCGAATCTCGCCGGGAAGTACACATTGGTAGTTGTCGATATCGGTGCGCAGAACTATCGAACGATGCTGGAATGTGCACAGCTGTCAGACCTTGTACTGGTACCTTGTGGACCTGATCAGCAAGAGGTCGAATCGACACTCAATGTGTTCGAAGCGCTCCGGGCACTGGATCACCGTCATGAGACTGGAAGCATCCCGGCCCATGTCGTCCTCACCCGAGTGTCTACAAAAGAAAATGCCAAAGCCACGAGTGAATTGAGGGAATACTTCGCCGGTGAATCCATTCCTGTCTGCAGAACTCACATCGCCCAGCGCGAGGCGTGGCGTGCTACCGGAAAGACTGGCCGCGCCCTGCATGAACTCAAGGGTTCCGACAGGTCGTTAAAGGCGATCGAGGAGATGCAGGCGCTGTACGAAGAGATTGTCGAACTCGCCAACAAGGAGTGACTCAATGGCCACTTTCAAGAAAAAAACCATTTCTCCGGCCGCCGTTGCAGTAGCAGAGGCAAACGCTGCAAGTGCCCCAATTGTCGGGGATCCACGTGTACAAACTGAAGCACCGGCCCATGCTCATGCCGTATCACACGACGTAACAGCGAAAGTTGGCTCGAGCCAAGATATTGTGATCGGCCAAATTCTCGAAGTGCCCGTTGAACGGGTGAAGTCGAATCCACTAAATCCGCGCGCCGTCTATACAAGCGCAGCCGTGGACGAAATGGCGGTCTCGTTGTCGAACAACGGCCAACGCGTAGCCGCCCTCGGTTACCAGGAGGACGACGGGGCAATCGTACTGATTGAAGGCGAGACTCGACTGCGCGGGGCAAGAGCGGCGGGTATCCCGACGCTTCGGGTCGAGATCCGCGCCAAGCCTGCGAGTGAGCGAGAGCTGTACGAAATGGCGCGTGCTGCCAACGTTGAGCGCCGAGACCAAACTCCGCTCGACGATGCAATTCGCTGGAAGGAGCTGTTGGCACGGAAGATCTACCCAACCCAAAGCGCGCTCGCCAAAGCCTTGAATCTTGGCGAAGACCATGTGTCACGCACGCTGTCGCTCGCGCAGCTGCCTCACAAGATAGTCTTGGGTGTGTCTGAGTATTCGGAGCTGATGAATCACAAGATGCTCAACGCCTTGCGCGAATTCTGGGAACAGCAGGGCGACGAAGAGACCCTCGAACTCATCCAGGACGCCGCGAAGAATGGGCTGGGTTACCGAGACGTGGTTACTCGCCGCAAGTCAGCGGCCAAAGGTCCCGTGCGCAGAACGCGCGCAATCCGTGAGAGCTTGAGCTTTGGCGAAGCGAAAGGCGAACTCAGAACGTTTGAGGCTGACGGCCGCCTTGAATTGAAGCTGAAAGGTCTGAGCGCGCAGCAGGCTGAGGAGGTCGCAAAGAAGATCAAGGATCTTTTCCCTGCACACGTTGCGTGACGTATGGCGAGGGCGGCCGCTCGGGAGAGCCAATCACCAATCGGGCATGCCGCCGTTTTGGTTGACGCCGTATCCGCTCAGGCCGGTATGGGGACACGGTCGAACGCGGCCGTTCACTGCGCGGCGAGAGTCAAGCTTTTTTAGCGAGCCGCGGACGGCCTTTGACGACATACACGAGGTCATTCCTGATCTCGAAGTCGTCCAGCATTCCCGCGTCTTTCAGCCTTTGCAGCGCGGCCTTGAGGCGTAGCCTAAAGCCCGCGAGCGATTTCTCCTTGGCGCCGCTCAACTCTCGATATTTGGCCACGGAAATAGGGATTGGCTCACGATGCGTCGACAGAAAGCTGTGAAGCCACAGTGCAAGTGGAGAGCGTTGCCCAATCTTTTTTCGCTCGGCCCACTCCATGAGCGTGTAGGAGTCCTGGGTGAACAGTCCAGCGATCTTGGGGTCAAACCAAACCTTCCAGCGACTAAGGCTCTTACCTTCAGAGTCGCGCCACTCGAACGACTGAATTAGAGAGCCGGCATACCCAGCTTTCCCTCCGTCCGCCAACACCTTCACCTGGTTCGCGACCAGTCGGTCAAAGCATTCCTGGAGGTGCTTGTACTCTTGACCGTTAATGGTCCAACCTACCTCCTTCAGAAAGCTGTAGGCAGTAAATTGAACCGGGTCATCCTTTGTGAGAGGCCGCTGCCGTGCCAAGTGCAGGATCGTCAAGAGAACGCTCATGTCGTCCTGACGCAGCTCTTCGCCCTTGTAGACAATGTCCACGTTCGCAAGCGTGAGAACCTTCATCCCCTTGAAGTACTCACGGTTGTTGTCTTTGGCTGCCGTGAAGAGGGCACCACGTGCGAGCGAATTCGGCAACCCACGCTTATCCTCTGGCCATAGTGGCAACTCGAGTGGGACAGGTGCACTCACCACACCCTTTGCTTTGCGATTGGCCGCGCTTGCCAACAGCTTCTCAGTGGCGTCGAGAAGGCTTGCAGACGATGAAGTGCGAGTACCCTTGGCTCGAGGCGAACGCGTGGAGGTTGCATCGGAGTCTAGATCCGATACAAGCTCGAAGTTGCCTGATTCTGTCGATGCCATGCTGGATTCCCGGGGCGATATTGCCTGTCGGGCATTATGCGGGGACGTTTACCACTGTCAAGCAAGGGGTATTGGTAATTCAGCGATGATCATTGATAGTTCACCAATGGTTTTGAAATCAATCTCTCAATGCGGCGTAGCCGCCCCTTCTGCTGGGCAGGATGTGAGACAACATTCGCAGCATTGTATTAGAAGAAAAGATTAGAAAACCTATTAGGGATGGCGGTTTCCCCTTTGTAATCAATGAGATAGCCCTGTGGATAATTGGCGAACTACCAATAGTTGTATAGCTGTGTTGCTAGTGATGGTTCAGCCATACTGCTACTAGTCAATCGCCGATCTACTAATGGTGAATCGCCGATCCACTATTGATAGTTCGCCCATGCCCTCGTGTTGCCCCACAACTGCCTTGGGTACCGTCACATGGCGCTACAACGCCACTCAGAGGCAATTTAGGCGGGGCGTGCGGCACGGAGCAACAACGCTTGATCTGTACGAAAGTAAGTAACCACTCTCTCCAATAGTGGCGTAACTGAAAGAAATTAGCTCCCGGAATCCGACAGAGCATAGGTCAAATATCAAACGGGCCTGCCTGGACCGAGGCTTTCGCAGGAAAGCACGCCAAAAAGAGATCGGAAATGCACCTCTTTGTGCGCTATGGGACACAGATCGTGCGCTGGGTATTGGTGATTCGCCAATGGTCCTGCACCTGCAGCGAGCGCTCAGAAAGGAGTCTTTGATAGTTCGCCTATGGGCCCCCAGGGGACTGCGACTTGATAGTTCGCCAATGGCGAGAACGCGCCACGTTTGATAGTTCACCGATGCACCTGAGGCGGGTTGTGACTTGATAGTTCACCGATGGGGAGAGGCACCACTCTTGATAGTTCACCGATGGCCAGGGGAGCCCGCGCCGGCGCAGCCCTTTGATAGTTCGCCAATGGTGAAGGGCCAGAATGAAGTGCACACACTGCTGCCGGCAGCGGCTGGGACTATTGATAGTTCGCCAATGATCGAGGCGAGCGAAGGCCATTGGCGAATTACCAATAGCTGGAGGGACCGCGAGAGGTGGAGCCGGAACTATCTGGTCGCTAGCTCCGAATGGGAAGCAACGTCACGTGGTTGGCAGTGTCACTACGTAAGGCTGGCCTCGAGAACGAACCGAGAGGTTGGATTCTTCTTTGCCGTGCTCATCTCAAGACGGTCGCGCGCGCGGGTCATCGCGACGTAGAAGAGTCGTCGCTCCTCGGACTCGGTACTCTTTTCGTTTGGCACCACGGTCTCCTCGGCCCGGATGATGCATACGTGATCCCACTCCAAGCCCTTGGAGTTGTGCATGGTCGTGAGGATGAGGGCGTCGGCTGCCGGCACATTGTTCTCGCGTCGAAGGAAAGCGAGGCGATCTGAGAATGGACCGTTGAGGCGACTCAGGACGTCGTAGGTTGTCGTGACCGCGCGCTTAGCTGTGTCGGCCTTTGCACGTTGCGCCATCCACTCGTAGACGCCTTCCAGGACAAGTGGATAGAACTTCCGATCGCAGAGACCACGCCATTCGGCAAGCCGCTTCATCAGCTCGCGGTACCCGCCAGCAGACGGGGCTTCGACGCCGGCCCGGCCAGCACGCGAATGCGATCCTGCAGCTCCGTGGCCGCATCCTTGTTGAAGGTCACGGCGCCCACCCGGCAAGCGGGATCGCCCAGGAGAATCGCCGCCTTGGTCGCAATCGTCTTAGTCTTGCCTGCGCCTGGGCAGGCTACGGCGACACAGTGCTGGCGAAGCTCCGCAACTTCACGCTGCGATGGATTCAGTTCGTCTAGGATCGACGTTGGCATTTGGGGAACGAATGAAGAGGCCGATTGGGCTTGCGATGCGCGGTCAGGTCCGGCAGGTGGCGCACGGGCCCGTGTGTACAGCTCGGGCCCGGCGGCTACCGTGCGACCTTGGCTTGACGGCCCTTCTGGAGCAACGCCCGGAAGGCGTGCCGGCTGCTTGTGAAGGACCCGACCGTCAGCACCCAACCGAAGCCCAACAGGACGAAGATGCAATACATCGTCGCCAGGTTCTGACCTGCCGCAAGCGCCGATTCGGCGATCGACTGTTGTTCGAATCCAAACGTCTTGCACGCGACTGGCGGCGCCAAATCCTTTACCGCAACCGTGTCGAGATCGAGGCGGGACACCTTAGCGATGAGCGAGTTCTTCAGCGACATCGTATTCCTCGAAATAACGGCAGAAGACGTGGCCACTGAGCACCCGTGCGGCCATTTGCATTGCGGCACTGCGAGGCGTCACGTCGTCGGGGCAGGGCTCGTCGACCATACGGCACTGGTAGCCTGCGCTTTGCCGCGCCTCGAATTCCGGGATGGGTTCCTGCAGCGGTGCCCAGACGTGGTATTTCTCGCCCTTGAACGCCGCATAGCGCATCGAGAAGATCTCGTGCGAGCGCGTGAAGAGGCCGCGCACGAAGGCGATATTCGCGTCGCCCTCCTTGCGCGCCTGGCGGTGGCCAGCATCTGCAGTAGCGGCAGCGCGGACGCGATGATCCGCATGTAGTGCTCGCGATCGTGCACAAAGGTGGCCACCAGGCCGTCGATCGTCTCGTGGCCGAGCCCCTTCTTGGCGAAGTTGTCGACATAGAGCTGCACCATTCCTTGCAGCGGATCCACTCCGCCTTTCTGGGCGATGCGCTGCAGAAATCCTCTGGCCTCGTCTTCCCAGTCGAGCATGCCCGCTTCCGGAAAGAAGCGGCGCAGGCACCGGTCCAGCAGACCGTTGATGCCAGACTGCGCGTAATTCAGGATCGAGCGCAGGTTGGGCTTGTCGCCGACGTACAGCTCGCCCTTGACCGCGCGGTCGATGAAGAGGAAGGCGAAGTCGCGGAAGGGGCCCTCTTCCATCAACTGAGAGACGCGGCTGGCGATTTCTGATGGCTGGGACCAGTTCTCCAGCGGATTCAGTCGGATCGACTCCGACGGCGCCGCCTGCTTCCAGTACAGGAACTTGCGGCCGGCACGCTTGCTTTCTCGCTCGACGCGTTTCTTGAAGTCCTTGTCGTTCTTGGGGTCGACAATAATGAGGACGTCTTTGCCGGGGCTGTGGATGACCTGGGTGCCAATGAGTTCGTATGTCTTGGTCTTGCCAGCGCCCGTGGTGCCTCCCACGGCCGTGTGACCGCCAAGCGCCTTGTAGTGCAGGGGCACCACGATCTTGTCGGGCTCCATCCCGTGAATCCACGACTTGCCTTGCGGCGCGGTATCGGGAACGCTGTTGGGCGGCGCAAACGCGGTCTCGATGCGCTTGGCGACGTTGACGGGGAGCCACTTTGGCAGGCCCGGAATTTCATTGGACGGCATCCGCAGGATGTCGTGCGCGATCTGGCAGTGTCGCTGGGTCCATTCGAAGCCGGTGCCGAAGTACATCGCATCCAGATCCGCTTTCATGCGGGCGCTCGTGCGCAGCAATACCTCGATCTGGATGAGGGTGAGCCAGCGTGTCGAAATCGACATGCGAAAGGCCAGCGCCTTGTGCACCTGATACGTTCGAGCCAGCAGGAAGAGGGCGCAAAATCCTGCGAATACCCAGGCATGCGGCATGCCGGATAAGGGGAGCAAGATCAACCCGATCAGCCAACCGACGGCCGCACGGGCCTCGAAGATCGGGCGAAAGTGGTTGATGTAGCTGTTCATTGTTGCGGGCGAGCGAGGATCAGCGAGCCAATGCGTTCGACCAGCACAATCTCAGCGCCCTGCGAGCTGGCGAGGAGGTTGAGCTTGCGCAGGTTGTCCACCAGCGTTTCGCTGGCGATGCCGTAGCTGCCGAGAATGCGCTTTTGCAGCACTAGACCCTTCTCGCCCCAATTCACGGCCACCTTGCCTGACTCGACGTCCTGCATGAGCGCGCGAAAGAACTCGCGCATGAGGGTGCTCGCTGAACTCAGGATCTGTGCGAAGGGGTCTTCCTGTTTGACTGTTGGTTCTTTTGGAGCCTGCATCGTGTCCAAGTCGAACAGCGAGCTTTGGGTGTTGGGCTTCTCTGGCGCGGACGTGGGTGTCTCGGGCGAAGCCGAGGTGATTGGCGCCGGTGCGGCCTTGGCCTGCTCGAACAGTGCCGACACGCTATCCGCCGCCGAGGGCTCGCTCTTTGCTGCTTTGGCTCTGGGTTGCGATGGACGCTTCTCGGCGGCGGCTGCCGGCTGGGCTTGGGCCGCAAAACCGTCTTCCATCGTTTTCACGGGCGGAATCGGCGTCGTATCGGGGGCAAAGCGAGCGCGGCGCACCTTGTCTTCGGTATCGCAGGTCACCGCAACCGCCTGACGCAGGACCTTGTGCAGAAGCGACTCGGTACCGGCCGGCCGGCTCTCTGGATTGATCGCACCGAAGAGGTCGGTCTGCACCACGCTCTCGAGCAGCTCCAGCCGCGTGCTGCCAAGGATCGAGCGCGCGAGCAGGGCGGTACGCATGCGTTCGACAGGCAGCGGTGCTTCGCGACGTTGCACACGGTATTCGCAGCCCTGCAGCCAAGCCGAGAAGGCTCCATGCGCGGCGGGGCTCCACTCCGCTTGGTCTGTCAGACGGAAGAACTGGAAATGGCGGAACGGCTCATCCAGCCAGGTGCTGCACGCCGCGAGGAACAAGGCATAGAGGTATTGCGGTTCGAGCTTGCGCCGACGCTCCGATGTTTGGTCGGCACCGAATTTCTGTCCCCCGGACAGCCGCAAGGCGTAGTAGACAGTCTCGACCGTGGCGCGGAAGGCGCCACCGGGTTCCGAATGTTGTTCGGGCCGGAGCGGCATCGACGAATACCAGTCAGCACACGTTTCGAGCACGGACAACCACTTGCGCTCGAAATCCGCGCTCGACGACTCGTTCGCGTACTGCCGAACGAGGTCCAGCCGCGAACCGAGCGTGGCGGTCAGAGCAGCAATGGGCATCGGCGTGTGGTTCATGTCGTCAGCCCGCCATGCGCTTGCCAAGGCCCCACGCGGCCTTGATGCCGCTCTTCACGGCGCCGCCGCTGATGCCGCCACCATTGCCAAACAGCTTGCCGGCGATGCTGGGAATCTCGAACGTGTCGCAGTAGAGGTTCTTGCTGGTATTGGCGAGGCTGTTTGGCAGGTAGATGAAATTCGCGATGGTTTCCTTCAGCACCTCGAAGTCAGCGATCCGGGAGATCTGACGCAGCGACTGTGTCGCCATCCATACGGCGCCGTTGAGCTTGCGGATGGTGGTCAGCCACGTTTCCAAGCGCCTGTAGAAGCGCTCGTATTTGAAGAAGAAGCCCGCCTCCTCGATTTCAATCAGCGTGAAGCGCTGACCGTCCATGCTCTTGCTGATCCGGAAGAAGGCATAGTCCAGGAACAGAACGGCTGCGCGCTCATAGTTAATCAGCAGCTCGCCCATCTCGATGGTCAAGTCGTCACTGATTTGGAAGGCGTCGTCGACGTTGTCGAAGAAATCACCGTACTGGCCGCCCTTCATCCAGAGTTGCAACCGCTCGCGTAGATCAGCGTGGATCAGCGTGGCGAAGAAGGACAGGGTCCATTGCTCGCGGCTATAGCCGGCCAGAATCTGAACCGCATCGAAGATGTCCTGCTTCTGTGTGGGGGTGAGCCTGAATCCGTCTTCGTCCTCGATGGCCAGGATCAGCCATTCCGTCACGTAGGCGTGGTTCTCCGCCTCCCCAAGGAGGGACAGCGGGTTGCAGCGTGTGGCGGTGGCGAACTTGCCGGTAACATCAATGAATTGGCCGCCACCGAGTTGCGTGGTGATGCGTGTCGACCGATCCTTATCAAAACGGATGCGCCGCGGGTTGTGCCGCCCCGCCTGTGACATGAGAAAATTCAGGAACACCGACTTACCCGCGCCAATCGGGCCGATCACGAAGAGGTGACCGTTGCCACCAGGCTCGTGCATGTCGACACGCTGGGCGGTCAGGTGGCGCGTCGGCAAGCAGGTGAGCGGTGGCATCTCCTTGCCAGCTTTGTCCGAGAGCCAGTCGTTGCGGGTCGGCCCGGGATTGATCGTGCAAATCGGGGCGACGTCCGATACGGCGGGTGTTTCGACGAATTGCAGGCGCCGCTGGTTGTCCCAACGGCCGGGCAGCGTGCAGTTCCATGCCGGCATGAGGTTCGTGCCTTCACGAATCGTGCCGAACCCCGCGTTGCTGATGGCGCCGACGACCAGACTGACCGCGTCCGAGCATTCCTCTTCGGTGTTGCCGTAGACGATGATGGAGATGTTGGCGAACCCATGCTGCTGACCATCCGCGGTCAGACGGCGAAGCGCCTGGCCCGCCTCGTCGGCGAGCTGTTCCCGGCCCTCGTCGTTCTCCTGCTCTTCCTTGGCAGCGAACTGCTTCAGAATTTTCCACAGGTTGAAGCTCGCCATCTTGTAGAAGCTGCGGATCTTCTCGATGTAGACGTTGGCCTTGGAGTTGTCCAAGAAGCGATAGAGTACGCAGACGTCCAGCTCAACATCGAGCTTCGTCAGAACATCCAGCGCTGCTTCCTGGAAGCCGAGCCACTCCTTAATGGCAACCACGGCCGCGTAGCGCATCCCATGCGCCGACTCAAAAAGTAGTTGCTCGGCACCCGGTGTCACGATCGACTCGGTGAGGTGGGTGTCCAGCAACGTCATCGGGAAGCGAATCCTGCGCGGCGGCACGGAAGGGTTCGCCGCTTGATGCAGAAGTGCCATGGACTCCTGCAGCATTTGCCGTTTGAGACCAATCTTGGTGTTGCCGCCGACAAATGCATCGAGCATGCCTTCGAAGCGCTTGGCATCGGCCTGCGTCTTGGCAAGATCGAAAGCGAACGCGTTGCGAGCAAGGAACGTGTCTTTCAGCGACTCGAACAACGCGGCGACCAGCCCCTTACCGCCAACCGTGACGTGGTAGCTGATCTTTTCGAAGATCTTGTCCAAGCCAGACGCAGGCGTGTAGCTGAGCGCGAGCGAATGCGTGTTCTGGTAGAACTTGCCCGATGACATGTTGGCCCGGTTGAGCTCGTCGATCTTGGCGTCCTGGGCACTGGCGAACTCGCCGGCGATGTAGTCGTGTGCGCGACGGTGCTTGATGCGCCACCACGCAGTGATACGGCCATCCAGACTCCGGCAGGCCTGATCGAGCTGATCCCGAGCGGACGTGATTTCGCTCTTGTTGGGATGGTCAGCATCAACGCCACCAAGCCCATAGGTGGCAAGCAAACTTCCATCCTTGCCGAGCACAAGCGTGGGCGTGATAAAGGTGAGCCAGGGAGCGATTTCCTGGATGGGTCGTTTCTTCTTCAGCATGGCAGATCACTGTCGAACCCGTAGGGCCGGCGAAAGCGTGCGCCGAGCTTGCCGTGCCAGGGGCCTGGCTCGTACAAGTCGCCATAGCGGTCATAGACCATGAGGATTTGGTTCCACCACGGGTCTTTGTTGGTCAGCCAGCGCAGCGCCATGTGGACCACCATGCCGAGCGCAAGGAATCCGCAGATGAACTGCCAACCGGCTCGGTAAGTGATGTAGACCAGCACTGCGGTGAGCGTGCCGTTGGCAATGGCGAAGCCACGCACAACACCACCGATCATGCGAGGCAGTGATAGGGAGCGGCTACCTGGACATTTGACGCGGTCCCCATCGAGAAACAGCGGGCCTACGGCCAACGTATCCAGGCCCGCCGTCCCGCCAAAATCCGCGAACTCAAAGCGTCGACGCGCACGCTCGAACTGGTGTTCTTCCTGCGTGTCACCTTGCTGGAGTTGACTGACGCCATGGTGTACCAAAGCGGGCGCCGTATCTCAGACCTGGTCCGGCAGGCGTACAACAAGACCACGACGAAGCAAGCCCGCTCGGCGATCGAATACCGGCAGCAACTGGTGGAGATCAAGGCCCTGGTGGACGATACCCGCCGCTCGGCCGAGGACCGACTGGCCGACATCGGCAAGCTGCTTAAGGGTCTGTCCAGTCGGCCGCCGGCAAGTCACGCCGCAAGCGTGCGCGAAACCCTTACCGAAGACCACCACCGACTCCGCAACCTCCTGACACCCTTGCGGGCGTTGGAATTCGCCAGTCACGGTAACGATCCTGCCATGCGCCAACTCGATCTCGTTGGCGGTTTGCACGATCGGGGCATGACGGAGTTGCCGCCAGACTGCAATGTGCCAGTGAGCGCCAGTTGGCGCGACCTGGTCGACGGTGAGGACCGCCAGCGCGCGCTGCGTGCCTTGGAGGCCTCTGCTGTAATGAGTTTGCGCAAGGGGCTGCGCCGCGGCACGGTGTGGATCAACCATAGCCTGTCGTTTCGAGAACGAGACCAGTTGCTGATTCCGCCGGCACAGTGGGAGGTCGACCGCGACCGGCATCTGTCTTCGCTCGGCCTGCCAAGCCAAGCGAGGCTCTATCTTGATCGCCTGACCGAGCATTTGAAGGCGGGTCTCGCTGCGCTGGACGAGGCCCGTGAGGCTGGCCACTTTACGATCGACGCGGACGGCATCCTGCATTTGTCGCCATTGGAAGCGCAGACCACGGATACCACGCCTCAACGCACCCGAGATCTGCTGTTCAAGGACATCGGCAGCGCACAGTTTGCCGACATGATTCTGGAGATGGATGCGCGCACCAATTTCAGTGAAGTGCTGTTGGCGCGCAAGGCGCGGGATGCCCACGAACTCGTCTCCCTTTATGCAGCCCTGATCGCGCACGGCACCGAACTGGATGCCAAGGGCGTCGCGGCGATGATCCCGCAGTTGGACCTCGCGCACGTCTCCACCGCGATGCGCTCCCTGGAAATGCCCGGCCGGCTGCGCCGCGCCAACGAACGTGTGGTGGAGTTCCAGCGCACGCACCCGATCACCGATCTATGGGGCACCGGCCAACTCGCCTCCAGCGACTCCATGAGCCTGGACACGTCCCCACATCTGTTCTACGCGCGCGCTGATCCCCGCCGACGCACGCACGCCGCTGGCGTCTATACGCACGTGCTGGATCAGCATGGGATCGTCTACAACCAGCCGATGGTGCTCAACGAGCGCCAAACTGGCGCGGCGATCGAAGGCGTCATGCGTCACAACGAAACCCGCGCTGACGGTGGGCTGCTGCGGCTCGCCGTCGACACCCATGGCTACACGAACGTGGGGATGGCGGTGGCCAAGCTACTTGGCTTTGACCTCTGTCCCTGGCTGCGCAACCTGTCGGAGCGCAAGCTGTACCGTGTGCTGTTCACACGCACCAGCGAGATCGTGCAGAAGCTGCAGGCCGCGCGCCAGAGCCTGCAGTTGCCATCGGCCCTGGCCAAGCTCGACCGATTCGACCTGATCATCCTGGATGACCTGTCGTACGCCCGCAAGGACCAAGCCGAGACCAGCGTGCTGTTCGAGCTGATCGCCGAACGGTATGAGCGGCGCAGCCTGATGATCACCGCCAACCAACCGTTCTCCGGCTGGAACGACGTGTTCCCAGACCCCTCGATGACGGTGGCCGCCATCGACCGCCTGGTGCATCACTCAACCATCTTTGAAATGAACGTCGAGAGCTACCGGCGCCGCACCGCCAGCGACAAACAGGCCGGGCGCCGCCGACAACCATCTAGCGACAACCATGACGAGGGAGGAGCGACAACCATGCCCGACTAACCACCGACAATTACCCCGGCCGACCGGCAATGATGATCGACGGTAAACCGGCAGTACTACTTGACGCTATCTACTCAAGGCGATCCGCGACGGCTGGGATGGCTTGCTACGCCTGGTGGCGTCCATTCACGCGGGGCGCGTGAGCGCGATCGTTGCGCTGCAACGCTTCGGCAGTGCTGCCCAGGGTGACCCGATCCACCGGGCAGCGGATCACCTGGGCAAGCTGCTGCGCACGCTGTTCCTATGCGACTTTTTCAGCAACATCGAGTTTCGTCGCGAGTTGCGCACGCTCCTCAATCGGGGTGAATCCGTGCACCATCTCCAGCGGGCGATTTATATGAGTAAGGTCCAACACGAGCGCGGTCGCCGCCAGGACGAGATGATCGCGATTTCCGGGGCGCTCTCGCTGCTGACCAATCTGGTGATTGCCTGGAATACCGAGCGGATGCAAACGACGGTGGATACGTGGCAGCGCAAGGGGCAACGGATCGACGATGACTGGCTGCGCCGCATGGGGCCGGCACACTTCGCCCATGTGAATTTCCGGGGCGTTTTGAGCTTCAAGATCCACCAATTTCAGGATGCCCTGTTGGAGGCGGCACCTCGCCGGCGTGCGAGCCAAGCATGAAGTCCTGCTTGGCACGGGTCGGCCGCAATCGCGTTTATTAGAGGTTCATGCAAGGTTACTGCGTCAAAGCAATGGCAGAGGTCCGCCAGACCGGACCTGTCAGACTGCAATGCCCGGCCGGGGTGCGACCGACAGCGCTGTTTCGATCCGATGCTGGGCAAATGGGTCGGCCGCGTCGATATAGCGCATGGCCGAGCGTACGTCCTTCCAGCCGACGTATTCCATCAGCATCTTGAGATCCCACTGGTTCGAGTTCGCCCAGGTTGCAAAGCCCCGTCGTAGTGAGTGGCTGCTGTAGCGGTCCGATTGCGGCAGTCCTGCGCGATGGAGCAGCGCGCGCAACAAAGGCACGATGCTGCTGGCCTGCAGTCCATCGGCTGCGATTCGGCTCCAGCGGTCAATCCTGCGGAACGCGGGGCCCTCGGTCAGGCCGGACGCCGCCAACCAGGCCTCGTAGGCGGCGACTGGGCACAAGCGCGACAACGCGGGCGCCTTGTGGGTCGTACCGACATGGTTGCGGTCCGTCTTGGTGCGCGGCAGGAAAATCGTCATGCCCCGGCCGGGCTCCACCGTGATGTGCTCGATCTGCAGCCGACTCAGTTCGTCCGACCGGAAGCCCCGCCAGAAGCCGATCAGCACCAGCGCCTTGTTGCGGGTATGCACCTGGAGTTGATGGGCGTTGCCCTCAGACGAGGCGGTCGCGATCTGCGCATCCAGCGAGGCAACCAGTTGCTCCAACTGGGCGAGCTGCAATGGCTTGGCGCGCCGCTCCTGCGCGGGGTGCAGTGCCTGGATGCCCTTGAGCACCTTGCGGACGTGCGGTGCTCGCGTGGGGTCGGGAAAGCCCTGCGAAACGTGCCACTGCGCGATCGCAGCCAACCGTTGGCGCAGCGTGTTGATGGAAAGCGTCTGTGCGTGCTCAGCCAGATAGCGTGCAACGCTGTCGGCGCTGGCCGGCAGGAAGCCACCCCACTCTTGCTCGAAATGACGGATGGCGGACTGATAGCTGCGCCGTGTGTGATCGCGGGTCGCTGCCTGCAGATACCTGTCGATATCCGCCATTGAACTCTCAAATCAAGGTAGCGACTACGCTTTGCTCGATGCCTTCTGCGATCGGAGGTTATACGCGAAGCTGAGCACAATGATCAGCAAGATCGCCACCTGTGCGATCACCGTCTGCATGGACGGGTAAATCCCCAGCACGTCAATACGCGGCATCGAAATCGGCGTGATGTGCAGAAAACCAACCTTCTGCAACGCCGCAACGCCCTTGCCGATCAGCACCACTGCCAGGACCGCGACCAGAGCCGAGCTGAAGGCAAAGAACTGGCGGATCGGCAGGCGCGCCGAGGAGCGCAGCAGCACGACGGCGATGATCGCCAGGATCGCAATCCCGGAGCCCAAGCCGGCCAGCAGGTAGATGCCGTTCCCTTCGCTCCACAGCGCGGCGTAGAACAGCACGGTCTCGAACACCTCGCGGTACACCGTCACGAATGACAGCACGAACAGCATGATCGCCGAGCGCTTGTTCAGCGCGGAGGACAGCTTCTGCTTCACATAGGCCTGCCAGCGACCGGCCAGGCTCTTCTGGTGCATCCACATGCCCACGCCGAGCAGGACCACGGCCGCAAAGATTGCCGAGAAGCCTTCGGTCATCTCGCGGCTGGCACCGCTCAAATCCACCAGGTAGGTAGCGACGGCCCACGTCAGTCCACCGGCGGCCAGCGCAACAATCCAGCCGGCATGGACGTATGGCAGCACGTCGGTGCGTTCGGCCTTCTTCAGGAAGGCCATCATGGCGACCACGACAAGCAGTGCCTCCAGGCCCTCGCGCAGCAGGATCGTCAAGGCGCCCAGGAACGTCGACAGCGGGTCGTTGGTGCCACCCAGTGCATCCTGGGCTTCAGTCAGCATCGTCTGCAGATGCTGCGCGATGTCCCGTACCTGCTCGGCCTGACCGGTAGTGATCGCGTTGCGATACAGGCCCATCATTTTTTCGATGTCCTGGAACAGCGACTGGTTCTTGGCGGCCAGGGCCGGTTCGACCGGCTCGAAGCCGTCGAGGTAGGCGGAGAGCGCCAGGCGCGAGGCAGTCGCTTTGTCGCCCTGGTCGAAGGCGGCTACGCTCTCTTTGAGCTTGTCCTTGGCGATTGCGAGACTGTCTGCGTTGGAGGCGTTCAGCACATCCGGCGCGCTTCTCAAATAGGCGGTCAATTGCCGCGCGGCATCCGGGCTGATCGTCTTGGCCAGCAACGCTTCTGGCGTCTGGCTGAGCTTGGCGAGCGTCGGCACCGCGCTATGCAGCTCCGGGCGGGATGCCCACAATTTGGCGCCGGCTTGCCGGTCCGCATCGGAATAGGACAAGGTCGACGCAAAATAGGCCAGTGCCCAGCGATCATCGTCAGTGAGCTGCGCGAAGCTCGGCATCGAGGTGCCCTCGACACCGCGCGTGATGATCTGCTGGAGGGCGAAGACGCTGCGCTCCTGGGCGCGCTGATGATCGGCCAGGGCTATGGGGGGCGGGCTCAGCTTGGCGGCCAGCGGACCATCGGCGTGTCCGGTGTTGCCATGGCAGGACGCGCACTGGCTTTGATACAGCGTAGCTCCATGCTTCAGGTCGGGCACCTTGCTGGGCGCCATCGGCACCGGGTAGGCGGCCAGCAAGCTGTCCGCGAGCTTATGCGCCTGTTCACCGACGACGGTGGGTGCGGCCTTGTCGGCGATGAGCGTGCGCAACGCGCCAGCATCCTTGAGCAAGGCTTGCGTCTGTGGCCCCGCCGGCAACTCGGCAATCTGGCGCTGCGCCGCATGCGCAAACTCCTGCATTTCGGCGTACTCATCGGCATTGGCCACCTGGCCGTCCTTGACGGAGCGACCGTAATCGACCGCCAGATAGTCGAGTAATTGCCAGACCTGCTTGGTCTTGTCTTGAGTGGACAGCGTGTCGGCGTACGCGCTTGAAACCGATGTCAGCAGGTAGAACAGGATGAGGGTGACGACGCGCTGCAGTTGCATGAAGAGCCTACCGGCGAAGCGGGAGAAATGGCTTTAAATGAGAATGATTGTAATTCATGTTTCGTGACGCAGATGTCGCGCTGGTCAAAAAACATGCGGCCGAAGGGGTCACATAGCGAACCCGTTCGGCCATTCCCCTTCGTGTCAGCGGTGCGTGCCGTCTCCAGTGCACGTGCCGCTACCTTCGGACAACCCCTGCAGGATTCCGCAAGCTTCTGCAGCTCGCCCGTCGGAACAGGTCTCGCGCAGCGCGCACAAATGGTGCTTTAACACCCCCAGTGCCTCGATACGCCGCTCGACTTCCTCGATGTGCTTGTCCAGGAGGGTGTTCACCGCGCCGCAATCCTCGTCCGGTCGCTCGCGGTAGCGCAGGAGTGTCCGCACGTCGTTCAGCGGCATGTCCAATGACCGGCAGTGGAGGATGAACTGCAGCCGCTCAATGTGCCGCTCGCTGTACAGCCGGAAGTTGCCCGAGCTGCGGTCCGGCGGCGGCAACAGGCCTTCGCGCTCGTAGTACCGGATGGTTTGAATCGGGCAGGCCGTGCGCTTGGCGAATTCACCGATCTGAATGTTCATGATGTCGGGCCGAAGTCCCTTGACTCTATAGTAGCTATAGAGTGTGTACTTGAGTCCAATCCATTTCAAGCGACAAAGGGAGGTGCTGTGAGTGATTGCGGCTCCAAGGGGTGCGGTTGTGCTGCCACCAACGTGGTGACGCCGGCGGACGGCGATGCGGCGGCTGTTGACCTGAAACGATCCCGCTACCGGATCGACAACATGGACTGCCCGACGGAAGAAACGCTCATTCGCAATAAGCTGGCGGCGCTGCCCGGCGTGGTCAACCTTGAGTTCAACCTGATGCAGCGTTCGCTGGCCGTCCAGCACCGGCTGCCATCCCCGGCGCCGATCGAGCAAGCCTTGGCAGCCGTTGGCATGCGAGCGGTTCGCGCCGATGAAAGCCCCGCCGGGCAGAGCACAGTCCTGACCATTCGTCAGATGGACTGCCCGACCGAAGAAACGCTGATTCGCGGCAAGCTGGCGGGCATGGCGGGCGTGTCAGACATGCAGTTCAATCTCGTCCAACGCACACTCGCCGTTCAACACGCTGCCGATGCGCTACCGCAAGTGCTGGCTGCCATTCAGTCGCTTGGCTTCGATGCCGAGGTGCGCGACCGCTCTGCCGCAGCACCGCTTCCCGAACAAGATGCCGCGCCCACCAAATGGTGGCCGCTTGCCATTGCCGGCGCGAACGCCGTCCTGGCGGAAGTGGTGTATTGGCTCAACGGTGGCAACCATTGGGTGGTGGTGATCCTGGCGCTGGCCGCGATCCTGACCGGCGGGCTGTCCACCTACAAGAAAGGCTGGATCGCGCTCAAGAACCGCAACCTGAACATGAACGCCCTCATGTCGATCGCAGTCACTGGGGCGATGGTGATCGGCCATTGGCCGGAAGCGGCGATGGTGATGGTCCTCTTCGCCTTGGCGGAGGTCATCGAAGCCCGTTCGCTGGACCGCGCCCGAGATGCGATCCGGGGGCTGATGGATCTCGCCCCGGAGACAGCCACGGTACAGCGCAGCGACGGCAGTTGGTCCGACGTCGATGCCAAGACCGTGGCCGTTGGCAGCCGTGTGCGGGTCAAGCCGGGCGAGCGCATCGCGCTCGATGGCACGATTCTGCAGGGGCGGTCATCCGTCAATCAGGCGCCGATCACGGGCGAGAGCCTGCCGGTCGAGAAGGCAGCGGGCGACTCCGTGTTCGCCGGCACCATCAACGAATCCGGGTCGTTCGAATATCGCGTCACCGCAGCGGCAAGCGACTCCACACTGGCACGGATCATTCACGCCGTCGAGGCCGCGCAAGGCAGTCGAGCGCCCACGCAGCGCTTCGTTGACCAGTTCGCCCGGCTGTACACGCCCATTGTGTTCGCGGTTGCGCTTGCGGTGGCCATCGTCCCTCCGCTGGTCTTCGGTGCGACTTGGCTGGACTGGATCTACAAGGCCCTAGTTCTTCTCGTGATTGCTTGCCCCTGCGCGCTCGTGATCTCGACGCCGGTGAGCATTGTGAGCGGCCTGGCGGCCGCCGCGAAGCGCGGCATCCTCATCAAGGGCGGCGTCTATCTGGAAGAGGGACGCAAGCTGAAATGGTTGGCGCTCGACAAGACCGGCACGATCACGCACGGCAAGCCAGCGCAGACGGACGTCGTGGCCTGGAACGGTGCGGACGCGTCCGCCGCCCAGATCCTGGCAGCTAGCCTGGCTGCCCGCTCCGACCATCCCGTCTCCCTGGCCGTGGCCCGCGCGGCGCAGGACCAAGGCCTAGCCCTGCGCGACGTCACCGATTTTGCGGCCTTGCCCGGACGCGGCGTCCGGGGCCATGTCAACGGTGCGCTCTATCACCTGGGCAATCATCGTCTGGTCGAGGAACTGGGCGTGTGTTCGCCGGCATTGGAAGCACAGCTTGCCGTGCTGGAAACCCAGGGCAAAACGGTCGTGATGCTGATCGGCCAGGACGGCGTACGCGCGTTGTTCGGTGTGGCGGACACCATCAAGGACAGCAGTCGCCAAGCGATCAAGGAATTGCACGCACTGGGCATCAAGACTTTGATGCTGAGCGGCGACAATCCGCACACCGCAGAGGCGATTGCGCAGCAGGTCGGTATCGACGAGGCTCGCGGTAATCTGCTGCCGGAAGACAAGCAGCGCGAAATCGAGCGCCGATCCGCACAAGGAACCATCGGCATGGTCGGCGATGGCATCAACGATGCGCCGGCGCTGGCACGGGCCGATATTGGATTCGCAATGGGCGCGGCCGGGACGGACACGGCGATCGAAACGGCCGACGTTGCGCTGATGGACGACGATCTGCGCAAGCTCCCGGCGTTTGTACGACTATCCCGGTCCACGGCCGGGGTGCTGAAGCAGAACATTGCGCTGGCGCTCGGCATCAAGGTCGTGTTCCTGGCACTGACCTTTACAGGCCAGGCCACCATGTGGATGGCGGTGTTTGCCGACATGGGCGCCAGCCTGCTGGTGGTCGGCAACGGGCTGAGGTTGCTGCGCAAATGAATTGGAAGTTCCTCGTGTACGACTGGGGCGGCTGGAACGTCGCGCTATTCCACGCCATCAACTCGGGGATGCCAAGCGCCCTGGACCCGGTGGCGTGGTGCTTTAGCCTGATTGGCAACTACTGGACTGCGCCGCTCTTGCTGCTGGGGCTCTGGCGGTGGTCGATATCAGCGTCGAATCCAGCGCGCGCGTGCGCTGTCAGGCAACGCCTCGTCACGTTTGGGTTGGCCTTCGCGCTTGCCCTGCTGGCCGCTTCCGCCTTGAAGTGGTGGCTGGATTTCCCACGGCCACCGGCGGTACTCGGCCACCTCGTGCACGTCATTGGTGAGCCGGAACTGCACTACAGCCTGCCGAGCGGGCACTCGACGTTCGCAGCGCTTGTGGTCGGGGCACTCTGGCCCTTGGTGGGTTTTCGGGGGCGTCTCGCGTTGGTGTTCTACGCCGCGTTGGTCGGGTGGTCGCGTGTTGCCGCCGGGATGCATTTCCCGGCGGATGTGGTCGCCGGCTGGATGCTCGGGGCTAGCAGCGTCGCTATAGCAGGGTTGTTGCGCTCAGCATTGATGTCACGACAAGGCGCCCTCGTGAAGGGACTTTCTGGCTGATTCCGCAGCATGCAGCGGCGCACGACCGATGGGCCGTGCGCCGCCGAGGGTTTACTTGCTCCGCAAATCGACGACGGTCGGCTGACCGTCGACCATATCAAAGACGGCCCACACCGCTTGGCCCTCCTTGAAGTGCTGCAGTGATGCCTTGTCCTTGACGGCAAACGTCATCGTCATGGCGCCCATGCCGAGATTGTCGATGGCGCCGTGCTTAAGCGTGACCTTGCCGGTGTCGAGGTAGATCTTGCGGACCTCTGCTGCCACGGGCTTGGGCGCCTGCTTGGTTTGACCAGCAGGCTTCATGTCCATACCTTCCATCGGCGTGGCCGCAAAGGCGGCTGGAGTCGACGCCAGCGTCAGGGCGAATACAACAGCGGAAACGTAGTTCATCGTGAGACCTTGTCATGAGAGGGTGGTTGGGGAATGGATTGCCCGCTGCCACGCCTGCGCAGCAGCAGGTAGACAGCAGGAACGACAAACAGGGACAGCAACGGCGCGGTGATCATGCCGCCGACCATCGGCGCGGCAATGCGCTGCATGACTTCGGAGCCTGTGCCGTCCGACCACATGATCGGGAGCAGGCCAGCCAGGATGACGGCCACCGTCATGGCCTTGGGGCGTACACGCAGCACGGCGCCTTCCTGAATCGCTTCCAGTAGCGCTTGGGTAGAAGTTTGACCGTTTTCCTGCCGCTCGGTCCAAGCGTGTTTGAGATAGAGCAGCATGATCACGCCGAATTCGGCCGCCACCCCGGCGAGCGCAATGAAGCCGACGACTCCGGCCACCGACAGGTTATAGCCGAGCAGATACAGCAGCCAGAACCCGCCGATCAGTGCGAGCGGCAGCGTGCCCATGATGAGCAGCGCCTCGTCGATACGGCCGAACACGAGGTACAGCAGCACGAAGATGATCAGCAAGGTGAATGGTACGACCACCTGCAGCTTGGCACTCGCACGCTCCAGGTACTCGAACTGCCCTGACCAGCTCAGCGCGTAGCCCGCCGGCATCGGCACCGCCTTGGTCACTGCTGCCTGCATGTCCTTCACCGCCGAGCGCAGGTCGCGCCCCCGGATATCGACATAGATCCAACCCGAGAGCCGGGCATTCTCGCTGCGCAGCATCGGCGGGCCCTGCACGACGCGGATGTCCGCGACGTCGGACAACACAATCTGCTGGCCCCGGTCAGTGACAATCGGCAAACGCCGCAACTGCTCCACGGAATCCCGATAATCGCGCGGATAGCGGAGGTTGATCGGGAAGCGGGCCAGGCCGTCAACCACCTCACCGACATTATCGCCACCGATGGCGGATGACACGATGCTTTGCACGTCGTCGATGTTCAGGCCGTATCGGCCGGCGGCCTGTCGGTTGATGTCCACGTCGATGTATCGTCCGCCGGACAACCGCTCCGCTAGCGCAGAGGTGACACCCGGCACGGTTTTGACGGTCTCCTCGATCCGAGTGGTCAGTCGATCGATCTCCTTCAAGTCCGTGCCCGCCACCTTGATGCCGACCGGGCTCTTGATGCCGGTGGCGAGCATGTCGATGCGGTTGCGGATCGGTGGCACCCAGATGTTGGACAGCCCCGGCACCTTGACCACGCGGTCGAGTTCTTCCACCAGTTTGTCGGTCGTCATACCGGGGCGCCACTGGTCGTGCGGCTTGAACTGGATGGTGGTCTCGAACATCTCGATCGGCGCCGGGTCCGTTGCGCTGTCCGCGCGCCCAGCCTTGCCGTACACGCTGGCCACTTCGGGAACCGTCTTGATGAGGCGGTCGGTCTGCTGCAGGAGCTGAGCCGCCTTGCCGGCCGACAACCCAGGCAATGCTGACGGCATATACAGCAGATCGCCCTCATCCAGCGGCGGCATGAATTCGCCGCCTGTGCGCAGGATCGGCCAGGCCGTTGCCCCCAGCAGCACAATGGCGATAGCGACCGTCGCCTTGGGATACGCCAGCACCTTGGACAGCATTGGCTGGTAGAGGCGGATCAGCCAGCGGCTGAGCGGGTTCGATTGCTCGCTCGGGATACGCCCGCGGATCAGGTAGCCCATCAGCACAGGCACCAGCGTGACCGACAACCCAGCCGCTGCCGCCATCGAATACGTCTTGGTGAACGCCAGCGGCGAGAACAGGCGGCCCTCCTGCGCCTCCAGCGTGAACACGGGGATGAACGACAGCGTGATGATCAGCAGCGAGAAGAACAGCGCCGGCCCCACTTCTGCCGCCGATTCCCCGATCACGTTCCAGCGCTCGTGGCCTGTGAGTTCGCGGCCGGGGTTGTCCTCGAGCCAATGCTCCAGATGTTTGTGCGCGTTCTCGATCATCACCACGGCCGCGTCGACCATGGCGCCGACGGCGATGGCGATGCCACCCAGCGACATGATGTTGGCGTTGACGCCCTGGTATCGCATCACCAGGAAGGCCGCCAGGACGCCCAGCGGCAGCGAGACGATTGCCACCAGTGCCGAGCGCAGATGGAACAGGAACACCAGGCACACGACAGCGACGACGATGAATTCCTCGATCAGCTTGTGCGTCAGGTTGTCCACCGCGCGCTTGATCAAACCGGACCGGTCGTAGACAGGAACGATCTCCACGCCTTCGGGCAGACTGGTGCGCAGCGTGGCGAGCTTGGCCTTGACGGCTTCGATCGTCTCCAGGGCATTCTTGCCTGAACGCAGGATGACGACGCCACCTGCCACCTCGCCCTGACCGTTCAGTTCCGCGATGCCACGGCGCATCTCGGGCCCGAGTTGGACGGTGGCGACATCGCCCAAATGCACGGCGATGCCCGCATCGTTCGTCATCAGGGGAATCTGCCGGAAGTCGTCGAGCGTCTTCAGGTAGCCGCTGGCGCGGACCATGTACTCGGCTTCGCCCAGTTCCAGCACGGAGCCACCGGTCTCCTGGTTGGCACCCTTGAGCGCTGCCAGCACCTTGGCCTGTGTCAGGTTGAACGCACGCAGCCGGTCCGGCTGCAACACCACCTGGAACTGCTTGACCATGCCGCCGACGGAAGCGACCTCCGCGACGTTCGGCAGGGCCTTCAACTCGAAGCGCAGGAACCAGTCCTGCAACGCCCGCAGTTGGGCCAAGTCGTGCCGGCCGGTCTTATCGACCAGCGCGTATTCGTAGATCCAGCCCACGCCGGTGGCATCCGGGCCCAGCGCCGGTTTGGCCGCCGCAGGCAGGCGGGACTGCACCTGGTTCAAGTACTCCAGCACGCGCGAGCGTGCCCAATACAGGTCAGTCCCGTCCTCGAACAGCACATAGACGAACGAATCGCCGAAGAACGAGTAGCCGCGCACCGTCTTGGCGCCCGGCACCGACAGCATGGTGGTGGTCAGCGGATACGTGACCTGGTTTTCCACGATCTGCGGCGCTTGGCCAGGGAACGGCGTGCGGATGATGACCTGTACGTCCGACAGGTCGGGCAGCGCATCGAGCGGCGTGCTGCGCGCGGCCCACAGACCCCAGGCCGTCAGCATGACGGTCGCTAGCAGCACCAGGAAGCGGTTGCGGATGGACGCGAGAATCAGCCGTGCGATCATGGCTTGCCCCCCTGATCCGCGCCGGCCGGCTCGACCGAGGACAGGACTGCCATGCCATCGTCATGCAGTTGGAACCGGAAGCGCACACGGTCCCCAGGCTTGAAGCGCTTTGGCAGGCCGGAGGGCGGTGCGGCAAAATCCATTGTCATCGCGCTCCAGTGCGCGGACGGAATCGCGCCATGTGAGATCGTCAGGCCTTCGCTGGTGACAGCCTCAATGCGGCCGACGCCTTCATGCTCGATGGCGGCCGCTGCGGGCGCGGAGGCCGCAGGTGGCGATGCCATGCGTTGGGCGGTGCCGCGCAGGCTAGCTTCCGAATCAATCAGGAACTGCCCGGAAACCACCACCTTCTGTCCCGCGCTCAAACCGTCGGTCACTTCGGTCTGCCCATTGGCTTCGGCTCCGGTCTTGACTTCGATGGGGTTGAAGCCGCCATTGCCGGCGTCCACCATGACGATCGTGCGCGTACCGGTGCGAATCAACGCCTCCGTGGGGACCAGCAGCTTGTCCGGGCCGGCTTGCGCGCCAAACCGCACGTTGGCGAACATGCCGGGCAAGAGGCGGCGGTCCCGGTTCTGGAGTTCGACGCGCACCTTGACGGTTCGCGTATTGGCATTGACGTCGGGCAGGATGGCATCCACCTTGCCGGTCAGCGCGTGTCCAGCGATTGCCGTCGCCGTGGCCGTCACCGCCTGGCCCGGGCGGATGGCCGATGCTTGGCTCTCGGGAATCTCCGCCAAGACCCACACGGTGGACAAGTCGGCAATCTTGAAGAGCGTCATGCCGGGTGCGACAGCCATGCCGTCCCGGACCCCGACCTCGGTGATGACGCCATCGATGTCGCTGGAAATCGCCAGCCGTGGCTGTGGCTTGCCGGTGGATTCGACCAGCCGGATCTGCGCCTCCGTCATGCCGGCCTGGCGCATGCGCAGCAACGCTGCGCTGCGCAGGTCCCCCTGCAGGGCGTTGGCCGTACGCGAAACGGCCAGGTACTCCTCTTGTGCGGCGACCCATTCCGGCGCGTAGACGACGATCAGCGGTTGCCCGCGCTTGACCGGGTCTAACGTGGTTTTCGCGTACGCCCGTTCGACAAAGCCGGCGGCGCGCGCTTGAATGATCTCGATGCCGCGCTCGTTGATGGCGATATTGCCGGGCACTTCCAGCATGGCGTCCAGCCGGCCGGTCTTGACCTCAGCCGTGCGCACAGCAAGATTCTGTGCCACACGGCCATCAACCGTGACGGCGGCGCTCCCGCCGGCGCCATTCTCGTAGACGGGGGCAAGCGGCATGTCCATGAAAGGTGATTTGCCTGGTTTGTCGAAACGCTGGCCAGGTGCCATGGGGTCTTGCCAATAGAGAATCCGCTTGCCCGTCTTGGGATCGATGTCGCCCGCTTTGAGCGGGGCATCGGCGGCTTGGGCAGATGCTGCCGCCTGCGTGGGCGCGCTCCGCTGTCCCTGCCTCACGCCAAGGTAGTAGGTGGCGCCCATGCCAAGGCTCGCCAACACCAGACTGGCTGCAATGCGCGCAAAGATGGTTCGGTTCATGGTTGAACTCCAACGTTGGAGGTCGGCTGGTTTGCCGTGGGGAGCGGTTTGAGGAAGGCGAGCTCGGCCCAGAGTTGGGCCGTCGACGCTTCGAGCTTGAGACGTTCCAGCGCAAGGTCGAGTGCCTTGCGGCTTGCCTCGGCGACCGCGGCGAGCGAACCGCTTCCAGTCCGGTAGGACGTTAGCGCTGCCTCGGTTTGCGCGCGCGCTAGCGGGACGGTCGTGGTTTGATAGCGATCCAGGCGGCGTTGGTTCAGTCGCAACGTCTCGCGCTTGCCCAGAATCTGGCCCACCATGTTGCGCCGCAAGACTTCTGCTTGAGCGCGCGCGGCATTGGCTTGCGCCAGCTTGGCCGAGACCTCGCGGTCCTGGCGGTTCTTCTGATCCCAGGGAATCGGCAGGGAGACGTTCAACGACACCATGTTGGCGTAAGCCGGTCCGCGCTGGCTATACATCAGCTCCACCGTCACGTCGGGTGTCTTGGCCGCACGAGAGACACGTCCTTCAGCGTCCGCCATGGCGGCTTGCGCGCTGGCAGCGGCCACATCGGGCAGGGTATCGATGGCCGCGTCGTCCAGCGCGTCGAGCCACTGCGGGACGTCGAACCTGGGGGGCGCGGCGGGCGGGCGGCTGGATGCGTCGCCTACCCAGCGCCGCAGCATGGCCTTGGCAGACGCTTCCGTCGCCCGGGCCTCGTCGGTCCGGTCTTGCAACTGCTGCCGTTCAAGGCGTGCAGCTACGATGTCGGCGCGTGAGCCGCGATTGCCGCGATAGGCCGCCTCGGCTGCCTCGACCTGCAAGGCGACAGAGGCTGTTTGTTCCGCCAGCAGTTGAACGGTACGTGCGGCATACCAGCGGTCAAGCCAGGCTTGCGCTGTGCTGCGCTGGACGGCTGCCAGCGCGGCGACACGCTGTGTTTCGGCCGCGGAGGCCTCGGCGTTGAAACGTTCCGCACGGGCACGGCGCTTCTCGGTCCGCGTGAGCTCTTGCATCACGCTGACCGAGCGCATGGTCATGAAATCGGTGCCGATGGAGAACCGGTCGCTGCCATCGGCGGGAACATTGTTCACGCCGAATTTGAGGACAGGGTCGGGCAGTTGGGCTGCCGCCACGGCCATGTCGAGCGCCGACTGTACACCGGCGCGGGAGGTTTCCGCGTCGGCGGAGCGGGACGATGCCAAGCCGATCGCTTCCTGCAAGGAGAGCGCATCGGTCTGGCTATACGCCAGATGACTGCTTAAAAGCAGCAGGACGGCGAGCGCGAGCAAGCGCCCACCGCGTGGGGGAAAACGCAAAAGCATAAAGCCTCCGGAAAGCAACGACCACCTTGCCGGTTAGGCGGCAAGGCGTGAGAGATACGTCGCTTCGGAGGCTACGTGCGGAAACAGCAGTTCAGGATGGGAATCGGGGGTGGTGGTGCACGGGGCGCCACATCGGCGAGCAAGACCGATTGGCCGTCCGCCATGATGACTGGCTCGGCCGTGATCATCCGGATCAGGACGGGCAGGAAGATGGGAATCTGCGGCGATACGTGATTGGCCGACTTGGTGCCGCTCTGGCAGTGCTCAAGACAGAGGCCGTCATGCTGGTGCACATCCTGCTGCGCCTGCATGGCCATCTCGGGGCACGACTGCACCATGGCACCGGCGTCGGTCGCATCGGCCATGGTGGGCATGACCTCCGCTGAGCCGCGGCTTGCCGCACAGGCGTATGCTGCCGCTGCCAGTTGAACTGTCAGGAAAGCGATGACTAGGAATCCGGCGAACCACGGCCGGCGAAGCGATGCGCGCACGTTCTGCAGATGATGTGATTGGATCGAATGGTAACAGCGGCTACGCGCGATGTGCACGCGGACGCGGCTTATGATCGAACGGGTTGATCTGCCGCAAACGTGCCATCGCGCGATGGGCGTCCTGCCGATAATGCAGAACGCCCCACCGTGTTATTTCGGCGCTTGAATCATGTCTTGGCAGGGCTGCGGCATCGCAGGCATGCCAGCGCTTTTCTGCGCTTGCGCTGCGCGGATCTGCGCAAGTTTCGCGTTGCGAGCTTTCTCGATGACCTGCCAGTCTGGCCCGGCAATGGCCGTCAACGATGTCAAAACAGCCGCCAAGCCGACAGCGGAAAGAATGACCTTCTTCATGGTGATGCTCCAGTGATTTCACGCGGGGCCGGCATGAATGCCGGCTTAGCAATTTGCGTGGCGTATTCGCTTACGCCGCTATACGGATGCCGCACTGCAAAAAGGCGCGATCCGTAAAGCTAAATGGAGCGGGCTCGGGGTGGCCGTTCGAGCGGCACAGGAACTGCGGAAATATAGACAGGCTCCTGGGCGGGAACCAGGATGTGCATCCCCTTGGCGCCGAGCGGCATCGCTGGGCTGGAAAGCGCCCCGATCACAGCGCAGAAAGACACGCAAGGAGCGGTGTCCGTGCAGTCGGAACCACTCTGGGCATGGCCGTCACCGGTGATATGGCAGGGGTGTCCTTTCTCGGCTTGTACGACATCATGCGCTGTCGACAGCCCTGGCAGACCCACAGCGCCGTGCATCTGCATTGATGCCATGGGGAGCCCGCGCGCAGGCAACGCCACGGCAAGCAGCACGATCATCAGCATGCGCCAAAGGGGATTCATCGCGCGCGGATTTTTGTCAGATGTTGCGTAGGTTCAAGCTAACGGTCAGCAGGTATGCGTCACGCACGCCTGTTGACCAATTCTGGGCAGTATTCACCTTCCCACAATGGCAACGTCAAGGTTTCTTTGATGGTTCCTGCTGTTTGAGCATCTGGTCCATCATCATCTGCATCATGTCCATGCGGTTTTCCATCATGTTCATGCGCTGCTCCATGGGCATGCCCGAGCCGCCCATCATCGGCGCCGCACCGCCGGCCCCCATCCCTTGACCGCCCATCATGTCCATCATCATCGGGCCGCCCATACCGTGCATTGTCTGCATCGTGTCCTGCATGGCCTGCATGTGCTCGGCCATCAGACGTTGCCGTTCCTTCGGGTCCTTGGTCTGATGGATCTTGTCCATCTGGGCCTGCATCTTCTTCATCTGCTGACGGGCTTGCTCGAAGCGCTTTTCCGTATCCGCAGAGTTTGCCGTGGCAGGGGCAGTCTTCGCTGGGGTTGCCGCACTAGGCTGGCTCGCTGCGGCGGGGTGGTGCTCGTCAACGGCCCAGACCGATGCACTGGCGATCAGCAGCGCGCCTGCTACAAGAAAGCCAACATGCTTGTTGTTCGTCATGGTGCTGCCTCCTGAAATGATGGGATTTCATTTTGATATGCGATCGGTGGTCGCCAGTTGACGTATCACAACGAATTGCTCTCGCTTGACCCGTATCAACCTCCCGTTCCGGGCGTGGAACACACTGCAATCGTAGTTGTGCCCAGACCTAATCAAGTTAAACAATCAGCACATCCGAGGTTGGCATGCCAAGCGATTCCATCGGACACCATCGTGGCGATCAAGTGGTCGGTCGGCAGAGCGCGCTGCGCATCGCTCAACCGGTCGTCGATGCCGGTCGCGTGCGCGATCCGGTTTGCGGTATGGAGATTTCCCCTGCGCAGGCAGCAGCCAGCACGGAAGTCGGGCATCAGCGCTATTGGTTCTGTTCTCGGCACTGTGAGAAGACTTTTCTCGCTGATCCGGCGCGATATCTCTCGCATGACGCGCATGACGCGCATGACCACGACGGCGCGGCCCATGATCACGCGCCAACCGGAGTTGCTGCGGTGTCCGCAAGCACGAAGCAACTGGCCAAGGACCCCATCTGCGGAATGATGGTTGACAAGGCCACTGCCTTGTCCGCAGAGCGAGGAGGGCGAAAGTACTACTTCTGCAGCGAGAGCTGTCTGCACACGTTTGAGTCGCCGGAGTCCGAACTGAAGGCGATGAAGACGCGCGTCACCATTGCCTTGACCGGTGTGCTGGCGTTGGCGGTGTTACGCGCCGGGGCGTTTCTGGCCTTGGCTGCAGGTGCGACCCTGCTGACTTGGGCGCCCATTCCGGCGCTGCCTTGGTTCACATGGGGAATATGGCTGTTCCTGCTGGTGACCCCCGTACAGTTCATTGGAGGTTGGAGCTTCTACAAAGGCGCGTGGAACGCGGTCCGCACGCGCAACATCAACATGGATTTCCTGATCGCGCTGGGTACGTCGGTAGCGTACTTCTACAGCGTGGTCGTGTTGTTCTTCCCATCCTGGTTGCCGGTGAAGGTGGCCGAACGCGATGTCTACTTCGAGGTGTCCGCGGTCATCATCGCTTTTGTGCTGCTGGGCAAGTACATGGAGGAGATCATCAAAAAGAAGTCCTCCGCCGCAGTCCGTCGCCTGCTTGACCTCAAGCCCGCTGTGGCGCACGTGATTCGCGATGGCAAGGAAGTCGAGATTCCCGCCGAAAGCATCATGGTCTCGGAGCTGGTAGTGGTCCGCCCCGGCGAGAAGATTCCAACCGATGGCAAGGTGACGGACGGGCAAACCAGCGTGGACGAATCGATGCTGACCGGGGAGTCGATGCCAGTTGACAAGAAGCCTGGGGCAACGGTGATCGGCGGTACGCTGAACCGGTCAGGCGCCTTTACGTTCCAGGCGACCCGCATCGGTGCGGATACGGCGCTGGCGCAGATCATCAAGATGGTAGAAGACGCGCAGGCAAGCTCGGCACAGATTCAGCGGCTGGCCGACCAGGTGACCGGCTATTTTGTGCCGGCGGTCGTGGGCGTTGCACTGCTGGCTGTCATCGGATGGACGCTCGCGGGGCATTTCCCGCAGGGGCTGCTCGCCTTTATTGCCGTGCTTATCATCTCCTGCCCGTGCGCTCTGGGTGTAGCGACGCCTGCCGCCTTGATGGTCGGCGTGGGAAAAGGCGCGGACGCCGGCATCCTGATCCGCGGCGGCGAAGTGCTCGAACGCGCTGAGAAATTGACCACCGTTGTCTTTGACAAGACGGGCACGATTACGCGCGGCGAACCGACCGTGACCGATATCCTGCCGCTTGGGACACACCAGGAAGCCGAGCTGCTCAGTATTGCTGCAGCGGTCGAGTCCGGCTCGGAGCATCCGCTGGGCGAAGCGATCGTCCGTGCCGCACAGCATCGTGAGCTGGCGACGCGTAAGGCGAACAACATCCAGGCGCTGTCGGGGATGGGTATTCAGGGGGCCATCGACGGCCAGCAGGCCTGGCTAGGAAACCGGCGCATGCTCGCGCAGCAGGCCATCTCAGTCGATACGATTGAAGCGACGCTGGCCGGGCTGGAGGCTGATGGCAAGACAGCGATGCTGGCGGGGATCGGGCATGAACTGCTTGGCATCATCGCCGTGGCCGATACGGTCAAGCCAGAGGCGTCAGAGGCCATTGCCATGCTCAAGTCGCGCGGCATCAAGGTGGTTCTGCTCAGTGGGGATAACCAGCGCACCGCGCAAGCTATCGGGCGGCAGGTCGGCATCGAGCGCGTAATCGCAGAGGTCATGCCGGAAGACAAGGTCAAGACCATCCAGGGCTTGCAGAAGGACGGCGAGGTGGTTGCCATGGTCGGCGATGGGGTCAACGACGCGCCCGCGCTCGCTGCGGCGGATATCGGCGTCGCTATCGGCTCGGGCTCGGATGTGGCCAAGGAGACCGGCAGCATCATCCTGATCCGCAATGACGTACGCGACGTGGCGGCTTCCATCGAGTTGTCCCGCGCCACGATGCGCAAGATCAAGCAGAACCTGTTTTGGGCCTTCTTCTACAACACCATCGGCATTCCGGTGGCGGCTTTCGGCCTGCTCAATCCCATCCTGGCGGCGGCGGCGATGTCGCTGTCCTCGCTTAGCGTGGTGGCGAATTCGGCCATGCTCAAGCGCGTGCGGCTGACAAGTAAGGCGCAGGAGGTGCCGGCATGAAACCCGCTGTCTGGTTCTGTGCCGCCGTGGCGACGGCGCTGGCCGCCGCCATCCTCTATTGGTACGGAATCTCACTGTTCTCGGTGCTGGTTGCGCTGATTCTCCTGGCCTGTCCGGTCTGGGTGATCTGGATGAGTTTGCGTCTTTCACGGCAAACCAGACGAGAGGTTGAGGCGGCAGTGGAGCGGGAACTGAAATCGCGTAGGAAGTCGTAAGACGGAGGTGGAAAATGACCTGGCTTTCGCAAAACCTGATCTGGATCGTGCTGGGCGGATTGGTGGTGGTGTTCCTTTGGCGCAGCCAAGCGATGCGCTCCAGAGGCGGCGAGGGTGCCGGCATGATGCACGGCGCTCCAGATGCAAACAGTGACCCAGTGACCGGAAACCGGGTTGACCCGACCCACGCCATCACGGCCAATTTTGAAGGGAAGACGTTCTACTTCGAGTCTGAGCAATCTCGCGCGGTCTTTCAGCAGAATCCTTCACGTTTCGTCCACCAACACCATCGCCATCACGGCGGGTGCTGCTAGCCAGCCTTTTTTCAAGCCGATTGCCTGTGGACGAGGAGGCTCGCATGAATGATCAAATGAACCCTGAAGATGGGCCGCACGCGGCGCACAGGACAGTCTTCAGGTCCAGGTGGGTTTTGATAGGCTTCCTGCTTGTGATCGCCTATTTCCTGTTCACGGAACATCGGGCACACGTGATCCCGTTCCTGCCCTTCCTGTTGCTCGCTACTTGCCCGTTGATGCACCTGTTCATGCACCACGGCCACCAAGACGAAGGGGGCGAGCCGTCAACGCACGTACATCCAAAGGGAGAGTAACGATGCAGCACGACACACAATCCGGCTACGGGCTCTGGTCGTTGGTCATCATCAACTCGGCCATCTTCATCATCTTCGCTTTCAGCTTCACCAAGCCAAAGACCTCGCGTGACTGGCGGTCCTTCGGGGCCTTCTCGGCGTTTCTCGTGGCGCTGTTTACGGAGATGTACGGGTTCCCACTGACGATCTACTTGTTGCTGCCCTGGTTGAGCAAGCATTTTCCCGGTATCGATTTCCTCTCTCACGACGCGGGGCATTTGCTGGAGGTGATGTTCGGCTGGCGCGCTAATCCGCATTTCGGGCCGTTCCACATCCTAAGCAACCTGCTGATCTTCGGTGGTTTCATCATGCTCGCTTCCGCCTGGCGGGTGCTGTATCTGGCGCAGCAGCAGCACCGTCTGGCCACCGGTGGACTCTATACCCGCATGCGCCATCCGCAATATGTGGCGTTTGTCCTGATCATGCTCGGCTTCCTGCTGCAGTGGCCGACGTTGCTCACGCTGATCATGTTTCCAGTGCTGGTCTGGATGTATGTTCATCTCGCGCTGACTGAGGAGCGAGATGCGCTGGCCGAGTTCGGCCGGGCATACGAAGCGTATTGTGAGCGCACACCACGTTTCATCCCCCGTTGGAGCAGTGGTGCGTCGAAGGCGTCGTCTCATTGATCACGACATCCTCGGCAGGAGGCAACCCTTCGCAGCCGCTGTAACAGAGTCCGCCACTCTGATCCTCTTCTCCACGTAATGCACGTTGGCTTGGCTGGCGGCGCCCGAACCTTTCGTGGATTTCATGGGCACGCTTTTCCATGGCGTAGATTTCAAGCATCTGCCGGCCAACTGCTCACGTGATGGTCCCTTCTGTATCCCGCCATCATGTTTGTAGTACGGTTCTTTGCGGCGGGCGCCTTCTTTTAGTCGCCGCACAACGGCCAGTTAGGTCAAAGAGAAAGCGCTGCCCGCTGAGGCTCGCGTTGCTAGTGCGCTTGGCCGGCAAATTCGAGCGCCCGTTGATTGGGCCATTGCCCATGTCTGGATCATCACAACCGCCCATTGGATATGCAGCTAAGAGTCGCCGGAAACCTCACCGCACGTCAGTGTCGCAAGCGCTGCAAGCTTGGCGAACCGTTGCTTCTCCAACGTCGCAGTCACGATGGTCTGATGCCGGAATATAAGACTGCGCAAACGAGTAGGGCCAAGATGGCCCGTAAAGCCACTGGAATGCCGTCTCGGCCACCAAGTCGCGCACTGACCGACCTGTCTCAAGTGTGTGTGTCAGCGTGGCGCTAAGCGCTTCTTCCGAAGCGCGCCAGATATTGTCTTCCCCGGCTTTTCGCCTGGAGGCCCTCACGCCCGCAGCCATGGCGGCTACGAGCAACAGCCATGGTTGGAACCGCTCGGACCATGCATAGCGCGTCCAGCGCATCGGATGGCTCCATTTCAGCCATTCAGCGCTCCACGGCGTTGCCAGCGCGCGCACGGTTGGGCTCCAGAACTGGTCATACAGCCGTTCGTTGATTTCCGAGACGGCGCGCACATGCTCGAACAGGGCACGCGGGTATGGGAATTGAATGTCTTCGACGCGACGCGGCTCAAACGTGACCCCGCGTTGGGAGTTGTTCTGTGGCGGCGCATCGGAGTGTTCCGACAGCTTCATCTCGTACAAGCCGGGCGGCAGCGCCTCAATCGCATCGAGGCTTTGCAGGATCGCGCGATGCTCGTGACGCGCCACGCTTGCGGAGACGAAAATGCCGAGGTGTCCGACATGCGGGTTGGTGAGATACACGATTCGCTGGCCGGCGGCGACCAGAGCTTCCGTACTTTCGTACACGACGGGAATCCAGCCGAGCGCCTGGTGCGGTGGCGTGATGTTGTCGCCGTACGAGGCAAAGATGACGATCGGTTTGCAAATGCGCCGTAAGTCGACCGTGCACTTACCGTCGACATGCACTTCGCCGGTTTCCAACTTGTTGCCGACAAAAAGATCCTGGATGGTTGCGACCAGTTCTTCCCGGCTGAGAAAGTAAAAGCCATTCCACCAGCGCTCGAATTCCAAAAACCGGTCACCTTCACCATCCGGATCGGCGAAGACAGTGTAGAGCTTGGTCCAGAGCGCGGACTCAGGCTTGAGTGCCTCGAAGTTCTGTACCAGCCATGCACCGTCAAAACGGCCGTTGCCCAGATCGGCAAGAAAGTTTGCTGACCACACGCCGCCGGTGAACGCCCCGAGCAGGCGCATCGGGTTGACGCCTGCTTCGCCGGACCAGTACGAGAGCGGGGAGCCGTTGAGCACCGCAGGGCAGGCGACGCGCTCGCAGCAGTGGGCAGACAGGAGCATCACTTCCCAGCCGGCCTGGCAGTTGCCGTAGAGCACCGGCGCCTGCCCGTCATGCCGTCGCGCGACCTCCTCGACGAAGGTACGAAGCGCGTTCAGGACGTCGCCAAGGGTCTGTCCGCGGCAGGGGGCCGGGAAGAAGCTGACAAAGTAGACAGGATGGCCTTCGGCGAGGGCCATGCCGACTTCCGAATCGCGCTTGAAGCCCCCAATGCCCGGTCCGTGACCGGCACGCGGGTCGATGACGATGACGGGGGTTGCATCCGCCCGAACCTGTCGCTCCAGGTGGTCGGTGCCACAGCGCGTGATACGGAGCAGGGCATAGTTGGCCGGGCGCTCGAAGGTTCGCGCATCCAGTAGCAATTCGTAGTCGAAATGCAGCGGTGGCGGCAGGCCGGCCTCCTCATGGGCCAACATATTGTTGGCGCGTTGCCGCAGGATATCGATGAACAGAATCCACCGCTGCGTGACATCCACCCAGTAGTCCCACCCTTGCTCAAGAGGGGGCTCGGCAGGTGCCGGCTGTGGCTCGGCCTGGTGGTCCGGTTCGCTAACCAACCGCAGCGCCGGGGCTGCTACACCCGGCGCCGATCGGGCCGGACGTCGTTTGCGCTGTACCGTACGGTCTGTCATCACACCACCTCATCACTTCCTGTGAAAGTCGTGATGTCCGTCACCAGACAGTGCGGACACGGGCTGCAAATCATGCGGTGCAACTGCATGGGCCTTGTAGGCCAGCTTAGCCGCATCGGGCCGAACTTCGTTGTCGCAGGTCAGGTGAATTGAAGCGCGGGCTCTTTTCTGAGCCCGCGCGCAGACTTACTTGGTATCGGGATGGAAATGCTTGGACTTGTCCCTGCCCTTGGTGTCCTCGGCGGGGGCGGCCGCCGGCGCGCTGGCGGCGGAAGCGCCAGCTTTCTCGGCGACGTGCGAATGCGGTTTCATTTTGTGCGCGCCGGAGGCTTCGGATGCCATGGGCATGTCGTTGTCCGTGGCAAATACGCCGGCCGACATGGATGCGGCGGTTGCAAGCAGCAGTGCGGAAAGGATGGTTTTGCGGTTCACGTTGTGTCTCCTAGCGATAAAAGTTGGCGGTTCAGTTTTGCAGTCCATTCTGGGTGATGAGGGGCCACTATTGCACTGACTCCTGCTGGATAGCGACCGTGGCTTGATCCATGTCAAGCCGGATCGGCGCTCCATGTCTCATTTCACCCAGCCAATAGCAGGATGTTTGGTCTCGTACGCCATGCCCCAATGCTCTTGGGCAGGGGCGGTGGGTGCGGGGATGGTTTCCATGAGCGGGGTATCGGCAGTCTGCCAACTGCTTCCCGATGGGAAGCTGACCGGAAGGTGACTTTTCTGTCATGCATTCCAGTTGCTTGATCTTCAGGTGCATGTTTCTGGCACATGGGGGCTGAAATGGCGACGGGTAAGCTATTACCTGCTACGCAATTGGATCGAATATGCCTTGATCCAGGTAAAGCGATGCCGCCCATAAAGGTGTAACGTGAATTGTGCTTGGGGTTACACCTTGGGTTTCACGAGGAGGTGCACGATGATGGTTCACGGGTTCGACATGGCCGGCTATGGTCTCGCTCACTGGATCACGTTTGCCGTCATGGCGGTGGTATTGCTGTATCCCATCGGCCGAATCCTGATGCGGATCGGGTTGTCGCCTTTTTGGGCCATTCTGGTGCTGGTGCCATTCTTCAACCTGATCGGGCTTTGGGTGCTGGCATTTGTCGAATGGCCACGGCAAGGGTCTGGCCGTCCTGGCTAGTCGGATGCCATGAAATCGTTCAGCTGCCCGGATGGCACCATGGTTCGCAAGGCCATTCCCTCTCTGGTGTCCGCGTGCCTTGTGGCGTTTGCTGCCGCATGCATGGTGGGTGGGGCTTGGGCTGAGGAACCAGACGGCCGCACGCTCGTCGATCGCGTCGATACCCTGCTGTGGGGCAAGACGCTGCAAGGCGAGTTCCAGATGACGATCACCACACCGCGCTGGCAGCGCGCGCTTGACCTGCGCGCCTGGATGGAGCGGCCGCGGCGCTCGTTCATCCGCGTTCTGGCGCCGGCCAAGGAGGCCGGTATTGGGTCGCTGCGTATCGGCTCGGAGATGTGGAACTACCTGCCCAACATCGAGCGCACCATCAAGATTCCGCCGTCGATGATGCTGCAGCCCTGGATGGGCTCCGACTTCACCAACGACGACTTGGTCAAGCAAAGCAGCGCCGTGGATGACTACACGCATCGGGTTCTCCGCACGGAGGTGCTGAACGGCGCCGCGTCTTACGTGATTGAATCGATTCCCAAGCCGGATGCCGCCGTCGTGTGGGGAAAGATTCTCTACTGGATTCGGCAAGCGGATACGATTCCGCTCAAGCAGTATTACTACAACGAGCGCAACGAACTGGTGCGGGTCCTGACGTTCTCCGACGTTGGCCCGATGGGTGGCCGCACCATTCCGACCAAATGGGAAATGCGCCCCGTGAATGATCCAGGCCACGCAACCGTGATCGTCGTCAAGGCCGCGCGCTACGACCAGCCGATTGACGACGAACGCTTTACGCAGCGCAATCTGCAAAAGCCATGAATGCTGCAGCCGATACAGTCGTCAAGCTCGTAGGTGTCTCCAGGCTGTATCGGCAAGGTGCCAGCGTCGTGCATGCGCTGCAGCATATCAATCTGGAAATCCGCAAAGGCGACTTTGCGGTGCTGGTAGGGCCGTCCGGCTCGGGCAAGACAACGCTCCTGAACGTGATCGGTGGCTTGGACTCACCCACCGAAGGCCATGTCTGGGTCGACGGCAGCGAGATCGGGACACTGGGTAAAGCCGCGCTTTCGGACATCCGCTTGCGCAAGATCGGCTTCGTCTTCCAGGAGTTCAATCTGATTCCCGTTCTTTCCGCGCTAGAAAACGTGGAATTCGTGATGCTGTTGCAGGGGGTGCCAGAGATGCAGCGCCGGGACCGCGCCATGACGCTGCTCAAGGAACTGGGATTGGAAGGGATGGAGCACAGGCGTCCGCAGCAACTCTCCGGTGGGCAGCAGCAGCGCGTGGCGGTGGCGCGCGCCATCGCGGCCGAGCCGATCATCGTGCTGCCCGATGAGCCGACCGCCAATCTGGATTCCAAAGCCGGCGCCGCGCTCATGGACATGATGAAGGCCATGAATGAACGGCGCGGCGTGACGTTCGTGTTCTCCACCCACGACCCGATGGTGGTCGAACGCGCGCGGCGGGTCATTCGCCTGCGTGACGGCCGGATCGAAGCCGATGAGCGCCGACCGCCATGATGCTGCTGCCACTCGCCGTGCGCAATGTGCTGCGCAACCGCAGGCGTTCCGCCATCACCATCTCGTCGATCGCCATCGGCCTAGCGGCGATGATCTTCAACTGGGGATTCACCGCTGGCATGAACCGCGAGATGGTCGAGAACACCACGCGGTATTTCGCCGGCGATGCGCAGGTGCATCTCAAGGGCTACCACGACGATCCGATCCTTGATCTCGCCATGCCAGACTCGGCCCCCATCCTGCATGCCGTGCGCAACGAGGCTGGGGTGGCAGCCGCCAGCATCCGCCTGGAAACCAAAGCGCTGGCCAGCCGGGGCGACAAGTCGCGCGGCCTCATGCTCGTCGGCGTCGAGCCGGCAGACGAGGCGCAGGTGACGATGCTCTCGGACGCCATCGTGGCCGGGCAGCCGCTGACGACCGGCGCGCCCGGCGTGCTGATCGGGGAGATGCTTGCTGAAGCGCTCGCGGTGCGGCCCGGGCAGAACATCGTGTTCGTGGGGCAGGGCTACGACGGCTCGATATCGAGCGGAAAGTATCCGGTGCGCGGCATCTTCCGCAGCAAGATCGACGATCTCGACGGCTACGTCGCCGTGATGCCGCTGCCTGTTGTGCGGGAGTTTCTCTCCGCGCCCGGTGGCGCCACCGCCATCGCCCTGCGGCTGCGCGAGCGCTCGCGCCTGGAGCCGGTCAGCGCGGGGCTCGCCGAGCGCCTGGGAGATCGTTACGAAGTCGTGGGGTGGCCACGGCTGCTACCGATGGTAGCGGTCAGTTCGCGCTTTCACGAGGTCACGACCTACGTGGTGCTGTTGGTGTTCTTCGTGGTGGTCGTCTTCGCGGTGGCGAATCCTGTGCTGATGTCCGTGATGGAGCGCACGCGCGAATTCGGCATCATGCTTGCCGTCGGCATGAGCCGCACGCGCGTGCTTCGGCTGGTCCTGTATGAATCGATCCTTCTGGGCATCGTTGGCCTGATCGTCGGCAACGCCGTCGGCTGGACAGTGACGGCGTATTTCGCGCGCGCGGGTATCCATCTGCACGGTTTTGAAGCCGGGCTGCGCACGATGCCCGGGCTGTCCGACGTCGTCTATCCGGTGGTGAGCGCCGAGCGTGGCGTCGTGCTGTCAGTGGCGGTCTTCGTCATTGCCGGGCTGGCGGCACTGTATCCCGCTGCCAAGGCCGTGCAGTTGCGGCCCATCGAGGCGATTCGCGGGCTACCCGCTGCCATGCGGGTGTCGTCACGAAACACGGGCGATTCCCGCTTGCCGGTGTTCGTGCTGCTCGCACTGCGCAACCTGCTGCGCAATCCACGCCGCACGGCCCTCATGGCCGCAGGCGCTGCCTTCGGCATCGTGGGCTTTGTCTTCATCCTGGGGTTTTTCGACGGATTCTTCGACCAGACGATCGAGAACTCCACGCGTTATCTGACGGGGCACATCCAGGTCGAACGCAAGGGCTTTCGCAAGGATTATGCCCCCGAGCTTGCCATCGACGATGCCGTCTCGCTGCTGCAAGCCGTCCGGGGCACGCCTGGCGTGATTGCGGCTGCGCCGCGCACCCAGGTCCAGGCGTTGGCCAGCACGGCCTCGAAATCCGAAGGCATCATGCTCATCGGCATCGATCCGGTGGCGGAGGCTAAGGTCACGTTCATTTCCCGCACGGTTGTCCAGGGACGGGCGCTCATACCTGGCGCCGATCGCGAAGTCATGATTGGCCGCAGGCTCGCCGACAAGCTCGGTGTCCGCCTGGGCGAGAAGATCGTCGTCATGGCCCAGGCCGCCAACGGCGAGCTCGGCACGGCAGCCTACGGGGTGGGGGGCATTTTCTCGACGGAAAGTGCCAGTTTCGATGGCGCATTTGCTTTTGTCACGCTGCCAGCGGCGCAGTCGTTGCTTGCGCTCGGTTCACGCGTTTCCACCATCAATGTCCGGCTGGAGGATCGCGCGCACGTGTCCGCTGCCGTTGCCCTGCTACGCGCGCGTATCGGTGGCACCGACGTGACGCTGATACCGTGGCAGGAACTCTTGCCGCAGCTCGAAGACATGGTCCGGCTCCTGCGCGTGGTGAGCAGTATCATCCTGGCGGTGCTGCTTCTGGTGATTACCACGTCGGTCATCAATACCGTGTTCATGGCCGTCACCGAGCGCACGCGCGAGTTTGGCGTGATGCTGGCGCTTGGCACGTCGCCCGCCGCCTTGAGGCGCATGGTCGTATATGAGTCCATCGCCTTGCTGTTGATCGCGTCTGCCGTCGGGTATGGCGCCGGCATTGCGCTGGTGCTGTATCTTGGGCATGCCGGTATGGACCTGTCGAGCTTCTTCGCCGGATATTCCGCCATCCCCGGGTTGACCGGCATCGTTTATCCGCGCATTTTCGGTGCGACGGTGGTCCCGCCGGGTATTGCGCTGTTGATTGCCGGCGTGCTGGTTTCGCTCTATCCCGCGGCCAAGGCGGCGCGGCTCGATCCAGTGCAAGCGATACGCCATGTTTAAGCAAGCCGTGCCGTTCGGACTTCTGGCGGCTCTGGCCTTCGGAGCCTCGGCGCAGGAGACGTCGCAGTCCGGGTTGAAATTTTCCGGTTACTACAAGAGCTTGCTGGAGGAATCGGAAACCATCGTGCCCGGCGGGCAACGCTATCTGCTCGATCTCAATCGCCTGCGGCTGCAGTTGCAGGGCAAGCTCTCCGAGCACGTCGCCGTGGATCTGCAGTACGACAACGAATTGCTGTTCGGCAGCTACCTGCACACCGCACAGTTCGCAAGCCAGAGCAGTCTCGCGCCGGATCAGTACCTGGATCTCGACGGCAATTACCTGCGTGGCGGCTCGTACTACGGCCAGCACCGGCTGTATCGCGGCAACGTCACCCTGTCATCGGGCGACACCGATGTGCGCATCGGGCGGCAGCGCATCGCATGGGGAACGGGCCGTTTCTGGAGCCCGCTCGACCTGCTGAACCCCCTGAACCCGACTGCCATCGAGCGCGAGGAGCGCGTGGGTGTCGACGCGGTGCTGGCCGAGCACAAGCTGGGGCCCATCTCCCGCATCAGCGCTGTGTACGCGCCGGGGCACGGTGGCGCGGACTCCAGCGCGGCATTCAATTGGCACGCCAACACGCATGGCGTGGACTATTCCATTGTCGGCGGGCGCTTCGGCAATGAGCAGGTCGCCGGCTTCGATCTCGCGGGGCAGATCGGCACGGCGGGCATTCGTGGTGAGTTCACGCAAGTGCGTGCCAAGACTGGCTCGACCTATCAACGTGCCGTTCTCGCGCTCGATTATGCGTTTGCGAACACGCTCACGCTTAGCGCCGAGCTCTACTACAACGGCGCCGGCACGACCAATGCCGCCGCGTACGATTTCACGTCGCTGTTGACCGGCAAGATTCGCAGCGTTGCCAAGCACTATGCTGGTGGCTACATGAGCTACGAAATCACGCCGCTGCTCAAGTGGGAGGGCTATGTGGTGGTCAATTTGGACGACCATAGCCGTTTCGTTTCGCCCCTGCTGACCTATTCGATCAAGACGAATCTCGACTGGCAGATCGGCGCCCAGTTCTTTATGGGCAGCAGTGGCAGTGAGTTTGGACATTTCCATCACATCTACTACACGCAGATACAGTGGTTCTTCTAAAACGATAGTGCTTGCCGGCTGTCGACGTCCGGAAAGCTGGGCTCGGATGCGTGCATGGCGCGGCAATGGGGAAGGTGGGCAACGAGGAGAAGGAACATGGGCGTCATAACGCATGCGAATCCCGAACCAGCGGTGCGCGAGCGGGTGCCCGCTGAACTGCCACGGCTCTTGTACATCCTGCGCGCATTGGCCGGGGCAGGGTGGGCGCATTATGTGGAGCGGCTACGGATTGGCCGTGACGCACTCGAAGCTTCAGTTGAGGCGGTGCAAGCGACCGATCAGGATGCAAAGCGGCTGAGAGCTACGCTCGAAGGGCTGGGGCCCGCGTTCGTCAAGTTTGGCCAGCTTCTGAGCCTGCGGCGCGATATGTTGCCGGAGGTCTATATCGAGGAGCTGCAACGGCTCCAGGATGATGTCGCTGTTTTCCCTGGCGAGCAGGCGCGTGAGATTGTCGAGCGTGAACTGGGCAAATCCGTTCACGCGTTGTTCACCAGTTTCGATGAGACGCCCCTGGCTGCCGCGTCGATCGGCCAGGTCCATACGGCGCAGTTGATTGACGGCACCAGCGTGGTGGTCAAGGTGCAGCGCCCCGGCATCGAGCCCATCATTCATGCCGATGTCAGGATCATGCGCTTCTTGGCCCGTCAACTGGAGCGGTATGTGCCGGAGAGTCGCCGATTTGGCCCGGGCGATCTGGTGGAAGAGTTTGCCCGGCTCATCAACGAAGAATTGGACTATCAAGTCGAGGCGCGCAACGGCGATCTCCTGAGGGAGAATTTGCAGGATGATAAGCACGTCTTCGTGCCCCGCATCTTTTGGGAGCAGACCAGCCGACGTGTCTTGACCATGGAGCGCAGTTTCGGCAAGAAGCTTACGCATATTCCGTCGTCCGAACAGGAGAGCCGACGGCGCGTGGCGCAGGCGCTGATGGCATCGTTCTTGAAGCAGGTCTTCGAGGACGGCTTCTTTCACGGCGACCCGCATCCGGGCAACGTATTTTTGCTGGAGGACGGCCGGCTTTGCTTTCATGACTTTGGCATCATGGGACGGCTGTCCGCCTATGATCAGGAAGCCTTGGCCCAGTTGATTCTCGCCGTCAGTTCCGGCGAGGTGTCATGGATGGTGGATGCCTATTTCGAGATGGGGGTGGCGACCGAGGGGGTGGATCGTGAGGCATTTACCCGCGATGCTTCGCAGGCACTTGACGCATACTACGAAGCCGCCGGGAAAGGCTATTCGTTCGGCGAAATTGTCCGCCAGTTTGCGCTGCTCAGCCAGCGCCATCGGATCAAACTGCCGCGCCAGTTTCTGCTGGTCTCGAAAGCGTTCATGCTGGTCGAATCGCAAGCGTTGACGCTCGCCCCGGACTTCAACGCACTCGCGTCCTTGCGGGAATATGCGCCGCATTTGCTCGGCCGCAAACTATTGCAGGGGGCGAATGTACAGACCGAGTTCAGCAGGGGATTCCGCACCTTGCGCGCGCTGCATCACGCCGCCGCCTTGCTGCCCGACATTCTGAACCGCACGGTGGAGGCGCTCAGCAGCGGTAAGGCGACGCTGCATATCAAACACGACCAGTTGCAAGGATTGGAAGCGCATATCGACCGTGCAAGCAACCGGCTGAGCTTGAGCTTGATTATTGCGAGCGTCGTGATTGGCTCCTCAATCGTCATGGCGTTCCACAGCGGTCCGCACTATGCGGGCATTCCAGTGCTGGGGCTTCTGGGTTTCGTCGTCGCCAGCGTGATGGGCCTCGCTTGGGCGGTTGCGATCCTGCGATCAGGAAAGTTCTAGAGGCGCCGCTACAAGCAATGGGGCCTCGAAAGCAACGATGCAGCGCTCCGCTAAAAGACGGCGATGGCACCCGTGGCCAACTCCCGTATCAGCGCTGGAAGCGCCGCCAAATGCTGCGCGGTCAGCTCGCGAACTTGCCGCTGCCGCGCAGCGGAGAACCCACCCGCCGCTGCAAGGTCGATCGCCACCAACTGAGGCTGGTCGACCGGGTGGCCGATTGCCGAGAGCAGCCTGACCGTCACTTCATCCACGCCTTCGATGTCGGCATGAATGCTCGCCGCCAATCGATGTGCCAGCACGTTGTAGAGCTTGCCGACATGCGCGGCCGGATTCTTTCCCGCTGCCGCTTCCAATGACATCGGGCGGTACGGCGTGATCAAGCCGTTGACGCGATTGCCGCGGCCGACCTCGCCATCGTCGCCGTGCTCCGCACTTAACCCGGTCACGGTCAGGTAAATTCCGCTCTCGTCAAGCGTAGCTGGGTCATCCAGGGTGTTGATCCCGATATGGCACGCCGTCGGCAGACACCCAGCCAGGTACGCTGCCAATCGGCCCTTGAGTGTGAAATAGTCTTCAATACTTCCCACGTCTCGGTCGACGAGTGCGAGCGCCACGGTAAGGCCGAAGTGCGCGCCCAGCCGGTGCCCCATGATCTTAAAATCCGCCCCAGCCGCATCAAAGGCGCTGCGAAATTCGTTGGAGCGCAGGACGCGCGCAGCGCAAAGGACCGTGTCTTCGAGTCGGGAGCGGGGTGCGTACCCGACGCCGAAGGAGGTGTCGTTGGCCAGCGGAAGCGCCGCCTGCTGGATAACACGCTGAAGATTCGGCGCCGAAGGCCTCAAAACAAGCTCGATGCCGATGTCATTGCCTGCCTTTCCCAAGGTTGCCACCAGGTATTCGCGGATGGATTGCTCGACGAGTGACGTGGCCGAAGCCGACGGCAACTCGGTCACGGGGCCGCAGACGATCAGCCGCGCGGGACGCAGAACTTTGCCGCCGCCGAACCGTGGCTGGCTGATGCCTCCGATTAACAGCGCCTTATCCAGGTTGAAGTGCTGAATCGCTCCGTATGCTTGCAGATAGGCTCGGGATAGGGCGCAGGCTGCCGCCTCGACGGCGCCATCGCACAGGCTGTCCGGATGGCCGAAGCCCTTGTGCTCGGCAATTTCGGTTTGTGTGGCTTCCAGCGTCGACGTGGTCGAGATGGAGAGTGCAATTTCGCCGACAGTCCGCATGATAAGACGCTCCTGCCCAAATCCGATTGGGTCATTCTATTCACTGGCAGTCCAGTTTGGTATTAAGACCGTCCCCTCGGGGGTCGCGATTGTGGGCCTTGAGCGACATCAACAAATTCGCCGCCCGAGTGACTAGCATGGAAACAGGACACCCGGAGCGGCATGGGCTCTTGTGTGGCAGGAACGGCATGGTTGGCCCATGCGCGGTGTTCCCATGCCTCCGGGGCTAAGAATCTCGAAAATGGAGGTGTCTGATGCGAGCAGCATGGTCAGTCGTTGTTGCGGTAATTTTGGCAATCAGCCTCTCGGGGTGCGGCTATAACACCATTCAAGCGCAGGATGAACAGGTCAAGGCAGGCTGGTCTGAAGTCGTGAACCAATACCAGCGGCGCGCCGACCTGGTACCGAACCTGGTCAACACGGTCAAGGGTTACGCAAGTCATGAGAAAGAGGTGTTGACGGAGGTGACTGAGGCTCGCGCGCGTGTCGGCGCCATCCAAGCCTCGCCTGCGTTGCTCAATGATCCGCAGGCGTTTGCCCGATTCCAGTCGGCGCAGCAGCAGTTGACCGGATCGCTGTCCCGACTCCTTGCCGTGTCGGAGAACTACCCGCAGTTGAAGGCAGATGCTGGGTTTCGCGATCTGCAAGCACAGCTTGAGGGGACCGAGAACCGGATCACCATTGCACGAAATCGGTACATCCAATCGGTACAGAGCTACAACGTGACCGTGCGCTCATTTCCATCGAATCTGACCGCGAAGGCCTTCGGCTATCAGGAGAAGCCCAATTTCACCGTTGCCAACGAGACGGCCATTGCCAAGCCGCCCCAGGTGGAATTCGGTTCGCCGTCCGCCAGTGCGCCGGGGAGCTCCAAGTGAACCTCCTCAAAATCGCGCGTGGCTTGCTTGTGGCAGCGGCTGCGCTCGTCTCTTTTGGGGCGGTTGCCGAAGTTGCCGTGCCACCCTTGACGGCGCGGGTGACTGACCAGACCGGCACACTCACGCCTGGGCAACTAGCAGAGCTAGAACAGACGCTGCAAGCCTTCGAAAACAAAAAGGGCGTGCAGATCGCTGTACTGATCGTGCCCAGCACACTGCCCGAAGCCATCGAACAGTATTCGCTGCGCGTGGTCGAGCAATGGAAGTTGGGGCGAAAGCGCGTCGACGACGGCGCACTGCTGATCATCGCTAAAGACGACCGCACACTTCGCATTGAAGTCGGGTACGGGTTGGAAGGTGTCCTAACCGATGCGACAAGCAAGCGCATCATTAGCGAAGTCATCTCGCCGCGGTTCAAGACTGGCGATTTTTATGGCGGCGTGAAAGACGGTGTTCAGAGTATGCAAGCCGTGATTGAGGGTGAAGCACTGCCGCCCCCCTCACGGTCGACGCGCGACGGAGGCGTATCCGTTCGGTCCTATATGCCTGTCATTCTGGTGTTGACGTTGGTGTTTGGCGGCGCGCTGCGAGACTTCCTTGGCCGTTTTCCGGGGGCGGTTGCAGCGGGCGGCGCCGTCGCCCTAGTCGCTTGGTTGCTTTCGGGCGCCATTTTTGTCGCGTTTACGGCGGGAGTGATCGCGCTCATCTATACGCTATTGGGTCCGGGCATGGTTGGGCACGGAGGCTCTTGGTCTACAGGCTCACGCTCGGGCCGCGGGGGATTCGGCGGTGGCAGCGGCGGTTTCGGCGGTGGCAGCGGCGGTTTCGGTGGAGGCGGCGGTGGTTTCGGTGGTGGTGGTGCCTCGGGAAAATGGTGATGGAAAACATCAAGCGAATTCTTTCCCATCTACTGACGACGCACTGGCGCGTCAGGCGAGCGTTCCCGCGCAAGGCGATGCGGGCCATCGGGCAAGCGATCGCTCAAAGCGAGTCGTCCCATGTCGGGCATCTGTGCTTTGCCGTGGAAGGCGCGTTGAGCTTCTCTGCGCTATGGAAGGGGGTGACGGCGCGGGAACGGGCTCTTGAAGTCTTTTCGCAACTGCGTGTGTGGGACACAGAGCAGAACAACGGCGTCCTGATTTATCTATTGCTGGCGGACCGCAGTGTCGAGATCGTTGCCGACCGTGGCATTCACGCGCGGGTTGGTGCTCAAGGATGGCAGGCGATCTGCAGCCAGATGGAAGCCGCGTGTCGGCGCGCCGAATATGAGCGCGGTGTGATCGACGGGATACGATCCATCACGCTGCGCCTGACGCAGCATTTCCCGGCGCGCGACCGGCGCGAGCAGAGGTTGCCCGGCAAGCCGGTCATCCTGTGAAGACGCAGAAATCTCTGTTTGATATTTGCGAAGTCGCGGTAGGAGGTGAATATGTTGTCTCTGCGCTCATTTGTTCCCTACGCTGCGGTGATTTGTGTCTTGGCGCTGCCGTCGGTGGAAACGCTCGCGCAAGCGCGGCTCGAACGTGAGGGCGTCGTCCTCTACTGGGGGTTGATTCCCGCCGCCATCGCCTCGGAAAGGCTCGACTTGGAGGAGTCGCATGGCGCACCTTCACCGGGAGGCGGCCGCCCTCACCACTTGCTAGTGGCGTTGTTTCGTGCCGACGGCTCCCGTATCACAGATGCCGTGGTGCGTGCGCAACTCAAGGAAGTCGGGATCGTTGATTCGCCGCCGAAGTATCTGACGCCCATGGTTATCAACGGCCAGGTTTCCTACGGCCAGGTGTTCACCTCGGTGCTGAGTGGGCGCGTGTATTTCCGCGTACTGGTGAAACTTGTTGACCGAACGAATGACATCGAATATCGGATTTCGGTCTCGCCTCCGCACATCGGCGGAAGTGAACCTTGATACCGGATGGAGCATGGCCGATACTGTGCCGACCAATGCATCTCGGCGGATTCGCCAAGCCTGTAAGACGATGATTGGACGTCGAAAAGGTCAGCAGCGACCAAGACCTGTCAACTCAGGTTGAGGGCCATGATCGCGTAGACATTTCGTAATGCCTCAACTCGACGAGCCACCGGTGGCCGGATAGCGCGTGTCGCCCGTCCATGCGCCGTCCGAGTAGATCTCAAACTTTCCAGCCTTGGCGCCATCAGTGTACGGATCGCGCGCGTCAGCAGCCCGCGCCCCGTCGGTGTAGACGTCGCGCTGAGCGAGGGCCCCGTTGCTGGAGGTTGCTGCGCTGGAAATGTTCGCGCCGAGAGAAATCAGCGCGGCTGCGATCAAGACGGTCTTCTTGGTGTGGTTCATTGCATTCTCCTGAAGTGGTTGGACTCAAAGGACTTGCTATGGGAGCCACTATAAGAATCCGCCCCTGACCGAGCGATGACGACCACATTACGAGAGCGTCATTCGGGCAAAGGATCGCGCAATAGTCGCGCTGATCCATGTCCTCCTGAATTCGACCATACATCGGAGGGCGCTTGACTCACATCAACCGCGCAAAATTGGCAGGTGCTTAAGCTTGTTCACCCGTTCGTAGGTTCAAAATGTGGTTGTCTGCCCATTTGAGCGTTTCGTAACAACGAAACCGCCATACGGCTGATGACGCTCTGGAGCGTTACTCCCGTTTCCATAGCCAACGCCGGAGGTGCGCATATGGCAAAAGGCAAGTCGAAGAAAAAGACCACTTCATCGGACGCCGAACACGTAACTGGCTTATCGTCCAGCCAGGCGCGAGTCGATGCTGCCAAAGGAGTCCAGGGTCGCGAGGACTACGAGGCGCAACTGCACCTGCTGCAAATTGAATTGGTCAAGCTTCAACGGCATTTCATCGGGTGTGGTGACCGCATCCTTGTCCTGCTGGAGGGGCGGGATGCGGCAGGCAAAGACGGCAGCATCAAACGCATTATCGAATTTCTCAGCCCCCGCGAGACGAGGGTGGTAGCGCTGGGTAAGCCGTCAGATCGCGAGCGCACCGGCTGGTATTTCCAGCGCTACGTGCCCCATCTTCCTCTCGCCGAAGAGTTTGTCCTCTTCAACCGCAGCTGGTACAACCGGGCAGGCGTTGAGAGCGTGATGGGCTTCTGCACTGCTGAGCAGTATGACGAGTTCATGTACTCCGTGCCCCACTTCGAGGAAATGCTCGTCAATTCCGGTATCAAGCTGCTTAAGTACTACCTCGACATCAGCAAAGCCGAGCAAGCTCGCCGACTTGCCGAGCGGCGCCGCGATCCGCTCAAGCAGTGGAAGACGAGCCCGGTCGACGCCGTGGCGTTGAAGCATTGGGATGCCTATACGACGGCACGCAACGCCATGCTGATGCATACGCACACGGCTGCCGCGCCATGGCACATCGTGCTCGCCGACGACAAGCGCACGGCCAGGCTCAACTTGATTCGTCACATCCTGTCGCGGCTGCACTACGCGGGCAAGAAGAACAAGCTGGTCGCTCCCGATCCTGAGGTCGTGTTCGAATTTTCGAAGGAGTGCCTCGATGCGAAACGTCTCGCATCCTGATGCTATCCAGCAGACGCAATCGATAAGGAGGAGACGCTTGAAGGTCGTCTGCGTGAGCGATGAAGGCAACTGAGCAATGCTACGCCTGAGCCTGCAGTCCGGTCTGCTCCGTGCCCTAACCCGGCGGGCCGACTCGCGCGCGTTCCCACTGGTGGTTGCCGGGGCAGCACTGGCGGCGGAACTGTCGATGTCGGTTCCATTTGCCAGCCTGCTGATGGCCGCAGTCCTGTTGGCGCCGCGCCGCTGGGTGTCCATCGCGACTTTGGCCAGCCTGGGGGCCGCTGTTGGCGCTCTCGTGCTGTACCTCGTCTTTCATCACCTGGGGTGGAACCGGTTGTTCGCTGCCTACCCGGACGTGGTGCGATCCACCGCGTGGCGTGATGCGACCCACTGGCTCGAACACTACGGCGTCGTATCGCTTTCGGTCATTGCCGCATTACCGGTGCCTCTCACCCCCGCTCTCATGTTTGCGGCGATCTCGCGACTTCCGGTCGCAGAGGTCATCGCCGCACTGTGGCTCGGCAAGTTGGCGAAATACCATGTTTACGCCTGGCTCGCCTCGCGATTTCCGGATCGGCTTGTGCGCCACGGCCGGCGCCATGTCGATACGTTGCGGGCAGTGCTCGGCAACGGCACGAAGGCTGACGGTGGCACAACCCCCACGCGGGGAGGGCGTCGGTAGCTCAATACACCATCGGGGCGCCTGTCTCACGTGGTGAACGCATTGATTGCCGGCAGCCGGCCGCGCTTTGGCGTGGTTGCGTTCTTGGCATGCCATGGCATCAATCTTCGCTCTATGTGCCTTGCGTTTTTTGGTCCGGTTTCCCCGTTGCAGTTGACTCCTCGATATTCGCGACGGGCTTGGGCGGAGGCATTGGCGTCACCTTCGCTGACAAAAACATGTCCAGGTCTTGGCGGTCAACCACTTCCTTCTCGAGAAGTAATTGGGCCAGAGCATCGAGCTTGGTCCGCTGTCCTTCCAGCGTCGCTTGTACGCGATGACTTGCTTCTGCCAATAGCTTACGGACTTCAGCATCAATCATCTGTGCGGTGCTCTCGCTGTATTCATTGCGTTCGCGCTGCATTAGCCCCGTCCCAGCAAAGAGCGGGTTCGGCATATTCTCGTACGTGGCCAGGCCCAGCTGGTCGCTCATGCCAAACTGGGTAATCATCTGCCGAGCCATGTCGGTTGCGCGCTGCAGGTCGTTCTGTGCGCCCGTGGATACGTCGCCGAAAATGAGCTGTTCCGCAATACGGCCACCGAGCAAGACATCGAGCCGGTCAAGCAGTTCGCTGCGCTTGAGCAGGTAGCGGTCCTCGGTTGGGGTCTGTTGCGTGTAACCCAACGCCGCAACGCCCCGCGGAATGATGGAAACTTTGGAGACACGGTCAGCCAGCGGCCGATGCTCCGCGACGATGGCATGTCCTGCCTCGTGGAATGCGATAGTTTCCTTCTCCTTCGGATTCATCACGCGGTTCTTTTTTTCCAGGCCGCCGACGATCCGGTCAAGCGCCTCGTCGAAATCTGCCATCTCGACCATTTGCTTGCTCTTGCGCGCGGCAAGGAGCGCGGCTTCGTTAACCAAGTTGGCAAGATCGGCACCTGCGAACCCCGGGGTCCGTCCGGCGAGTTTAGTCAGGTCGACCTCAGGAGCGAGGACAACGCCCTTGACGTGAACTTTGAGAATCTGCTCCCGTCCCTTGAGGTCAGGCCGGTCCAGTGCGACGTGGCGGTCAAAGCGACCGGGGCGAAGCAGGGCGGGGTCCAGTATCTCGGGTCGGTTTGTGGCGGCCATGATGATGACGCCTTTGTTGCTATCAAAACCGTCCATCTCGACCAGAAGCTGGTTCAGTGTTTGTTCGCGCTCCTCGTTGCCGCCGACCGCATTCAGTGCTCGCGTCTTTCCGAGTGCGTCAAGCTCATCAATGAAGATGATGCAGGGGGCTTTGGTTTCGGCTTGCTTAAAGAGATCGCGGACCCGTGCTGCACCCACACCAACGAACATCTCGACGAAGTCGGAGCCGCTCATGCTGAAGAATGGCACGCCGGCTTCGCCTGCCACGGCCTTTGCCAATAAGGTCTTGCCAGTGCCCGGGGCCCCAACCAGCAGCACGCCCTTGGGAATTTTTCCGCCCAGGCGCTGGTACCGCTGAGGATCTTTCAGGAAGCTAACAATCTCCGACAGCTCCTCCTTGGCTTCGTCGATTCCAGCCACGTCGGCAAAAGTCACGCCGGTCTCCTTTTGCATGTAGACCTTTGCCTTGCTCTTGCCAATTTCCATCATGCTGCCGGCGGCGCCGCCCACGCGCTTGATGAGAAAGCTCCAGATACCGAAAAAGATGACGGCCGGCACAACCCACGAGAGGATCGTGCTCAGCCATTTGTTGTCGGGCTGCCCGACGAAGCGCACCTTTGCCGCTTCGAGCTCCTGCACCAGCTCAGGATCGGCCACTCGAAGCGTGGAGAAGGCGTGGTCGCCCTTTGCCTCTCGGCGGATTTCCTCGATCTGCTGCTTGGCAAGGAGATTGTCGATACCTTCTGTCGAGAAGGTTCCGCTGATAGCCTGCTCACCAATAGCCACGTCCTTGAGCTTGCCAGCCTTCAGTAGGACCTTGAAATCGCTGTATGGGATCGTCTCGACATGCCCCGACACGAAGAGCGTCTGGATTGCAAGCATGGCCAGTATGGTCACGAGCACGTACCAGAGGGAGAACTGTTGCTGTCGCGGTTCCATGGGATTCTTCTCCAAGTCGACCTTATTGAAAGTGAGTCTGGTCTCCAATGCTGGGAAGGTTGGTGGGCGGCCTGGGTAGGCGCCGGACAACCGCGCATTGGTATGCGTTCCCAGTATTGACGCTTGGAAATCGCCGAGGTTGACCTTCATCAACCCGCGACATTGGGGCCGCGCGCGCGGGCGCAAGCGCCGTGGCTTCTCCATGGTTGTGCCCAGCCGATAGGGGATGTGTCGCGGAAAGCAAACATGACAAATCCATTACGGCGGCATGAGACTCAACAGCAACTTGCGCTGGCGCAAAGTATCGATCGCATACCCACCTAAAGTATTCCCAAGTCGCGTTGCTCATTGAGCATCCACACAGAATCAGAGGATTCCATGGCTGAGGTAACGAAGAACGAGCACCGTAGCGCATACCTGGTTGGCAGCGGCATTGCGTCATTGTCGGCTGCCGTGCTGCTGATTCGCGACGCAGGCTTCAAGGGGGAGAACATCCACATCTTGGAGGAACAGCAGGTGGCCGGTGGTGCGCTCGATGGCTCCGGTGATCCGCACAAAGGCTATGTAACTCGGGGCGGTCGCATGTTCACCGAAGAGACTTATGTCTGTCTGTGGAACGTGCTCGACAGCATTCCGTCGCTGGATGATCCGAAAATCAGTGTCAAGCAGCAGGCCTGGGCCTTCAACGCCGAATGGCGCTCGGATTCACACGCCCGGCTGATCGACGGGCAACGCCGTATCCTCGACGCTGCCGATCTGGGTTTCAACCTCCATGACCGGTTGGAGATCATGCGATTGCTGGCCACGCCAGAAGGGCTGCTGCATACGCTTCGCATTGAGGACTGTTTCTCGCCGCACTTCTTCGAGACCAACTTCTGGGCCATGTGGCGTACGACCTTCGCCTTCCAGAACTGGCACAGCGCGATCGAACTCAAACGCTATATGTTGCGCTTCTTGCAGGAGTTCCCGCGTATCCACACGTTGGCCGGCGTACGGCGCACGCCGCTGAACCAGTATGACGCGATCGTGCGGCCGATGGAGCAATGGCTGAAACAGCAGGGTGTGGTGTTCGAATATGGCACAAAGGTGGAGGATGTCGACTTTGTTGAAACCGGTGACGGCCGGCGAATTGGACTGCTGCGCGTGGTGCGCGGCGGACAGCCGATGGCCTATGACGTGCGGCAAGAGGATCTGGTGCTCATCACCATCGGCTCGATGACCGCCGACGCGTCTTATGGGGACGACCACCATGCACCGGAACTGGTGCGCGACAAACGCGATGGCGCCTGGACTCTGTGGGAGACCATGGCCCGTAAGGAACCTGGGCTCGGGCGGCCGAATGCGTTCTGTGGCAACGTCGACGAAAGCAAGTGGGAGTCGTTCACCTTGACGATGCGCAGCCCGGCGCTTGTGCACCGGATTGAGACCTTTACCGGCAATGCGCCAGGCACCGGCGGTCTGATGACGTTCAAGGATTCGAGTTGGCTGATGTCGATCGTCGTGCCTCACGCGCCGCACTTCGCCGGACAGCCGAAAGACATGTACACCCTGTGGGGCTACGGGCTCTTCGTGGACAACAAGGGCGATTACATCGACAAGACGATGGCCCAGGCAACCGGCCAGGAAATCCTCACCGAGCTGCTGCACCATTTGCATTGCGAGGACATTCTTGACGAGGTCTGTCGTACCACCACTGTGATCCCGGTGATGATGCCGTACATCACCAGCGAATTTGAGCGCCGCGAGCCTTCGGATCGGCCGCCAGTGATCCCGCACGGAGCGAAGAACTTCGCGCTGCTTGGGCAGTATGTTGAGATCCCTCAGGACGTAGTGTTCACCGTCGAATATTCGGTTCGCGGCGCGATGCACGCGGTTTATGGGCTGCTGGGCTTGAAGAACGAGATCCCGGCCATTTACCACGGGATTGCTGACCCAGGCGCTGCGTTTGCGGGCCTGAAGACGTTGTTGAGTTGAACCGTCGGACGGTTTACGGTTGATTTGTATCAACCGGAGGTTGGACATCCGCGCCTAGGCTGACTCTGTGTGACCGTTCCTCTCTTTGGGCAGAAATCATGTTCTTCCACTCCCGACATCTACGCCGCTGGGCAGCTCAAATGCTACTGGTGTGGCTGTTGGGTCTGGCCGTCGGCATCGCAAACGCGTGCGCTGTCGCGGATGCAGGTAAGGCCGCAGCGCCGGCATCTGGCCACGTGTCAGCCCACAGTCATGGACACCATGCGGATGCCGACGATGATGGCTGTGACGATAGCGGCAAGATTGCCTGCCACAGCTTCTGCGAAAAGTCCTCAACCAGCATTCCCCGTGTGCTGTCGGATCATGACAAGCCTCTCATTCCGGTGGCCGTGCCATTACCGATGAGCATGGCATCCACGCCGGAGGTGGACCGCTGCAGTGTGCACCGTCAGTCCAATCCCCGGCCAGCGGACAAGTTCGCGTCTATACCAATCGTCTTCCTCCGGTTGACGCTATAGCGCTCTGTCGCTGTTTGGCAGTGCGCGGCTTTGTCTTACGTATCGCCTTGACGCGCATCCAGTGCGGACACCGCCAAAGGTGCGTTGCAACACGCCGTTCCATCGTCAATGCACTGAACAAAAGCGGCCTTGGTCGGCATTCGCCCCGAGCGTCTCGATTGCGTTCTTTCTCTACTGCCGGAAAGTGTCTGGCGCTGTGTTGAACGCAGTCGCAGTGAGATTTTCAACGTCACCTCCTAAAAGGATTTCTTCCATGGACACTATCGAACTGAAGATCAAGGGCATGAGCTGCGGCTCCTGCGTCTCGTCGGTTACTCATGCACTGCAGCGAGTGCCTGGTGTGGATGCCGTCGACGTGGATCTGGCGCGCGGTATCGCGCGCGTCAGCGGTAACGCCCAGGCCGCGCCCGCAATGCTGGCCGCGCTGGCAGCAGCCGGTTACGAAGCCGAGTCGCTTAGCACTGGCGCCGGAGCGAAGACGGAGCATGCCCACCATGGTGACGTCCCAACCGGCACTGCTCACAAGAGCGGTGGATGCTGCCACTGATAGACCGCTAGGAGGGGCGGCCGGGCAGTGCACCGATCGGCGTCCCTAACCTTGACCTTGCGAAGGAGTTCTCATGTCGTCGCTTCGATCTCTCTCCAGGCACCGCCAGTCGGGCCGCATCGGTTCAGGGGCCATCTTCATTGCGTTTGCGTTGATTGCCCTGTTCTTCCTGTTCACCGAGCACCGGGCACATCTGTTCGGCTGGTTGCCGTTTCTTCTACTGCTGGCTTGTCCGCTGCTGCACCTCTTCCACGGGCACGGTGGCCATGGAGGGCACGCAGGTCACGAGGACCAGCCGCGCGGTTCCGATTCCGGAAGTAGCCGCCCATCGGGGTCGACGGCCAGCGAACAACCGCCCGTTCAGGGCGCTCAGCATCACCACCACTAAGTTCTTCTCAGAGGAGCGCCATCATGGACCAATCGACACCTCCCGCCTATGGCTTATGGTCGCTGGTAATCATCAATTCCCTCGTTTTCATCATCTTCGCGTTCAGCTTCGCCAAGCCACAAAGCCCGCGCGACTGGCGTTCGTTTGGCGCGTTCTCTGCGTTCCTGGTGGCGCTATTCACCGAGATGTACGGCTTCCCGCTGACGATCTACCTCCTGTCGGGTTGGCTGAGCGCGAAGTTCCCCGGCGTGAATTTCATGTCGCATGACGCTGGCCACCTGCTGGAGGTGATGTTCGGCTGGCGCGCCAATCCGCATTTCGGGCCGTTCCATCTGCTGAGCGCTATCTTCATCGGCGGTGGCTTTTGGCTATTGTCGGCCGCTTGGGCGGTGCTTTACCACAACCAGCGGAGCCATACGCTGGCGACCACCGGCGCCTACTCCCGTATCCGGCATCCGCAGTATGTGGGCTTCGTTTTGATCATGTTCGGTTTTCTACTGCAGTGGCCGACCATCCTGACACTGCTGATGTTCCCAGTGCTGGTGGTCATGTACGTGCGTTTGGCCATTACGGAAGAGAAGTGGGCGGAGCGCGAATTTGGGGAGGAGTGGGCGCACTATGCGTCGCACACCCCGCGGTTCATCCCGAATTTTGGCGACAAGCAAGCGGATCGCCACCACCACGCATGACAAAAAGGGGGAGGCGATGAAGCTCAGTTTTCACGGTGCGGCCGGCACAGTGACCGGCTCAAAGTATTTGGTGGAGCATCAGGGGCAGCGCCTGCTGGTTGATTGCGGGTTGTTCCAGGGCTACAAGCAGTTGCGATTGCTGAACTGGGAGCCGTTGCCGTTCAGCGCCGCCGACATCGATGCGGTGGTGCTGACACACTCCCATCTGGACCATGCCGGTGCGTTACCGTTGCTCGTGAAACAGGGCTTCCGGGGCCGGATTCTGGCGACGCCCTCGACAATCGAACTATGCGGTCTGCTGTTGCCCGACAGCGGGAGAATCCAGGAGGAGGACGCCGCCTATGCGAACCGGCATCACACCTCCAAGCACGCCACGGCTTTGCCGCTGTACACGGAGGACGACGCACGTCGCGCAATGGAACAGTTGCACCGATTGCCTTTCGACCAGTGTGTGGACGTCGTCCCCGACGTTACGGTGACCTTGCGCCCGGCTGGGCATATTCTCGGCGCGGCCTCGGCCGAACTGACAGCGGGGCAGACGACAGTGCTGTTCTCCGGAGACGTTGGCCGCCCCGACGACCCGGTGATGCGTGCGCCTGCGCCGGCTCCCAAGGCAGACTACATCGTTGTCGAATCGACTTATGGGGACCGGCTACACGAACCGGTACCCAATGCGCAGGCCGTGCTCGGTGAGGCGATTGCTCGCACAGCACACCGTGGCGGCATGGTCGTGATTCCGGCGTTTGCGGTGGGGCGTGCACAGTTGCTGCTGCATTTGATCCACAAGCTGAAGCAACAGGGCGCGATTCCAGACCTGCCTGTTTTTCTCGACAGCCCGATGGCAATAGATGCAACCGAGATCTATCACCGCCATCACGCCGAACATAAGCTGTCGCTCGAAGATTGCCTCGGGATGTACAAAGCTGCGCGCATGATCAGGACCCCGGAGGAATCGCGGGCGCTGGCTGGGCTGGCCCTCCCGGCTGTGATCATCTCGGCCAGCGGCATGGCCACCGGCGGCCGCGTGCTGCACCATCTGAAGCATCTGGCGCCGGACCGGCGCAACACCATCATCCTGGCCGGTTATCAGGCTGGGGGGACACGCGGCGCGCGGCTGCAGGCTGGTGAGCGAAGCCTGCGCATTCACGGTGAGGACGTCGCCGTGCGTGCCGAAGTGATTTCACTGCAGGGCATGTCGGCGCATGCCGATGCAAGCCAATTGATCGAGTGGCTGGGCAGTGCGCCAGCGGCGCCGCGCTCGGTGTTCGTCACCCATGGCGAGCCGGGGCCGGCTGATGCGATGCGCCAGCGCATCGAGCGGGAACTTGGGTGGTCCGCCAGCGTTCCGTTGTTGGGACAGCACGTGGAGTTCGATGTATGAGGAACCCTCGCCACAGGGCAAGTCTTGCCGTGCGTCGGATGGGCATCGAGACGCAGCAGGAATATGTCGTCTACATGCATCGAGACTGCCATGTTTGCCGCTCCGAGGGTTTCGAGGCGCAGACGCGAGTACTGATTAGCCTGAACGGACGCTCGATCATCGCCACGCTGAACGTTGTCGATCCGACCTTGCTGGAGTTGGGGGAGGCGGCGCTTTCGAACAGCGCGTGGCGAGCGCTGGCGCCCGCGCCGGGCGACCGGATCACGATCTCGCATGCCCCGACGCTGGACTCAATGAGCCAGGTGCGGGCGAAGATCTACGGCCACAGGCTCGACGCGTCGGCTCTGGACTCGATCATTAGTGACGTCGCCGCTGGCAGCTACCCTGGGACACATATCGCCGCTTTTCTAAGCGCCTGCGCCGGCGGGCGGATGGATTTGCAGGAGACGATCGATCTGACGCGAGCGATGCTGGCCGCGGGCAAGCGGCTCGACTGGGGGCATGCACCGATCGCGGACAAGCACTGTGTGGGTGGATTGCCGGGAAACCGCACGACGCCGATTGTCGTGTCGATCATCACCGCGGCCGGGCTCACGATGCCGAAGACGTCGTCAAGGGCCATTACCTCGCCGGCTGGCACCGCCGACGTGATCGAAACGATGACGCCGGTGGCGCTCGATTTGGAGCAGATGCGCCGCGTTGTCCAACGCGAGGGCGGCTGCTTTGTCTGGGGAGGCTCGCTGGCGCTCAGCCCGGCCGACGACATGTTGATCCGCGTCGAGCGCCCGCTGGACCTCGACAGCGACGCGCAGCTCGTGGCATCTGTGCTGTCGAAGAAGATCGCTGCCGGCGCTACCCACTCCGTGATCGATGTGCCGGTCGGGCCGACCGCCAAGGTGCGCAGTGACGCAGACTACGAGTGCCTGAAGCAAATGCTGGAGCAGGTAGCGCAGGCCTTTGATTTGCACTTGCAGGTAGTGCGTACGGACGGGACGCAGCCGGTGGGCCGTGGCATTGGTCCCTCACTGGAGGCGCACGACGTGCTGGCAGTCCTTCAGCGTGCCGAGCGCGCGCCCGAGGATCTGAGCGTGCGCGCTGTCGCATTGGCTGGACAACTGTTGGAATTTTGCGGTCACAGCGAGCCGGGTACTGGCGTCTTGGTCGCTCAGCGGTTGCTTGATAGCGGCGCCGCGTGGGCCAAATTCCAGGCGATCTGCAAAGCGCAAGGGGGCTTACGCGAGCCGCAGCGGGCGCGGCTACGCGAGCCTGTGCTGGCCGAACGTGACGGGATGGTACGTGAGATCGACAGCCGGCGGTTGGCTCGCGTGGCCAAGCTCGCCGGGGCACCGAAGGCACCCGCTGCCGGGCTCGAACTGCATGTCAAGCTGGGGGATCGCGTCGAGCGAGGTATGCCGCTGTTCACCGTGCATGCCGAAGCGCTCGGCGAGTTGGACTACGCGTTCGACTACCTGGAGGCTCACCCGCTGATCGATGTGGGAGATTCGAGATGACGCCACTGATTTTTGCCATGCCGGGCAATGAAGCGATGGCAGAGAAGCTGGCTTCGGCGTTGGGCGCAGAGCGCGGGACTACGACGGTGCGGCGCTTTCCGGATGGAGAGTCGTATGTGCGGGTGGAGTCTGCCGTGGAGGGGCGGCGGGTCGCCATCGTCTGCACGCTAGACCGGCCGGACGACAAGCTGATTCCGTTGCTGCTGTTGGCGGCGGCCGCCCGGGAGAACGGTGCGACCGACGTTGGTCTGGTCGCACCTTACCTCGCCTACATGCGACAGGATAGTTGCTTCCAGCCGGGTGAGACGGTGAGTGCACGGCATTTTGCAGCCTGGTTGTCGCGTGGATTTGATTGGCTGGCAACAGTCGATCCCCACTTGCACCGCATCACCAAGTTGTCGCAGGTCTATGTAATCCCAACGCGTCACGTCCACGCGGCGCCGGCTGTGGCGGCATGGCTGCGCGCCCATGTGACACGCCCGGCGCTTGTGGGCCCTGACGAGGAGAGCAACCAATGGGTGGCCGATGTCGCAAGCAGGGCGGACGCGCCCATGGTGGTGCTGCACAAGGTCCGCAAAGGTGACCGGGATGTCGAGGTTTCGGTGCCGGATGTGGAGCGCTGGCGCGACCACACGCCGGTGCTGGTCGATGACATTGTCTCCACCGGTCGCACGATGGCCGAGACCATTGGTCATCTGCGGCGCGCGGGCTTGGCCGCGCCTGTGTGCATCGCGATTCACGCGGTGTTTTCAGGCAACGCGGTTCAGGATTTGGAGTCCACTGGGGCCGGGCTGGTGGTGAGCTGCGACACGGTTGTCCATCCCACCAATGGAATCTCCGTTGCCCCGGACCTAGCGTCCGCGGTTCGTGAACTCATGCAAGACCCCGGGGGTGCCACATGAGTGCCAAGACTCCGCACGTTCACTTCGAGATAGATCTGGCCGGATTTTGCAAAGCCGCGATTCCGATGTCGGGTTGGCGCTTCATCGTGTCAATTGGCGGAGAGGACCGCGACGAGCCATCAACCCAACGGGAGGGCAAGAGATGAACAGCACCAAGGCATTTATTGGCAGCGTTCCTTCGACCGACACCGAGCCGGCGCTACGCATCCTGCGTCGGTTGCTCGCTGGGATGGAGAAGCCGCCCGCACTGCGGCTGTGGAACGACACGCTGCACGGGCACGATACGGCGGTCGATTTCACGTTGGTGGTGCGGGACCCCAGCCTGTTGCGTCAGTTGGTGGTGGCGCGCAGTCCCCTTTTATTGGCTGACGCGTACTTTCGGGGCGTGCTCGACATCGAGGGAGACCTGTACGGCGCGCTCCGGTTGAAGAACCATTTCGAGTCGATCCAGTTGTCGTGGCGCGACAAGCTCGCGCTGTTAAAGGACGCGTTAATGCTGCCCGCTCCGGACCTGGGTGAGATCAAACCGGATGCGGGCTTCGCATCCCGGGTCGCCCGGCGCTTCGCGCACCGGCATTCGCGCCACAGCGATCGCGCCGCGATCTCGTTCCACTATGACGTGTCCAACAAGTTCTATGGGTTGTGGCTGGACGAGGAGCGGGTGTACTCCTGCGCCTACTTCGAGCAGCCCTCCGATTCGCTGGACACGGCGCAGCGCAACAAGCTTGAGCACGTTTGCCGCAAGCTGCGCCTGCGGCCCGGCGAACGGCTGCTGGATATCGGCTGCGGCTGGGGGGCGCTCGTATGTTGGGCCGCGCGCGAGCACGGTGTGCACGCCCACGGCATCACCCTAAGCGAGCGACAGCTCGAATACGCCCGCGAGCGCATTCGGATCGAAGGGTTACAGGATCGCGTCACGGTGGAGTTGCGCGATTACCGTGATCTGGAAGGCGAGGGTGTCTACGACAAGGTTTCCAGCATCGGGATGTTCGAGCACGTCGGCCTGCGCAACCTGCCGGCCTACTATGCGGTGGTGCGTCGGATGCTCAAGCCGGGCGGCCTATTCTTGAACCACGGCATCACGCACGACGAGGAAGGGTGGAACAAGACAGCTGCCACCGAGTTCATCAATCGCTATGTATTTCCCGACGGCGAGCTTGATTGCATCAGCAACATCCAACTCGGCATGGAGCGCGCGGGCTTTGAGATCCATGACGTCGAGGGACTGCGCCCGCACTACGCGATGACCTTACGGCACTGGGTGCATCGCCTGGAGGCTCAGCGCGATGCGGCGATCGCTGAAGTTGGAGAAGCCGCCTATCGCGTCTGGCGCCTGTACATGGCGGCCTGCGCGTTGGAGTTCGAGGCCGGTGGCTCCGGCATCTATCAAATCCTGGCGTCCAATCGCCACCCGGGTAAATGGCCTGTGCCGATGACACGGCGTGATCTGTACCGCAGTCGACCGCATTGGGATTGGGGGAACTAGCGCTATGTGCTTTTCCGCGACGGCCAGCTTTGGCTCCGGCACGCTACTGCTGGCAATCGGCACCGTGACGCTGCGTATGGCGCGCTGCCCGGCGGAGCGCCCTTATGCCGCCATCCCATTGCTGTTTGCGATCCAGCAGCTTGTCGAGGGGGTGGTCTGGCTCAGTTTTGGTGGCCCCGCTTGGCTTAACTTTGTTGCTACGCAGGTGTACTCATTTTTCTCCCACGTACTGTGGCCGGTGTACGTCCCCTTAGCGGCATGGCTGCTAGAGCCCCGGGGTCCGCGCCGCCGAGGGTTGTTGGCCTTTGTGGTTATGGGTCTGGCTGTGGGTGCATACCTGTTGTACAGCCTGGTGGTCAACCCGATTCAGGCGCGCCCGATGGCAGGCCATGTGGACTACCAGTCCCCGCATTTCTACATTGTCGCGTCGATGACGCTGTACCTGCTTTCCACGACGGTGAGCCTGTTGCTCTCCAGCCATGTTTGGGTCAAGGTGTTCGGGGCGCTCACGCTGGCCGCTTCGTTCACCGCCTACGTTTTCTATGCCCATTGGTTCATTTCGGTGTGGTGCTTCTTCGCCGCGCTGCTGAGTGGCGCTGTCGCACTGCACTTCATCGCACTGCGTTCGATTCCCCAACAACGGATTCCCTCATGAGCACAACCAACACATTCGAGGTGGCAGGGCTACTATCGCCGCTGGCAGCGCGCGGCGTCGAAAAGCACCTAGCGCAGATGCCGGGCATTGAGCATGTCTCGGTCAACGCGGTGGCCGGATCGGCCACGGTGACGTACGACCAGGGGCGCATTGATCCGGAACGCATCCGGGCGGCAATCCAGGACTGCGGGTACCACTGTGCGGGCGAAATGTTGCCCCGGCACATGTGCGGGCCGATGGAGCATGCTGTGGCGCCGGCACACGCGCACGGCCATATTCAGCACGAGCATCCTGAGCGGCACGTACATGCCGCTGGTGGGCCGGCCACAGCGGAGGCGCCCGTCGCGCACGACCACGCCGCGATGGCTCACGGTGGCATGGATGCAATGGCCCACGAGATGGGCCATGGCCCCGGTATGGATGCCAAGGGGATGGCGCGCGACATGCGCAACCGTTTCTGGGTCTGCCTGGCGTTTACGGTGCCGATCTTCCTGTATGCCCCGATGGGCATGGATTTCATCAAGCTGAAGCCACCGTTCGGCTTGGATTTGGGGCTGTGGCTGTTCCTGCTCGCCACCGCTGCGGTGATCTACCCCGCGTGGCCGTTCTTCGTCGCCGCCGCGCGTGCGTTGCGCAATGGCGTGCTCAACATGGCGGTGTTGGTGGTGCTGAGCGTCGGCACCGGCTACGTCTTCAGTGTCGGCAGCACCTTCATTTTCGGCGGTGCGCAGTTCTATGAGGCTGTGTCGGTGTTGCTGGTGTTCATTCTGCTGGGCCACTGGCTGGAGATGCGCGCGCGCGCAGGAGCGTCGGAAGCCATCCGCGCGCTGATGGATTTGGCCCCGCCAAAGGCCACTGTCTTGCGCGCCGGCAAGGAAGTGACTGTGGCGACCGCCGAAGTGCTGCTCGACGACATCGTCCTGGTGCGTCCTGGCGACAAGATTCCGGTTGACGGCGAGGTGCTCGAGGGCGGTTCTCAGGTGGACGAATCGATGCTCACCGGCGAGTCGATGCCGGTGAAGAAGATGGTGGGCGACAAGGTGATTGGCGCGACGATCAACAAGAGCGGCAGCTTCCGTTATCGTGCGACCAAGGTGGGTGCCGACACCGCGTTGGCGCAGATCGTCAAACTGGTGCAGGAGGCGCAGAATTCCAAAGCGCCAGCGCAGTTGCTGGCCGACCAGGCCTCACAATGGCTGGTCGTGATCGCCTTCCTGATCGGTGTGGCCACTTTCGCTGTCTGGTACTTCGTGCTCGGGCAGCCGGTACTGCTGGCACTGACACTCACGATCACGGTGTTTGTGATTGCCTGCCCAGATGCACTGGGGTTGGCGACGCCGATGGCGGTGATGGTGGGTACCGGCCTGGGCGCGATGAACGGCATCTTGTTCAAGAATGCTGCGGCGCTGGAGGACGCGACACGGCTAAATGTGGTGATCTTCGACAAGACCGGCACCCTGACGCTTGGCGAGCCGGAAGTGGTCGATATAGCGGTGGCCCGGGACGTAACGCCAGACGACCTGCTGCGCGTTTCAGGCTCGGTCGAAAAGCTCTCCGAACACCCGCTTGCGGTCGCGATCCTCAAGCGTGCCGGCGCACTGGCCTCCGAAGCGGTGACGGATTTCACCAACATCGATGGGCAGGGCACGCAGGCGGTGGTGGCCGGTCGGCTGGCCCTGCTCGGTAATCGGCGGTTGATGGAGGCCAATGGCGTTGACCTTGGCGCGCTCAAGGCAGATGCCGACCGTCTGCAGGGCCAAGGCCGCACCGTGGTGCACGTCGCACACGGCGGTCGCCTGATCGGTTTGATCGCGATCGCCGACGCAGTGAGGCCGTCTTCGGCCGAGACGATCAAGGCACTGCATGGCCGCGGGGTGCAGGTCGCAATGCTAACCGGTGACAACCGTTCGACCGCTGAGCGCATTGCGAAGGAATTGGGCATCGACATCGTGCTGGCCGACGTGCTGCCGGGCGACAAGGCCGCAAAGGTCAAGGAACTGCAGGGGCAGGGCAAGAAGGTCGGCATGGTGGGCGATGGCGTCAATGATGCTCCGGCGCTGACGCAAGCCGACGTGGGCTTCGCGATCGGTGCGGGCACCGATGTCGCGATGGAGAGTGCCGATGTGGTCCTGATGAAAAGCGATCCGCTGGATGTGGTCGGTGCGATTGAACTGTCCCGCGCGACCTTGCGAAAGATGCATCAGAACCTGTGGTGGGCGGTCGCCTATAACGTAGTGGCGTTCCCGTTGGCGGCCGGCGTACTCTACCCATTCACGATCAGCCCCGAGGTGGCGGCGATTACCATGTCGGGCAGCTCTGCGCTAGTGGCGATTAACGCGCTAATGCTCAAGCGAACCCGGCTGACTGGAATCCGACGCGCAAGCGCGGCGACGGTCCACAACGGCGTGACCGCTCCGGTGGCCGCTCACGGCGCGGGCTGAAGGCATCATGCTTAATCAATCGTCCGCCACTCCCGCACCCCTCGATGCGCGGGCCGTCAGGCCAGCGTTGGTCGTGCTGCTTGCTCTGGTATTTGTTGTCTCTCTCGGCTATGGAGTCGGGCTGCCGTTGCTGCAGTTGTATCTGGCGCAGTACCTGCCTGGTGCGACGCGGCAAACGCTGGCGTGGCACGTTGGCATGCTGGGAGGAATCTACACGCTCGCGCTGTTCATCTTTGCGCCGTGGTGGGGCCGCCAGTCGGATCATCGTGGGCGGGCGGCGGCGCTGACTACCGGCTTCGCTATGTTTGTGCTGGGAACCGCGATGGTCGCGCTAATACCCAGTCTCATGGCGATCTATGGCGGTCGATTGATCGCCGGGGCGGGGGCAGCGGCTATCGTGCCCGGTGCCCAGGCCTATGTGACCGACATCAGCAATACCGAGGACAGGAGTCGGCGCTTTGTGCTGATCGGTAGTGCATCGTTCGTTGGCTTTCTCGCGGGCCCCGCGTTCGGTAGTTGGCTTGCCGGGCCGCTGATGGGCATGCCTGCAGGCCAGATGCCCAGTATGGTCAACTGGCCCGCGTTGGTGGTCGCATCGGTCGGACTGCCACTTCTGTTGGCGGTTCGCCGCTGCCTGAGCACGACCAAGCCGATCTTGCTCGACAGCGGCTCGGTGCAGATGACCCGGCAGCGCAAGCGCTTCGTTGCTGTATCGATGCTGTTAGCCCTGCTGGCGTCCTTTGCCGCAGGTACCTTCGAAGTCGGCTTCAGCCTGTTTGGTGGCCAGACACTGCGCCTACCCAACTCGATGATTGCGGTGATGTTTGTCACGTGCAGCCTGGCGATGCTCGCCGCGCAGGCTTTGCTGCTGCTTCCGGCAGTGCGCAAGCATATCGACCATCGCTGGGTTGCCGGCGCATTTGCCGGCTCAGCGGTGGCACTGGGCTTTGCCGCACTGGTGCCCGATGCCGCCGCGCTTGGGCTGCTAATCGCCGTGGTGGCTACCGGCGTCGGCATGATTGGACCGGTGCTGTCTTATGAGTTGCTGGAAGGTGACCGTAGTTTCGCTGGGTCGCTGTTGGCAAGGCAGGCAGCCGCAGGCAACCTGGGGCAGGCACTAGGTTCGGTGAGTGCCGGTACCCTGTTTGGATGGAATACGTTCGCTCCATTTTGGGCAGCGGCGGCTGTGTTGCTGCTTGGTAGTGTGGCTGCACTGCGTTGGTGGGGCGCGGCGCGGCAGGCTGAACGTCAGCCAGAGCAGCGCAGCTTTCAAGCAGAAGGAGAAAGGCAGACGAGGGAAGGGCGGGGCGCATGAACAACAATGAAAATTCCTCGTGCTATGTGCGCGCATTGTGCTTTTGAGGCCGCTTTCCAATGGCAGCGCACCGAACCGGCAATTCGTGGATGGTGTAACACGTGACGGCGGATGTGACCTATCAGCGCCATTTGCTCCTTCCAATTGAACTGGGGTTCAAAGCCGTTATTGCATAGCTCGACAGGCTTGCGCGCATTCCTCACACGCACGTGCGCAAGTTTGACAGTGGTCGTGTGCATGCTTCGCGCACTCTGCGCCGCATTTCTGACAGATGGTTGCGCATAATACGCAAACGGCTTTGGCTTGGCTGCTGCCGCGTGCCATATAACCAACGGCAGTCTGGCACAACTCCGCGCAATCGAGATCCAGGCGAATACAGTCGGCAAGTTCCGCCGGGCTTGGCTCGTTGAGGCAAGCCACAGCACAGTGCAAGCATGTGACCTGACACGCGTTACAGGCGTCGAGACATTCTTGATAGGTTTGGTGAGACATCGTCGTTCTCCTGGGTGGTTGGCGTACCGACATGGCATGCGCACCCACGAGAAAGCAAGGACGGCGCCTTGTGCCAAAGAGGCGGGGCACGTTGAGTCGCAAATGGCCAGATCTGTCCGAACCGTAATCGGACCGCCATGTGGCGGTCATGTGCGCTTTCCGCCAGTGGCCCATGGTGAACCGAAGTGTTCGCGCTCTCGGCGGAATGCGGTCGGCACGTGGAGACGCGCGTGCGCCACGACGACCACAAGGCCATGTCGCGGGGGTGTGCCGGATCGCATTGGGCAGCAAATCACCAACGTAGCAGCGCCACAGCAAAGTGGTCTAGAACTAGCCTCTGGTGGACGGTGTCGAGCCGGTGCCGAACCCGTACACCTCTATGCGTCGTGACATCACCCAGCGGGCGCTACCGCGCGCACCAACAACTTCGGTACGCATTGCCATATCGTGCTGTTTTGGGACACCGATTACCATCTCATCGCACGCTAGTTGCTCGTGGGTGGTCTGACCTGCATCAACAGGCTCCGTGTGCAACGACTTAAGCTAAATGCACATTCCCAAGAAACGGAGGTGCGCCATGTCCGCAAGTCGCCGCGCATTGCGAGGCTCAGTCACCGTCCTGTTCGCGATTCTGAGCGAGATCGCTCTCGGCCATCCAAAGCTGGTTTCATCGAGACCAGCGAACAATTCTGAAGTGGCCGCCCCAAAGCGAATCGAATTGAGATTTTCAGAGGAACTTGTATTCCCGCCTTCGGGAGGTAATCTAGTTATGGCGTGGCTGCCGGGCCGGGCGCTTCACGGGCCGATGAAGATTCCGGCTGAAGTATCGCGTGGCGGAGACGCCAAGACGGTCGTTATTCAGCCGACTCAACCTCTCATGGCTGGTTCCTATCGCGTTGACTGGCAAGCGGTCTCATCCGATGGGCATCCTGTCAATGGCAGGATCGTATTCCGAGTACGATGAAGCGCCGATCCTCATCGTTTGAGTCCATCGGAGTGGCGCGCGAAACCGGCGGCTGTTTCGGTTTGCGACCCAAAATGCCCGCCAAGCCCGGCTTGGCAGTAGTCGCCGCAGTGTGCAAAGAACTATACAGACAATATTGCGGCATCGATGCAACGCGGTAGGCGGATAGAGAACCGTGTGCGCCCGTCAATGCGCGCAACGGTGATGGTGCCGCCGTGCGCCGCAACGATCGCTTTGGTGATGGCCAAGCCAAGGCCGGCACTTTCCGACTCGGGCCGCGCGCGCGATTTGTCCGCCCGGAAAAAGCGCTCGAAGATAAATGGCAGCAGCTGCGGCGCGATCTCGCTGCCGTCGTTGTCTACCGAAACCGTCATGCCGTCGCGATCATCACTGACCGAGACGACCACGCGGCCATGTCGCGGGGTGTGCCGGATGGCGTTGGAGAGCAGGTTGCTCAACGCACGGCGCAGCATGAGCCGGTCTCCTGTGACGTGTCCATCGCCCCGCGTTTCGAGCAGGACAGCCTTGTCTTCTGCAAGCGCGTCATAGAAATCGAACAACGCGCGGATTTCGTCAGCGATGCGGATGTCTTCGGCGCTTGGCAGCGTCAGGCTGTGCTCCATCTTGGCGAGGTACAGCATGTCGGACACCATGCGTGCCAGGCGCTGCAGTTCCTCCGCATTGGAGGTCAGCACATCGCGATACTTCGTGGCCTCGCGCGGCTGGGATAGCACGACCTCCGTCTGCGTGAGCAGGTTCGTGATAGGCGTACGCAGTTCATGGGCGATGTCGGTCGAGAAGTCCGACAAGCGGCGGAAATCGTTCTGCAGGCGCTCCAACATGCCGTTCAGGGTCGCGGCAAGGTCCGCCACTTCGACTGGCACGGTATCAACAGGCATGCGTTCATCGAGCTTGTCGGCAGTCACCGTGCGCGCCCGCGAGGCCATGGTGCGCAAAGGCGCCAGTCCGGCATCCTTGTCGCGGCCGATCGGGCGCCGACCGATTCACAAAATGCCGCTACGTGCTCATCTCCGTAGTTGGCCAGGTCGCGGCCCGTCTCGCGAAGGTAGCGCAGGAACTTCTCGAACATCGCCTGATGCTGGGCACGCGAGCGTGCAGAGAAGTGCTGGCCGTCGACGCCTTCGGCCTCCCGCTCCTGCCAATCAGCGTAAGCGCGTTCCGGATTGTTCAGCCAAAGTGTGTCCATCGCAATTTACGGCCTGCTATATACTGAAGTACAGCTTCGACCACATCTCGGCTTCGCCGAAACCCCGCCTCCACAGGGGAGGGCATATGTCTTCTTGGACCAAGCTAGCCGCGAAGAAGCCCTTGTCAACGAGAAGGCGGTGCCGGCGCCCACGTCATTCGGCAGCCAGATCACATTAGGCGGTCAGAAACTCTTCGATCTGGCGGCCAGCACTCAGATGGGCAACCAGCCATCCCGGCCTCTTGCCACGTCCCGTCCAGGAATTACCCGCCTCATCCCGGTATTTGGCCGGGGGCTTGCTTCTCGCCGTGCCATCGCCCTTGAAGCCGAGATCCAATGCCGTGAGCCCGTACAGATCGATCTTCTCGCGAATATCCACGATTGCCGCTTGCATTTCCTGCTGCCTGAGAGCGTCAGCTTCCTTCTGGAGGGCGGCAATCTGTTTGACGATGTCTTTGTAGCTGGTCATGGAAGGTCGGTTCCTGGGCAATCAGGTGCCGATTCAAGCACAGATTGCGGCCGCGCGTCACGTGGACGCAGCATTCGCAATGAAACCGCATTTGTGCACTATGGATCACATAACAAGTATTATGTTAAGTAACGGCCCGGTGCGAACTTCCCAATGCGACCAAAGTGCCCGGTCACGGGGTCATGCCAAGATAAGGCCAATTCGCTATCATAAGCCCGCCAGTTATGTAGAAGTTTGCATGCATGCCTCTTGGTTATAAAGAGCCTCTGGATTTCCGCCTTTGCCGTCGGCTAGACTGGCCGGCCCTTCAGCGATTGTGGAGATCCCTGTATGGCCACCGTCGAGCGCACTGCCTACCCGCGTTTCCCAAAGGTCTTCTCCACGAAAGAGCTGCAGGCCTGCTACACGCCGACCGCTGAGGAGTTGGACTGGGCAACCCGCTCGACCCGCGGCCAGAGTCCGCGCCTAGGTCTCTTGGTGCTGCTCAAGATCTTCCAGCAACTGCACTATTTCCCCTATCTTGATGCGATTCCCACCGCCGTAGTCGATCACGTGCGAGTTTGCGCGGGGTTGGACCCCGATACGCCGTTCGGTTACGACCGCAAAGTCTCTCCCACGCTGTTCCGGCATTACGTCGTCGTGCGGCAATTCCTCGGCGTGCAACCCTACATTGGCACCGACGCCAATGAGGTCACCATCCGCGCTGCACGTGAAGCGGCCGAGACGATGGATCAGCCGGTGGACATTATCAACGCGACTATTGATGCGCTGATCTTGCAGCAGGTTGAACTGCCTGCGTTCTCAACGCTCGACACCATCGTCGAGCAAATCCATGCCCGCACCCAAAACGCAATGTTCAGGCGGGTCGCACGCCGGCTCTCTGAAGAGGATCGGCAGCGCCTGGACAAGCTTCTCACGCGCGAATTCGCCAACCGGCAGACCGCCTACAACAACATCAAGCGACATGCCCGGCGGCCCTCGCGCAAACACCTGAACCTGCTGATCGAGCATCTGGAGTGGTTGGATTCTTTTGGCGACCTATCCGGCGTCCTGGAAGGCGTGCCTGCCACCAAGCTACGTTCGCTGGCCAACCAGGCCATGGGCCTGGACGCAGCCAACCTCAAGGAAACGCTGCCTGAGAAGCGCTATACGTTGATCGTGGCCTTGCTTGCTCACATGCGCGTGCGCAGTCGCGACGATCTCGCCGAAATGTTTATCCGGCGTATGGGCGCGATCCACAAGCGGGCCCAGGACGAACTGGAATACATCCAGTCTCGCCAGCGCGCCAAGCTCGAAGGCCTTGTCACCGTGCTGGACGGTGTCGTCGATATCGTCGCCGATGGCGGTGACGATGCCCGAATCGGCGCGCAGGTGCGCAAGCTGTTGGCTCCCAATGGCGACCTGGAGCCCCTGCGCGAGCGCTGCGCCGAAGTGCGGGCTTTCAGCGGCAACAACTATCTGCCGCTGTTGTGGCGGCACTTCCGCGCCCACCGTTCGGTGATGTTGCGCCTCGCCCGCGTGTTGGAGTGGGAGTCGACCAGCCAATCACGCACGTTGTTAGCCGGGCTGGAGGTCGCGCTGGAAAACGAATCACTGCACCGGGAGTGGATCGCTGCTGAAGTCGATCTCAGTTTTGCCTCCGAGCGCTGGCGCAAGCTGGTCCGGCGAGCGCACCACGAGGGTCCGCCCACCAACCGGCGCTACTTGGAGTTGTGCGTGCTGTCCCACATGGTCAACGAGTTGCGCTCGGGTGATCTGTGCGTGGTGGGGTCAGACGCCTTTGCCGACTACCGGGGCCACCTGTTGCCGTGGCGCGAGTGCGAGCGGCGCTTGCCAGAGTACTGCGCCAAGCTGGATCTGCCGGCCAACGCGCAGGAGTTCGTCGCGCACCTCAAGCAGTGGCTGGCCGACGCCGCGCAGACGCTGGACAAAAGTTTTCCGGACAAGCGCCAGCACGTCACCATCAGCGCTGACGGCGAACCCTTACTCAAGCGCACCGCTGCGCGCGAAACTCCGCCCTCGGCCGTTGCCTTGCAGCAGGCGCTGATCCGCCGCATGCCGACGCGCAACCTGCTCGACGTGCTGGCCAATATCGAGCACTGGACCCAGTTCACCCGGCACTTCGGGCCGCTCTCCGGCAACGATCCTAAGATCCGCAACGCCGCCGAACGCTATCTGCTGACGATCTTCGCGATGGGTTGCAATCTCGGACCCACTCAAGCTGCGCGCCATATGGGCGATCGCGTCACCCCCCATATGATGTCGTTCGTCAACCGGCGGCACATGAGCCTGGAGAAGCTGGAGACCGCGCAGCGCGAGCTGATCGAGCTGTACCTGCGCCTGGATTTGCCTAAACACTGGGGCGACGGCAAAACGGTGGCCGCCGACGGTACCCAATACGACTTCTACGACAACAATCTGCTGGCCGGCTATCATTTTCGTTACCACAAGATGGGCGCCGTGGCTTACCGGCATGTGGCCGACAATTACATCGCGGTGTTTCGGCACTTCATCCCGCCTGGTGTGTGGGAAGCCATCTATGTCATCGAAGGGCTGCTCAAGGCCAACCTGAGCGTCGAGGCCGACACCGTGCACGCCGACACGCAGGGGCAGTCGGCGGCGGTCTTCGCTTTCACCCACTTGCTTGGCATCAATCTGATGCCCCGCATTCGCAACTGGAAGGAACTGGATCTGTACAAGCCCGATGCCGGCGTCAAATACAAGCACATCGATTCGTTGTTCTCGGCGGTGGTCGACTGGGATCTGATCGCTTTTCACTGGCAGGACCTGATGCAGGTGGCGCTGTCGATCCAGGCCGGCACCATCTCTTCGCCGCTGCTGCTGCGCAGATTGGGCTCGGAGAGCCGCAAGAACCGCCTCTACCTGGCCGCGCGAGAACTGGGCAACGTCGTGCGCACCGTGTACCTGCTCGAATGGGTCGGCAGTCGCGAGCTGCGCCAGGAAGTGACCGCCACCACCAACAAGATCGAGTCGTACAACGGCTTTGCGAAGTGGTTCTCGTTCGGTGGTGACGTGATCGCGGAAAACGAGCCCGAGGAGCAGCAGAAACGCCTGCGCTACAACGACCTGATCGCCTCGGCCGTGATCCTCCAGAACACCGCAGACCTGATGCAGGCCCTACGCACGATGGTCAGCGAGGGCATCAAAGTGAACGTCGCCGACATCGAATTCCTGAGTCCTTATCTGACCCACAACATCAAGCGCTTTGGTGACTACAAGCTGCACCTAGAGCGCGTACCGGAGGCCTGGATTCGCGATGGGTTGTTCGCGGGACCCGCCCGCGCTGTCCGCAGGGCTCGCCATGCCTGAGACCAAGACCCCCTACGGGGATGTCGACAGCGAAGCATTGCAGGGGCTCCGGCAGTCGTTCGATACCCGCACCATTCTGCATGCGGTGGAGTTGCTCGATGGGATTCGAGCACGATGCGCGCCGGACGGGTTGCGCGACGATCTGCTGCGCCTGCACGGCATGGCTCATACCGTGATTAACGACGCGAGCCTAGCCTACAGCACGGATGGACCGACACTGGTTGAACAAGTCGACGCGGTGCTGATGGAGCTTGGCGACTGGCTCGCGGCACTGGAGCGGATGCGCCAATCATTGGAGCCACTGGAACACCTGAGCCCAGCCGACTAGCCGAGCCATTCGGCCCGAAAGCCAACGTAGAAGGCGTCGCCACGCTTCGTTGGCCAGCTCATGGTGGCGCCTTCGATGCGCTGGCTGCCATGGCGATTTGCCCGTTTTCGTGGGTGATGCCGGCAGCCGCCGCGCGTGGAGCATGCCATCGAGAATTGGGTACGCTCAGTTCCAGCCAAGCCGGTGGCTGGCTTGCGTTGCCTGGTGGCGTGCGTCATCTTCCGCGTGGAGGTAGACACTCGTCGTGGCGAGCGACGCATGGCCGAAGTTGTCACGCACGAAGCGCAGGTCCACCTGTTGGTCGGACATGTGCGAGCCGGCCGTGTGGCGCAGCCAGTGGGACGATGCGCTGGCGAGCACGTCAGCCTGCGCGCCAAACTCGGGACCCTGTGCACGCACGCGGTCGGCCGCGAGCTTGAACACCTCCTTGACGATCAGGTGAATCGCCGCGCGCGATAACGGCTTTTCCGGGCCGATCACGGGCAGCAGCAAAGGGCGTGTTTCGCCGATCTGCGGTGACGGCGGCAGGCCGCAGATGCGCCGATAGCGCGCCAGCTCCGCGATCAGTTCATCGGTGGCGGGCACCAGGCGCGTCTTGCCGCCTTTGCCGTGCACCTCGATCCACCAGCGCTCGACGCCCGCCGCGTCCCGGCGAGAGAACACGGCGCCCATGCGCGTGGAGGCGATTTCCGCTAAGCGCAGGCCGGCCAAATACAGCACGGAGAACAACCACCGGCAACGGGCCGCGTGCAGCCGGTCGCGTTCCGTCGCGACGGGCAGGGTTTCGATCGTGGCTTTGACGATGTCCCAATGCGCATGCGTGAGGTAGCGCGTCACGCGCGGGGCTGTCTTGGCGCTGCGACGGCGCGCGAGCGAGAGCGGATTCCCGGCGAGGTATCCGGCTTGCACCAGCCAGGCGAAGAGCGCGTTGAGGATCGTCATCGCATGCCGCACGCTCGTGGGCGACAGTGGACCGGCGAAGGGGCGCCAGTCGGGCGAGCTTCTCGCCAGCTTCTTGCGTGAGGCCATCACCCAACGCCAAGCTGGCTGCGGGTCGGCCAGGAAGCGCTCGTAGAGCAGCAGGTCCTCGTGGGTGAGTGAAGACAGCGGCTTGCCGTGCTGGAGAATCGCCCACAGTATCAGGCGTTCGGCTTCCTTGCGGTAGGTGGCGACCGTGCCGGGCACGCCGGCATAGCGGGCGAGCCACGCAGCCACGGCGGCCAGGTCGTCATCCGCCGTGATTTGGCGGCTCGCTTCGCGTGCGCGGTTGGCGCCGTGAAGGCCCGAGAGCGCTGGCGGGATGCGCAACTGCTCGATGGCCACCGCGGGACCGTTGAACGATGGAACGGGATGGGTCATCGATGCAGGGCCGCCGTCCTAGCGTGCGGGCGTTTCACCACTCGAAGTCCGGCCAGTCTTCGTCGCTGTCGACGAAGGCGGTGGGTGGGATGACATCGGGGCGCAACGTGATATCCGACTTGGCCAAGATCCCGTACATCGGGTCGAACGTCGCCATCACCTTGGGCAGCATCTTGAGGCGCTGTTTGGGCGGCAGTGCAATGAAGTACCGGCAGCGGCTATCGAGCACGCTGTCTAGGTGGACATAGGTGGCGCTCGCAGCGGACCGCGTGCGGTGGATGACTTCATCGGCCAACACCGGCGTGGCGGCGCGCACCGCCGATTCGACCACGTGCTCCAGCTCGAACATGATCGACTGGTCCAGCTTGTTGGTCGGGATGAAGGCCATGGCCTGGCGCAGCACCCCGACTTGCGTCAGGAGTACGGGCCACAGGACTTCGACGCCGTAGATACGGCAACGGTCGTCCTTGGTATCGCCGCGTTGGTCCACGCTGCGCTGCCCCGAATAGGCTTTGCGCACGTCGTACGCCAAGCCGAGCACGAAGCCTTCCTTGTCCTCGATGTAGACGCTTTCCTGCACGACGTAGTGGATGAAGCCGTGCAGGCGCTCCAGCGCCGCGAAATCCCACCACAATGCGACGCCGGCATGGTTCGGCGTCAGTCGGTACTCCAGCATGGTCTTGCTCCCTGTTATCGGTCTTCGCGGGTGTGCCACAGCCGCAGCAGGTAAATGCTCTCGCCCCGGATCTCGTAGCGCATTTCATACTGGCCGACGAGCATGCGCCGCACTTCGCGCGGTTCGAACTGGAACAGTTGCTCGCCCACGCGCGGGTTGGTCAGCAGGATTTCTGGCGCCTTGACCAAAGCCTGCACCGCGCGCGCGGCGGCCGGCCTGTTCACCGGCGCGAGAAACTCATACAGGCGCGTGAGGTCTTCCTGCGCCTTGCTGGTCCACTGCAGTTCCATCAGCGCGGCACCGGCTCACCGGCACCCAGGCTGTCCGCCCAGGCCTGCACGGCCTGGTGGCCAATGACGCGGCCGGCGTCCACGTCGGCCAGCGCCTCGCGGGTGAGGCGGTCGCGCTCCTCTTCCTGGGCGATCCAGGCCGACAGTGCCTGTTTCATGATCCAGCCGCGCGAGCGTTCGAGGCGGTCGGCCAACTGGTCCACCTTCTCGGCCAGCGGCACTGGGACATGTGCGGTCAATACGCGGGTTTCGGCTTTGGACATGGCGTCCTCCTGAAATCGGGTCAATGCAGCGGAGTGCTGGGCCTGCCGCCGTCAACGAAACTTGATCGTGCCGGAGCCAGCCACGTGGTCGTCCCAGCGCAGCGGGTTGCCCCGCACGACGATGTCACCCGAGCCGGCCACGCGGGCGCGCACCTCGGTCCGCACGAAGGCGTCAATGTCGCCGGAACCCGCCACCGACAGGTCGGCCGACTCGGCGATCAGCGCACTGGCATCGACATCGCCAGAGCCCACGACCTGCACGTGCAAGCGGGCGACGTGGCCGCTGGCGGTGATATCGCCCGAACCCGGGATTTCCAGGTCCAAGGCGTCTTGCTGCAGATCGAGCAAGGTGACATCGCCGCTGCCCTTGATCTTGATCGCCGGGAACTCGGGCAGCGCGATGCCGACCACCGCGCGCGGCTGGTGCAGGGAAATGGCCGGCCCGGTGGGCTTGCCGTTCACGATGTCGCCCAAGACCACCGAGCCGACCGTGCCGTGGAAGGTCATGTGGCTGCTGCCGAAGCGGATCGACACGCCTTCGCGCTCGATCACCAGTTTGTCGCCTTTGTAGGCGGTCCGGACCGAGGTCACCGCATCCGCCGTTTCGCCGGCAACGACCAGCGTTGGCGTGTCCGCGCGCCGGAACACCATGTCGACCGAGCCTTTGACGACGATCTTGCGGATCGGCTGCAGGGGACGCTCCTCCTTGAAGGCGGCTTCAAGGCGATCCCAGCCGGTACCGGTGGAGGGCATATCGGAGAGATTCATGAGGTTCGGCGTCATCCAATCATGTCGATTAGAAACCAATCATAGTGATTCAACGTAGGACAATCAACCGCCTGCGAGGTCACCTCGGGCGAGGCGTATTGTGCGGGGCCAGTGCGCAGTATAGTCTAGACAGAAGCGTACTTATGTCTCAAGTTTGTACTTGAAATTATGAAATCACGCGGTTTACGGCATATTATTGACTCATTCGAACTGAAATCCAGGCCCGTCATGACGCTTGACCCCGCATCCACCGCCGAAGACCAAGCGCTGCAGGCCGATATCGCGGCGCTGCGCGGCCGTTTCACCGAGACGCGGGAGCTGTACCGCGAAGTCTGCGCGCTGCTGTTTTTCCGCTATGGCGTCACACCGACGGCCAACAAGCTCTACAGTCTGGTGCGCAAGGGCAGCATGAGCACACCTTCCCACGTGCTGAACCGGTTCTGGCAGGACCTGCGCGACAAAACACGGGTGACGATCGACCACCCAGATCTCCCCGAGGCCTTGAAGCAGGTTGCCGCCGAGGCAGTGTTGGCCATCTGGCAAGCGGCCTCGTCCGCGGCGGCCACCGAACTGGCCGCACTGCGGGCCGAAGCGCGCCACCAGGCGCACGCCGCCGAAGCCGCGCGCGACCAAGCCACTGCGGAAAGCGAAACCGCGCGACAAGCGACCGCGGTCATTCAGGCACAGCTGGACTCGGTGCGCGGGCAGCTTGCCGCGCTTCAAGAAATGCTGTCTGCTGAGCGCCAGGGCCACGCAGCAACCGAAGCGCGTCTGCAGGAGACCCGCCGGCAGTTGGACGAGGCGGCACAGCAGCTCACACAGGCTCGGGTTGAATTTGGCGCGCAGCTCGATCGTGAGCGGGCCCGCGCGGATGCAGCAGAAGAGCGTGCCGCCAGCCACGAGAAACGTGCGTTGCGCGAGATCGACCAGGAGCGCACCGCCCGTCAGAAAAGCGACAAGCTGGCCGATGAGCTACGTGCGCAGGTTGTGGCCGCGCGTACCGCGATGCAAGAAAGCGCCGTGACACATGCCAATGCGATCGGCACGTTGCGCATGGAACTGGGCGCAGTGCGGCAGCAGGCGGAGGGAGCCGCCACGCGGCAGCGTGAAACGGCCGAAGAACTGGTGCAGACCCAGTCGTTGCTGGAGGAGGCGCTACGGCGGGCTGAGCGCGCCGAAACCGAAGCGGAAACAACGCGCCGGCTGGTGAGCGAGTTGAAGAAGGCAACACCAGGACGCGTTGGCCAGCGGACGAAAGCGCCGTGATCCTTAATTACTGAAACGTATGATTCGCGCCGCCTTCATTACTTGAAGGCTTATGATAGCGAACTGGCCTCATCTTGGCATGACCCCCTCTACGACCAGCCCTTGAATCGGTGTTGCCTAGTGAGCCAGCAGCGGCTTTCCAAATAGCGCAGGCATGAAGTCATCCAAGAAGAACAGCACCTGGATGTTCGCACCCACCCCTCGGGTGGAACCATGCGTCAGCGGCAGCACGAGCTCGGCTGCAACCTGCCAGGTGTCCTTGACATAGGCGATGCCAGGGTTGACCGTCCCTCGCGTCTTTTGCCCCCGCGGTGAGTCAAAAGCGAATTCGACCAGCGGGATGAATTGGTGCAATGGCTCTTCCTTGGGGAGCACACCAGGGACAAATCGATCCGTCAGATAGAGCGTGCTGTATTCCAGCGCGAAGCCCCAATGCACGGTGGTGACGTTGGATGTCCTGACATTGTTGAACTGCCGGGCTACTGGGTCATAGCTGAGGTTGTCAGAGGCTTTGCTGGTGGGAACGGCAACACTGACGCCCGCCGTGATCCCGAAAGGTCGTAGCCATGACAGACTATCCGGCAAGGCGCCGAATCCTTGTCCCACGTAGAGGTTGGGAGCGATCGTTGCGGCGGTGCTGGCGCCGACACGCTTGGCGCCGGTCTGCGGCAAGCCGTAGGTCAACGAGGCCGCGACGAGGGTTTCGTTCAAATCGCCTTCGTAGATCCTGGATTTGAGTGTCAGATTGGTGCCCGTGGCGCCAGATTGTCGGGCGTTGTCCCAATTGCGCCGGATGAAGCCGCTGTCAAAGCCGATGGAGACGGTGGGTGTCAGCAGCCGGGCGAACGATACCGTGGCGCCTCGATTGGTGACGGTGGTGCTATCGACTGGCTGTTGCACCAAACCGGTTGTCAGCGAAAGCTCATCGGCGACAGCGGGGTCGTCGAAATTCAGGGTTCCCGGAAAGAAGCGGTTACCGGCAATGCCGTGCGCATGCGACGTGATGGGGGCGGACATGGCGAGCACGAGCGCCGCTGTGCGAATGCAAGCGAATGTGGGCAAGGGAAGCATGATGATTTTGGTGCCCGGCATGCATATGCCGATGCGCGGACGTATCTTGTTTCAACGCAGCAGAGGCTGCCGCTGAATATAGAAAGAAGAGGCCGCAATCTCGCATCGCCCGCGTTTTGCGGGCGATGCAACTTGCACACTCGGGGTTGTTACGATGTCACCCAGCCGACAAGGGGTGAACCTCTACAGTGATGTGCGACAACGCCTGGAACCGGCACAGCAGCGCATGATAAAACTGCGCCTCCCGTTGCGCCTGCGGTGTCGCCACCGACACGATGGCGCCAAGGTGGCCAGGGCCGATGCGCCAGACATGTAGGTCGAGCAAGGTGTCGCCGTTGGCTTCCAGTGCCGCCTTGATTCGGCCGCCGATGTTCTTGTCCGGGTTCATGTCAACCAGGATGCCGCCGGTATCGCGGATCAACCCGTACGACCAGTTGGCAATCACGAGCGCGCCAACCACGCCTGCCAGCGGGTCCATCCACAGCCAGCCGAACGCCTTGGCCAGGAGCAGGCCGATGATGGCCAGCACCGAGACGAAGGCGTCCGCCAGCACGTGCACGTAGGCGGCGCGCATGTTGTGGTCGCGGTGGTGGGCCGCGTGCCCCGTGTGCGCCTCGGTGTGTTCGTGTTCCTCGAATACCACGCTGTACGCTTGCCCGCTGATGGTGAGCTCGACCGTAAAGGCGTGCGGCTCCGGAATGTCCATGGTGGATTCCAGATACCAGCGCCGCCCCGGCATCGCTGCTGCTGAACGTCGAAGGCGTCTTCACCGCGCTGATCGCGTGGATCGTCTTCAAGGAAAACGCGGATCGGCAGATCGTGCTGGGCATGGTTGCCATCGTCGCGGGCGGGGTGCTGCTGTCGTGGCAGCCGGATGCGGCCAGCCTGTCGCCGAGCGCGCTGCTGATCGTGGCGGCCTGCGCCTGCTGGGCTATCGACAACAACCTGACGCGCAACGTCTCCTCGAACGACGCGGTACTGGTTGCGTGCCTGAAGGGCCTGGTGGCCGGCACTTGCAATACAGGATTCGCGCTGGCCGCAGGCCATGCGTTGCCGGCCGCATGGCCTCTGGTTTCGGCCATGCTGATCGGCTTCGCTGGCTATGGTGTGAGCTTGGCGTTGTTCGTGATCGCATTGCGGCACCTGGGGACCGCGCGCACGGGGGCGTATTTTTCGGTAGCGCCGCTGTTCGGCGTCGTCATTTCGTTTGTCATCTGGCCGGAGGTTCCGGGCGCGTCGTTCTGGATTGCCGGGGTGCTGATGGCGATCGGTGTTTGGCTCCACCTGCGCGAGCGGCACGAGCACGAACACATGCACGAGCCGATGGAGCACATGCACGCGCATCGACACGACGAACACCATCAACACGAGCACGACTTTCCCTGGGATGGCAAGGAGCCGCATGTCCACGCCCACCGGCATGAGGTGCTGGCCCACAAGCATCCGCATTACCCGGATATCCACCACCGCCACACGCATTGATTCGCGATGTCTGACGTCGATCGCTATCTTGAAGCTGCCACCCGCGACAACACGCGGCGCAGCTACCAATCGGCGATCCGGCATTTCGAAGTCGAATGGGGTGGCTTTCTGCCGGCCAGCGCCGACGCGATCGCACGCTACCTCGCCAAACACGCCGATACGCTGTCACTCAACACGTTGCGGACGCGCTTGGCGGCGCTCGGGCAATGGCACCAGAGCCAGGGATTTCCCGACCCGACCAAGGCGCCGCACGTGCGCAAGGTGCTCAAGGGCATAGCCGCACTGCACCCCGCAACCGAGAAGCGCGCCAAGCCCCTGCAGCTCACGCAGCTTGAGCAACTGGTCGCCTGGCTGGACGCGCGGCTTGCGCATGCCAGCGCTACCGGCGACGTGCGGACCTATGCCACACACGCCCGCGACAAGGCGCTCGTGCTCATCGGCTTCTGGCGGGGTTTTCGGTCCGACGAACTGGGCCGGATGCGCGTTGAACACATCGAGGTCGAAACCGGCCGCGGCATGACCGTGTTTCTGCCGCGTACCAAGGCAGATCGCGCCCAGCACGGCACCACATTCAAGGCGCCGGCGCTCTCGCGCCTATGCCCGGTGGCTGCCTTCGAGGCGTGGATTGCGGCGTCAGGAATGACCGACGGGCCGGTATTCCGCCGGATCGACCGGTGGGGGAATGTTGGGGACGAAGCGCTCCACGCCGGCAGCTTCGTGCCGTTGCTGCGCGCGCTTTTCGGTGCAGCGGAATTGCCCGCGCCCGACAGCTACAGCAGCCACTCGTTGCGGCGCGGCTTCGCGACCTGGGCCAACGCGAACCAGTGGGATCTCAAGATGCTGATGGAATACGTCGGCTGGAAGGACGTGCGCTCAGCCATGCGCTACATCGACGCGGCCGACCCATTCGCGCAGCACCGCATTGAAACGGCGCTGTCGGTGGCACCACCACCGACGCGCAGGAAACGCGGTTGACGGTGGACATCTACATCGAGCGCAACAGCAAATTCGTGCGCGGCATGTCCAAGGCCCGCCGGTGGATCGAGCAGTTCTGCCTGTCCCAGTACCAGATGCGCGTGTTCGAGAAACGCCGCCCCCGCTACGAAATCGTCATGCCGTTCGCCGCCGGCCCCGAGTTGGAGCAAGCTATCGAGGAGCTGATCGCGGAGATGCATGAGAACGCGGACCTCTGCAACTGCTTTATCGAGGTGACGCTGCACGATCCGCTGACCGACACCTATTGGAGCTGACCGCGCGCGACGGTATGCGCTCCCGTTGGCGTGGACGGGCAGCGCTGGGTCGGCTGAGGTTACGATGCTGCGCGCCGCTGGGGCACCTCAAGCAGCGCGTCCTGGTACAAGTGAATCGGAAAGCTCAAGATACCCCGGAAATTCACGTGCGCGAAGTGCGCCGGTCCCATCCGGCGTAGCCAGTCATCGTCGATCCGCTGCCCCTTGCCACGCCAGGCATCGACCGTGATTTGCATGCGCTGCGTGTTCCAGCCAATCACCAAGTTCGTCAGCAGCGTCAGCGACCCGGAAATCGCAATCATCTCGTCCTGACGCCGCCCACGATCGTGCTGCATCTTGCTGGAGTAGATGGCCCGCTGGAGCTGGTGCACCGATTCGCCCCGGTTGAGCAGCGTGCGCAGCTCCCGCCGAAACTCGGTGTTGCTGAAAAAATCGCACAGAAACAGCGTGCGCAGCAGCTTGCCCAGGTGATCAGTTGCCCGGTGGATCGGGTCGCCTTGGGCCGCGCTGCCAAATCGCTGCAGCGCCACGATTGCGCTCACGCGCCCCGAGTGAATGGAGGCCACCAGGCGCAGCAAACCGTCCCAGCCCTCACGGATCGCCTTGAGCGAGATGTCGGGCGAGACGGCCCCCGCCAAACCGTCTGGCACCTGCAGACTTCGCGGCAAGTAGAGCTTGCGCTCCGACAGGTTGCGCAACCATGGGCACAGGTCAAAGCCAAGCAATTTGGCCACCGCCATCCCCACGTTCGTGTATCCATGGGTATCCACGGCAAGACGGAGCAACCCGCCGTCGGTACGGGTTTCGTTGTGGCGCATCACACCTTCGATCGCGACGCCAGTCTGGCGCTCGTTGAGCACCATGGGCTGGTTGTAGACGATCCCGTGCTGATCCAGCACGTGCGTATAGATGCCAACCGCATGGGTGCGGCGGCGTGGGTCGGCGCGGGCGTAGAACAGGTGCGGCGAGGTATCCAGGCTCATCGAATCGCTCGACGCCAGTTGGCCCGTCCCCCACAGTTCGGTGATCGGGTGCGTGCGCTGGAATTCCACCACCCGTTCGTTCGCACGGCGCAGCCGCCCAGGCATCTCCAGGGCGCGCATCGCGGTGGAGACGTGCGCGGGGTCCAGTTGCGGGATCATGGCCGCGACACCTTTGGCATCCAGCTCGGTGCCATGGGCAATGAGCCCGGCGTAGAGCGCGATCAACTCGTGCGAGTCTCTGGCCTTGCGGGCCAACAGCACTTCGCTGAAATTGGTACGCGCATCCATCTCCAGGATCATGTCGGCGAACTGCGCGTTGCCGATATCCCTGAAGAGCAGGTCCCGTGTGCGGGTGGGGATGCCGTCGGTGTCCGCCGCTTCGAGCTGCGACTGGTGCAGCACGCCGTCTGCGTCAATGGTGAAATGGCCCGCTTCGCGGGCCTCGTCCAGTCCAGCGAGACCCGCTTTCAGGTGGTCCATCAGCCGGTTGAGATAGGTGTCCGCCTGGTTCGGCAAGCCGAGCGAGGACAGATACCGGTCACGTTCGGTGTCCCACTGCGCTGGCGCGATCAGCAACTGGTCGCGCTCCCGGAACGACAGGCTGTGGTTGATCCACACCGTGCCGCGGCGCAGCCCCCTGCGCAAGCCCATCATCGCGCAGGCCTCCATGGCGCGCATCGCACGCTTGCGGTCTTCGCCATTGACCATGTCACGCCAACTGGCACTGACCGGCACCTGGCAGTCGCGCGGCAACTCTGTCGCCCCTTGATCGTGCAAGCTGCCGATGAATTCAAGTTGCTGCACGGCAGGATCGGAGCCGTTGCTGGCAAATTCCAATCCCCGTAGGGCAGTCAGGAGATTGCGGATACGGTGTTGGTCTTCCGTGAGCATCTCGCGCACGCTGGCTGCGTGGCTCGCGGGAGGTTTGGCTGAGAAGCCCTGCAGCAGCTTACCGATGTCGGCCAGCCGGGCTTCCGCCGAGCGGCGGGTATCGTCAACCAGCGCCTTGATGTCGACCAACTGCTGCCGGTATTCGACCGCCGAGCGCACTTGCTTGGCCGTGGTCTTGTTGTATGCCCGCCGGACCAGGTCGGACACGCGCCGCCCAGATTGGTAAGCCATCGCGTCCGTCAGTTCCAGCAAGGTCACGCGCAGGAAGAACACCAGCTCGATCGTGCGCGTGGAGGTCTTCAGTTCGCGGACTTTGGCGGGGCGGCGTGCCTGGATACGCTGGCCGTAGGCGCGCTGCTTTTCAATGGGGATCGCATCGAACGCCCAGCGATCCGCGCCGAGCGCCTTCAGGAAGTGGATCTTGGCCAGCGTCTCGGTCATAGTCGACGGGCTATGCCGGGCTGGCGGAGTCTTGAGCCATTCGAGCACGGTCGTGCCCGATGTTGCGTGCTGAGCGAACACAGCGGCTTCCGCCTGTGTGATCTGCGCCAGCGGGACAACTGCCTCAATCATGGCCAGCAATTCGCGCTCGATGCCGGTCCAAATGGACCGGGCAATATCCTGCAGTGCGCGCGTGGAAGGGATCAGAATCCTTCGCTCGTACAGCCAGAAGTAGGCATGCTGGAGCAGCTCCTCGATTGTCAGCGACTCGGCGGCGTCCTGCCGCATCCAGGCTTCCAGCCCAGTCCACTGGTCTCCATCAAGTCGCGTCAGGCCAAGGTAGTCGCATGCCCAAACCTGATGCTCGTAAAGGGTCTTGTATCGCTGATAAATCGTGCGCAGCGAAGCGATGGTAGGCGTCGGCACGCCCAACCGTGCGCCGATGTAGCGCAGCAACTGTCGTGGCAGGGTGTTGAGCTGGTCGAGGGTATGACCGGCGGCGCGAAGAAAGACGAGTTGGATGGCGGCTCCGGCGCGGCCGTCACGCCGGAATTTCTGGTTGATCGCGGCAATGTCGCTCTCGGTCAGCGCGAAGTAGCGGTCGACATCGAACTCTGACAACCGCGTGGGCAAGGAGTCCTTTCCCACATAGCGAAATTCCAAGCCCGGCATCTTCTGCCCCCGCCAAGGTGGCGCGATCCGAAATCGCGGGCGAACATCGTACTCCTGAAGTCACACGGGGGCAGCAGACAATTGTCGGCAAAGACCTGGGAGCCTTATGAATAAAGGCTTTTCGGAGAAACCGCCAGATTTTGCACAAAAAGGACGGTTACCCCAGATCGGCAATGCGCAATCGCTCGGACTCCTTCGAGGTGCTTTGGCGCAAGCAACGCCGGATACGGGCAAGGAGCTCGGCAAAGGCGAAGGGCTTGACCAGGTAATCGTCTGCCCCCAACTCGAAGCCTCTGACACGATCCGCCACATCATCCAGCGCCGTCAGAAACAGTACGGGTGTCTCGGACTTGGATCGAATGGACTTGATGACCGTCCACCCGTCCATACCTGGCAGCATGACGTCCAGGATGATGACGTCGTAGTCGGTCTCTTCCGCCATGTGGAGCCCATCGCCACCATTGTTCGCGATGTCGACCACGAAACCCGACTCCGACAATCCCTTCTGCAAATACTCCGCAGTACGCGGTTCGTCTTCTACAACAAGTACCCGCACCTTAGTTTCCTCCTGCAGCAAGCGACTTCGATCCGACCAGTGCTGGCGATGCATTGAAATGCTGAGCTGCATCCGCTTGTTCGCATGGTGCCAGTTCGAACTGAATGGTCACGTGCGTGATATCGAATTTGTCAGCCAGCATCTGCTTCAATTCCGGTAGCACTTCCATTTCCGGGTTGACGGCCGTGTCATTCACGACATGAACCGTCAAGCTCGCCTTGCCGCTGGTAAGTGCCCAGATGTGGAGGTCATGGAAGCTTTTTACCCCGGGCGTCGCCAGAATTTGCTTCTCAACCTCTGCCAGATCCACGTCATCGGGTACGCCTTCGAGCAGCACATTCAGGCTCGACTTCAGCAGGATCCACGTGCGAGGCAGTACCCAGAGGCCGATCAGCACCGCAATGGCGGAGTCGACCCACGCCCAGCCCGTGAAGCGGATGATGATCGCACCGGCGATGACGCCAACCGACCCGAGCAGATCGCTCCAGACTTCCAGATAAGCACCCTTCACGTTCAGGCTGCTGCTTTGCCCGGAGGACAGCATGCGCATGCTGATGAGATTGATGATCAGGCCCAGCACAGCCACGACGAACATGCCGGTTGACTCAATCTGAGGTGGCGATTTCAGCCGCAGGTAGGCTTCGTACAGGATGTAGATAGCCACACCGAACAGCAGCAATGCGTTAAAGGCCGCGGCAAGAATCTCAAAACGGTAGTAGCCAAATGTCCGCTTCTTGTCCGCGGGTCGCTTGGCGATCGCAATAGCAGCCAGTGCGATGGCCAGTGCGACGGTGTCCGTGAGCATGTGCGCGGCGTCGGAGATCAACGCCAGGCTCTTCGTCATGACACCACCGACCACTTCGGCAATCAGGAACGTACCGGTCAGCGCAAGGGCGATCTTGAGCGATCGCTCGTTGCCACCGGGATGGTCGTGTGAGTGACCTGCGCCCATAGAAACTCCTATAAAAATTGGGCGGTACGATGACCGCCCAAGGATTTACGTCATGCAGGCTGGCGGCCTTGATCCGGTTGATGCGTCTGAGTGACTGGCTCGCGAGTATCTTCCGCGTCCTCATCCTTGCGGTGAGCAAGTCGATAGAGCACCGGCAACACCAGTAGGGTCAGCGCCGTGGACGACAAGATGCCACCGATTACCACCGTTGCGAGGGGACGTTGCACCTCAGCGCCCGTACCGGTGGCGATGGCCATCGGCACGAAACCCAGGGATGCCACCAGGGCCGTCATCAGCACCGGACGCAGTCGCGTCAGGGCGCCAACTCGGACCGCGCTGTCGAGGGAATGCCCTTCTTCGCGCAGCGATCGGATAAACGACAGCATCACCAGACCATTGAGCACCGCCACCCCGCACAGCGCGATGAAGCCCACCGCTGCAGTAATGGACATCGGAATGCCGCGTATCCACAGGGCAAGAATCCCGCCAGTCAGCGCAAAGGGAATGCCCGTGAAGACTAGCAAGCCATCCTTGATGTTGTTGAACATCGCAAACAACAGTACGAAGACCAGCAACAGCGCCACCGGCACTACCACCTGCAGGCGGGTGGTGGCGGACTGCAGTTGCTCAAAGGTGCCACCCCATGTCATCCAGTAGCCAGCCGGGATCTTGACCTGGCTTTGGATAGCCGCTTCCGCCTCGGGCACGAATGAACCAATATCACGTCCACGAACGTTGGCACTGATCACGATGCGGCGCTTGCCGTTCTCGCGCGAGATCTGGTTCGGGCCGGGCGCCATTTCCAGCGTCGCCACCTCGCTCAATGGGATAAACGTCGTTCTCGCGTCCACTCCTTTTGGCAACGGAATCGGCAATCGGCGCAGAGCCTCGACCTCGCCGCGCACAGCTTCGGGCAGGCGGACCACGATATCGAAACGACGATCGCCCTGGAAGAAGGTTCCGGAATCACGGCCTCCGACGCCCGTTGCCACCGCGTCTTGCACGTCGCTCATGTTAAGCCCGTATCGCGCCGCCTTCTCCCGATCGATCTTGACCGTCAGCATCGGCAAGCCGGTGGTCTGTTCTACCTTCACCTCCTGCGCGCCGGGGATGCCCTGCAGCACGGCCGATACCTTCTTCGCCGTCTCGCTGAGCACGTTGTTGTCATCGCCGAAGATCTTGACTGCGACGTCCGAGCGGACCCCGGAGATCAGCTCGTTGAACCGCAGCTGGATCGGTTGGGAGAACTCGTAGTTGTTCCCGGGGATCTTGCCGGCTTCCTCCTGGATGGCGGACAGCAGTTCGGCATGTGTTTTCTTCGGCTCTGGCCAATCCTTCTCAGGCTTGAGCATGATGTAGCCATCCGAAATATTCGGCGGCATCGGATCGGATGCAATCTCCGCCGTACCTGTCCGCGCAAACACGCGCTCGATTTCGGGGAATTTTGCCTTGAGGGTCGTCTCGATCGTCTTCTGCATCTCCACGGACTGCGACAGGCTCGTGCCAGGAATGCGCAGCGCCTGGATGGCAATGTCGCCTTCGTTCAGATTGGGGATGAACTCGCTGCCCAGGCGGGCCGCAATGGCCACGCACAGAACAATTGACACCGCGGCAAACGTCAATACAACGGCCGTGTTCGCGAGCGACTTTTCCAGCAGCGGCTCGTAGCGACGCTTCGCCCAGAGCATGAGACGATTTTCTTTCTCGGCCACCCGTTCGCCGATGAACAAGGCGACCGCAGCCGGAACGAACGTCACGGACAGAATCATCGCGCCCAGCAGCGCCAGGACGACCGTGAACGCCATCGGGTGGAACATCTTGCCTTCCACCCCCGTCAGCGCAAAGATCGGCAGGTAGACGATCATAATGATGAGCTGACCGAAGATCAGTGGGCGACGCGCCTCCTTCGCTGCGGCAAACACCTCATGGAACCGCTCGGAGCGCGTCAATGGCCGGCCATGGTGTTCCTGCGCATGCGCCAGTCGCCTCACACAGTTTTCGACAATCACCACCGCGCCATCGATGATGATGCCGAAGTCGAGCGCGCCCAAGCTCATCAGGTTCGCACTGATCTTGTAGTTCACCATCCCCGTGAAGGTGAACAACATCGCCAGCGGAATGATCGTCGCGGTAATCAGCGCCGCGCGGATGTTACCCAGGAAAAGGAACAGAATTACGATGACGAGCACCGCGCCTTCAAGAAGGTTCTTCTTGACGGTCGCAATGGCCTTGTCGACCAGACGTGTCCGGTCGTATACCGTTACGATCTTCACACCTTCCGGCATCGTACGGTTAATGGAAGCGACCTTTTCATCGACCGCTTTTGACACAGCCCGGCTGTTTTCGCCGATGAGCATGAATACCGTGCCCAGCACAACTTCCTTGCCATTCTCGGTTGCCGCACCGGTACGCAGTTCCTTGCCAATCTCCACATCCCCGATGTCGCGAATGCGGATCGGCTGCCCCTGCGCTGTACCGACAATAATGTTGCGGATGTCGTCTTCGGACGCAACCTGACCCGGCGCACGAACCAGATACTGCTCGCCCCTACGCTCGATGTAGCCCGCACCCACGTTGTCGTTGTTCTTGTTCAGCGCATTGACGACGTCGGTCAGCGTCAGCCCGTACGACGCTAGCCGTTCAAGACTCGGCGCGACCAGGTACTGCTTGTTGAAACCACCGATAGTATTGATCTCGGTGACACCGGGCACGTTACGCAGTTGCGGCCGTACCACCCAATCCTGGATTTCGCGCAAATCTGTCGGCGTATAGGCAGTCCCGTCAGCTTTGCGAGCACCCTCTTCGGCTTCAACGGTCCATAGATAGATCTCCCCGAGGCCGGTCGAAATAGGCCCCATCGCCGGCACAACGCCTTCAGGCAGATTGTCCTTGGCTTCCTGGATGCGCTGGTTGACGAGTTGGCGCGCGAAATAGACGTCCGTGCCATCCTTGAAGATGACCGTCACCTGCGACAAGCCATAGCGGGACAGGGAACGCGTCTGTTCGAGTCCCGGCAGGCCGGCCATCACGACCTCGATCGGATACGTAACACGCTGTTCGGTTTCGAGCGGTGAATAGCCTGGTGCCGAGGTATTGACCTGAACCTGAACGTTGGTAATGTCAGGGACCGCGTCGATCGGTAGTCGGTTGTAGCTGAAAATCCCTAACCCGGCCATTCCAAACACGGCGAGCAGGACCAGCCATCGCTGCTGGATGGCGAAACTAATGATACGTTCAAACATTGCTGTTTCCCCCGTATCAATGGCCGTGTTCGGCGCTGGATTTGCCAAGTTCGGCCTTCAGAACAAAACTGTTGGCGGCGGCGTAACGTGCGCCCGGCTTCAGGCCCTCGACAATCTCGATGACCTTGCCGTTTGTCCGGCCGACCTTCACCGGCTGCGGCACGAATCCACCTTGAACCGCGACAAAGACTACGCTCTCGCCATTGACGTCCTGGACGGCCTCGGTCTTCACCGCAACGGGCACCTCGACATCAGCACCGAATACGTCGACCGTGACGAAGAGACCCGGTCGCCAAGCCATCTGTGGATTGGTCAATGTTACGCGGGCCTTCGCCGTCCGCGTCTGCTCGCCCAGCAGCGAACCCACGTATGAAACGGTGCCATCTGCCTTCACATCGGACGATGCCGAATTGATCGACGCCTTTTCGCCGATGCGCACCCGCTCGACATCCTTGGCAGACACCACGAACTCGGCCCAGACGGACGACAGATCCGACAGCGTGAACACGTTGGCGTTGTCCGCCACCGCTTCCCCAAGCGAGATATGCTTTTCAACGATCATGCCGTCGAACGGTGCGCGCAGCTCGTAGCGATTGAGTGCCGTCGAGCTGTTGCTGGCGCCAATGGCGGTCAGCTTCTGCTGCGCGTTCTGGACACTGATCTGCGCTTCCTGCAGCGCGTTGCGGGCGCTCAGATAATCTTGCTCCGCAGAGATCTTCTGTTCCCAGAGCTTCTTCTCGCGGTCATAAGTGACACGCGCCAGATCCAGACGTTTCTGTGCTGCGAGCAGTTCGCTGCGCTGGTCAGAAAGTCCGGTGCTCGCGATGACCGCGAGAACCTGTCCCTTCTTAACCTGTTGCCCAATATTGGCCGGAACGCTCTCTACGACGCCAGCCAGTCGCGGCACCACGTGGGCTGTCTTGTCTTCGTTGAAACGGATTTCGCCGGGGAACTGGACGCCAGCCTGGACCTTTGCCGAGCCCGCGGTTTGAACCACTACCCCTGTCTTGGCCAGCTGGTCCGCTGTCAACTCAATCTTGCCTTCCTCTTTCGAGAGCCGCACGGCGAGTGGCGAAGACGAACCGGGCAAGGTCACATTTGCGGTCACGTCAAAGACATGGGGCTCGGCAACTGGCTGTTGGCTTTCCAGCGCGTCGCCAGACACCACGAACTTGAGCGCTTGAGACTCGCCCGTAGCCCGCACGAGCTGGCCTGTCGCTGCCACGCCATTTGCCACCGCCTTCCCAGACTTGCTAACCCAGAGCCGAATACGGGCCTCGCCCTTGGATTCGGCCGTGCCAATTTCGACGTCATAGCCATCACGCGAAAAGAGCGCGCCACCATTGGGGCCCTTCTTGACCTCGTGATGCTCGCCGTCGCCGTGTGACTTGTCATCCTTGTGGTCGGCTTCCGCCGCCTGCTTGCCATGGTGCTCGGTGTCGCCATGCCCCTTGGATTCCGAGTGCCCACCCTGCTCTTCCGGCGCAGAGCGCCCGCTCAGCAGAACGCCACCAGTCGCGACGCCGCCCACCAGTACGATGGCCGCAATGGCAGCCTTTTGTTTGTTCGAAATAGCCATGTTTTATGAATCCCGTCTTAACGTCCCAGAATGCGATCGATCGTGGTCGCCGCCTGATAGGTTTGTCCAAGCACGCCGAGATAGCGGATGCGTGCCTGGAACAGCGTGCGCTGGGCATCCAGGACGTCCAGATAATTGAACTTGCCGGCCTCGAAGCCAATGGTCGCCGCGTTGAAGGCTTGCTCGGCGCCTGGCAAGACGGTCTGCTTCAGCGTTTGTGCCGAGGCGCGCGATACCGACAGCTGGTTCGATGCCATCAGGAGATTTCGGGTCAGGCTGATGCGATTGGCCAGATATTCATCCTGGGCCTTGTCCGCCTGGCGAATGGCCGAATACAAGTTGCCCTGATTCCGGTCAAAAATCGGCAACGGGATCGCCACACCGATCACCGCCATGTTGCGGTTGGCTTCTGTATCTCGCTTGGCACCCAGACTGACTGTCAGATCCGGATACTGGCGGCTGCGCTCAACGCCCACCAATGCCTGGCGGCGGTCAAGTTCAGCGCGGCTTGCGGCCACCAGCGGTGAGTTTTCCAGCTCCTTCAGAAGGAGTTCAGGCGCCGGCCTGGATGGCAGCGCGTCCAGATTGCCCTGTGCTTCGGTAAACTGCGGCGATGCATTGCCCCACAACGCCGTCAACGCCTGACGGGCGGACTGCAGGCTCGCCGTTGCTTCGGCCAATTCAAGTTCGGCGTTGGCCTGTTCGACACGTGCCTTAGTTTCGTCAACCGGGGAGATCTTGCCGGCCGCGACGCGGCGTGAAGCGGCTTGCGCGCCCCTCGCAGCGATATCCGCGGAGCCAGTTGCCAGCTTGACGCGTTCCTGTGCGATCAAGACGGAAAAAAAGCTCTCGATTACCTGCGCCCGAATGTCACCGCGAACGCCAGCCAGCGTTGCCTGCGCCAGTTCGCGCGTCCTTTCCGCGGCATTGATACGAGCCGAGCGCTTGCCGCCCAGTTCGATGGGGATATTCATCTGGGCGGTGGATGTACGGGTGGATTTCCGCGTGTCCTCGACCAGCGTCTGGAGTTCCGGGTTCGGAATAACCCGGGCCTGCATGATCCCACCTTCTGTGGAATCGAGTTCCTTGGCGGCGGCGGACAGGTTGAAATTGCTTCCTGCCGCCAGCGACAACGCGGCCTCGAGGGTCAACGGTCCCGCCGCTTCCCTTGGGAAGACGGGCACCATGGACGTGCCGGTGTCAGATTGCGCTACGGCAAAGTTTGGGCTGAGAAATGCTACCGCCAGCCCGAGCGGCAGAAATAGTCTTCGCATCGAATTGCACCAAGGTATGTGACCAGGAGAATTCGGCGAGAGACGAAAGGAGAAAAAGAGTCGTCGTCTCGCCGATCAAGCGAGACGCTGCCACTGAGGACGGTCGGGAGCCCTGGCATTCAGAGACGAGAACTCGGACGCATGTTGAGTATCGGTCACTTCTACCCGATTCGCTATCAACACGTCCTGCGTCTGTCCATAGACGAACGGGAGGGAGACCAGATGGCATACCCCGCAGTCTGTATCCACGAATGGCTTTTTCTCGGCATCCGTTTTACCTTCCGGCTGCTGATGACGATGCTCGTGGTGCCCAAGGTGCCAAGTGGCCGTGGCTTTCTCGTGCTGACAATAGCGTGCCGCTGCCGCCCAGGAAAACTGGAACGGCAAAATGAGCAGCACGAAGATCAGAACGAAACGTCGCATTCCTTGGGAGACTGTGCGGGGGGCTTGGGGTTGAAGTACTAACGGCTGGGCCGTCGCCGAAGTTTACATGAATCCTCGATCACCAGCATTAAGAGCAGATTACGATTATCGCTTTCGCCTGCTCGTTTTGGGGTGCCGCTTTCGCCCCTCATCAGTCTTACGCTTGGGGGCGGGCCCATGCTTCCACCGCAAATAGACAGCGAACCCCACATACAGGACGATCAGGCCGACCAGCATCACGAGCATGCTCTCGACAACAGAATCGGAGACGTGAGCGTAGTGCATGGCTGTACGTGTATGCGGAGTTGCCCGCATCAGGCAAGCGTCACGACCGCCCGGAGGACGCCGGCGTCATGGAACAAATCAAACGACTCCACGACCACCGACAGGCCGAGAAACCAGACCGAGTCCGCAATATTGCGTTGAAAGGAAGACACATGGACCGTCCATGTCGACTCCCCCCTATACAGCGACAGACGGGGAAAGAACGCTGGTGTACGGCGTGCGTATTCGGCGAATTCCGGGAAGGCGGAAGCCAGAAAGCGGTCTTCCGTCCGGATGACAGCCGGGTACATCAGCGCAAATGCGAGCGCCAGGACTGCGGTAACCGCCAGCGACTCGGTCATCGCCCCTAGTCCGATAATGCCTAGCAAGTTGCAGACATAGAGCGGATGGCGACACAGTGAATATGGACCCGAGGTCACCAAGGTATTGTTCTTGCGCCCGGAAATGTACAACGCGCACCAGAGCCGCCCGACCGTGGCCAGGCTCACCCCCAACATCCCCAGCGTCAGCAGCAGCGGCGACACCCAGGTACCGTCCCAGCGAGAATGGCCAAAGACCAGACTTGCCAGGACAAACGTTACGACAACACGCCAAACGCCGATGCGGTGGCGTGTCAGGAAATTGTCCAGCGCCCTCGAGAGACCAGCGGGTTGGGACGGGGAGATTGAAGAATCGGTCATGCGGTTCGGGGGCTGGAGGAGAATGTCGCGCACTTCGAGTGGACACACTGGCGCGAAAACGAGCACTAATGGCCGGCATTCTAAGGTTGCCCTTCCGTTGTCAGGCTTTATTGCCGAAATGTAATACGTTGTTAATCTTGCCCCCGGGCCAGCGAATCCGGTTGTGTCATAGCTCGGCAATCTGACAGTCATCTTCTGCGACATAGACTGTCTTGGCCATTTTCAGGACACACCCAGAGACGCTCCGCAATGAACGACATCATCCGCACATTGAGCTCGGAATTCTCCGATCTCGCTAATGCTGCCGAGGCAGTACGTGCCGTCGTTCGAATGACCGTCTCTATCGTTTTGGGGGGCTTGCTGGGGTACGAGCGGGAGAGCTCGGGAAAATCCGCAGGCGTGCGCACTCACATGCTCGTCGCGCTGGGGGCATGCGTTTTTGTCGTGGTTCCCCTCCAGGCGGGCGTGCAGCTTGCCGACATGAGCCGCGTGCTTCAGGGTCTCACGTCAGGCATCGGATTCCTTTGTGCAGGGGCGATCCTGAAGCCGGACAATGAGACACACGTCAGGGGGCTCACAACTGCCGCGAGCATCTGGATTGCTGCCGCGATCGGCGTGGCCGCCGGCATGGGCCATGCGGTGACGGCCATCGTCGCGACTGCCTTCGCACTCATCGTGCTCAGAATCCTTCAAATGTCGAAGAAGTAAGACTCCCACTGCTCCCAAGCCACGTGCAGCGCGAATGCGCCAACTTCAGGTTCGGCCAGCATTTCCCAAACGTATGAGCGCGCTTAACAATACGCAAACTCCATCGCATGAGAATTTACCTGGATTACAACCTGTTTGCGTACCTTCACGAGGGCACGAACCCGGCTCTGCAAGCCAAAGTGAGCGCACTGTCCGATCGACATGAGTTTCCTTGCAGCCCGGCGCACATGGAAGAAATTGCCTCGGCGCTCGCAAGACCTTCGGATACTCCCCCGCTCGATCGGTTAGCGGCCGCTTTCTGCAAAATAGACGATGTTTCTCGAATTAGCCGGAACGTGCAATTGTCTCCGACGACGTTAGGCCCGATGGTTACGAAAGAAGAACAGCCTCTCGAGTGCTTTCTTCGGGTCATGCGGCACTATCGCAAAGAGCCGGTTGTCGAGAAGAACGACTGGTATACGCGGGACTCCGTAAAGAAGGGGTCACTTCAGAAAACGGAAAATATTGCACGCTAAGGCATGGAAGAGGACCACTGCTGTCCCCAGGGGCATTGGCCAGCCGATGGCAAGCAGGTAGAAACCAAAGTCGGGGGACTCCCGTTCTCAGAGATCGGCTAGCAGCAGGTAGGCGCGGTCGAGTTGCCGATGAGCTTCCTGCCGGCGATCCATCGCTTCTAGGGCGAGCAGGAGGTCCTCGGCCAGCTCGAAATCGCTTTCCTGGCATGCCCTTTCGAACACCGCAAAGACCTCTTCATACAACGTGCGCCCCGGAACGCCCATTTGACTAACCTCCGGCGGAAAATCCGATGCTCTCTGCCGACTTGGTCCTGCCACGCCGCAGGGGCTTCTGTCCCCCATGGTTAATATGGACGTTCCCACGGCAGGGAAGGTCAAGCATTTTTCCGGCCGCGGGCCGACCTATGGTTCGCAAGCCGCCGCGCGAGACGGTTAGTGCTCGCCCCCTACAGTTCGTCCAGCGACTAGTTACCCGCACCCGGGCGCAGCCGCACCACCAGCATCGCCGCCCACTGGATATGCGGCCAGGCCAGCGAATAGACGAATGTCTGGATCAGGGGTCCCCTTGATTTCGCCGCAATTTACCGGGGTAGCCACCCGTAGCAGCCATGCGGGTTCCAGGGTGATGCCCACCCTAAAACCCTAGTCAAATCAGTCACTTGCTGACTGGTCCTTTTCCCCTTGGTTTTGGAACGTTGACCGCCCCCGCCGCGCGGCCAAGCGCGCCCTGTGGCTGGAAGCCATTGTTTCCGCAAGATAACTAGATTTATCCGTCTTTGGTTTTCCCAAGCAACACATAAATGGCTTTTCTAACGTTAGGTATGTGCGTAAGATAGGCTGAAATGCGCCTCCGGAAACTGCCATGCCCCGCCTCGCCGCCACCCCCGACCAGATCCGCGCCACCGTGCTGGCCATGCTCACCGAGGCCGGCGACGCGGCGCCGCCCACGGCCGCACGCTTTCGCCGCGTGGTGTCGGTGCGCAAGCTGCGTGACCGCCTGGGCGGCGGTGACCCTGCAACGCTGTCGCGTACGCTCAACGCGATCGAGGCCGAGGTGGTGCGCTCGGGCCTGGCCGACCTCGCCCTGCCCGAGATTCCGGTCGAGATCGCCGAAGCGATGCGCGCGCTGTGGCAGGCCGCGGTCGCGGTGCAGCTCGACGACGTGGTGCGCCTGAAGCGCGAGGCGCAAGCCACAGCCGACACCGCCGAGGCCGCCCGCGCCGAGGCCGAACTGCGGGTCGAGCTGCTGCGGGCCGAACTGAGCGAGGTGCGCGGCCAGCTCGCCGCGCGCGACACCGCGCTGGCCGTAGCGTGCGCCGCCCAGGCGGCGGCGTGCGCGCGCGCCGATGAGCAAGCCGCACGCCGGGGCGAGCTCGAGGCGGCGCTGGCGACCGCCCAGGAGCGCGCCACGGCGGGCGAGCGCACCCACACCGAGGCGATCGCCACCACCCAGGCGCGCTACGAGGCGCTGTCGAAGCAGCTCCTGCAGGAAACCGCGCACCAGCGCGACGCGGTGCGGGCCGAGCGCGCGCAACTGGCCTCCCAACTCAAATTCGCCGAGCGGCGCATCGCCGCGCTGGAAGACGAGCGCGCACGACTCGACGCCGACCTGGCCAGCGAGCGGGCCGCGCGCCAGACCGCCGCGGGCGAGGCGAGCGCACTCAAGGCCGTCACCGCCAGCCAGCGCGCCCAGCTCGACGAGCTGCTGCGTGCGACCCTGGCCGCGGCGCCACCAGCGGCCAAGACGCGCGTGCCCAGATCGACGGGCAAGGCGGCCGCCAAGCGGACCGCCCAGTCATGAAGCCGGCCGACTGGATCGATACGGGCGCGGTGCCGCCGCGCCCACTGCCGGCCACCGTCGCGGCGGCCCTCGCCTACCTGGCGGAGGCACTCGGGCACCCGGTCTACGCGCACTGGACGCTGGCGCGCGTCAAGCGCCGCTATGGCTCGCTGGCCGACGCCAAGGCCGCGCAGCCGACCGTGCTCAAGCTGCTGCTGGCGCACGATGGGGCAGTCGAATACTGGGAGCGCGGGCGCCTGCGCACGGTGACGGCGGATCTGGCGCCCCGCCCGGAGACGGTCCTCGCGCGGCTGCTGCACACGCACCGGCGCCGCATCCGGTCCACCGCCGCCTTAGCGAGCGAAGCAACGGTGCCGACCGCCGCGGAAGCGAGGGGAGCTGTCGCGGCGAACCCGTGGCTGGCCGCTTACGGCCCTGCTGACCACGCGTGGCTCACGCGCGCCGGCCGCTTCGCCCAGCCGCACGCGGCGGCCAACACGCTCGGCGCCGCCGACGATGCACAGGCGCTGGCGCTCTTCCTGCGCGACCGAACCGGGCGCTCGCCCCACACGTTGCGCGCCTATGGCGCCGAACTGCGCCGCCTGATGCGCTGGTGCGGCGCGCACGAGCTTGGGCCGCTCTCGGACCTCACGCGCCAGCGGTTGCTCGGCTACCGGCACGCGCTGCAGCACGGGGAGACCGGCAGGGAGGACGCCGCGCCGCCCTTGTCAGAAGCGACCCGCACGCGCGCGCTGGCGGTGGTGGCAAGCCTCTACGGCTACTGGTACGACACCGGCTACTTGCATGCCAATCCGGCCGCGGGCCTGTCCGCCGGCAGCCGCACCCGGGCCGGCTTCGCGCCGACGCGGCTGATCCCGCCAGCGCTGCTGGCCGCGTGCGATGCCTGGCTTGAGGCGCCGGAGTTTGCCGCCGCCAACACGACCAACACGCTGGCGGCGCAGCGGCGGCGCGCGATTTGGGCGCTGTATCGTTACGCCGGCGTGCGCCTGGCGGAACTGGCCTGGTCGACAGAGATCGCACTGCCCCGCCTGGAGGCCGAGGCGCCCGGGCGGTGGACGCTCTATGTCTGCGGCAAGGGGCGCAAGGCACGGGCCATTCCGCTGCCGGTGCCGTGCGTGACGGTATTGCGCGCCTACCGACAAGCACGCGGCCTGCCGTCCGAGCCGCCGGCGCACGAGGCGCTGCCTGTAATCCACGGCAACAAGGGCGAAGCGCTACAGTCGGCAGGCCTGTACCGGGAGGTCAAGGCGATCTTTGCGGCCGTGGCCGATGGTCTGCAGGCGCGCGAGCCGGCGCAGGCGCTCTTACTGCGCGCGGCCTCCCCGCACTGGCTGCGCCATGCCTATGCGCGCACACTGGTGGTCGACCACCAGGTGCCGCTGCCGGCCGCCCAGGCGCTGCTCGGCCACGCCTCGGTGCAGACCACGGCGGCCTATGCCAGGACCGACCTGACGCAGTTGCGGGCCTTTGTCGATGCCACGTTTGCGGATGATGGGCCGTAGCGACAGCGCGCGTTGCCTTGTCGCATCGCCACGGCGCGGGTCGCCAGTCCCAGCAACAGCAAAGCTGGGGCGGTCAGCTCGATTGACACCGCCAGGCAGGCCGCAGACTCCGAGGGCACCAGCGGCACCCGGTAGTCCTCGCGGAACAGGTCGAGGGCGGCATTCCAATTGGCCAGCTTGGCGATCGCCGAGTTCCAGAAGGTTGGCTTTTTCTCAGCCCGCACAGCACGACAGTTGCGTGACATCCTTGGCAGCCCTACATGTCCATGCCGTCCATCGATCCTGCCGCGAATGGAAGGTAGTCGCAAAAAGTCCGCCACATTTGGGCCAAATCGCTGACTTTGAAATGGTCGACGAACAAAGCTTCGCGCCTGACAGGGGCTCACACCCTCGCGGTACGTTGCGATCGCAAGTTATAGGTCACGCTGGCAACGATGATGAGGAGAATAGCCACTTGCGCGGCAATGGTTTGCACAGAGGGGTAAACGCCCAAGACATCGATACGCGGCATAGAGAGCGGCGTCACTTGCAACAGGCCAACTTTCTGCAGTGCCGCCACGCCCTTGCCAATCAGGACCACGGCAAGCACGCCAACCAAGGCGGAGCTGAACGCGAAAAATTGTCGAATCGGCAAACGCGCCGTCGATCGCAGGAGCAGAAACGCAATCACTGCCAGCACAGCAATACCGCAACCGAGTCCCGCGAGCATGTAGGCACCGTTGCCATCGGACCACAGGGCCGCGTAGAAGAGCACGGTCTCAAATACTTCCCGGTAGACCGTGACGAACGATAGCAGGAAGAGCATAAACGCCGATTTCCTGTTCAATGCCGACGACAGCTTTTCCTTCACGTACGATTGCCAGCGTCCCGCCAGACTCTTCTGGTGCATCCACATGCCGACGCCGAGTAGGACGACCGCCGCGAAGACCGCGGAGAAGCCTTCGGTCATTTCGCGACTAGCGCCGCTCAGATCAACGACGTAGGTAGCTACCGCCCACGTCAATCCACCGGCTCCCAGCGCAGTGACCCAACCCGCGTGAACGTAGGGAAGGACGTCAGTGCGATTGGCCTTCTTGAGGAACGCCAGCATGGCTACGACTACCAACAGCGCTTCAAGCCCTTCACGAAGCAGGATCGTAAAGGCGCCAAGGAAGGTCGAGAATGCGTCATTGGCGCCTGCGAGCGCTTCCTGCGCCTCGTCCAGCCTTGACTGCAGTTGCGCTGCGATGTCATGCGCGCGCTCTGCCTGGCCATTCGCGACGGCATTTCGATAGAGTCCCATCGTCTTCTCGATGTCCAGGAAGAGAGCCTGGTTCTTGGCAGCCAACGCAGGCTCAACTGGTTCGAACCCATCAAGATATGCGGACAAAGCCAGTTGCGATGCGGCCCGCGTGTCTCCCTTGTCAAGCGCAGTGACACTTTCCTTCAGCTTTTCCTTGGCGATTGAGAGACTATCGGTGGTCGATGCGGCCAGTACGTCCGGTGAGCTTCGCAGGTATGCAAGACCATCACGAGAGGTCTGTGCACCCACGAATTTAGCAAGTGCCGCCTCCGAGGTCTGGCTAAGCTTGTCGAGCGTGGGAACCGCCGCGCGCAGCCCCGGTTCAGCAGTCCAAAGCTTGGCGCCCGCCTGGCGGTCAGTATCTGAATAAGACAGCGTCGAAGCAAAATAGGCCAGAGCCCATCGGTCGTCTTCGGAGAGATGGGCAAAGCCCGGCATCGATGTTCCCTCCACGCCGCGCGTGATGATCTGTTGCAAGGCAAAGACGCTGCGTTCCTGCGCGCGCGCGTGGTCGGCCAGCGCAATCGGGGGCGGGTTGAGTTTCGCTGCGAGGGGGCCGTCCGCGTTACCGGATACGCCGTGGCAGGACGCACAATGGCTTTGATAGAGCTTCGCCCCGTTCTGCAAATCAGGCGCCTTGCTTGGTGCCATAGGAACCGGATAGGCTGTGAGGACGCCGCTGGCCAACTTCCGAGCCAGTTCGGCGACAGTTTCTGGCGAGGCCTTCGCTGCGATGGACAAACGCAATGCGCCAGCGCTCGCGTAAAGAGTTTTGAAGCGGGTCCTTAGGTACGTCGACGTTTTTCTCCATGATCGCGTAGTTAGCGTCGACAACGGGATTTCTTGTTTTGGCGGCGCCTATTGACATCGGCACGTGTATTTGACGGATGCTTTGCTCCGCGTTTTCTGCGCAAGTACCAGGCGAAGCCTATGAGCAGCGCAATCCATGTTACGAAGACGAGCGCCATTGTCGCCAGCACGTTGACTGGAAGGTCTGCAACCGACATGTTTCTCACGCGTGCCACCCATTGGGCAACACCTCACTGCGCAAGGGTTCGACTGGAGATTTCCTCGACATGTGCAAGGAGCCGACTGCACTTCGCCAAACGCTTTTTGCGCATTCACTTATACGGCTGGAATACGGTTGCGTTGCCATCCAAGCCGACCAGCAAGACGTTATAAGGCATGTGTCGATTGTCATATGCAGGGCTGTCCATACCTGGCGCGCCAATTGGCATGCTAGGGACCGCCAGTCCAATCGCGTATGGACTCTCCCGCAGCAATCGCCGAATCTCACGGGCCGGAACATGGCCATCAAGCGCATAGCCTTGAACAAGGCCGGTGTGACAGGAGGCATAGCGCGCTGGCATGCGGACTTTTTGTCTTGCCTCGACCGTGTCTTCGACGTCGTGTACAACCACTTCGAAACCGTTGTTCCGCAAATGCAAAAGCCAATCCCGGCAGCATCCACACGCTGGTGTCTTCCAGACCTCAATCTGGGTCTTGGATGCAGTCTTTTGTGCCCAAGCCAAGGCAGGCAAAAGCACCAGTCCTGCAATGACGGAACGCCTCATTGCTGAGACAGTCTTGATACCCGATAGTCTTGTCATAGTACTTATTCTCGTGCAGCCAAAATCGCCTAGGTTCCCGGCGGCGACAGCACACCAAGCCAAGCGACCGCAGCGAGAATCACTACGGCGAGTCCCGCCTCCATGCAAAGGCTTCGGCGCAGCGCTATAACCGCGTCAGAGTGGTCGCCTACGTCCAATGCCGTCTCCAGCTGTGGACTCAATCGATAGCGATTGGCCGCTGCCAAGCCCAGCATCGCTCCAAACAGGGCGAGTTTGAGCAGCAACAGACGCCCATAAAGGGAAGAGAAGAGTCCGTCAAGTGTCGGGCCTACGATCAGCCAATAGTTGAACACCCCTGTCGCGAGCAAAGTGGCGACAATCAACGTCCCAAGACGGGCAAAGCCATTGGACGTATGGCTCAGAATCTCGACCGCTTCCGTTGAGGCCGCGTGCCGCATGGAAGCCAGGAGCACAAACGCTGCTAATGCGCCGACCCATGCCCCAGCGGCCAGGACGTGGGCAATATCGGATGCAAGATGAAGATATCCCGTCGCACCATCGTGCATCGCCCCGTGCCCAGCCCAAGTGACGGTGACGAGCGCCACGGCGCCCAGGCCGGCACACAACCCAAAATGAGGTATCGGGCGTTTTGCCAACCAAGCAACGACGACCAGGCAGCTCACTAGCGCCACCAAGCGCGCAATCCAGGCCAGTCCGACCGTAGTGGTGGTCAGGATCATGCCGAAGATATGGCTAGTTAGGGCGCCATACTCGGTGGCACCGGTCATGGCTTTGGCCATCACCACGATGCTCCACAGCGACAGGAGGATGCCCAAGGCGGCAGTGGTTCCAACGGTGCAGACGTATCGACGCGCAATCGCCGATGCTCGGTGATCGGGCCGCAACGCTTGCACGCCGAACAGCGAGACACCGAACAGGATCGTCAAATCCAGATACAGCGCAAACCGCAAGGCGATATTGAGCCAATCGTCTGCCATGGTTTTACTTGACCTTAAACGAAATATTCCCCGTCATGGGGTGAGTGTCCGATGAAACTGCGCGCCATTCGACTTTGTACGTCCCGGTCATCAAGGGCTTGGCAGGCGTGATGACCATTGTCTTGGGGTCGTCGCCTGCTGAGACGTTTGCAGCAACCTTCATGGCATCTTGCCCCGACATGCCGGGCATTTCCGTCATCACCAGATTTGCCCCCGAGAATTGCGTCGAGAGACTCTCCGAGAACTTGAGCTCGATCTTTGCCGGCGCGGCTACTTCGGCTTTGTCGGCGGGCGTGGAAGACAACAGCTTGGGATGCGCAAATGCAGCCGTGCTGGCGAGAATGGCCGAGGCCGCGACAACAATGCTGGCAATGTAACGATGGTTCAACATATCAATACCTCCACTGGTGGTGAAAAAGAAAACGACTAGTACCAAACTCGCAGGCCTGCGACAAACCGAGTCTCGCCACTGCGGCCTCCATCAGCCCTGATCATATTGGCCGTGTTGCCAAACGTCTGGTACCGCTCAACGCCGATGTAAGGCGCGAATTGCCGGCTGAATTCGTAACGCAAACGCAGTCCGACGCTAGCGCTAGACAGGCCACTGCCGATCTCCAGAACCGGATCATTTTTCCCATAGAGGTTCGCCTCCACGCGCGGTTGTAGGATGAGGCGCTGGGTCAGCAGCAATTCATACTCCGTGGACAGCCGCAGCGCAGTACGACCACTGTTACCAACGTATGCCGTGGCCTGGATGTTGAACCAGTATGGCGCCAGACCTTGCACGCCAAAAGCCGCCCAGTTCCGCGCTGGACGCCCCGAGCCGACGTCGTTTCGGATCCCAAGCTGGGTGTCCCAGAACGTCGTGATCGCGTGCCCCCACAGCAACTCGGTGCGCGCCTTCTCGAGTCGACCTTTTTTCACATCGCCTTCCGCCTTCAGCACAACCTTGTTGTAAGTGCTTCCGTACCACGCTTGGGCCTCGTAAGACGCGGCGTTGGAGTTAGTCCCGCGCACCCACTCCAGGCGATCAATCAAGAACGATCCAAAATTGTGTTCATCGGCCATCATGAGCTGGCGGGTATTGCCCAGCGCGTACTTTCCAACCCCCAGTTGATATCCACCCGAGTATGCATTCGGATCCCGTGCATCAGGTGGCGGAGAGCCGCCTTGCATTTGCATCGAGCCGTGATCCATGCCCTGCATCGAGCAGTGGTCCATGCCCTGCATCGAGCCGTGGTCCATGCCCTGCATCGAGCCGTGGTCCATGCCCTGCATCGAGCCGTGGTCCATACCCTGCATCGAGCCGTGGTCCATACCCTGCATCGAGCCGTGGTCCATACCCTGCATCGAGCTGTGGTCCTTTGGCTGCGTTCCAGCGCTCGAGCTTGGCGCCATGGTGTCGTAGGAAGTCGTGGATTCCTGTGCCAACGCGGCGCTGGTGCCGACGACGGTCAAGGCAATTGTCAATGCTGCTTTAGCGTGCTTTTGCATGATCTTTTGTGGACTTAGGCGACGATCACTTCGCGGAACATGCCCGCGTCCATATGCAGCATGAGATGGCAGTGCCAAGCCCATCGTCCCAAGGCGTCAGCCGTGACAAGGAAGCTAATACGCTGCGCTGGTTGCACCGGAATCGTATGCCTGCGCGCCAAGAAGGTTCCGTCCGGTGCTTCGAGTTCGCTCCACATCCCGTGCATATGCATCGGATGCGTCATCATCGTGTCGTTATGAAGAATGACACGAAGACGCTCCCCGTAGCGGAAGTGAACAGGGGTAGATTTGCCAAACTCAACACCATCGAACGACCATGCGTACCGCTCCATATTGCCGGTCAGATGCAGTTCGACTTCACGCTGCGGGCCGCGCGAATCCATCGGGCCGCCGATGGTATGCATGTCCTGTAGGACTAACACGCGTCGCCCATTGTTACGCAGGCCGATACCGGGATCGTCGAGGTTAGTCCGCGCCATATCGACATGCATGTCGGTGCTTGGACCATACTCTGTGCGCGCGTGGCGCGCCTTCTTGCTCGGAACCTTTAGGGAACTCGCAGCGCTGTCGTGCATCGCCCCATGCTGACCGTGGTCCATCCCGGACATCCCGGACATCCCGGACATCCCGGACATCCCGGACATCCCGGACATCCCGGACATCCCGGACATCCCGGACATCCCGGACATCCCGGACATCCCACCCATGTCGCCCATCATGTCAGCCATTGTCAGCCACTCGGCCTTGTCTACCGATGGCACGGTAGCTTGCAAACCTTGGCGCACAGCCAAGGTTCCAAGAGCGTAGCCTGTACGGTCCATCGTTTGAGCGAAGATCGTGTGGGCGTCGTCCGTAGGGGTAACCACCACATCGCACGTTTCGCCTGGGCCAAAGCGGAACTCATCGACCGATACCGGCTCAATGTCCTGTCCGTCAACTTGAACCACCTTCATCTTCACGCCGGGAATACGGACGTCATAGAAAGTGTTGCCAGCCCCGTTGACGAAACGCAGCCGTACAGTCTGGCCTCGGGAGAACAGCCCCGTCCAGTTGCCCGCAGGCGTTACGCCATTCATCAGGTAGGTCAATGTTGCGCTGGAGAGATCAGCCAGATCCGTCGGGTTCATCCGCATCTGGTTCCACATCCGCCGCTTGTCCATGGCAGATGTCCATCCTTCACGCGAAACGTCGCGAAAGAAGTCGACCACAGTCGGCTGGGTGTAGTTGTAGTAGTCGCCTTGAATCTTGAGTTTGGTGAGGACGCGCATCGGGTCCTCGTCCGTCCAGTCAGAAAGCAGGACGGTGTAGTCGCGATCAGCCCGCACGCGGTCCTCGCCTGCGGGATCGATGACGATGCCGCCATACAGCCCCGTCATTTCCTGGAAGCCAGAATGCGAGTGGTACCAGTAACTGCCGCTCTGCTGGACCTTGAAGCGGTACGCAAATGTCTCACCCGGGGCGATGCCGGAAAAGCTGATCCCGGGCACGCCGTCCATCTGGAACGGCAGGATGATGCCGTGCCAGTGAATTGAGGTGGGCTCCGGCAGACGGTTCGTGACCCGGATCGTGACCGTGTCACCTTCCCGCCAACGCAATGTCGGGCCGGGCAGCATGCCATTGATGGTCGTGGCCATGCCAGGCTTGCCGGTAAAGTTCACCGGGGTCTCGGCGATCACCAGATCGAATTCCGTGCCTCGCAGCACTGGCGCGGAGCCAAAAGCAGTGCCCGGGGCCTGCGACGCCCGGGCGGGTATCCCGCCCAAGCCCAGGCCGGCGATCACCCCTCCAGCGGCCAAGCCTTGCACAAATCGCCTCCGAGGAAGGTTCGGAAGTACCACGCCCATTGCACGATTGCTGCGCATCTCTTAATCCCTTGCGTAAGTCCCTGATGAGATTTGTACGGCAGGAGCAGACTAATCACTCCAAGGTTACCTTAACCTGACTGAAACATTACATATTGGTCAGGTTGGTCAGCAACCAGGCTGCCCCATGTACGCTACAAGGTACCGATCGCACTTTTCGTGCGCCATAAGTAATAAAGAGACAGACATGAAGCTCCTTGTTGTCGAAGATGAATCCAAGACCGGCGAATATTTGCAGCAGGGGCTGTCGGAAGCCGGCTTTGTTGTTGACCTCGCCCGTAACGGGATGGACGGCCGTCACCTTGCAATGACAGGCGACTATGACCTCGTGATCCTTGACGTGATGTTGCCCGATCTTGAGGGGTGGCAGATCCTGCACGCGCTGCGCTCCGCTGAACTGTCCGTGCCGGTGCTGTTTCTAACCGCGCGCGATAGCGTCGCCGATCGGGTCAAGGGCTTGGAGTTGGGCGCGGACGACTACTTGGTGAAACCTTTTGCATTCGCGGAATTGCTCGCGCGCGTGCGGACCTTGCTTCGACGAGGCAGTGCGCCGTCGCTTGCAGAACGCATCCAGGTGGCCGATCTGGTGCTGGATCTGACCCGCCGCCGCGCTTCACGTGGCGGTCAGCTAATCGCGTTGACCAGCAAGGAGTTCTCGCTGCTCGAACTGCTAGCCCGCCGTCATGGCGAGGTGCTGCCCCGATCCCTGATCGCGTCCCAAGTCTGGGACATGAACTTCGACAGCGACACCAATGTAATCGACGTCGCCATTCGACGCCTGCGCGCCAAAATCGACGATAACTTCGAACCCAAATTGATCCATACCGTCCGTGGCATGGGCTATGTCCTCGAAGGTCCGGAGGACGGGGAGTGATGCAGCGCCTTTCATTGACAGCGCGGCTGACCGCGTATTTCTCCTTGTCGTCAGCGGCCGTGTTGTTAGGCCTTGGCATTCTGATTGCCCTGGCGATGGAGGAACACTTTGCCGTGGAAGACTTTACGGCGCTGGGCGAGAACGTGAACGTCATTCGCCGCGTGGTTGAGAGTAGCTCTGCGACCGAGGTCTCTACTCGGCTCAACGACGTGTTGCAGCACCGCACGGACCTGGTTGTGCGGGTACAGGCGCCACAGGGTCAGGCCCTGTTTGCTACCCCCAACTTTGACTTCGCGGAGGTGTTGGGCGTGCTGCGCAAGGCAGGCCGGCATTCCGGGGCCCTCGTTTGGCAGCAGGGCGACGAGCAATACCGAGGGGTGCATATGCAAGTGCCACTGCGCGACGGCGATGCGCTTGATGTGTTGGCGGGCATCAACACGGAGATCCATGCGCATTTCCTACGCTCGTTTCGGAAAACGTTGACGCTCTATATCGCATTGGCCGCCTTGGCGAGCGGCCTATTCGGATGGTGGGCAGCCCGGCGCGGGCTGTTGCCACTGCGCGCAATGGCTTCACGAGTGAAGTCTGTTACCGCGGATCGGTTGAGCGAACGGATGCCGGTCGATATGGTGCCGGTTGAAGTCGCCGATCTCGGCGTAACGTTGAACGGCATGCTCGCGCGCCTGCAGGGCGATTTCCAGCGACTCACAGATTTCTCGACCGATATCGCACACGAGCTACGCACACCGATTACCAACCTGCTGACGCAAACTGAAGTGGCACTCTCGCAAACTCGCGAACCCGCGAAATATCGGGATGTCCTGGCTTCAAATGTGGAAGAGCTGCAGCGTCTGGCTCGGATGGTGTCGGACATGCTCTATTTGGCCAAGATGGAGCACAACCTGACGCTGCCGAGTATCGAGGTAATCGAGCTAGCCGACGAGGTGCGTGCCCTCTTTGAGTTTTACGACGCGTTTGCGGAGGACAAAGCCGTGCGGCTGCAATTGCAAGGACAAGCGCAGGTGCGTGGTGATCGACTCATGCTTAGACGGGCCTTTAGCAATCTGTTGTCGAATGCAATACGGCACACGCCCAGGCACGGTTGCGTGACTGTTTCCATCACGCCAATCGAGGAAGATCTCGCGGTGACGATTGACAACGACGGCGAAGCGATTGCTCCTGACGTATTGCCCTTCCTCTTCGAACGCTTCTTCCGCGCAGACAAGTCACGCGCACGCCCCGAATCGGACGGAGCGGGGCTCGGCCTGGCCATCACCAAAGCAATCGTTCTCGCCCATGGGGGAACCATTTCTGCCACACGCGTGCACGATCGCACTCGATTCACCGTCCGGCTGCCGATCCGCTGCTGAACTTTGGGGGGGCACGCTCGCTGACATCATCCGTCAGGTCGGCCCCTATGGCGGCCAATGTGTCGTGCAAGCTGCCCGAAGTCTTGCGTGAGCATGACGCCTTTGAAAGGTTGTGCGTGCATCACAACATGGCGATAACGCTTCCCCGTCAGGGGCCAGGCCCAGGCTTTTTCCTTGCTGTACATGCAGCGTGCCATTCCGGCACGTCGGCAATCAAGGAGAACCCAAATGCCTCACCAACACTTCCAAGCCTGCATCGACGAATGCGCCGCGTGTCGCGTGGCGTGCCTGCACTGCGCCACCGCCTGCTTGACCGAGAAGGACGTTCTGACATTGAGCACCTGTATTCGGCTGGATCTCGATTGCGCTGAGATCTGCGAAGCCGCCGTGGGCGTGATGGCGCGAGGCAGCGCCCAAGCCACTGCAATATGCGAGCTGTGCGCGAAAATCTGTCAAGCCTGCGCCGCCGAGTGTGCCAAGCACTCCCACGAGCACTGTCAGCAGTGCGCGCGTGCCTGCGAGACATGCGCCGACGCCTGTCGTGCCGTGCATTGAAGGTGGCATACCGGATCAATCTCGCTGATCTGTCGCACTTGTAATACGAGGGTCACGTTTCTGTCAGCCCCAGCCTTCTACACTGCATTGGCATAGCAGTGTCTTGTTTCAACTTGAAGAAGGAAAACGCGATGAACATCCTGAAAAAATCCGCATTGGTGGGGGCAGCGTTGCTGGCCCTCGGTGTCAACGTCGCCAACGCGGCGACCGCTACTGGCGCGCGCGACCCATATACCGATGGCGCTAACGCGATGGGCAAGCGCGATCCCTACACCGATGGTGGGCGCGCAGCGCGTGACATCTACACCGATGGCGCGCATTCGATGGGCACCCGTGACCCTTACACGGATGGTGGCCACCAATAAACCAAAGCTCAATCCCGGCCCCCCCCCTTTCCGGGCTTCCCCCTCCCCGGGGGGTTACTCCCCCGGGGCTCTTTCCCGCGCGCCGAGCGGTTTGCTGCGCAGGCTTGTACGATTGCCTCGTCGATTCGCTTCAGGTTTTTTCGTGCCGTACATTCTTGCTCGCGGGGGCACGGTAGCCGTTGTGTCGCTTCCGTCCAATGAACATGTGGAGGGGCACGGCCGCAACAGCAGCAATGCCCAGAACAAGGTGCACAGTCTTCGTAAGACCACTCCAATCTTCGGGCCCGTAATACAGCCCATAAGCGGTGATGGTCAGCAACAAGAACACGATTCCCGTCAACGTACCGGTCACGAGGTTTCGGCGCGCAACCCACGCGAAGCGAATGTGTTGCGGCAGCATGGAACCCAAGAGAATCAGGCTGCAGAACGCAAAGGCGCCATGCAACTGCAGAATCTGGCGGACGATCGGTGCGTCCTCCCATTGAAGCAAATCGTGCAAAACCGTCCATATCAGCCCAGACACCGCTACCGCTAGCAATACGGCGAGAGCAACCCAATAGTGATACGGATGCAGACGAATGCCTGTCCCTTTCAGGGGATGTCGATGCGAGGATTGCGTCATGATGCAACAACGTGTGCGTGATAGCTTGATAGCGCGCGGACCGTGGCGGGCGCCGTCGTACCGGCAAGCATGGCGACCTTGGTCAGTGCGTCCGCCCAGATACAGCGGGGGGCAATGACGGTGACCGTTCGCTCTGCGCAAGGCGCTTCCATCGGCGCTTGTTGCGACCGGATGGATGCTGTACCAGGGGGCAGTCCGAAGCTTTCTGCGAAATAGTGACCGCTGGTGGCCACGGCCCCGTTGGTGAGCCGACCGAGTAGTTCTAGCCGACCGGGCGCGTTGGCACTGCGTACGTGGATGGGCTGTGCATGCTTGCCAAAGACGCGCAGGTCCCCTCCGGCCGAAACGGCGCCACTGCGAACGTTGTGGCGCCGCAGACTTAGGATAGCCATGTCCACGGCAAAGCCTTTGGCGATGCCACCGAGATCCAACCATAGTGCGCGCCGCTTACTAATGCGATTTTCATCGAGCATCACTACATCCGCAAACCGCACGTCGACTTCCGCCGTCGGCCCCGCTGGGCGGGGCAAAATTTTGTGTGCCACCAACATGCGGGCCACGGTGGGGTCGAACACGCCGCCGGTACGCTCGTGCATGCGCTGGGCCTCGCGCAGCACACGCATGGTCCAAGGGTGAACGCGGACCGCTTCGCCTACCGACGCCGCATGCAGACGTGACAAGTCGCTATCCGAGCGCTGGAAGCTCATCAACGCCTCGGCTTGCTCGATTACGGAGAACGCCGCTGCGATGGCGGTTTCTGCCAAGTGAGCGCAGTCCTGGGGATACACATCGTCAATGCGAACTTCAACGAAAGTCCCCAATAGCGGTTTGGAGCGACGAATCACATCTTGGCTAGTAAGAGGTCATACACAGCCAGCACCCGCTTGACTCCCTGGGTGATGTGTTTGCATGAGAGCGTCGCGCCACTGATGTTACGGATGTCTTTACCAAGCTGCACAGCATCCTGCGCGGTCTTACCAACAAACTGGGCACGCCAGTCGGCATTGCGCACCTCATAGCCATACGTTTCCTGGTACGTCAGGATATCGACGGCGCGCACGGCTCCCTTGGCGTCGAGCGCCACGGCATACGTGATTTTTTCATGCTTGCCCACCACGCGATCCACGATGAACCAGCCGCCAGTCGACACTTTCCAGACCCCCTTGTCATTGAATGGCTCGTGTACCCCGGAGCGCTCGTTCAATGTTTCGCGAATCTGGTCCGTAATCTGGAGAGGCACGGCCTGAAAACTCGCGCCAGGAAACATCTGCGCCTGAGCCTGTTGAACTGTCAGGTATTCCGTCGCTTGGACGGGCACGACCAGCACCGCAAGCGGCACTGCCGCCATGGGAGTCCACTTCATGTCTGTCTCCGTATCAATGGACGCGCTTCAAAATGGGAACCCCACCTTGACCATGAACTCGTTGCGCGCATGCTCGTCACCGAAGATACGGTTGCCTGCCACTACGTCCGCCTGGTCCTCGTTGTAGGTTTTGACTACGGGCAATTGGTGGCGCCACGCGGCCGTTACCCACCAGTGTTTGGTGGCGTAGTGCAAATTGGGGCCAAGAAACCACGCGGAGTGATCACGACGGTTATAGCGATACCCCTGGAATTCACGATGGTTGCGCGCCTCCATGCCCAGGCTCAGGTTGTCGGTCAAGCGATAGGACACGCCGGCGGTCAGATCAAGCATGGAAGCACGCTCAATATCACCCATGGCGGTTTTGTCGCGCTCATGGGCACCGAGAATATTGGCGGCAAAAATGAGCCGATCATCCAACCAGTTCTTCTGCAAGATGATGCGCCATTCGAGATCGCGCTCACGGGGCCCCAGTTCTGGCTCGATGTACAGTGCCAAGCCGATCGGATCAGTCACTGGGTTCATGAGTTGGTAGATCGCTTCGAGTGAAACAGTCTCGAAGCGAGTCTTGCGGTAACGCCCAGTCGGATCGTCATTGGGACCGAGATCTGTCAGCGGCCCACGCGTGGTGCCATCAAGACCATTCCGATTGGCGTTCACGTAGCTCCAGTTGAAATAGCCGGCCAATTGGAATTTGTCCGTCACGCCGTACTCGACTTCTTCGCGGTTGAGCAATCCGCTATAGGATCCTTGGGACTGGCCCCGCTGCAGGAAAGACTGGTGCTCGAATTCGAAGCGGCCTTTGGGCATAACGTCGGCCGTGTAAATCCACCCGAACGGCGATTCGCCGGCAAGCGCAGTTGTGGAACACAGCCAGGCAAGCGCCCCAGCAAGCCAAACCTTCCCCCAATGCGTGCTTTTTGTAGCACCTTGCATTTGACTCCCCTTCCGAAATAAGGAGATTGTAAGGGAGAATGAGAATTGTTCGCAATAGCCTCGTGAAGCGGCGAATGCTGGGATCAGAGTCGGGTCGCACGGAGTCGCAGCGCATTGGCGACCACCGATGCCGAACTCAAGCTCATCGCCAATGCGGCAATCATGGGTGATAACAGAAGTCCGGTAAAAGGATAGAGCACGCCGGCAGCCAATGGCACACCCAGTGCGTTGTAAAGGAAGGCGAAGCCGAGGTTTTGCTTCATGTTGGCAATCGTTGCCTCGGATAAGGCGCGGGCACGGGCAATGCCCCGCAGGTCGCCTTTCACGAGGGTAACCTGGGCGCTGTTCATCGCGACATCGGTACCGGTACCCATCGCAATACCCACGTCGGCTTTGGCGAGCGCCGGTGCATCATTGATGCCGTCGCCTGCCATCGCTACAACCAAGCCTCGTTCTTGAAGTGTGGCGACCAACGCCAGCTTATCCGCAGGCTTGACCTCGCCGCGAAACTCAACAATGCCAAGTTGTTTTGCGACGGATTGGGCGGTCACGTTTCCGTCGCCGGTAGCCATCACGATCCGAAGCCCATCGGCTCTGAGTTGGGTCAGGGCCTGCGGTGTTGTCGTCTTCACGCGATCGGAAACCGACAGCAGGCCAGCAAGGACCCCATCGACCGCCAGGTACATCACACTGGCGCCTCGGGCTCGCATGGCGTCTGCCTCGGTGGAGGCGGCATCGACAGCAACCGCGTGCGCCTGCATCAGCGAGGTGTTGCCGAGCGCCAGGCTTCGCCCAGCGACGTGTCCTCTCACGCCGATCCCTGACGCGGATTCAAAATCTTCCGGCCGCTCGAGCGCGAGCCCCTGTTCGCGCGCTTGCGCCACGATCGCAGCGGCCAAGGGGTGCTCACTACCTTGGTCCAGACTGGCCGCCAAGCGCAAGACGTCCATGTCGGAAAATCCATTGAGGCCAATGGCCCGATCGAATGAGGGGCGCCCTTCGGTCAACGTGCCTGTCTTGTCCACAATAAGCGTGTCGACCTTGCGCAGGTTCTCGATTGCTGCGGCATCCCGAAAAAGAATGCCGTGTTCGGCCCCTTTGCCGCTGGCCACCATGATGGACATGGGTGTGGCCAGCCCGAGCGCGCACGGGCACGCGATGATCAGCACAGCAACCGCGTTGATCAAGCCGTGGGCCCAGCTTGGCTGGGGGCCCCAGATCCCCCAGGCGACGAGCGTCATGACAGCGATGGCGACCACGCCGATGACGAAGACGCCTGCCACCTTGTCCGCCATTCGCTGCATCGGCGCCTTGGAGCGCTGCGCTTGCGCGACCATTTGCACGATCTGCGACAAAACGGTCTGCGCGCCCACTTTCTCGGACCGGACCACAAGCGCACCCGAGGTGTTCAGGGTTGCACCGATGACGTGGTCACCCGCGCGTTTGGAGACTGGAATCGGCTCACCGGTGATCATCGACTCGTCGAGCGCGCTCGCGCCCTCGACCACGACACCATCCACGGGCACCTTTTCACCGGGCCGCACACGCAGCAAATCGCCCACATGGACATGGGCAATCGGAACATCTTCTTCACTGCCGTCCGCGTCGATGCGCCTGGCTGTTTTGGGGGCAAGGCCCAGTAGGGACTTGATGGCGGCCGATGTCTGTGAGCGGGCCTTCAGCTCGAGCATTTGCCCCAGCAGGGTCAGCGAAATGATTACGGCTGCCGCTTCAAAATACACTTCCACCCGGCCGCTCGCCGCGAAGGTCGAGGGGAATACGTCCGGTGCGACTGTCGCGACTACGCTATAGAGATAGGCCGCGCTCGTCCCCAGCCCGATAAGCGTCCACATGTTCGGGCTGCGGTGCAAGAAGGATTGCACACAGCGCTCGAAGAATGGCAAGCCAGCCCAAAGCACGGCCGGCGTGGCAAGCACCAACTCGAGCCAGTTCTTCCATGCTGGATTTAGGGGAATGAGACGATATCCAGCCATGGCCAGCACAAAGACCATCGCGGTCAATGGCAAGCTTATCCAGAAGCGTCGCCGGAAATCCATGAGCTCCGCATTCTCTTCCTCCTCCCCCGCCGGCATGATCGGCTCCAGCGTCATGCCGCATTTAGGACACGTGCCGGGATGATCCTGGCGGATCTCAGGATGCATTGGACAGGTGTAAATCGTGGACGCGGATGCCGGTGGTGAAACACTTGCCTCGTCGCCCGGGACAGCCCGCGGCGCGCCTGCCGAGTGAGCATGGTGACCATGCACATTGCAGTGGTGTGCGTGGGGTTGCGTGGGCTCATTGTGGTCGTGCGCCGTATCGGCGCTTTGTCGCGGGGAGGCGGCTTCTCTGTGGCTGTGCTGGCGGCTCATGCTCGGCATCCTGTTGGAAAAAACTGGCACGTGGCAGTGTCGTGGTCAGCATAGCGATCAACCACCCCGAGGACAACGGTCCGCAATGACGGTATCAATGGATTCACAAGGGACGTGCTTCTGTGGCCACGAGCTTGGTCTGCGGTGCAGGTCCATGCGAATTCCGGGCACGTCTCATGCTGAACGACTGTCTCATGCTGAACGACTCCCCGGGGATTGCTATGGAGGTCCTCCTCGCGTTCGTGACGCAGGGGCACAACCTTCCAACGGGAGCAAGGATCGTGGGCGACAACACTTCAATCGACTTGGCGCTGCGGCGCAAATTTCTACGCCAAATGGCTGGGGCGGGCTTGGCGGCAACGGGGGCCGGTATCGGCACGCCTGCTTCGGGGCTGCAAAGCCAGGATCGTTCAACTGACCTGTCCGGAACCGAATTCGCTCTGACAATTGGGCGCACACCCGTCAATTTCACGGGGCATTTACGGTACGCGCTTACGGTAAACGGATCAATTCCTGCGCCCATCCTGCGTTGGAAACAAGGTTCCGAGGTAACGCTGCGGGTCACCAACACACTGGCCACGCAAACTTCGATCCACTGGCATGGCATCCTCGTTCCGTTTGCCATGGATGGCGTGCCTGGCGTGTCCTTTCCCGGCATTCCTGCTCACCAGACCTTCGTCTACAAATTCAAGGTCCGACAGGCCGGTACATACTGGTACCACAGCCACACCCGCTTTCAGGAGCAACTCGGCCTCTATGGCCCATTGGTGATCGAGCCACAAAGGCCGGCCCCCATACCTAGCGACAGGGACTACGTCGTTATGCTGAGTGATTGGACTGACGAAGATCCTGAAAACGTCTTCCTTCACTTGAAGCAGTCGAGTGATTTTTACAATTTCCAATTACCGACGGTCACTGATTTTGTGGCCGACGTCAGGGCGGCGGGCCTCTCAAAAGCACTGGCTCGACGGCGTATGTGGAACCAGATGCGCATGAATCCCACGGACCTCGCCGATGTCTCTGCTGCAACCTACTGCTACTTGGTCAATGGCGCCACACCCTTCACTAACTGGACAGCTATCGCGGAGGCAGGCGAATACGTACGTTTGCGCTTCATCAATGGATCGGCCACCACAACGTTTGATGTTCGCATCCCGGGCCTGACCATGCGAGTTTGTGCGGCGGACGGACAAGATGTCGAACCCGTGAACGTCGACGAGTTTCGGATTGGTGTAGCGGAGACCTACGATGTGTTGGTGCAGATGCCCCGGAATGAGGCATACACCATATTTGCACAGGCGATGGACCGCAGCGGATATGCACGTGCCACCCTCGCGCCGAAGCACGGCATGCGGGCCGCGATTCCTATTATGGACCCCAAAACCTGGCTGACCATGGCTGACATGGGCATGGACATGAACATGAACGGAATGTCTATGACCAGCGGGCCACCCAATGAAACGATGGAAACTCAGGACAACGGCATCCATTCCCCCCTCGGCCACTCTATGCAGGCGGGGGGCGAAACCGCGGCCGACGCCATGCCAGGCATGCGACTGCAGTCCGGCGATGAAGGCATGGCCGGCATGAAACCCTCCATGTCGATGTCCCACGATGGTAAGCCCGAGCATTCCCACCCAATGACGATGCTGGGTATGCACGGCGGCCCCGAAGTCGACATGCGGTCGATGAACCCTTCCAAGTCGCTCGCAGACCCTGGGCCGAGATTGCGCCAAAATGGCCGGAGGGTTTTGACCTACGCAGACTTGCGAACGCTGGGCCAGCCCTATGACGATCGGCCTCCGGGCCGCGAGATCGTGTTGCATCTGACCGGCAACATGCGACGGTTCATCTGGGGATTCGATGGCAAAAGGTTCTCGGAGGCCGAGCCGATCCGTCTGTACTACGGCGAACGGCTGCGGATCACTCTCGTTAATGACACCATGATGAATCACCCTATGCACCTGCACGGGATGTTCAGCGAGCTTGAAAACACGGAGCGTCAAGCGCTCGTCCGTAAGCACACCATCAACGTTCAACCATCCAAGCAGATCAGTTTCCTCGTAACTGCGGATGCCCCGGGCCAGTGGGCATTTCATTGTCATCTGCTGTACCACATGGAAGCCGGTATGTTCCGCAAGGTGGTTGTGGCCTGACCCTTGGACAAAGGAGCGCGTCATGTTGCCAGGAGTGAAGGGACGGCTGCGTTTGGTTGCCGCAGCCTTATTGCTCACCGTGCGGCTTGCAGGCGCCCACACGTCTGAGGCGCCCACGCCAGGCATGCCGCAGACGCCACACGGCACACCGTCTCAGGCCCATGGGCAAGAAGCGCAGGTACTTGCAACACAAAAGCCCGACTTACCTTCCCAAGAGGAAGGCGTCAATGTGATCACCCCCAGTGACGAACCCCGCGTGCCAATGCAGAATCCCAGCCGAGGCATCGCCGTGCCGGGCGACACCATGGTCGACAACGATGTCTATCATCAGTTTCTGCTCGATCGGCTCGAGACGGTACGCACTCGCGACGCGACGGGATGGGCATGGGACATGCAAGGCTGGTTCGGTAAGGATCTTGACCGACTATGGTTGAAGACCGAGGGCGAGCGACTGTTCGGTCAAACCGCAGACGCCAAAGTTGAAGCGTTGTGGGGTCATGCATTTGCCACATTTTGGGATTGGCAGGCAGGCGTTCGCCGCGACTTCGGTGGTGGACCAACACGTACGTGGGCTGCCTTTGGAGTGCAAGGGCTCGCGCCATACTGGTTCGATGTCGAAGCGACCCTGTACGTCAGTAATGGCGGGCGTCTTGCGGCCCGTGTGCGTGCTACCTACGATGTCCGCCTCTCGCAGCGAAGTGCCCTCACTCCCGAAATCGAAGCCAACGTCTACTCGAAGACCGACCAGGCGCGCGAGATTGGCCGCGGGCTGGCCGATGTTCGCCTCGGCTTGCGACTGCGATACGAACTTCGGCGCGACTTCGCTCCGTACATTGGCGTGGTTTGGAGCAGGAAACTGGGAAGGAGCGCAGAGTTTGCGCGAGCGGCGGGGCAAGACGCCGTAAACAAGCAGATCGTGGCTGGAATACGATGGTGGTTTTGAACCAGGAGCCTGTCAGGCTGCGCTCTGGGCGCTTTGCTATATAGCTCAGCATCGCGGTTTCCCGATCGCGCCGTCGGCATGAACGTCTTACCAAGACGTAATTTGCGGGTCATCGAAGCGAGAGGATTGCCTCTCTAGAATGCTTGACATCAGTCACGTTCCAGGAGAAAACGATGAATCGCAATCGACTTGTTCCGCTCATGCTCGCAGTCCTCTTCGCAGGCAGTTCGGCGGCATGGGCCTCAGACAAATTCCGTGGCGACGGCGGGGACAATTGGATCGAACATGTGCGGCAAAGCCCGTCAGCAACTCAACCGGATGTGAACAGGACGGCGTTGCTCTTCGGCTCGCCCGCGCCAGTGTCGCTGGCTGCACGCACTTTGACAGTTAAGCCAGGAATGAAATACATCAACGTCGAATCCGGTGAAACCGTCGCTTTTTCGGCGGGGACTGGGACGCAAGCATGGACGTTCATCGAAGCAATGCAGAGTACTTCGGTCGATTTGGGCGTTCTGCTGCCGGATGTGCCCGACGCTAAGGGTGTGCGCGTCATCATTGCGCGCAGCAAGTGGCTCACAGGCAGTTAGGACTTTCGTTCGTTCACTTCGGCCCCGTTACGACTCACTCGGTCGTGCGGGGCTGGTGTCGCTGCGCCGCCTCCCCCGTCCCCAAGCGATCAGGGCGGCAACCTGGATTGCTGTATTGATGAATTGCAGTGCAATCAAGGCAAATTGCTTGGTCTCCAAGTAGACGAACACCAGTCCGATGTTACCGGCGATCCAAGCGAGATAGCCGCGCGGATCCTTCCTCGCAATAAGGAGCTGACCGGTCAAGCCGGCCAGGATGACGAAGAGTTGCAGTGCGTTCACGGTAAGCACCCGGTGAACCCGTCTTGCCAGCTAGGTGGCGCTGGGCGTCCAGCGATGCGGGAGCAGTTCGGCGATGTCGGCCGCCTTGTGGGTCGGCAGTCGCGTGAGGACGTCTTTCAGATAGGCGT
>NZ_NKIL01000014.1:0-146295 GCF_002256165.1 Ralstonia sp. PBBBR1 | reverse complement strand
AGCCACTGACGGCATCGCTTGAATGCGCGGCCGGAAGCCGACGGGACGTTTGCGAACCTGCCAACCCATGAGCTGGAAGATGCGCTGCACGGTGTTCTTATTGAACCCCAGCAGATACGCGACGGTACGGTAACCGAACGACGGCGACTCTTCGATCATCGCCTTGATCGGCTCCGCGAAGCGGGCCTGGACCTTCGGCTCTGCCTTGACTGGCCGGTAATACACGCTGCGACGCGGTACGTTAAACCACCGGCACAGCTTCGAGATCGAGACGGTAATGCCGTCAGCCTGCAGTCCCTGGCGGATCATCTCGATCACTTGTCGTCCTCGCCCAGCAGGGACTGCAATTTTTTTCTTGCGCGCAACTCCAGCATGGCTTCGCCGTACGCTTCCTGCAGGTCCTTGATCTGCCGCTCGTACTGATCTTTCAGGTCCAGCGGGTTGGCCCGCAGCGCATTCTCCATGCCGCGCTTGCCGTCATCCACCCAACCCTCGACCTCGGAGGGCGACAGGTCATAGGCGCGGCTGGCCTCTGCCACTGTCGTCTTGCCCTGAATGATGTCCAGCACCAACGCGCTCTTGCGCTTGGCCGTCCACCGCTTGATGTCTTCTTCCATCTTCGTGCTCATCGTCTTTTCTTCCATTGTGACGTGAGCAGGTTTTCACTGGGTCATTACACTTCATCGAGTGGCTTTTTTGCAGGTGCAAGAGTGGCCGACAGCGGCCTGCAGCTTGGGGCGGCAGGGCGTTTTGGGGTGCGGGGGAGTTTTGCGGATTTGTGCGCTTGGCTTATGCACCTGAGCGGTCAGCCGCATAGTCCACTGAGGCCCGGTCGTCGAGCGTTCTCGTCTAGGCGACAATGGGCGGGAAAGGAGCATGCAGACCATGGCGACAGATCGCAGTAACGACCTTGAAAGGACTGATGAAAAGCCTCGGCCCGGCGATCTGGTGTTATGTGCATGCTGTCGCGTGCCCTTGACACCATATCGAATGCCGTACCCGCTGAATGAGCAGCTTTGCGACGCCTGCGTGGACGAGCTGGAGGAGATGCGGCGGGAGGGGGACTATCCCTAAAAGGCGGACCACTGGCCGGTCCATTTTTCATTTGGCGCGTCCACGTGTACTTGCGTGGAGCATCGGGGGCAACACAAGATCACCAGCGGCAGCACTCAGCCCATGAAAAACGAGCCATAAGGCCCGTCAAATTAACGCGTCAGAGTCGCAGTTATCTTTGGTAGTGCGGTGAAATTTTGGAGTTAGTGGGAACCACCCTCACTCAATCAATCTTCCGTGCCGTGCTACCGCTTGGGTTGGTCACTGCGGCCCAGAAGTGTCCTTCGCTGGCTGCGATTGCAGGAGTAAACGCGGCCCAAAAAAGCGAGTCCCGTCCACGTTTGCCTCCAGTCGAAGGATCGATTCCTTTTCAATGGTAAGCGGCGAGAGAAAGAAGCTTGCTTGAATCGTTGCTCGCCTTGGGTACCCATCCTCTACACCATCGAAGATCGATCTCTGATGATCCGGCGGAGGCTGGACCATAGCCCGCGCAACTTCGTTTCCCTCAAGTGAGACCTTGAACTCAATCTCCCGGGGCGGCTCGCTCTTCGGATAAACAAACGTCGCAACCACACAGAGCTTCGGAATAACTGCGGGGAAAGGTATGGGAAAAATCAATTCGCCCCCGCTATAAATTCCCACAAAAGTCAATTTATTGCCCACTTCCTGCCGAATGTCGTCGCAATAAATTCCATATAGGAAAGGAGCAGTCATTTTTCCTCCGCAACTGCGTTGTCCCATTGCGCGACGACGGCGGAGACACGGACGCCTAGCGCTTCGGCGATTTTCTTTAAAGTATCAATGGTGGGATTGCTGTTAGGGCGTTCTATTGTCGCGATTTGCGGCTGCGAGAGCCCGGTCAATTCAGCAAGCTGGGTCTGTGATAGTCCGGCATTCAATCTCATGGTACGAATGCTTTGGGGCTGCTTCGCGGCGAGCATGGATGACAGCCGCTGCCTCGCACGTTGCAGCCTAGCCTCGCCACCCTCTTGTTGCTGAATAGTGCTGACTAAGTCGTCGATCGACTTGCCGCTTACCTCTACAGGGGCAACATAAGATGCACTGACAGTGACAGCCGTGCTCAGTTCGACCGTCGATGTTTCGTTATCTGTGGTCACCAGAGACGAAGGGGAGTCCGAGCTCCATGTAGACGTCACGAAGCCGTTTGATGAGTTGAGGATCATTTTCATAGTCGCTACCCGGGTCACGTCTCATGATGGCGAAGACGTAGTAGTCGAATTTGAGATTGTGAACGGCGTAGAGGATGCGGTAGGGGAACGTCCTTCCGTCAGCCAAGAATGTCTTGATTCGCCATAGGTCAAACTTTTGCCGCTGGAGATGTATAAAAGGCGTCACATCCACGGTGAGAGACCGTCCGGTCCATTCCCCATCTTCCGCAAAGTGCTCTAACAGGCTGCGATCGAGTCCGATCTCCTCAAGAAGCACCACCAAAAAATCGTGGTCTTCCTGACTCTCTTTCTCGATGTCTGCAAGGTCAGCCTGGGCAGAGGCGTGAACGATCAGTCTGAACATTATACATTTTAGTGTATGAGCGCAACAGGGCTGTGTCTTCCAGGCACGTAACGACAGCTTACGGCTCGCATGCGCCGCTTTGACGCGGGTGCGAGAGAGATTCGTGGCTCTTCGCGCAGCGCAGGAATCGGGTCACCTTCCCATCACACAGCTTGATAGCCTCATTGACGCGGGCGGCGGCCTGCGGTGCCACAAGTCTGTCCTTGTAACGCGAACAATTTCCAGAGACTCCGGGCGCTGAGTACTGGATAGCCTGTGCCAGTTCATCCACGTACACGCGCCCTCGCCGACGGTACTTCGCCGCCTCATCGCTGTTGAGCTGCATCGTGAAGTTGTAGCCGACAAAGCTGTGACTGCAGTTGACGTCGAGGTACAGGTGCCGCCCCTCTCTGAGCAAGTACCAAGCTTGCGGTCCGTATTCCAGGACTTCCACTCCTACCCCCAAGTTGTTCTTGTGGTCTGGGACCGGCATCGGGAAAAGGTAATTTCCGTAATCCGATCCCAAAAAGCAACGTATCTATTTGATTTGGCACCACTTTTCGGATTACCCGTAGAAGGTAATGTGGGGTAATCGAATAGGTAATCCCCTGGTAAGTCCTTGATTCTTATAGGTTCAAGGAAGGCGAGAGATGCCTCTCTACAAAGGTAATGAGATTACCCATAGGTTACCAAGAAATTACCCTTCCCCGATATCCTACAGAGCCTTGTCCCGCAACGGTTCGCGGCGGAAACGGAGTAAGGGATTGCCGAGCGCAAAGCCGCCCACCACTGACGGGCGAATGGCGGACCATGTCCATGCCTTGCCCCGCTGGCGCGCTTGCAGGAAGGTTTGCTGATCGAACATGAATTCGGGCGGCATGAAGTGCGCATCGGTTTCGCGCGCGGGCGTTTTGAACGGCCCGAGGTGGCCGCCGTAGACTTTGTAGCCCTGCATCAGGCTGATGTGCACGAGGTTGGACGATGCGGCTTCGATGGCGTCGACCACGTTGGTCAGCATGGTGAGGTTGGGCGGCACCAGCTCAGCCCAGGTCGCACGGTCCTGATAGGCGGCGTAGAAGAGGTGGGTGACGCTGCCAAGTGCGCCGAGCTTGATGCACGTGTCGGCCGCGTCGAGCAGGTCGACGGCGATGTGCTGGATGCGCTCTGTCGATGCTCCACCGCGACGCGACAGGCCCACGATGCGCCAGTCGTCCAATGTGGCGAGGTACTCGATCAGGTTGCGGCCGATCACGCCCTGCGCGCCCACGACGAGCGCGACTTTGTCCTGTGCAGTCATGTTGGAGTTGGGTTGAAGTACGAATCAGCAATGACCACCAGTATGAGAACGCTCGGATCTGTGCGATAGACTGCCTGTAAGAACAACATCTATGAATTGAAATCACAATGTCGCGGCTCGATGTCAATCGCTTTGGCGAGATGGAAGTCTTTGTTCGGGTCGTGGAGGAGGGCGGCTTCTCTGCTGCGGCGCGCGCTTGCCGGATGACGCCGTCGGCGGTGAGCAAGCTGGTGGCACGGCTGGAGGCTCGCCTCGGTGCGCGGTTGGTGAACCGATCCACGCGGCGCTTCCAACTCACGCCCGAGGGCATGGCGTTCTATGAACGCAGCGTGACGGTGCTGGCCGATCTGGACGAGGCGGAGCGCGCGGCTTCCGCCGGTGCACAGCCCGCAGGGCGGTTGCGCATCAATTCAAATGTGCCAGTCGGCACGCACTTGCTGCTGCCGATCGTGCCGGCGTTTCTGGCGTGCCATCCGGAGGTGTCGCTCGACATTGCGCTCACGGATCGAGTGGTCGATCTGCTGGAAGACCGCACCGATGTTGCGCTGCGCAGTGGCCCGCTGAAGAGTTCACGTCTGGTGGCGCGCAAGCTGGGACACACGCGCTTGATGGTGGTCGCGTCGCCGGCCTATCTGGCGCGCGCCGGGACGCCACGCACGCCGGCTGATTTAACGAACCACAACTGCCTGGCGTTCAGCTATGTGCGGGCAATGAATGCCTGGCCCTTTATCAAGCGCGGTCGCCGCACCGAGTTCATACCGCAGGGCAACACGCAGATCAGCGATGGCGAGGCGCTGCGTGCCGTGGCGGTTGCCGGGCTGGGCTTGGCGCGCCTGGCCGAGTTTCAGGTGCGCGCCGATCTGGAGGCGGGTCGACTCGTTCCCGTCCTGGAGGATTACAACCCCGGCGAGGCCGAAGACATCCATGCCGTCTATGTTGGCCAGGGCGCGCATCTGCCGGCGCGCGTGCGGGCGTTTCTGGATTTCCTGGTCGCCCATGTGAAGATTGCCTAGGCGGCTGTTCCCCCACGCTGGAAGGGCACGGCCTTCACATTCGCAAAACGCCTTCAAGTTGCCTAACGCCCTGCCGTTTACCGCCACATAACGTGTGCATGAACGGGGGAAGACGCGATGTCACAGCATTCGCAGCACGAAGTCGATGAACGGACCAATCTGACGAACAACAACCGCTTTGAGCTGCTGCTGTTCCGCCTGGGCGAATCTGCGCGCTCCAATCAGCGCGAGATGTTCGGCATTAATGTGTTCAAGGTGCGCGAGATCATGGTCATGCCGCCTGTGACGCATGTGGCGGACGCCGGCGCCCATATCCTGGGTGCGGTCAACGTGCGCGGCCAGATCATTCCCGTGATCGACCTCGCCAGCGTGATCGGCACCAAGAACGGTAACGCCAACATCCTGCTGATTACCGAATACGCGCGTACCACCCAAGGCTTTGCGGTGGAAGAAGTGGACGAAATCGTGCGCCTGGAATGGAGCCAGATCTTCCCGGCCGAGGCGAGCGTGGGCAGCAGCAATATCACCAGCCTGGCGCGCCTGGACGGCAACGCTGATAACTCGCGTCTGGCGCAGGTGATCGACGTCGAACAGATTCTGGTGGACGTGTTCCCGACCCGCCGCACCGATCTGGCGCCCGACAATGACGAGCGCCCGATCAAGCTGCCGCCGGGTGCCAAGCTGCTGGTGGCGGATGACTCGGGCCTCGCGCGCTCGCTGATCGCCAACGGCCTGGAGGCGATGGGCACGCCGTACGTCATGACCAAGAGCGGCCAGGAAGCCTGGGATACCCTGCAGAACATCGCACGCGATGCCGCCCGCGAAGGCAAGACCGTGCGCGACAAGATTGCGCTGGTGTTGACCGATCTGGAAATGCCCGAGATGGACGGATTCACGCTCACCCGCAAGATCAAAACCGAGCCGGCGTTCCAGTCGATTCCGGTGGTGATTCACTCGTCGCTGTCGGGCTCGGCCAATGAAGACCACGTGCGCCGCGTCGGCGCCAACGGCTACGTGGCCAAGTTTGAAGCCAACGAGCTCGCGCAGGCTATTGCTTCTGCGCTGGGTTAAGCACTGAGCCAGGCATGGGGCCGGGCGACGTGCAATGCGTCGCCGGGCTCTGTATTACTTGCGGCTGTGGTGGTCCCCGCCAAGCGGGTCGACGACGATCATGGTGCGATCGAGCACGCCGTTGTCGTCAAACAGGGCGTTGAAGTGCGCCTGCTGAGTCCCGGCGACGTACATCCGGTATGACCACGCCTCCCGCTTCATCAGCGGGTAGTACTGCGTCGGCTCTTTCGGTGTGCCGAAGCGCTCGAGCACATCGCGTTTGGTCCACACACCCGGGCGCGCCTCGTAGATTTCCTTCTCCGTCAGCATTTGCCGATAGTTGGTGAGCTTGCCGTTGGCGTCAAAATCGGCGGCATACACCTCGTGCCCGAGCGGCTGCTTGGAGTAAATCCAGCGGTGCGTGCCATCCGCAAGCTGATAGGTCTCGGTGGGTGCGCCAAAGGTTTCTCGCACAGCACTTTCCGGCTGGCCGATCATCTTTTGCGCTGTCTGCACAGGGTTGAGCGAGGCACACGCGCAAAGGGCGAGTGCCGTCAGGCTGATCCATCTGCTGAGTCGTTTTGGCATGGCGTTCTCCGGGGGGATGCTGGGATTGACCTTACGGATGGTAAACCGCGCGGCCGCCCGAAATATTCCATCGATCCAAACTGGCGCCTGTGCCGCACAACATTGGTGCGATCAACCGGGTTTCTGGGCGGAGGCAGCGATGACGCGGTGCACGAAACGCAGCTTGTCGATCACGGGGGATGCCAGCGTGAATGGGTAGCCATCGGGCTGACCCAAACTGCGATTGAGGCTGTTGAGCACGTAGGTGAGCGGAAACCAGCGGCTCATCAGGTTGTTGAAGCTGGCTTCTTCCACTGGGGTCTGGTCGGTCAGTTCGGGCTCTTGTGGATGGTCGGGCAGCAATGCCAGGCCGTATGACACGGCGGTGTCCAGCGCGTCGACCATGTGCAGGTAGTGCGCCCAGGTTTCGGCCCAGTCTTCCCATGGGTGCATGGTGGCGTAGGCGCTGATGTAGTGCTGTGCCCAGTCCGCCGGCGGGCCATTGTCGTAATAGGTCTTGAGGGCGTCGGCATAGCTGGCGCGGTCATCGCCAAAGCGCTCGCGGAACGCGGCTTCCCACATCGGCTTGCCGGCAATCAGGCGGTCGAAGAAGTAATGCCCGGATTCGTGGCGGAAGTGGCCAAGCAGCGTGCGATAGGGCTCGCGCAGCTCGGTACGGGCTTTTTCGCGCGCGGCATCATCGGCTTCGGCAATGTTGAGCGTGATGCGGCCGTGGTTGTGGCCGGTCATGACGGGCGCGCTGTCTTCCTTGCTTGCGAGAAACGCGAACTTCAACCCCGTCTCGGGGTTCTCCTGCCGCGATTCCAGTGGCAGGCCCAGCTTCATGAGCGTATAGAGCAGTCGGCGCTTGGCCACCTCCATCTTGTACCAATAGAACCGGTTTTCCGGCACGGTCAGGTCGGGGATCGTTTCGGTGAACTGGCAGGCGCGACACAGCGTGTCAGGCGAATCGGCCGGGATCATCCAGTTGCAGACGTTTTCGACCGCGTAGTTGTGGCATTGGCGGTAGCGCTGGCGTTGTGCCTCGGGGTGAAGGCTGCGCCAGCGCTTGTCCGTGGCCTTTGCTGTCTCCACCGTCTCCCCCGTCTCCGCTGTCTCAGTGGGCTCGTCGGCAGGTTCAAATGCGCTGATCTCGCCCACGTCAGGCAGGTAGCCGAGCAGGGCGTTGCAGCGCTCGCACAAGACGTTTTCAAAGAATACGAGTTGCTGGCAACGGTTGCAGTGGAACGTTTTCATGGCGGTCCAAGAGCAGGGCAAGGGCTGGCTTTCGGGGTGCTTCCCAACCAGGATGGTGGCGTGGCGGCGGACAGCTTTCCAGCAAGCGTTGTACCGCATTGGCGTGTCATACGCACGGCCGTGCGCGCGTGGCACGATGGCTCGTCGCCCCGAGCGGGGGTTGCCGCACAAACGGCATGAACCTTGCTTGAACCGCCCGCCCGCCGGCACGGCACCGGCACGCCATTACGAGCCACCGGGGAGTCCGCGTGTCGATCCGAGTCGCGCTGAACCACGTTACCCATGATCGCTATGACCGGCTCGTCGAGTTGTCGCCGCAGGTGGTGCGCCTGCGGCCGTCGCCGCACTGCCGCACGCCCGTCCATTCGTATTCCATGCGGGCGGAGCCGGCCGAGCATTTCATCAACTGGCAGCAGGACGCGTTTGCCAATTACCAGGCGCGGCTGGTGTTTCCGCATAAGACGCGAGAGGGCGCGCACTGGGTGACCGGCCCATGGTTCTTCCGCGATGAACGCATGTATCTGATTCCGGGCGATTCGCCGATGGGCTATCGCCTGCCGCTCGACTCGCTGCCGTGGGTCAGCAAGAGCGACTACCCGTATCAGCATGCGCACGATCCGTTCGCCCCCCCCCAGCGCACCGCTGCGTACGCCGGCTGAGCTGCGCATGCAACACCAGGGAGAGTCTGCCGGCGCGGCAGCTGCAGCGGCAGCGAAGGCCGCATCGGCCGCACGCGGTACCGGCTCGGCCATCAATGCCCGTATCCCGGCGCACAGCGAATCCGCCTCTTGGGTCCATCGCACCGCGCTGTGCGTGGAAGCGCGATCAACAGATGCTGGGGACGCCCACGACCAGCGCTTAGGGGTGGCCCACCAGCTCCTGTGCGGGTTGCCGCCGCCGTTGCGCGCCCGGGTGGGCGTCCGGCAGACGGTCGGTACCAAACAGCTTGCGACGCATGGTGCCCGGCGCATACGCGGTCTTGTAGACACCGCGGTTCTGCAACTCCGGCACCACCAGGTCGATGAAGTCCGCATAGCTTTCCGGCGTGACCGTGCGCGCCAGGTTGAAGCCGTCGATGTCGGTCACATCCATCCACTGCTGCAGCGCGTCGGCTACCTGCTGCGGGTCACCGACAATCGTGGCGTATCGGCCACCCAAGGCAAGTTGGTCGAGCAAGCGCCGCACCGTGAACTGCGTGTCGCCGCCGGTGGCGCGGCGGATGGATGACTCGATCGCATTCGTCTTCACTGCACGCAGCGGATCGTCCAACGCATAGGTCGAATAGTCGACGCCGGAGCCCGCCGAGAAATGCGCAAGACCGGCTTCCGCGCTGGCATAGCGTTGGTATTCGGCGAGTTTTTCGCGTGCAAGTTTTTCCGTCTTGTCGACCACGACGGTGATGCCCATGAAGACTTTGACGTCATCCGCCCGGCGCCCGGCCTGCACGGCAGCCTGACGCAACTGCGCCACCTGATCGCGCGTGGCCGATTGGCTCTGGCCCGACAGGAACACGCACTCCGCATGCTGCCCGGCAAAGGTCTGCCCGCGCGCGGACGAGCCCGCCTGAAACAGCACCGGCGTGCGTTGCGGAGACGGCTCGCTCAGGTGGTAGCCCTCCACGTCGTAATAGCGGCCGTGATGCCGGATGCGGTGCACCTTGTCGGGCCGTGCAAACACGCGTGCGGCACGATCGCCCAGCACCGCATCGTCTTCCCAGCTGCCTTCCCAGAGTTGGTAGACCACGTCGAGAAACTCATCGGCGCGGTCGTAACGCTCGTCGTGTGCAATCTGCTCGCGCAGGCCCATGGCGCGCGCAGCGCTGTCCAGATAGCCCGTGACGATGTTCCAGCCGATCCGGCCGTCGGTCAGGTGGTCGAGCGTGGAGAAGCGCCGCGCAAACAGGTACGGCGCCTCATAGGTCAGGTTGACGGTCAGGCCAAAGCCGAGATGTTCCGTCACGCCAGCCATGGCGGACACCAGCATCAACGGATCATTCACCGGCAGTTGGATCGACTCGCGCAGCGTCAGGTCGGCAGACTGCTGATAGACGTCGTACACGCCCACGATATCGGCGATGAACAGACCGTCGAACAAGCCCCGTTCCAGCAGCTTGGCGAGGTCGGTCCAATAGCTGAGCTTGCGGTAGTCGGCCGACGTATCGCGCGGATGGGTCCACAGCCCGTGGTTGATGTGGCCCACGCAGTTCATGTTGAACGCGTTGAGCAGGATCGATTTCTTGGACATCGCGGTCAGGTGCCGAGGCTGGTGAGGGACGGCAGGGCGTCGGCAGAGCGTTGCAGCAATACGCCCAGAATCTCGCGCCGCCATGCGTCGTACAGCGGCACGTAGTTGCGCGTGTCGATGCCGGCTGCGCGTTCGTTCAACGCCCACGATTCGCGCAGGTAATCACCGAGCAGCACCTGCAGCTTGTCGTCGGCTTCGAGCACTTGACCCACGAGCTGCTCGCGCTCGCCGTCCGATGCCGCATCGAGCTTGCGGTGCCACCACTCGGTGATGAGGATGCGGTGCACCTCCTCGTCCGGCATGATGCGGTTCTCGGCAAAGTCGCGGTTGGCAAGATCGAGCACGCGCGACGTGCGCCGGTTGACCTGCAGCCGCGCGAGGATGTGATGCTCGTAGTGGAATTCCCACGCGAGAAAGGCGGCCTGGCTTGTCAGCGGGTAATCGCCAAGGACATCCCAGTGGTGGCGCACTTCCCGCGCGATGCGCTCGATCTGATCGTGCCCCGACAGCACGCGAATGCGCTCGCGCGAGGCCACTGCGTGAAAACCGTCATCGCCAATCTGGCGCGACAGTGCGAGCTGAAAATCGGGCTCATTGCGAAAGAGCCGGTCCAACCCCGCGCTCGCCAGTTGCACGATGAACAGGTCGTGCGCGGCGTTCCACACTGCGTAGTCGATCACGCCTTCCAGTTCTTCCGCCGTCTGTGCGTCGCGCGGCGGTTCCGTGCGCGCCGGCGGCAGGTGCGGCGCATGCACGGCGGCAACGCGGTCGAACAGGTCTTTTTCCAGCGCCGCGCCGTAGCGCGTGTGGGCGGTGGCTGTCGTTTCGAGATGGGCTTGGGTCATGCTGACATCCTCGTCGCGGAGGGTCACTCCGGTTGATGGGGCATGCACCGGCCGGGTGAGCGGGTGCAGCGAGGCTGTCATCGTTGCATTGAAGCTTGCGCTGGCAAACGAAGCGTTGCGCATGTCGTCAGACGCTGCACGCACATGGCGCGCTTTAGAGGCCGTTCTCCACCATTTCGACCACGCGCAGGGCGATGGCGCCGGTTTGCTCCGGCGGGCGGCTGCGCAGGGGCCCGTCGATGATGAGCAGCGCCAGCCCATGCACGGCAGACCAGGCGAGGTATTCGGCCCCGGGGCGGCGCTCGGCGGGCAAGACGCCTGCGGCGGTCATGCGATCCAGCGCGAGGCTCAACAACTGAAACGGGTTGAGTCCGCTATCGCCTGCCTTGGCTGGGTCGGCGTCGTTTTCCACCTCATCGGGCACGGCGAAGGCGGTGCGGAACAAGCCGGTCTCCATTTGCGCAAAACGCAGGTAACCCACACCGATGGCGCGCAGTGAAGCACGTGCTTGTGCGTCTGCCGGCCAAGTGGGATCGATTGCATCCAACTCGGCCTCCATGGCGCGGGCCAGCGCCGCGAGTGACGCTGCGCGTACCGCCTGCAGCAAATCGAGCCGCCCCGCGAAGTGACGATAGGCGGCATTTGGCGCGACGCCTGCACGGCGCGTGGCCTCGCGCAACACGATGGCCTCCGGCCCGCCGGCACGTGCCAGCTCAATGCCTGCGTCAAGCAGCGCGCGCCGCAAGTCGCCATGGCGATACGTTGCGCGCACGGGCGGGCGGGGTGGTTCCTGGGTCATGCGATGAAACTCCGCAAAAGCGATGTGGACACTGTTCATTATGTCTGCTATCGTTTGTGGACAGTGTTCACAAATCAACACTAGGCGCTGCCCCGCAGGATGCCAAGCACTTTCAGGAGGTCGATATGACAAACGCAAGCGATGCCGCGGGCGATGCATCGCAGCTGCGCAGCCTGATTGAAGCGTGGGCAGAAGCCGTTCGCGCCAAGGACATCGATGCCGTAATGCGTCACTACGCGCCGGATGTGGTGGTCTTTGACGTCATGCCGCCGTTGTTTGTCAAAGGCGCAGAGGCGTATCGCCGTAACTGGCAGGGTTGGTTCGATGCGCTGGATGGCCAGGCGGATTTCCAGTTCGTTGAATTGCACCTCGAGGTGAGCGGCGATCTGGCCTATTGCTTCAGCGTGAACCGTCTGCGTGCGCGGTATCGAGACGGTGCAAAGCACGATGCGCAAACGCGCGCCACCGTGTGCTTTCGCAAGATCGATGGGCGCTGGCTGGTGGTTCATGAACACGCCTCGGTTCCGATGCCGGTACCCGAGAGCGCTTGCAATTGAGTCCAACGAAAGGCGAGCAAACGCTTTCCCCACCCGCGTGTTCAAGTTACCCGGTGCGCGGTTTTGCAGTCCCCCGAGTCCACCCCAAGGAGTTGTGATGCAAGTTCAACCGTATCTGTTCTTCGAAGGTCGTTGCGAAGAGGCGCTGGAGTTCTACAAGAAGACGCTCAGCGCCAAGGTCGATGTGGTGATGCACTACAAGGACGCGCCCAAGGATGCGCAGCCCACTGCCGAGCAATGTGGCGGCATGGCGCCCCCGCTCGACAAGGTGATGCACGCCGCCTTCCGCGTGGGCGACACCCAGATCCTGGCGTCTGACGGCATGGCCGGCGGCAAACCGGATTTCAAGGGTTTCGGGTTGTCCGTGAGCGTGGCCGACAACGCCGCTGCCGAGCGTACCTTCAAGGCGCTCGGCGACGGCGGCCACGTCACGATGCCGATGTCCGAAACGTTTTTCGCCCACGCATTCGGCATGGTGACCGATCGTTTTGGCATCACGTGGATGGTGATCGCACCCAAGCCGATGTAATGGCCGTGCGTATGAAAACGGCCGCCGCACGGTGGCCGTTCTACGCAAACTCGTAGTCGGCCTGCCTTGGCGCAGGGCCGTGGCCCGGTGCTAGACTGCGCGGTCACCGGGGCCTTACCAATATCAACGAAACCACCCCCTGGGTGACGGTCGGCTGTTCTCGCCGCGACCCTTTGCATGGCCTGCGCAAAGGCGTCCATTCACCTGCTGCCCCATTCTGTTGGAGCGTTCTTCATGCTGAATCATTGCGATCGTCATCGTCGTCGCGATTACCGCTGTGTTGGGCACATCGCCAAGCTGACGGGCGTTTTTTCAGTATGGACGCGATGATCGGCGAGGACTTTGAAGCCGGTCTCGCCAACCTCAAATCGGCTGCGCAATCCTGAGCGACATCCGGGCGCAGCAGCCAAGCATAGGAGTGATTCCATGACGCATGGCATTGACGAACGCAAGCGTTGGCTTGCCCTCATCGTGCTCTGCCTGGGCGTGCTGATGATCGTGCTGGATACGACCATCGTGAACGTTGCGCTGCCGTCCATCCAGGCAGACCTGGGCTTTACCGAAACCTCGCTCGTATGGGTGGTCAACGCCTACATGCTCACGTTTGGCGGCTGCCTGTTGCTCGGCGGGCGATTGGGTGATCTGTTCGGGCATCGCAAGCTGTTCCTGCTGGGCCTCACGCTGTTCACGCTGGCATCGGCCGCATGCGGGCTGGCAAATTCGCAAGGGCTGCTGATTACCGCGCGCGCCGTGCAGGGGCTGGGCGGCGCGGTGGTGTCGGCGGTGTCGCTGTCGCTGATCATGAATCTGTTCACTTCGCCGGCGGACCGCGCCAAGGCAATGGGCATCTACGGCTTTGTCTGTGCGGGCGGCGGCAGCATCGGCGTATTGCTCGGTGGCCTGCTGACGAGCACGCTGAGCTGGCACTGGATCTTTCTGGTCAATCTGCCGATTGGCGTGGCGGTGTATGCCGCCTGTGTGGCGTTGCTGCCGGTGGGCAAGCCGTTGGCCGATCGAACAAAGCTGGACGTGGCAGGCGCGATTGCCGTGACCGCATCGCTGATGCTCGCGGTGTACGCCGTCGTGCACGGCAACGAAGCCGGTTGGACATCCACGCAAACGCTGACGCAGCTGGGCATTGCCATTGCGTTGATGATCGCGTTCCTGGTCATCGAATCGCGCGTGTCGCATCCGCTGATGCCGCTGCACATGTTTGCGCTGCGCAACGTGGCCACGGCCAACGTGGTGGGCGTGCTATGGGCGGCAGCGATGTTCGCATGGTTCTTCATCTCGGCGCTGTACATGCAGCGGGTGCTCGACTACAGCGCGATGCAGGTCGGGCTGGCCTTTCTGCCGGCCAACATCATCATGGCGGTGTTCTCGCTGGGGTTGTCGGCCAAGCTGGTGATGCGCTTTGGCATTCGCGCGCCGCTGTCGGTGGGTTTGCTGGTGGCAGGCATTGGGCTGGTGCTGTTTGCACGCGCGCCCGCGGGCGGCAGCTTTGTGCTCGACGTGCTGCCCGGCATGCTGTTGCTCGGCTTGGGCGCCGGTGTGGCGTTCAACCCGGTGCTGCTGGCCGCCATGAGCGATGTGGCGCCTGATGAATCCGGCCTGGCGTCCGGCGTGGTCAACACGTCGTTCATGATGGGCGGCGCGTTGGGCCTAGCCATCCTGGCAAGTCTGGCTGCCGCGCGCACTGAAGGTCTGGCTGCGGCAGGGGCCGATGCTACGACGGCACTCAATGGCGGCTATCACCTCGCGTTCCTGCTGGGGGCAGTTGCCGCCGTGCTGGGTTCGGTGCTGGCGGGCGTGTTTGTGCGCACGCGCACGCAAGGAGCCGGGCAGGGCGAAGCCTCGTCGGCAGCGCCAATCTGAGTCACAGAAAAGGAGCCTGAGGAGCAGGGCGCACCGCATGTCTCACACGAGGCATGCGGTGAAAACCGTTATTGACCGACCGGTCGGACGGTTTATAATCGATCCATCCAAAACACGGTGCGCATGACGTGCCGTGCACATGCCGCGCAAGCGGCCGGAGGATCGCATGTACACCCAAAGCCTCGACCAGCCCGGCGGTTTGCCGACGGAGCAGGAACTGGCCGCCGCCTCTCAAGGCGAAGCCGATTTGCAGGCGCGCTTCGATGCACGCATCGGGGCCGACCACAAGATCGAGCCGCAGGACTGGATGCCGGCGCCGTACCGCAAGACGCTGCTGCGGCAGATTTCGCAGCACGCGCACTCCGAGGTGGTCGGCATGCTGCCCGAGGGCAACTGGATCAGCCGCGCGCCGTCGCTCAAGCGCAAGGCCATCCTTCTGGCCAAGGTGCAGGATGAAGCGGGTCACGGTCTCTATCTCTATTCCGCCGCTGAAACGCTCGGCAGCTCGCGCGACGAGATGATCGACGCGCTGCACGAAGGCCGGGCGAAGTATTCGTCGATCTTCAATTACCCGACGCTGTCCTGGGCAGACGTGGGCGTGATCGGCTGGCTGGTCGATGGCGCGGCCATCATGAACCAGGTGCCGCTTTGCCGTTGCTCTTACGGCCCGTATGCGCGCGCCATGATCCGCATCTGCAAGGAAGAGTCGTTTCACCAGCGTCAGGGCTATGAATCGTTGTTGACGATGATGGGCGGCACGCAGGCGCAGCGCGACATGGTGCAGGAAGCCGTCAACCGCTGGTGGTTTCCGGTGCTGATGATGTTCGGACCGCCCGACACCGCATCGCCCAACAGCGCGCAGACCATGGCCTGGGGCATCAAGCGCATTTCGAACGACGATCTGCGACAGCGTTTTGTCGATGCCACCGTCGAGCAGGCGCGCGTGCTCGGCGTGACGCTGCCCGACCCCGGCCTCACGTGGAACGAAGCGCGCGGCCATTACGATTTCTCGCCGCTCGATTGGTCCGAATTCAAACGCGTGCTCGATGGTCACGGCCCGTGCAACCGCGAGCGCCTTGCCACCCGCAAGCGTGCACACGAAGAAGGCGAGTGGGTGCGCGAAGCCGCGCTGGCTTACGCGCGCAAGCAGGCTGAACGCGCCGCCGCCAATCAACAAGCTGCCTGAACCGGAAGGAACCCACCATGCATCAACACGAATGGCCGCTGTGGGAAGTGTTCATCCGCAGCAAGCAGGGCCTGGAGCACAAGCATTGCGGCAGCCTGCACGCGGTGGACGCCAAGCAAGCGCTGCAGATGGCGCGTGATGTCTACACGCGCCGGCAGGAAGGCGTCTCGATCTGGGTGGTGCCGTCGGCGGCCATCACCGCCAGCGAGCCCGACGACAAGCCCATGCTGTTCGACCCGATGGCCGACAAGATCTATCGGCACCCGACGTTCTACCGGCTGCCCGATGAAGTCAACCACATGTGAGCCGCGGTCATGACTTCCGACGCGCATCTGCAATACATCCTTCGTCTGGCCGACAACGCACTCATCCTCGGCCAGCGCAACGCGGAATGGACGGGCCACGGCCCCGTGCTGGAAGAAGACATCGCACTGTCCAACCTGAGTCTTGACCTGATCGGCCAGGCACGGTTGCTCTACGCGCACGCGGGGCAGATCGAAGGCAGGCTCACCGGTACGCCGCGTACGGAGGACGACTACGCCTACTGGCGCGCCGAGCCCGCTTTCCGTAACTACACGCTGCTCGAGCTGCCGCATGCCGGCCCATTGGTCGCGACGTCGGCAGCCACGCGCGACTACGCCGTCACCATGGTCCGCCACTTCCTGTACGCCGCGTTGATGGTGCCGCTGTGGGAAGCATTGACGCGTTCGACCGACGCAGAGCTGGCCGCCATTGCCGCCAAGTCGGTGAAGGAGATGCGCTACCACTTCGCCCATACGCGCGACTGGCTCGTGCGCTTCGGTGATGGCACCGAGGAATCGCACGCGCGTGCGCAGGCCGCGCTCGATTGGCTGGTGCCATACACCAACGAATACTTCGCCACGGACGACGTGGAAACGGCCGTAGCGGCGTCCGGCATCGGCGTGCGTCCGGCAGACCTGCGCGACGCGTGGGAAACCACGGTGCGTGACGCGCTGGATGAGGCCACGCTGAGATGGCCGGAGTCGGGTCCCTATGTCAGCACCGGCAAGCACGGCGTGCACTCCGAACATATGGGCTATCTGCTGGCCGAAATGCAGGGATTGGCGCGCCAGTATCCGGGGGCATCGTGGTAAGCGGGCGGTTGGAGCGGGCACGCATGGCGCTCGAAGCGGTAACCGATCCGGAGATTCCCGTGGTCACGATCGCTGAGCTTGGCATCCTGCGCGATGTGCAGCTCGACGAAGACGGCACCCTGGTGGCAACGATCACGCCCACCTATTCCGGCTGCCCGGCCATGGAACAGATTGCCGATGATGTGAGCCGTACCTTGCAAGCGGCAGACGTAGGGGCGTATCGGGTGCGTTCAGTGCTGTCGCCGGCATGGACGACGGATTGGATCACCGCGGAAGGGCAGCGCAAATTGCGCGACTTTGGTATTGCGCCGCCGGCGCATGTGGCCGAAGTGGATGGGGCCCGGCCGATTCGTCTTACGCGCCCCGCGCAGGGTGAACACATCGCCTGCCCGCAATGCGGATCGCACGATACGGCGCTCATTTCCGCCTTCGGCTCAACTGCCTGCAAAGCGCTGTATCGCTGCCGCGCGTGCCGCGAGCCGTTCGACTACTTCAAGCCTTACTAAGCCCACCGGGCACGACCGCCATGACCCCGCAATTCCACCCCTTGCGTGTTGCCGAAGTGCGCGGCGAGACGGCCGATACGATTTCCGTGCGCTTCGATGTGCCGAATGACCTGCGGGATGCATACCGATTTACGCAGGGCCAGTTCCTGACGTTGCGCGTGCCGTCCGGCCAACTGCCAGGGCACGAAGAACTGCGGCGCTCGTATTCGATTTGCTGCGCCGTACAGGACTACGACGCGCACGGCGAGTTGCGGGTGGCCGTCAAGCGTGTCGATGCGGGGGTCTTCTCCAACCACCTGCACGACCGCATCCGCGTGGGCCAGACGCTTGATGTGCTGCCGCCGGATGGGCGCTTCTATGTGCCGCTCGCCGCCGAAAGCGCTCGCCACTACGTCGCCTTTGCGGCCGGCAGCGGCATCACACCCATCCTGTCGCTCATCAAGACCACGCTCGCGGCGGAGCCGCAGAGCCGCTTCACGCTGGTCTACGGCAACCGCAGCGTCGACAGCATCATCTTTGGTGAAGCACTCGAAGACCTGAAGGACCGCTACCTCGATCGCTTCGCGCTGTATCACGTGTTGTCGCGTCAGGCGCAGGAGATTGCGTTGTTCAACGGGCGGCTTGATGGCGCCAAGGCCCATGCATTTCTGGATGCGCTGATCCCGCCCGACGATATCGATGCCGCTTTCATCTGCGGCCCGTCGACGATGATCGATGCGGTGGAAGCCGCGCTGCTTGAGCGCGGCGTGCCGCGAGAGCGTGTGCATGCGGAGCGCTTTGGCGTGCCGGTGGGCGATGTGTCGGCAACGGCCAAGCCGCGCAAGCATGGTGCCGTGGCGGGCGAGGTGGCGCTCACCGTTGTGCTCGACGGCAAATCGCACGAGGTGCCGATGGCAGGCGACGCCAAGGTGCTCGACAGTGCGTTGAACGCGGGGCTGGATCTGCCTTATGCGTGCAAGGGCGGCGTGTGCTGTACGTGCCGCGCCAAGGTGCTGGAAGGCCGCGTAGAGATGGACAAGAATTTCACGCTGGAAGACTGGGAGATCCAGCAGGGGTTTGTGCTGACCTGCCAGGCGCGCCCGCTCACGCAGCGCGTGGTGGTCAGCTACGACGAGCGTTGAACGTCAGCTCTTCTTGCCGCCGAGCCCGTTCTCCAGCATGTCGATCACCATTTCCGCATAGCCCTCATAGGAAAGCGGGCCGTCGGGTTTGAGCCAGGTGAACGTCCAGTTCATCATGCCGAACAACATCATCGTGATGGGCGTGCGGTTGGCCTCGTCCACCTTGCTCGGGTAAGCCGCCCCGAGCTGTCGGCCCACCGCGGCCACCACGTCTCGCTCGCGCGCGAGCACGATGTCGCGCTGCTCTGGCGCCAGGTATTTCACATCATTGAGCAAGGCCACATGCCGCGTACGCGACGTGGCGTATTCGGCCAGGAACGTGCGGATCAGCAGATGCAGCGTGGCGCGTGCCGAGAGCTTGGCGTGGCGCGCGTCGCTCTCGGCGCGTTCAACCAGGTCGGCCAGCCGCCGCGTGTAGCGGTCGAGCAGGTCGAACAGAATGGCTTCCTTGCCTTCGTAGTAGTGATACAGGCGCGATTTGGATCCGCCGCACGCAGCGGCAAGCTGGTTCATCGACACGCTCGGGTAGCTGTCGGCCGCAAAGGCTTCGGCGGCGGTGTCGAGCACGCTTTCGCGGCGCAACTCGAATTCGTCTTCGTTCTTGACGCGGGACATGGCGGGCGGCACATCGGTTGGATGGCTGCCATGTTAACCGGCTGCGTTGCCGTGTGTCGATGCTGCGTCGACGCATCAGACGGTTTCGTGCACGCCCAGGAAATCCAGCACGGCTTCAAGAAACGCGTCCGGCAGCTCGACATTGGCGAGGTGCACGGTGTCCAGCAGGCACAGTTGCGCGCCTGGAATAGCGGCGGCAATTTCCTCGCCATGGCGGGCAGACGTCACGGTGTCGTGCTGACCGGCAATGACGAGCGTCGGATGCGTGATGAGCGTAATCGTGCGGCGCAGGTCGGCATCGCGCACGGCCGCCCAGCCGCCGATGATGCCTTCGCGCGGCGTTGCCAGCAGCGTGCGGCGGAACGGCTCAACGGCGGGGTCGTTGGCTTCGAGCATGCGCGCCGGAAACCAGTTGCGCAGGAACGTTTCCGTCGTCGCGTGCATGTCGGGTGCCCGATTCAGTTCGGCGATGGCCTGATCAAAATACTGCGTCGGGCCGATATGCGCGGCGGTGTTGGAGAGGATCAGCCGGTCGATGCGTTCCGGCACATGGATCGCCAGCCACTGCGCCACGATGCCGCCGAGCGACAACCCCAGCATATGCACACGCTCGATGCCCAGCGTATCAAGCAGCTCCACCACGTCACGGCCGAGCCGGTCCATTGAATACGCACCAGCAGGGGCATCCGAAGCACCATGGCCGCGCGCGTCGTAGCGCAGCACGTGAAAGTGCTCGGCCAGGCTCGGCACGCTCACGTCCCACATGTGCAGGTCGGTGCCGATGGAGTTGGACAGCAGCAGGACAGGCTTGCCGGCTGTGCCATCAAAGCGATAGGCAAGGCGTGCCCCGTCACCGGTGGTGATGAAGGAGAGGTCGTTGCGGGTGGTCATGTTGGGCTCCTGGGAAAGACGGTTGAAACGATTGGGATGTCGTCATCCTAGAAGCCGGTGGGGTTCGTGGATACTATGAAGTTTCGAACAACTTTGTAGGTTTCGTCGACAATGCAGAACTTCACGCTTCATGAGCTGCAGTGCTTCGACGCGGTGGTGACCGGCGGCAGCTTTCAGGCCGCGGCCGAGCGGTTGCATCGCTCGCACCCGTCGGTCTTTGCGGCGGTCGCCAAGCTGGAAGGACAGTTGGGTTTGAGCCTGCTGGACCGCACCGGTTATCGCGTGCGCTTGACGGAAGCGGGGCAGTCGTTTCATCGCAAGGTGCAGTCTTTGCTGCGTGAGAGCGAGGAGTTACGGACCCACGCAAAACAGCTCGCGATGGGCGAGGAGGCCGAGTTGCGCGTGGTGCTGGGCGACCTGTGCCCGCTCCAGCCAGTGCTCGCGCTGCTCAGCGCGTTCTTCGGCCAGTGTCCGCAGACGCGGCTGCAATTGCTGTTCGAAGCCGTCACCGGGCCGTGGGAGCGCTTGCTGGAAGACGATGCGGACCTGATCGTCCACCGTGTGCCGAAAGGCGACGTGCGCATGGAGTGGATCGACCTTGGCAAGATCGCCATGGTGCCGGTGGTGGCGCCGGGGTTTTTGCCGTTCGCCATCACGTCGGCCATCACGCCTCAGCAGATGCAGCGCTTCATGCAGTGCGTCATCAACGATTCCGCGCGGAACCCGCCGGAGCAATTCCATTACGTCATCGACGGTGCGCCGCAGTGCGCCGCGCCTGACCAATTGATGAAGAAAGAGCTGATTCTCCACGGCATGGCGTGGGGGCATCTGCCGCGTTTCCTGATCGAGACGGAGCTGCGCGAGGGGACGTTGCTGTCGATTGCGGGGCGCCATTTTCCCGGCATGGTGCAGGAGCTGGTGGTCGCGCGCCGGCGCGATCAGCCGCATGGGCCAGTCGCCAATCGGCTGTGGGATTTTCTAGGGCACCGTGCGCCGGTGCTGAAGCCGGCGTTGGGTCGCATGCCGCGTCAAACGGGTGCGGCCAGCCGACAGCGGACATAACCCGCTGAGACGCAGGCCGGCCGTCCCGGCTTGAGGTGGACGGTCAAGCGGCCTGCTTCGTCGCGTTCATGTAGTTGCGGTTGTAGTTGAGCACACGGCCCGTGGCGAGGTCATAGCCGACGCGCCCTGTCAGCGTTTCCAGCGCGCGACCATACAGGTGGAAGTGGCGGGTGGGTGTGTTGCCCAGCACGTGGATGCTGTGGATGTCGTCGTCGAGGAACGTGATGGGCGTGCCCGGCTGTACCACGACTTCGCGCGACAGGGCCAGTGTGGCGCGCTCGGGGTCGCGGCCGTTGTCGGTGCGTGTGTAGACGCGGTTCAACTCTTCACCTTCGAGCGCGACGATGACCGCCCACGTGGTGTGGTTGTGCGGCGGCGTGGTCTTGCCAGGGTTGATGGAGTTCAGGTACAGCGCGAAGGTCTGGTCGGGCTCCACGTGCAGCAGGTAACGGCTGGAGGCATCGGCATCGCCCGCTGCGGGCGGCGGGAAGGCATCGAGCGGGAACAGCGCTTCCTGCGCGGCAAGTTCATGCAGACGATCGGCAATGCGCGCAAGCGATGCCTGCGTAATGCCATCTTGCGCGGCAATGGCGCGGATGGCGACGAGGGTCTGGCGGACGGCGTGGTCGCGTTGCTGGGCGAGGCTCATGGCAGCTCAAAGCGGATCGGTGAAGCACTCAGTGTAGGGCGCCGGCAGCGCACGACCAACGCAGCATCCTGCATATGGTTAGACGCATCGGTTCGTTCTCGGGCGCGGGGTGGCGTGCCTAACATGGGCGCCTTCAGAAACGCGCGAGGCCTGCATGACACGCTCTTCCATCGACGCCCGTTCCAATGCGCCGAATGCCTCGAATTCTCTTGCAACACGCATCATCCACGCAGGCAGCCCGCCGTTTGTGGAGGGCACTGCGCCGGTCAACGTGCCGGTGGAGCGCACCAGCACCGTCCGCCATGCCAGCACTGCCGCTCAGCATGATGTCCACGCGCGCCGCAAGGCCGGCGAGAACATCGCGAGCTACGGCCGCCACGGTTCACAAACACACCGCGCGCTGGAAGATGCGCTGCTGGCCCTTGAGGGCGGTGTGCGTGTGTTCCTTGTGCCATCGGGCTTGTCGGCGATTTCGCTGACGTTCCTGGCGCTGTTGTCGCCTGGCGACCACGTGGTCGTGACCGACAGCGTGTATGCGCCCGTACGCCGGCTCGACACAGGTCTGCTGCAGCGCCTGGGCATTGAACTGACCTATGTGGACCCGCGCGACGGGCAGCTCGAAGCCGCCATCCGCCCGCACACACGGCTGATCTATACGGAATCGCCGGGGTCGCTGCTCTATGAAATCTATGACTTGCGTGCCATTGCCCGAGTAGCGCAGCGGCACGGCGTCTTGCTGGCGACGGACAATACGTGGGCATCTGGCATTCTCTTCCGGCCGCTCGATGCGGGGGCGGACATCTCCATCCTTGCCGCCACCAAGTACGTAGCCGGTCATTCCGATGTGATGCTGGGTGCGGTCGTTGCCCGCACCGATGCCGTGGCGGTGCGTATTGCCGCCGCACATGATGTGCTCGGTCTCACGATCGGCGCCGATGATGCTTACCTGGCGCTGCGCGGCGTGCGCACGTTGCCGGTGCGCATGGCCCAGCACCAGCGCAATGCCACGCGTGTGGCGCAGTGGCTGCAGGCGCAGCCGGGCGTTGGGCGGGTGTTCTATCCGGCATTGCCGGGTGACCCGGGCCACGTGCTGTGGCAGCGGGACTTCTCGGGCGCCAACGGGCTCGTTTCATTCGTGCTGGAAGGCGCGGATCAGTACGCCGCAGAACGGGTTGCCGATGCCTTGCAGCTGTTCGCGATTGGCGCGTCGTGGGGCGGGTACGAAAGCCTCGTCACCGTGGTTGCGCCCGAAAGGTTGGCTGACCACGCGCAATGGGATCAAGCTGGCGCTGTGCTGCGCTTGCATGTCGGTCTGGAAGATGCCGATGACCTGATTGCTGATCTGGAGCAGGCGCTGCAGCACGCGCCCGTAGCCGCGCTGCACGCGATTGGCGGTTGAAGGTCGAAGGTCAGACGGCAAACGTCGCGCTGGTGAAAGCAGCGTGCCATGCCGCATGCAGGAGGGGCCGCGCACCTGCATGACCCGAAAGCGCGCGCGACAGGAATGCACGTGTGCGGTCGCTCGTCGGAGAGGAAAAAACCTGTTCTGCCGAGCCACGTTCCACCACGACGCCGTGTTCCGTGAACACCACCTCGTCGCTGATCGCCCGCGCGAAGGCCATTTCGTGCGTGACCAGCACGCAGGTCAAGCCATCGTCGACCAATTCGCCGATGACGTTGAGCACTTCCCCCACCGTTTCTGGATCGAGCGCGGACGTCACTTCATCGAACAAGATCAGTTCCGGTTTCATGGCCAGCGCGCGGGCAATGGCTACGCGCTGTTGCTGGCCGCCCGAGAGCTGTCCGGGGTATGCGCGCGCCTTGTCTGCCAGGCCCACTTTCTTGAGCAGCGCATGTGCGGTGGCTTCAGCCTCTGAACGCGCTTTGCCGAGCACGCGCACGGGGGCGGCGACGAGGTTGTCGAGCACGCTCAGGTGCGGAAACAGGTTGTATTGCTGGAACACAAAGCCGATGCGCTTGCGCAGGGCAATGGTGTCTTCTTCGGTGTTGAGCTGGTCGACGCGGATGCCGTCCACGGTGATGCTGCCGCGCTGCGGCCGAAGCAAACCGCTGATGCAGCGCAGGAGCGTCGACTTGCCCGAGCCCGACGGCCCGATGATCGACACGGCTTGGCCGCGCTGCACGTCGAGGTTGATGCCCGACAACACCGGCGTGATGCCGAAACTCAGATGCACGTCGCGGAGTGAGACAAGCGGTGGGGCAACCGGCGTAGATGCATCGAGAGGAAGAAGATCAGGCAGCGACATGCGCGCGCTCCATGCGCCGGGTCAGGCGCGAAATCGGGTAGCAGTAGAGGAAGAACAAGGCGAGCACGGTGAAGTAGGTCAGCACCGTAAACGGCGTGCGGTTGACCGTGTTGCTGGCGATCTGGGCGGTGTCGAGCAGATCGTGCACGCCGACCAGAGACGCCAGGGCCGTGCCCATGGTGATGACGGCATACAGGTTCATCCACGAAGGCAGCATGCGCTGCACGCACTGCGGCAGCACGATGCGCCACAGGATGTCCCGCCGCGTAAATGCCAACGACGCAGCGGCTTCCCACTGCGTATGCGGGATCGACTGCACCGCGCCACGGAAGATTTCCGCCACATGAGCACTTGCCGGCAATGCGAGCGCGAACGTCACCTTGAGCCAATCCGGAAACGGGATCACGTGGCCGCGCACGACAATTTCGAAGGGCACGGCGTACGCAATGCCATAGACCAGCACAAGCCAAGGCGCATTGCGAAATGCGACGACATAACCGCCGGCGAGCTGCCTTAGCCCGCGTACCGACGACAGATGCAGCGCGCCGATGGCCAGCCCGACCAGTGTGCCCAGCCCGACGGCCAGCAAGCTGATACCGACGTTGATGCCCAGCCCCCGCAGCAATGCGGGTGACCAATGCAAAAGCGTGGCGAGAAGGGTGTCAGGCATGAGCGGCGCCTCCCAAGGTCGTGTGGCCAGCGGCGCCGTAACCTGGCATCTGGAGCCGGCGTTCGATCCACACGCCCAACGCATGCACGGCATAGGTGACCACGCCATAGAACAGCAGCAACAGCACCATGCATTCGAGCACGTTGTCGCGCTGTGTCCAGATCATCAGCGCGCTATACGTGATGTCGCCCACCGCAATGGCGGACGCCAGAGACGATGCCTTCACCAGCTCCACGGTGTTGTTCATCAGCGAGGGCCATGCAGCGCGAAGCGCGAGCGGCAATTGCACGCGCCACAGGCGCTCGCGTGCGCTGAAGCCGAGCGAGGTTGCGGCTTCCAGCATGGCGGGCGGCACGGCTTCAATGCCGGCACGCAGGGCTTCCGCATGAAAAGCCGCCTTGTGTAGCGAGAGCAACGTCACCGCCCAGAAGAACGGCGTGAGCGGGTTGGTCCACTGCCACTGCGCCAGCGTCTGCGTGATGAGCGTGTTGACGACGAGAAAGGCGCAGCACAGCTGCACGAGCGTGGGCGTGTTGCGCGTCAGTTCGATAAAGCCCTGAGCCAGCCACCTCACGCGCTTGTGCGGCGACACCAGCAGCCGTGCAAGCCCGACACCAAAGACCAGGCTCAACACCACGGTGCTCAGCATCACCAGCAGCGAAACCTTCGCGCCTTGCAGCAGCGCATGGCGCTCATACGCCTCGGCCAGAAAGCCGTAGTCGAGGCCGGCGTGGCGCATCAGCGCAATCGCGCGCGTGAGCAGATCGTCAGTCAACTGCAGCCTCTCGATCAGCCGCGCGTGGCCTTCAGCTTGTCATGCCATTCGACCAGCGCGGGCGAAGGCGGCAGGATGCCGTTCTTCCTCTCCGTCTCGATCAGCCAGCCGGTGCGGTGCCAGCCCTGGACGATGCGGTCGAGGGCGGCCACGGTGTCGTTCTCGCCCTTGCGCGCCCAGATGACGGTGGGCGAAGGGATGAGGTCCGGGCCGACGATGCGGTAGTCCTTCCATTCGGGGTTGCTGCGCGGCAGCGGCTGCAGCAGCGTGGCGTCGTGCACGGCGGCAGCGCAGTTGTTGCCGCGCAGGGCCAGCAAGGACTCGGCCGGGCTCTTGAAACCCTTCGGCGTGGCACCGATGTCGGCTGCCAGCGGCTTGGCATAGCTGCTGCCTTGGGACAGGCAAACGTCTTTACCTTTCAGGTCGCTCCACTGGTGCACCGGGCTGTCCTTGGGGACCAACGCCACGCCGCCCACGCGGTAGTAGGGTGTCGGCACGTGAGCGAGCAGGTCCGCGCGTTCGGGGTTCAGCTCCATCGCCGCAACCAGCACGTCAACACGGCCCTGCTGCAGAAATTGCACGCGGTTGGAAGGTTGCACCTGCACCGTCTCCACTTCCACGCCAAGCCCGCGCCCGAGTGCCTGTGCAAGGTCGACGTTGAAGCCCGTGCCGCGTTGCGTGACGGGGTCGATGGAGCCGAATGGCCCGCCCGACAGCACCACGCCCACGACAAGCTTCTTGCGCTGCTGGATCTTGTCGAGCGTGGCATCAGCATGTGCCGCTGTTGCACTGAACGCGGCGGCCGCTGCCAACGCGACGGAAGCGAAGACGGATCGGCGGAACGAGGAAGAAGGGGCGGACATGGCACGCGACAGATTGTTTCTGAAGCAGCCATTGTCCGAGAAGCCCGTCGTGCGGCGAACGAATAAAAACCGGAAACGTTATGCGTCGCTCAGGGCTTTTGCGGCCCGAGGCGGGTGCGCAAGGCGTGCCGACGGTTGCGCATCCAGTCGATGGCGCGGCGGCCGAGGGCGATGGATGGCAGTTCGACATAGCGATGCAGCAGCACGGCCAGTGCCAGTGTCAGCGCGAGGTTGACGGCAAACAGCATCAACTGCGTACCGAGCCACTCCGACGCGAGCCTGCCCACCACGCGATGCGTGGCCTCAATCACGCTCGGGTGCGCGAGGTACAGCGCATACGACAACTCGCCCAGCCAGACGGCGACGCGCGGCACGCGAAGCTCGCCGCAGTGCTCCATGGCCACCATGCCGATCAGCAACGCGCCTGCAGGCAACCCGCGGGCGAGAAGATCGAACTTGGGGACCGGGCCGACGACCGACATTACGAACGTTGCCACGCCAACAGCCATCAGCACTCGCGCAACGGCCGGTGTCAGGCGATGCCGATGTGCCGCATACAGCCATGCCAGCATGGCGCCCAACAGAAACTCCAGCACCAGCGGGTTGGCTGCCATGGCTTGCACTGGCGTGGCCCAGTCGTACAACGCTTCCGGGTTGCGCTGCACGACACCGTTGTGCCAGAACGGCACGATGATCGTTGTCGTGAACAGCGCCAGCGCCACCAGCCCAAGCGCGCGCCGGCCGAACAGCGCCAGCCCCATCGCGCACAACGCGTAGAAAAACACCTCGTAGTTGAGCGACCAGCCGACGTATAGCGCCGGGTAGCCGAAGTACGGCGCATCCACATTAGCCTGCGGCAAAAAAGCCAGCGAAGTGAGCAATACGCCCGACGAGACGGGGTTGAGCCACGTGGAATGCAGCACCGACATCAGCCAGTAAGGCGGTGCCAGGCGGAACGCCCGCTTGACGAGAAATTCGTCGGCCGGCTCAGGTCCCTTGGGGCCAAGAACTGCGACCCATGCAATGATGAAGCCGCTGATGACGAAGAACACATCCACACCCACATGCCCACGCTTGATCACATGCGTGGTCAGCCACGCCAGGGCGGGGATATCGGCATGGGCCAGGGCGAGTCCGGAGTGGAACACCACCACATACAGTGCGGCGAAGCCCCGCAGCGCCTGGATGCTGAGTAGAGAAGACGAAGAACGGTTCACGCAGGATGACTATCGATAACGCAGAGAGCAACTCACGCTGGCAAGCAAGCTACGTGCCCATCACGTCTTCGTGTGCCACTGTCGCGGGTGCTGAGGCAAAGGGCAGTGTGCGGGGTGCGCCAACTTCGCCCAGGCGAATAAGCCGGGCGCGTACCACGTTCCGCGTTACGCCCAGCACGCGCGCGGTATCGCTCTGGCTGTAGTGGCAGTACCGGAATACCTCTCGGAACAACGCATCTTCCACCACCTGATAGACATTGCCCACGTTGTCGTTACAGAGTTGCCGAATGGCACGTCGCAGCAGGTCAGTTTCGTCGGCGGACGCGATGGGCACCTGCGTGGGCGCGGTGGCGCCGGAAGCGATTGATGGGTCGGTCTCGGCCTGTGCTTGAGGGCTGGTAGAGCGGCTCGACAGCCGCAGGTCTGGCGCATCGATGGTGTTTCCATCGCAGAGCAGGAGCGTCCGGTGCATGACGTTTTCAAGCTCGCGCACGTTGCCGTGCCAAGGGGCTTCTGTCAGCAGGCGTTCGGCCTCCGGTGTGAGGGTCGAGCGCGCGTGGCCGAGTCGTTTGCTGTAGGTGTTGATGAAGTAGCGCGCCAGCGGAACGATGTCGCTCGGACGCTCCTTCAGCGTGAGGACGTTGAGATTGACGACATTCAGCCGGTAGTAGAGATCCTTGCGAAAGCGCTTCTCCTGGACCAGCGTTTCCAGATCGACGGTGGTGGCCGCGACGATCCGGAGATCGACCGGAATGGGCGTGCGCCCGCCCAGGCGCACGATTTCGCGCTCCTGCAGCACGCGCAGCAGCTTGTTCTGCACAGGCAGCGGCAGGTCGTTGACCTCGTCGAGGAAGATGGTGCCGCCGTTGGCCTGCTCGAACCACCCGACCTGCGTGCCGAATGCGCCGGCGAACGCGCCGTTTTCGTGGCCGAAGAGTTCTGCATCGACCAGCGTGTCGGAGAAGGCGCCGCAACTCACCACCACGAAAGGACCACCCTGCCGTGCGCTGCGGTTGTGCAGGTAGCGGGCAATCAGCTCTTTGCCCGTGCCAGTTTCACCGGAGATCAGCACGGCCGCGTCGCTGGGCGCCACCTGTTCGACTTCATCGAGCAGGGCGCGGGAGCGCGGGTCCTCGAAGATCCAACCTGGCGTGCAGGCCGCGGGCTCATGGCCAGGCGGTGGAGGCCATACAGGGAACGTCGCCATGATTGTCCATTCAGCGCGTGGGATCAGGAATAGAAGGAGGGTTCCGGCAGCGTGCCATTCAGCGCCCAGTCGCCCAACTCGTGCAGCTTGTAGTCGACGGGGTCGTGCAGCGTTTGGGTGCGCAGGTTGCGCCAGAAGCGGTCCAGCGCGAGCGCACCGTGCGTGGCGCGTGCGCCGGTGGTCTCGAACATTCGGCTGGTCAAATCGAGCCCGACCCGCGTGGCTGCAACCTTGGCGGTGGCGATGGCAATACCAACGTGGCCGCGCGCGTGCGCGGTGAGCGTGGGGCCTTGCGCCCACGCCTCATCAAACCGTGTGACCGCCTGCCGCGCCAGCAGGCGCACGCTCTCCAGGCCGACAAAGAACTCACCGTAGTGGGCCAGCGTGTATGGGTCCTCGCTCGCCCGTTTTGCTGCAGACCGATGCCACGGTCGCGCCTCATGCAGCGTGTAGTGCCTGGCCTGCTCGAACGCACCTTCTGCCAGGCCCAGAAACATGTGCACAAACACAAGCTGCGCCAGCAACGGGCGTAAGGACGAAAAAGGCGTGGTGAGCGGCCCCGGATCGCGGAGCAGTTCGTTCTCTTCCACGCGGACTTTCTCGAACAAGGCGCTGCCGCTGTCGGTCTGGCGCTGCCCGAAGGCATTCCAGTCGTGGTTGAGCGTGATGCCGGCGCGTGCAGTCGGCACCGCTGCAATCAGCAGCTTGCGACTGTGTTCATCGATGCCCGAGGCAATCAGCATTTGCGAATCCAATGCGCCGGAGCAGAAGCTCTTCTTGCCGGAAAACTCGTACCAGCCGTCGAACCGGCGCACGATGGTGCGATCGTCGAGCGGGTTCAGCGCGTTGCCCCAGAACCAGTGCTTGCGCGCGGTCTGCTCGTACCACGGCTCCCACTGGTCTGGCCGCGCAAACAGTCGCACGGTGGCTAAGAGCAGATGGTGGAAGCCGTAGACGTGCGCGATGGAGCTATCCACCTGTGCAAACTCGCGCACGGTATCCAACGTCTCGGCCCAACTGGCCCCGTGCCCGCCATAGCGCTTGGGAATCGCCAAGGAGAGCAGGCCGCTGCGCCGCAACGCGTCGCGTTCGGCCAAGGGCGTGCCGCCCGCGGCATCGCGCTCCACTGCCGTCCGGGCAAACTCGGCAGCCAGTGCCTTGGCGGATTGCGGGGCCGGCACATCAAGGGTTTCGGTTTCAGGAAAGATTGCCGTTTCTGTTGTCATGAACAATCGGGAAAGACGAATGGATGCCGCTCACACCAAGGCTGGCACTTGGTGCGCAACATCGCGGCCGAAATAGAAATGCTGGATGTCCTCACGCTGGCGCAACGCCTCGGCCGTGTCATTGAGCACGGTGACGCCTGCCTCCAGCACCGTGGCGCGATCGGCGTATTGCAGGGCCACCGTGGAGTTCTGTTCGGCCACAAGGATCGACAGCCCGTCTTCACGATTGAGCTGCCGCAGCCTCGCAAAGATGTCCTGCACGACCAGGGGCGCGAGGCCCATCGACGGCTCGTCCAGCACCAGCAGGCGCGGGCGTGACATCAGCGCGCGCCCAATCGCGGCCATCTGCTGCTCACCGCCCGACGTGAGGCCGGCGGCCACCCGGCGCCGTGCTTTCAGGCGCGGGAAGATCGCGTACACGCGTTCCAGGTCGGCGGCAGTCTCCGCGCGCGAGGCGCTGCGCCCGAGCGCACCGGTAACGAGGTTCGCCTCGATGGGCAGGTTCGGAAAGCAGCGCCGGCCCTCCAGCACCTGAACGAGCCCCAGGCGCACCAGCTGCGCAGGCGTGGTGCGGGCGACGTCATGCCCGTCAAAGCGGATCGTGCCGGCAGTGACCTGTCCGCGTTCGGGCACCAGCAGGTTCGAGATCGCCTTGAGCGTGCTGGACTTGCCCGCACCGTTCGCGCCGAGCAGTGCGTGCACCTCACCCCGTTGTACGGTGAGGTTCACGTTGTGCAAGGCGACGATGGCATTCTGGTACGTCGCTTCGACACCGTTGACGTGCAGCAGCACAGCAGAATCGTGCATCGCCATCGCCCTCAGGCCGCTTTGGCGATGGGCGGTGTCGCCGTGGTACCCGGCCCCGCACCGATCTGCCAGACATACGGAGGTTCAGTGCCGTTGATGTGCCATTCGCCGATGATGCGCGCCTTGTAGATCAGCGGATTGTGCGAGGCCACCGTGCGCGCGTTGCGCCAGTGGCGGTCCAGCGCCTTGCCCGAGGCCGTGGCGGATGCGCTGAGTGCATTGAAGAACTGCGTGGACGCACGCAACACGAGATCGGAAATCACCACCTGCCCTTGCGCGGACTCGAGTTCGGCGTCGATGTTGGCCTGGCGCTCCTGCGCAGCGTCGCCGGCCCAGCGGGCGTCGTAGGCACGCTGCGCGGCGAAGGTGGCGCGAATGGCCGTGGCCTCCGCCGCGTAGGCCAATGCCGACACCTCGCCAACCACCTGCTGCACCTGCACGTCTTGCGCCACCGCTGAGGCGTTGCCGGTACTGAAGATGCGTTTGCGCTCGCGCACCTGCTGCGCAACCTCGCGTGTGATGGCGCGCGCAATGCCGGCCAGCGTGGCGAGGTGGAACAGCTGGTAGAACGCCGTCTGGTACTTGAAGCGGCTGCTGAACGGGAAGATGTTCTCGTCCTCCACGGCGGCGTTCTCATACACCGAGGTACCGCTGCCCGTGGTGCGCTGGCCGAAGCCGTTCCAGTCGTCGTGGTGCGTCACACCGGGCTGGTGCGAGCTAACGGCGGCGATCACGTCGGTGCCGTCTTCCAGGCGTGCATACAGGTCGACCCAATCGGCAAAGATGCTTCCGGTGCTGTAGTACTTGCGCCCGTTGGCAACCCAGCGGCCGTCCCTTTTTGAGATGCGCGTGATGACATCGCCAATGGCCACGTCGCCGATTTCCGTCCAGGCGTTGCCGACCAGATCGCCGGCCACGAAGCGCCGCAGCCAGACTTCGTTGCCCGCGTCGCGCGGTGCGTTCAGGCGATCTTCCACGAAGGCGAAATGCCCGCGCAGCGCCTGCACGATGTTGGAGTCGGCGTCGGCCAGCTCAATCAGCAACTGGAACAGTTGGGGCAGCGTGGCGCCGTCGCCGCCATATTCCACCGGCACGCGCACCGCGCCGAAGCCCGCCTGCTTGAGCCATTGGATGGCATCGACGCCGAGCTGGCGGTTGTGCTCGCGCTGCAAGGCGGTATCGCGGATGCGCTGGAAGACCGGGCGGTACTTCTGCGCAAGGGTTTCGTACGGAGCGCCGAACATGGTCTCGGCGTGCGGCTGCGTCATGGCGAACCTCCAGGTGGTCGAGCAGGGTGGAGAGACAGCGGAATTCAATCGTTGATGCTGGTGCGCACCTTGATGTTTTTCTCTTTGGCATACGCCAGCGACGATTTCTCGATAATCGGCCGCAGCAGCTTCCAGTCCGGCGCGATCCAGTCGGAGATCACGTTCCACTTCGTGCCATCCCACTGCTGGAAGGCGACGCGGCCGTCTCCTTCATGGTTGTCCCACGTGACGTTGATGGAGTGGAACAGGCCCTTGGCGCCCAGCGCAGCGGCGCGGGCTTCGTCAATCTTCAGGTTTTCCAGGCCCCAGCGGACTTCGTCGCCGGTCAGCGTGCGCTTGCCGAACTTGGCCTGTGCGATGCGGATGGCTTCCACGTTCAGGATGCCGTTGAGCACGCCCAGGTTGTGGTACACGCTGCCGATGCGCTTCTTGTCTTGCAGGTTGCCCTTGCCGTGGTCATACAGCGTCTTGGTGATCTGCTGGATGACCGGGTATTGCGCACCCGCCGCAACCGTCGTGATAGCGACGTAACCCTTGGCGGCATCGCCGGCCGGAATCACGTCTTCTTCGGAGTTGGACCACACGTTGCCGATGATGTGGTCGGCCGGAAAGCCCGTCTTCTGTGCCGTCTTGAGTGCCACCGGGTTCATCACGCCCCAGCCGCGCAGCACGACGTAGTCGGGTTTGGCGCGGCGGATGGCCAGCCACTGCGACTGCTGCTCATTGCCCGGGTGCGGCACTTCGATCTGCTGCACCGTGAAGCCGTATTTCTTCGCCAGCAGTTCATAGATGGGGATCGTCTCTTTGCCGTACGGCGAGCCGTGATACAGCACGACGATCTTCTTGCCCTTGAGCTTGTCGACGCCGCCTTCCTTGCTGCCGATGTAGTTGACGATGCCGGAGGTCTCGCTATACGGGTTGAGCAGCAGCGGGAAGATGTACTTGAACACGCGGCCGTCCGTCGTGTCGGTGCGGCCGTGGTTGATGGTCAGCAACGGCACCTTGTCGGCCGTCACCCGGTCGAGCAGCGCATACGCAATGCCGACCGACAGCGGATTCCATGTGGCGATGCCGGGGTGCGTCTTCAGGCGTTCGTACACCTCCACGCCGCGCTCCACTTCGTACTGCGTTTCGCCTTCTTCCCAGGTCAGCTTGACGCCGCCCACGCCGCCGTCTCGCGTGTTGACGAGGTTCAGGTAATCGATGAAGCCGCCAAAGAACCCTGTGCCGCCGGCCGCATATGGGCCGACGCGGTAGCTTTGCAGCGGGAAGAACTGCTCATCCGCATGGGCGGCTTGTATGCCCAGACCGGTCAGGCTAGAGAGGGCCAGCGTGCCGGTCAGCAGCGCCATCTTGATGGTGCGGGGGAGGGACATGGTGCAGATGCTCCTGATATCGATACGACGTAGGTTGCGTGGAGAAAGGAAAGAGGACGGAATCAGCGCCGGGAAGCTGGACGCGCGACGTTGCTTATCCGGCGCAGCACCCGCTGCAACAGGGCGGCAAGGCCCTGCGGCTCGGCAATGAGAAAGGCCACGATGAGCGCACCGATCACGATGCGCTGGCTGAGGTCCAGCACGCCGGAGTCGAACCGGCTGCCGAACACGAACGCGCCAAAGCGGGACAGCAGCAGCGGAAACACCACCACCAGCGCTGCGCCCAGGAACGCGCCCCGGATGGTCGCCAGGCCGCCGATGATGACGATGAACAGGATCTGGAACGATCGATCGAGATTGAAGCCCGCAGGCTCCACCGTGCGCAGATAGACGAAGCCCCACAGCACACCCGCCACGCCGATGACGAACGATGAGATGGCGAAGGCGAGCAGTTTGGTCCGCAGTACCGGCACGCCGGTGACGCGTGCCGCCATTTCGTTGTCACGCACGGCAATGAAATGGTGGCCAGTGGGTGTTTGCACGAGTCGCCAGACCAGTGCCGTGAGGATCGCCACCACCGTGAGCGCGAACACGTAGCGCAGCGCTGGCGTGTCGAACGCGAAGCCCGCCACCACGATGGGCGGCGCGTCGATCACGCCCGATGCGTTGTTGTTGCTGAACCAGCCGTACTTGGTCAGTGCCCACTGCACGAAGAATTGCGCGGCGAGGGTCGATACGGCCAGGTAGAAGCCACGCAGGCGCAAGCTCGGCAACCCGAACGCCACGCCGATGGCGGTGGCGGCCAGCCCGGCGAGCACGATGCTCACCGGCAGCGGCAGGCCCTCAACGCGCAGGTTGAAGTTGTACGCGGCGAACGCGCCCACTGCCATGAAGGCGGCCGAGCCCACTGACAACTGGCCTGCGTAGCCGGTCAACAGGTTCAGGCCCACCGCTGCAAGCGACAGCGCGAGGAACGGAATGAGGATTGCATCGAGCCAATAGTCCGATGCCACCAGCGGCACGACGAAGTAGGCCAGCAGCAGCGTCACCGCGGGCGTTGCCCACGCTGGCCAGGACAGGTGCCTCCGCGCAGCGGAAGGGTGCGCGGTGTGCCCGGATGGGGATTCCAATGCAGTCGACATGGCTCAGGCTCTCTCGACGGGGCGCAGGCCGAAGAGGCCGCCCGGTTTGACCAGCAAGAAGGCCAGCGCGGCCACGTAGGCGATCCAGCTCTCGATGCCGCCACCGACGAATGGCCCCAGGTACACCTCGGCCAGCTTCTCCAGCGCGCCGATGATCAAGCCACCGACCACCGCGCCCAGGATCGAATCGAAGCCGCCCAGCACCAGGACCGGCAGCGCCTTGAGCACCACCAGCGACAGCGAGAACTGCACGCCCAGGCGTGCGCCCCAGAGCAGCCCTGCCACGAGGGCGATTACGCCGGCCGTGGCCCAGACCGTCGCCCAGATGCGCGGTAGCCGCAAGCCCACGGCAATGGCGGCGAATGTGTCGTCCGCCACGGCACGAAACGCCAGCCCCACGCGTGTGTAGCGGAAGAAGACCGACAGCGCCGTCACCATGACGGCTGCAGTGGCGGCGGCAAACAGGTCAAAGCTGGAGACGAGGATGCCGCCGATCTGCAGCGGCGCATCGGAAATGCCGAGGTTCAACTCGTGTACCTGCGTGCCCCACACCAGCTGCGCCACGCCCTCGATCACGTACGACAAGCCGAGCGTCGCCATGAACAGCGTGATGGGCGGCTGATTGACCAGCGGCCGAAGTACCGCGCGCTCGATCCCGAGCACCAGCAGCACCATCAACGTGAAGGTGAGCAGCAACGCGAGCGGGAACGGCACGCCGCGCTCGAGCAGGCTGACAAATGTGAGCGCGGCAAACAGCAGCTGCGCACCCTGCGCGAAATTGAGCACGCCCGAGGTCTTGTAGATCAGCACAAAGCCAATCGCCACCAGCGAATACATCACGCCGGACAGCAGGCCACCCACCAGCACCTCGGCAAAGAACGCCAGGTCGAAGTCGCCCATCATTGCGTCTCCGCCACGCTTGCCGCGTCGTGTGCGACGCCGAGGTAAGCATCGACGACGGCCGGATCGTCGCGTACATCGTGCGGCGTGCCGTCGGCGATCTTGCGGCCGTAGTCGAGCACCGCCACGCGATCTGACAGGCCCAGCACGATGCCGATGTCGTGTTCGATCAGCACGATGGTGGTGCCCCACTGGTCGCGCGCGGCGCGGATTAGCTCGGCCATCTGAACCTTCTCCGTCACCGTCATGCCGGCGAGCGGCTCATCGAGCAGCAATAGACGTGGCCGCGCGACCAGCGCACGCGCCAGTTCAACGCGCTTTTGCAGCCCATAGGAAAGTGTGCCCGCGAGTTGGTCCTGCACGTCGTCCAGGCCGACAAAGTGGATCACCTGTTCCGCACGGTCGCGCGCATCGACCAGCTCGCGTCGCGCGCGGCCCAGCCCGATCAACTGCTCGACGAAGACAGAACGGGTGTGCTGTACGCGGCCGAGCGCAATGTTGTCGCGCACGCTCAGGCCCTTGAACAACGCCAGGTTCTGGAATGTGCGTGCAATGCCAAGACCGGCCAATCGCGCCGGCGACACCTTGCGCATGGCGCGCCCATTGAGCCAGATGCTGCCGCGGTCCGGCCGGTACAGGCCGCTGATGATGTTGACCAGCGAGCTTTTACCTGCGCCGTTGGGGCCGATGATGGCGCGGATCTCCCCCGGCGCCACCGTGAGGTCGATGCCGCTGAGCGCCTGAATGCCGCCGAACGACAGGTCGATGTCGGTCAACCACAGCACGGGTGCCGCAGCTTCTACGGCCTCGGCGCCAACGCTGCGCGCAAGCGTTGGTGCATCGGCGTTACGCGTGTCGGCGTAGCGTGCAAGCGGCGGTGGCGGGGCAGCAAGTTCAGCGGACGTGTGAGACATGGCGGTCTTCGCAAAGCGACAGGCAACAGAACTCCCCCGCGCCCGTTCGACTGAGCGGGCGCGTATGGGGAACGCGGGTATCAGATCAGGCGGTCAGGCGGCGGACGTGGCGGCCTCGGCCTCGCGCGTGTCGGCGTTTGTGGCAGCGCGTTGCGCTTCCAACTCGCGCACCAGCGGCAGCACCTTGCGACCGAAGTACTCGACTTCCTCGATGAAATGCAGGAAGCCCGCCAGAACCAGGTCCACGCCGATCGACTTCAGATGCACGATGCGCTCTGCAATCTGCTGCGGCGTGCCGATCAGGTTGGTCCGGAAACCGTCGTTGTATTGGACGAGATCTTCAAACGTGGATTTCGCCCAGTTGCCTTCGCCCTCGGGCGACGCCTTGCCGGCTTGCTTCACCGCATCGCCAAAGGCGTGCACGGCTTCCACGTGCGCATGCTTGATGATGTCGTCCAACACCGCCTTGGCTTCCTCTTCGGTATCGCGCGCGATGATGAAGGCGTTCACGCCGATGCGGACCGTGTGGCCGTTTTCGCGGGCCTTCGCCTGGATATCGTCGATCTGCGCCTTGATCCCTTCGGGCGTGTTGCCGTTGGTGAAGTACCAGTCCGACACGCTGGCCGCGTTGTCGCGTGCGGCACGCGAGCTGCCGCCCTGGAAGATCTCCGGGTGCGGCTTCTGCAGCGGCTTGGGGCTCAGCGTGTAGTCGTTGATGCGGTAGAAGTCGCCCTTGAACGTGAACTTGTCCTGCGTCCAGATGCCTTTGAGCACGCGGATGAATTCGTTGGAGCGGCGATAGCGCTCGTCGTGCTCAAGCCAAGGTTCCCCCAGTGCCTGGAACTCGCCCTTGAACCAGCCGCTGACGACGTTGATGGCGATGCGGCCGTTGGAGATGTGGTCGATGGTTGCCAGCTGTTTGGCCACCACCGCCGGATGCCAGGGGCCGGGCAGGATGGCCGCGAGCACTTTCAGCTTGGTGGTGGCGTGCAGGATCGCCTGGCTGAACGATACCGATTCATGCTGGTGCTCGGCGCCGTAGCCGGCGGTAAAACGGATCTGGCTGAGCGCGTAGTCAAAGCCGGCCTTCTCAGCCGTCTGCGCCAGCTTCTGGTTGTATTCGAGGCTCCAGTCGGTGCGCTGCGGGATGGTGCTGACGACCAGGCCGCCGCTGACGTTCGGCACCCAGTAGGCAAACTTGATATTGGCGCTGGAAGAAGATTGGCTCATCGCGATGGTCCTTTGTCCTGTGCGGGATGGGAACGAACGAAGCGGGCGCTTCAGGCGGCTTGCGCCACAGGGGCGGCGCGAAGGTCTTCGGCCGACGATGCGTTCAGCAGCGGCAACGCACGCGTGACGGCCAGGGCGATCCGGTCACGCAGTGCCTGACTGCTGATTTCATAGCCGCTGAAATCCTGCTCGGATGCATACACGCCCAGCGGCAATGTGCGCGCCTGGAAGAAGCTGAAAAGCGGCCGCAGCTGATGGTCAATCACCAGCGCGTGACGGTCGCTGCCGCCCGTGGCGGCCAGCAGCACAGGCACGTCGATGAGCGCTTCGTGGTGGACCAGATCAAAAAGATGCTTGAACAGACCGGTGTATGACCCGCGATACACGGGGCTCGCGACGACGAGCACATCCGCCGATTCAATGGCGGCAAGTTCCGCCTGCACCCGGCTCGGCAGCCGGTCTCGATACGATGCGCCGCCGATGGCCGGGGCCAGGTCCTCGAGTGTGATCAGGTGAACATCGATGGGAAGAACCTCGGCGAGGGCGGCCAGCAGTTGCTCGACCAATACGAGTGTCCGCGAGGGGCGCTGCACGCTACCCGAGACGGCCACGACCTTGAACTTGCGACTCATTGTGAGTACCCCTGCGCTTGCGCGATCGACGGAACGATATGAATGCTTGAGCGCGGCCGGCCTCGAGCCGTGTCCAGCGCTTGCGAACCATTCTGCGTTGCACCATGCGCAGTGGCATACGTAGAAATCGGAGCATCTATATTTCAATGCTCGCGTTTCACGCTAAGTCTCTGAGCTGTAAAGAGAATTGAATTCAGTCTTTGGCGTTGGCGCGCTGTTGCCAATCCGCAATCGCGCGTTGTCATATCGAAAGACGAATTCCGGATGCGTGCAAGCGCGCAATCTGCTGGAGACTTGCTTCCAAAGCATCACGATCAACATGCAGGTCGATGTGATGATCGACAGCGTCAGCCGCGGGTAGTGCACCCGGCTGCGCGCTCGAGGAGCAGCGCACGCTCCTGCCGATTGTGCGTGAGTGCAGCAGGGCGCTCGTATTCCACGCGAGCCGACTCCAAGCGGTTGAGGCGCGCAAGAAAATCGGCGCGCACGCTGGGCAACAAGTGGTAGCTGCGCAGTGCCGGTTCGGCCGGCAGCGTATCGACGATCTCCAGCCCCGCTTGCGGGCCATACGCCATGGCCACCGCCACGGCACGGTTCAGATCGACGACGGGCGAGGGCGTCGGGCTCCTTTTTGGAAGCCTTTGTGTGACTTCAAGTCGCCATTGCCTCGCCGCGCGCGCATTCCGGTGCTTCGGCCGGCTCGCGGGACATCTCGTTCGTGCGATACGACTCACCCCATTCGCGCAGGCTGATCAGCACCGGTGCGAGCGACTCGCCAAGCGGAGTGAGCGCATATTCGACCTTGGGCGGCACCTGCGGATACACGTGCCGCGCGATGACGCCGTCCGCTTCGAGTTCGCGCAATTGCAGCGTCAGCATGCGCTGCGTGGCATTCGGAATCAGGCGCGTCAGTTCCATGAAGCGCTTCTTTCCGGGCAGCAGGTGGAACAGGATCACGGGCTTCCAGACGCCGCCGATCACGGAAAGCGTGACTTCGACGGCGCAACCGCTCTTGCCGTCCAGACGTTTCAGACGCATGGTTTTATACCTACAAAATTGATAGTACCTGTAAAAATTGTACGTTCTTGCGAAGCAGGAGGTACGCCGTGACAATGCCTGCAATGCGGTATCGCTGCAAGTTTTGCAGCGCTGCCCTTTCGCAACCTTCTCATTAAGGATGTCGTGCTCATGAAAGCCATTACCCTGCGCCAGCCTGCTGGCCTCGACAAACTTCATCTCGTCGACCTGCCCGACCCTGGCCAGCCGGGCGCCGGAGAAATCCGCGTGCGCGTGCATGCCAGCTCGCTGAACTTTCACGACCTGGGCGTTGTGACTGGCCGCATGCCGAGCGCCGACGGCCGCATCCCGATGTCCGACGGCGCCGGGGTGGTGGAGGCGATTGGCGAGGGTGTGGACGAGTTTGCCGTGGGGGATTCGGTTGTCTCGACGTTCTTCCCGACCTGGCTGGATGGCGGCCCGACACTCTCCGATTTTGCGACCGTACCCGGCGACGGCGTTGACGGCTATGCGCGCGAATACGTCGTTCGCCCGGCGCATTGGTTCACGCATGCGCCACGCGGCTACAGCCACGCCGAGGCGGCGACGCTGACGACCGCCGGGCTCACCGCATGGCGGGCGCTGGTGGTCGACGCACGTCTGAAGGCGGGCGACACCGTGCTGGTGCTCGGGACGGGCGGCGTGTCGATCTTTGCGCTGCAATTTGCCAAGAGCATGGGCGCAACCGTGATCGCAACGTCATCCTCCGACGAAAAGCTCGCACGGGCGCAGGCGCTTGGCGCCGACTTCACGATCAACTATGGGCGCGATACCGACTGGGCAGCCAAGGTGCTCGAATACACGAATGGCCGGGGCGTCGACAACGTGATCGAAGTAGGCGGGCCCGACACACTGGGTCAATCCATCCAGGCATGCCGCACCGGCGGCCATATCGCCCTGATCGGTGTGCTCACCGGTATTGCCGGGCCGGTGCCGACCGTCGAACTGATGCGACGCCACCAGACCCTGCAGGGTTTGATTGTCGGCAGCCGGAGCCACCAGCGCGACATGGTCCGCGCGATCGATGCAACCGGCATCAAGCCGGTGATCGATCAGACGTTTGCGCTGGAGGACATTGCCGATGCGTTTGCGCATCAGGCGGCGGGCAAGCATTTCGGCAAGCTCTGCCTGTCGATTTGAGTTGCCTGGGCGGCGGGAAACACCATCGGGTGGGGCGCCGCCGCCCCGTATCTGCCGGCCGATGCACCGGCGTGGGCGCCGCGCTTAAACCGTGAAGTATTCGGGCCGCAGTCGGCGCGTGATTTCCAGCACCGGCAGTACGTGGTCCAGATGCTCGCGCATGGCGCGCACGGCCCGTTTCGGGTTGTTGGACGCGAGGGCGTCGATCACGGCGCGGTGCTCGGCCAGCACCTCGGTCATGCGGCCCTCCAGCGGGAGGGTCAGCAGCCGGTAGCGGTCGATCTGCGTTTTGACTTCCAGGATGATCTGCCAGACGCCGGGGTAGCCCGACAGCTCGGCCAGCGTGGCGTGAAAGGCTTCGTCGGTGCGGAAGAAGCCGCGCCGGTTGCTCTCGCGCACGCATTGCGCCTGCCGCTCCAGCACGACGTTCAGCTTTTGGATGCCTTCGGGCGTCATGCGCTCGGCAGCCTTCTCGATGATGGCGACTTCCAGCGCGCCGCGCACGAGCATGGCTTCTTCCAGCGTATTGAGCGGAATGCGCGAGACGAAGGTGCCGACGCGGGCCTGGACGTCGATCAGCCCTTCCTCGGCCAACCGCTGGACGGCCTCGTGAACGGGGGTGCGGCTGGTACCGAATTCTTCTGCGAGATCCTTCTCGACGATGCGCGTTCCGGGCAGTAGTTCCATCTCGACAATCCGCTCGCGCAGGCTCAGATACACGCGTCGAGAGGCGGTCATGGTGGCCGCGCCCTCAGGGGGCGAGGGGAAAGGGCGCGAAGTCATACAGCTCGCAACGAGTTCGGATGGGAGTGGATGGAATTGCAACGGCGCGGTCTGAGATTGTCGATGCGGCCGCAGACCAAGGGCGGTGCGGTCACGATGATAGCGGCAAACTCAGCGCGCCTGAATTGCGATTCAATCCAGTCTGGACAGCTCGCAATTCAACAACGCCCACCGGACGGGATCTTCGTACTTCACCACCGATATGTCGTCGCCGCTGGCAGTGCAAAGGTTTGCTAGCGGTTACACCATCGAGGCGTTCCAGAAAATCGACTCCCCTGGGCCGCGGAGAACAACGCCTGGAGGGGGCTCCCGCCGTTGCAATGCGGGGAGCGCAGCCGGAACGCGTCGGTGTGCTGGGCCTGCAGTTCGCCCCGGGTTTCAATATAGCGACTCAATTCCGACTCATGCGTAGTCAAAAAGCGCGTTTTGCGCTTCATTTCATTGACGATATCGGCGGCACAGCGTTTCATGGCAACAAAGCAGCTCTTGCATGGAGACGCACGTGCCACACGAAGACAACGCGGCGCCGATGTACCGCAGCGGAACCGCCGCCCGCATGGCCAAGATGCCTGTATCCACCCTGCGTGTGTGGGAGCAGCGCTATGGCGTGATTTCGCCGGCCAAATCGGAGTCCGGCCAACGGTTGTATTCCAGCGATGATGTCCGGCGCCTCGCGCTGCTGCGTGCACTTGTCAATCAGGGCCACGCCATTGGTGCGATTGCGCATGCGGACAGCACCGAACTCCAGCAGTTGCTGGAAGCTTCCGTGGCCGTGGAGGCGCCCGCGCCAGCGCCATCCACCGCGGCCATTTCGATGGCCGTCTGCGGCGCGCTGCTGGCCGAGCGCGTCCGGCGCAGAAAGAGCACGCTTGCGTCGCTGGGTATCGAGCCCGTCATCGAGTTGCCCGCGCTTGACGGCGAGGCACTCCTCGACCCACCGCCGCGCAGCGACGCGTTGGTCGTGGAAGCTGCCTCCCTGCATCCGGAAACGGCGGAAGCCGTGTTGGCTGCGGCACGCCGTTGCGGCGCCAGTGCCGTGGGCGTGATCTACAGCTTTGGCACGGTGCGTGCCACCGACATGCTGCGCGCGGCCGGCGTGCGGCTGTATCGAGAGCCCAACGCGCAGGGCGAACTCGACCAGGTTCTGCAGGAGTTGGCGCAGCTTGTGCGCGTCGATGCCGTGTACGGAAAGCTCGAGCCGTTGCGGCGCAATGCGCGCAGGTTCACGGACCGTCAGCTGGAGATCTTCGCCAACGCATCGCAGACGCTTGCCTGCGAATGCCCACGGCATCTTGTCGGGCTGATCCGTCAGCTCGATGCATTCGAGCGGTTCAGCGATGGCTGTGCGGTGCGGTCGTCGCTCGATGAACAACTTCACCGCTATCTCGGCGATGTCGCCAACCGCGCGCGGTTGATGCTCGAAGACGCGATGGAATTCGCCATTCGGGCCGAGACGCTGCATCCACCTGCGGGTTAGCTGCGTATAGGTGGGTATGCGTTCCACCCGCCTCGCGCGGCAGCTTGCCTGAGGCGGCATGGGCGGTGAAAGCACCGCCGACTTTTCGGAGGCAACTTCAATGAAACTGACTTTGGATCCGCCCGGGTTTGCCGGTGCGGTTGGCAGCGTGCCGCTTTCTGTCCGGATTCGGGAGCGGCTGATGAGCGCCGGCCACCGCTTTCACGCCAACGACAACATCGCCGCCTACCTGCGCGACGGCGAACTGGATCTGCTCCAGGCAGAGGTTGAGGAGCGCCTGCAGGCGGTGCTGCGCGCGCTCGTCATCGACGTGGAGCAAGACCACAACAGCCAGGAAACGGCGCGCCGCGTGGCCAAGATGTTCGTACGCGAGGTGTTTGCCGGGCGCTACGTCGAAGCCCCCGAAGTGACGGCGTTTCCGAACGCGGAGCGGCTCAACGAGCTGATGGTGGTCGGGCCGTTGCGGGTGCGCAGCGCCTGCTCGCACCACCTGTGTCCGGTGATGGGACGTGCGTGGGTCGGTGTCATGCCGCGCCAGGACTCGCAGCTCATCGGGCTGTCCAAGTACGCCCGGCTGATCGACTGGGTCATGAGCCGTCCGCAGATCCAGGAAGAAGCCATCAAGCAGATTGCCGATTTGCTGGAAGACCGGATGGAGCCCGACGGCCTGGCTGTCGTGCTGGAGGCGGAACACTACTGCATGCACTGGCGCGGCACGAAAGACGACGAGTCGCGCATGGTGAGCAGCGTGATGCGCGGCGTGTTTCTGACCGACGCTAGCCTGCGGCGCGAATTTCTTGCGCTGCTGCCCGGCCGCAACGGCGGATGAGCGCCCAGCCACCCCAAGAGGCATTGCCTTGAACATTCTTCAGTTTCCTGCAAAGCGTATCGCCGTGGTCGGCTCCGGTATCTCGGGGCTGGCGGCGGCGCATTTTCTTGCGAAGCGGCACGCCGTGACGCTGTTCGAGGCCGCCCCACGGCTTGGCGGACATACCAATACAGTCGACATCGAAGAGGGCGGACAGGTCTTCGGCGTCGATACCGGCTTTCTCGTGTTCAATTCGCGCACGTATCCGAATCTGATCGCGCTGTTTGACGAGCTTGGCGTGGCGCATTGCGAGAGCGACATGTCGTTCAGCGTATCGGTCGACGGCGGAGCGCTGGAGTGGGCCGGCACCAGCCTCGGCACGGTCTTTGCGCAGCCGCGCAATCTAGTGTCGGCGCGGTTCCTGTCCATGCTGCGCGACATCCTGCGCTTCAACCGCCAGGCGCACGCCAACCTGGCGGTGGCCAGAAACGAGCGCCACAGCCTCGGCGCGCTGCTGGCTGCCGGCCGCTATGGCGAGCCGTTCTGCGCGCACTATCTGCTGCCGATGGCGGCCGCAATCTGGTCGACGCCGAGCCGCGAGATCCTGGCATTTCCAGCCGAAACGTTTCTTCGATTCTGTCTAAACCACGGCTTGCTGCAGGTCTTCAACCGGCCGCGTTGGCGTACCGTCAAAGGCGGCGCGCGCAGCTATGTGCAGGCGATTGCCAGCCGGCTGGCCGATGTGCGTGTCGGCACGCCGGTGCGAGGCATCCGCCGGGCAGAGACCCATGTCGATGTGCGCATGGATTCGGGAAGCGAGCGATACGACGCTGTGGTGCTCGCCACACACGCTCCGCAGACGCTGCAGCTGCTCGACGATGCCACCGACGACGAGCGCGCCGTGCTGGGCGCTTTCCGGTACCAGCCCAACACCGCATTCCTGCATCGGGATACCCGCCTGTTGCCGCGCCGACGGCGCGTGTGGTCGGCGTGGAACTATCTGGATGCGCCCCAAGCCGGCGCCTCGGGGGGCGCACCGTGCGTCAGCTATCTGCTGAACCAGCTGCAACCGTTGCCGGTGTCGACGCCCGTGGTGGTCACACTCAATCCATCCGCGCCGCCCGCGCCCGAGCTTGAGTATCGGCGCTTCGAATACGAGCATCCGGTGTTCGACCAACCGGCCATCGACGCGCAGGCCCGCCTGCCGGCATTGCAGGGCCGCAGTCGAACCTGGTTTGCAGGCGCCTGGACCGGCTACGGATTCCACGAAGATGGGCTGAAGTCCGCCCTGCGCGTCGTGGCGGATTTCGGCTGCGCTCCAGCCTGGGCACAGGTGGCGCCATGAACGGCGACGCGCAGCTTCTTGTCGGCCAGGTCATGCACCGCCGCCTGCGGCCGGTGGCCAATCGCTTTGTCTATCCGGTGTTTGCCGTGCGCGTGAAGCTTTCCGCGCTGGGGCGCCTGACCGGGACGTGGTTTGGCGTCGACTGCCTCCGGCCGCTGTCTTTGCGCACGCGAGACTACGGCCCGCGAGACGGCACGGACCTGCTCACCTGGATACGTGGCGTGCTGAGCAGCGCGGGTTTGCCTGCCGATGGCGAGGTCTGGCTGCAGACGTTTCCGCGTATTGCCGGCTGGATGTTCAACCCCGTCTCTTTCTGGTATTGCCACGACGCGGCCGGCACGCTGCGCGCCGTATTGGCCGAGGTCAACAACACCTTTGGGCAGCACCATCAATACCTGCTGTGCGCGCAGGGCGGTGGGGCCATCGACGCGCACACCGTGCTGACGTGCCGCAAGCAGCTGCATGTATCGCCCTTCTGCAGGGTCGAGGGCGGCTATCGGTTCCGCTTTGCCGAGGGCGCTGCAACGGCGCTGGTGCGCATCGATTATCACGACCGAGACGGCGCCTTGCTGCATACCGCCATCGGCGGCCGGTTGCAACCTTTCGATGCCGTTCACCTGCGGCGCGCGCTGCTGCGCCAGCCCTTGCTTGCACTGCAGGTCATCGGCCGCATCCATTGGCAAGCCCTGCGCTTGTGGTTCAAGGGCGTGCCGTTCTTTGGCCGCGCCCCGCACGACAGATCTTCTCCGGAGAACTCCCGATGACAGTCTCGCGCTCCCTTGCCTGGGTGCCGCCCCATGTTCCTGCTGCCGGCCGGCTGTTTCTGGCGCTGGCCGGTCGGCTGCGGCACGGCTCCCTTCACCTTGTCACGCCTGATGGCGATGTGCAGATCGGCGATGCCGCTTCGCCGCTCGCGGCGGATCTGCGCATCACCGACTGGCGCGCCTGCGGGCGCATCCTGCGCAGCGGCGACGTGGGCTTTGCCGAGGCGTATCGCGACGGATGGATCGACTCCGGCAACCTCACCAACCTGCTGCGGCTGGCCATCGTCAACGCGGCCACGCTAGACCAGGCGATCTTCGGGAATGCGCTGGCGCGCTCCGTCCTGCGCCTGCGCCACCTGCTGCGCCGGAACAGCCGCCGCGGCAGCCGTCGCAATATCCATTTGCATTACGACCTGGGTAACGATTTTTATCGCCTCTGGCTGGACGAAGGCATGGCGTATTCGTCTGCCTGGTTCAACGGCAATCTGCGGCATGGGCTTGCTGAGGCGCAAGCCGCTAAGTTCCGGCGCGTGTGCGACCTGCTGAGGGTGGAGCCCGGCATGGACGTGCTGGAAATCGGCTGTGGATGGGGCGGCCTGATGGAGATGGCCTGTGCGCGCGGTGCGCATGTGCACGGCATCACGCTCTCGGAAGAACAGCGCCGCTACACGGCCGAGCGCCTGGCCGGCGAGCCCCGGGCCCGTGTTGAGCTGCGTGACTATCGGGATCTGGATGGGGCGTACGACGCCATCGCGTCCATCGAGATGTTCGAGGCAGTGGGCGAGGCTTACTGGCCAAGCTACTTCCGGACGCTGGTGCGCTGCCTGCGGCATGGGGGGCGCGCGCTGGTGCAGAGCATCACCATCGACGAAGCGCATTTCGAGCGCTATCGCGCCGGCACCGATTTCATCCAGCAGTTCATTTTCCCGGGCGGCATGTTGCCCAGCCGTGAGCGCTTCATCAAGCTGGCGGAGCAGCACGGCTTGCGTGTGGTGGACCGCCTCGACTTCGGCCGCGATTACGCAGAGACACTGCGCCGCTGGAGCCAGCGTTTCGAAGCCCGGCTCGATGCCGTGCGCGCACTCGGATTCGATGATCCCTTCATCCGCATCTGGCGCCTGTACTTCGCCTACTGCGAGGCCGGGTTTGACGAGGGCCGGATCGGTGTGTCGCAGTTTCTGCTGCAGCGGGGATGACCATGCCTGCGATTGGGGTCGCGCTCGTCTCGCTGGTATTCCTGGTGGCGGTGTTCAGTGCCGTGTGGGCGTGGCAGTTGCGCACCGAGAATGCCGGCATGGTCGATCCGGTCTGGGCATTCTCCCTGGGCGCGGTGGCATTGCTGTACGCCGGGTTGGGCACGGGTTCGTTGCCGGCACGCTTGCTGGTCGGTGCGGGTGGCGCGGTGTGGGGCGCGCGCCTGGGCTGGCATTTGTGGCAGCGCAATGCCGGCAAGCCGGAAGACGCGCGCTACCGCAAGTTGCGCCAGGAGTGGGGCGCAGCCGCACCCCGAAACATGTTCGGCTTCTTCCAGGTGCAGGCGGCGGTATCGATGTTTCTGTCGATCGCGTTTGCCGTGCCGAGCTACCGCCCCGATTCATCAGGCGCGGTTGCCATGGCGATTGCGATTGCGCTGTGGCTGATTGCCGTGGCCGGCGAGGCACTGGCGGACCGGCAACTGCGCAGCTTTGCGGCGGACCCGGCCAACCGCGGCAAGACCTGCCGGGCGGGGCTGTGGCGCTATTCGCGGCATCCCAATTATTTCTTTGAATGCGTGCACTGGCTGGCCTACGTGCCCCTGGCGCTCGGCACGCCGTGGGCATGGCTGACGCTGTTGCCGCCGGTGGCCATGGCGTGGCTGCTCATCAAGGTTTCGGGCGTTCCCATGCTTGAAGCCCACATGCGCGCAACGCGAGACGACTACGCCGAATACGCCCGTACAACGAGCGTGTTGATCCCATGGCCACCGCGCCACTGATATACAGATCCAAGGAGCCCACATGACTGCACTGTCCACGCCGACCCTACCGCCGCAGGCTGCGGCCGACGCCAGTGACGGCTGGCTCATCCAGTGCTGCGAGCGCGGATGGCTGCCGGATGGGCTCGTTCGTGCGGGCATGCGCGCCCTCATGCGCCAACGCCTGCGAGACGAGGGTCTGAACGACGGCGAACTGCGTTCGCGGCGCTTCAATGCGTTGCTGGACGAGCTGCATGGCAGCCCCATTGCCATTGAGACAGACGCGGCCAATACGCAGCACTACGAATTGCCGCCTGCGTTCTTCGAGGCGCATCTGGGGCCGCAGCTGAAATACTCCTGTGCCCTGTACCCGAACGGCAACGAAACGCTGGCCGAGGCCGAAGAGGCGATGTTTGCGTGCTACGCCGAGCGTGCCAGCCTGGCCGACGGTCAGTGCATTCTTGACCTGGGCTGCGGTTGGGGTTCGCTGTCGCTATGGATGGCCAAGCGCTATCCCAACGCACGCATCGTGGCGTTGTCGAATTCGCGGGGCCAGCGCAGCTGGATCGAGGCCCGTGCTGCCGAGCGCGGCCTGACGAACCTGACCGTGCACACGGGAAACATCGTCGATTTCGACTTTGCAGAGATGCCCAAGGGCGGTCTCTTCGACCGGGTCGTGTCGATCGAGATGTTCGAGCACATGAAGAACTACGGCCTGTTGCTGGGCAAGATCGCGCGGTGGATGCGACCGGATGCGGTACTGTTTGTGCACATCTTTGCGCATCGCACGCTGGCGTATCACTTCCAGGTGCAGGACGGCACCGACTGGATGTCGAAGTATTTCTTCACTGGCGGCACGATGCCATCGGAGGCGTTGCTGCTGGAGTTCCAGGACGACCTGCGCATGGCGCGGCACTGGTGGGTCAGCGGCATGCACTACGCGCGCACCGCCGACCATTGGCTAGCCAACCTCGACGCGGCCCGTGATCGTTTGATGCCGGTGTTCGTCCAGACCTATGGCAAGCCCCAGGCGGCCGTCTGGTTTCAGCGGTGGCGCATGTTCTACCTGGCGGTGTCGACGTTGTTCGGCTATGCAGACGGCAACGAATGGGGCGTGGCGCATTACCGATTCGTCAAGCGTTAGGGAGCGGAGCGGCAGTCAGGGCGGGATGCCGGTTCCGTCGCTGTGCTCGCCCATCCGGACCAGTAGCGGCATCCATATCGCCCAACCGATTGCCAGGGTGCCCAGCGTGGCAGCCATCGCCGAAATATGTGCCGCCCCAAGCGCTGCACCCGCACGAAACGAGAGCGGGCCGGCAACGGCCCCCAGCGCCAACGCCAGCCACCATCTGCCGCGCAGCCAACGAAAGAGGACATTCACTTGGATTGCAAAGAGCACCCACAGCGCCAGCAGCCAGGGCGGTGCGAATCCGGCCCACAACGTGCCGTGCGGATAGGCGATGAGCCCGGCGCGTATCAGGAGGGTTTCCCACGGCGCCGCCAGCACCACGACCCACACCACCAGCCGCAATTCCCGCTGCGGCTGGCGGGCTTGCTGCAAGTGAAGCGCGAGCAGTACGGCGACGAAGACGATGCCGATCCACGCGGCGTCGCGCGCGGCACTCAGCACGCAGACAAACCAGCCGGCCTGTCCGGCCACCGCATAGAGGAGAGCACGATGAGAACGCATCAAAGAGGCCTTCGTGGGGTCATCCTGTCAGGTTGGGCACGTTACCTGGCAGTGGTCGCGCTGGCGCTTGCCAGCGCTGCCTGCTCCAGCCCTCCGCCAAATCCGAACCCGCGGGCGGCCGTGCCGCTGCAGACGGTTCCGGTCGACCTGCCGCGCTACATGGGGCGCTGGTATGTCATCGCCAACATTCCGTACTTTGGAGAGCGAGGCAACGTCGGCAGCTATGCCGAATGGTCGCTGCGGCCCGATGGCCGTATCGACGATGCGTACGTCTATCGACCCGGCAGTTTCGACGCGCCATTCAAACGCATGCAGTTCGTCGATTCGGTGGTGGACGGCAGTGGCGGCGGCGAATGGCGCGTGCGGTTGTTCTGGCCCATCTACGTGTCGCAGCTGACGCTCTATGTCGACCCAGAATACCGCGTGACCCTGCTCGGCTATCCGGACAAAAGCCTCGGCTGGGTGTTTTCGCGCGAGCCCAACATGAGTGATGCGGACTATCGCGCGGCATTGGGCCGTTTCGAAGCGATGGGTTATGACATTTCGCGCTTCCGGCGTGTACCGCAGTTCCCAAGCCAAATCGGGCAACCGGGCTTCCAGTCGCCGGGAGATCCCAACTAGCTGCCTGCGCATCAACGTGACTTGCCCAGAAGGTGACGACGCAAGGACGGAGCGCGCGTGCCGGGTGCCAGCCAGATATCGAAAAAGGCACGCGCGAAGACGGGATCGCTCACCTCGGTCGTCAGTTGTCCATTTGCGTAGAAGCGTGCTCCGCGGCCGGGCAGGTACACGCCGCACAAAGTGTCGCCGGGTTTGACATCGGGGAAGGCGGGCGTCATTGCGCGCTGCCATTGCGCGAGGGTGTCGTCGGGCGGGACGGGGCTCTGGAGCCGCCGGATTTCGTCGATGGCGGTGTCGATGAGGCGGCTTCGCTCGATCGCTCGCCGGTACGTCACCTCCAGTGCAAAGGGCGCGTCATAGCTGGGCGGGAGTTCAGCGCTCCACAACTGCGCATCGTATAGACAGAACCCCAGCAGGCACAGCGCTCCCTTGCCTGACAGCTGCGGCGCGGGCACGGTGTCGCGGCAGTCCGCCCAGGCGCCGACGCTCATGATGGAGGACAGAACAAGGACCAGGGCTCGGGCGGCGTGAACGCGTTTGGCAGGCATATTGCGAGGGCGTGCGTGTGGTCAAGCGTTGAACAAACTGCTTGACAAGTCTACTGACAGAGCCTCTGACGCGGAAACGCTGATACGAAATTTTCTCGATGCAAATCGTGCTCACGGCTCACACCGGTCGATAGCAGGATTGATCTGGTGTAGACGAATTTGCCAACGCAAAGCCTGTTCATTGGCGGGAATGCGCCGGTAGTTCTGTTGCAATCCGTTGACGCGCTGCGTCGTGCAGCGTTTCATGTCGGCATGGGCGGCATTCAGGTTGGGAGGAATTGAATGGCAGATGCGTTGACATACACGTTTCAACTCGCGAAGCATGGGTTGCGTGCAGTGCGTGCAGTGCGTGCAGTGCGTGCAGTGCGTGCAGTGCGTGCGTGCCTGCAATGGCTGGTGCCGCTACTCGCGGGCGCGACGCTTCTGGCAGGCTGTGTGCCGACGAGCCCGCCCGAAGGCATCACTGCTGTTACGCCGTTTGATCTTCAACGGTATCAGGGGCGCTGGTACGAGCAGGCACGGCTCGATCACTCGTTCGAGCGAGGCTTGACCGACGTGTCGGCCACGTACCAGCTCCAACCCGACGGCAGTGTGCGTGTGGTCAATCGTGGCTTCGATCCTGCGAAGAGCGAGTGGCGCGAGGCGGTCGGCAAAGCGCTGTTCGTTGGCAGCCACGATACCGGCTCGTTGAAGGTGTCCTTCTTCGGTCCGTTCTACGGCGGCTATCACGTGGCGGCGCTCGATCCGGGCTATCGCTGGGCGCTGGTTGTCGGGCCGGACCGCAGCTACTGCTGGGTGTTGACGCGGGACAAGCAACTCGAACCCGCGCAGCGCGAGGCGATCCTCGCGCGTGCACGTGCGCTGGGCATTGATACAAACGCGCTCATCTCGGTATCCCATGGGCGGCAGGATCCGTCTCAGTAGCGGCGAGGGCGTATGCACACGACCGAAAGCGAGCACGCGGCGCAAAGCCGTGGCGCCATGTGCCACCGAACAATGACATGAACCAGAGCGCCAAGATTCTTCGGCTGGTGCTGGGCGATCAGCTCAACCCGCAGCATTCATGGTTTGCGGACGCGGACGCGCACGTGGTCTACGTGCTGATGGAGGTGCGGCAAGAAACCGATTACGTGCTGCACCACGCGCAAAAGATCCTCGCCATCTTTGCAGCCATGCGCGACTTTGCGCGCGGTCTTCGGGCGGCGGGTCACCGCGTGCGGTATGTGGCGATCGACGATGAAAGCAACCGCCAGTCCGTGACCGAGAATCTCGCGGCGCTCGCCAGGCACTACGGCGCCGAGCGGGTCGAATGGCAATCTCCGGACGAGTGGCGCCTGGATGAACAGTTGCGTCGTTGGGGCGAAGCGCAGTCGCTGTCGACGAGCGAAGTCGATACCGAACACTTCCTGACGGGCAGGCATGAGCTGGCTGCCATGTTTGAAGGCCGCAAGCAGTGGCTGATGGAGCGGTTTTATCGCGAGATGCGACGTCGTTTTGGCGTGCTGCTCGACGGCACGGGGGCGCCGGAAAGTGGGCAGTGGAATTTCGATCATGACAACCGCAAGCCTTGGCGCGGCTCGCCCCCCGAGCCTGCCGACGCGCGTCCTGTGCATGACCACCGGGCGTTGTGGGAAACCGTTGAGCGCAGCGGTGTGAAGTCGTTCGGCAACCCGCAGGCCGGGGCATTCCGGTGGCCCCTGAACCGCACCGAGGCGCTGGCCTGCCTGGACGCATTTGTCGAGCAGGTGCTGCCGCACTTTGGCGATTTTGAAGACGCCATGAGCAGCAGCCACCAGCGGTTGTTCCACTCGTTGCTGTCCTTTTCCCTCAACGTGAAGATGCTGAATCCGCGCGAGGTGATCGATCGCGCCGAGGCAGCGTATCGGCATGGCAGGGCGCCATTGCCTGCCGTGGAGGGGTTTATCCGCCAGATTCTGGGCTGGCGCGAATATGTACGCGGCATCTACTGGGCGCAGATGCCCGGATACGCTTCGTGCAACGTGCTGAACCACGATGCGCCGCTCCCATCCTGGTTCTGGAGCGGAAAGACGCAGATGCGCTGCCTGCAACTCGCCATCGGCCAATCGTTGCAAACGGCCCATGCCCATCACATTCAACGCCTCATGGTGATCGGCAACTTCGCCTTGCTGGCGGGAATCGCACCCGACGAGGTGCACCGCTGGTACCTCGGCGTGTACATCGACGCATTCGAATGGGTGGAGCTGCCGAATACGGTGGGCATGAGCCAATGGGCAGACGGCGGCCGCATTGCCACCAAGCCGTATGTCAGCAGTGCCGCTTATCTTTCCCGCATGAGCGATTACTGCAAGGGCTGCCACTACGACAGCAAGCAGCGTGTCGGTGAGCGCGCATGCCCATACAACGCGTTGTACTGGGATTTCTTTGCGCGCCACAGTGAAGTGTTCGGCCGTAACCCGCGGCTGTCGATGGTGTATCGACAACTCGCCAAGATGGAACCCGAAGAGCGCGACGCCCTGCGCAAGCGCGCCGAAGAAGTGCGCGCAAGGCTCGAGGCGTTATGACAGTGTTGAACCGCAATAAGGAGGTCGCCCCATCGTGCGCGTCTTGCTGACTGGAGGCACCGGATTGATCGGGCGGGCCCTGTGCCGCCACTGGCAAGCGCAGGGGCACGATCTGGTTGTCTGGAGCCGTACGCCTGAACGCGTGGCGCGGCTGTGTGCCGGTGCGCGCGGCGTTGCAACGCTGCGAGAGCTGGACGGTGCTGCGCCATTGGATGCGGTCATCAATCTGGCGGGCGCGCCGATTGCCGATCGCCCGTGGAGCGCGGCTCGACGAGAGCTTCTATGGCGCAGCCGCGTCGATCTGACCCGGGAACTCGTGGATTGGCTCGGCCATTGCGAGCAGCCGCCTCGCGTGCTGATTTCCGGATCAGCCACCGGCTGGTATGGCGATCGGGGGCAGGAGCCCCTGGATGAAGACAGCCGCGCTGGCAAGGACGACTTTGGCAGTCAACTCTGCGTCGCGTGGGAGGAGGAAGCGCGCCGTGCCGAGGCGCTCGGCATGCGTGTCGTGTTACTGCGCACCGCGCCCGTGTTTGCAAGCGACGGCGGCATGTTGCCCAGGCTGCGTCTGCCATTCAGCATGGGGCTTGGCGGTCGGCTCGGCAATGGGCGTCAATGGATGCCGTGGATTCATCTTGACGACGTGGTCGGTCTGATCGATTTCCTTTTGCACCACGCCGATTGCTGGGGCGCCTTCAATGCGTGCGCACCGGACCTCGTCAGAAACGCAGACTTTGCCAGCACGCTGGCGGCGACCCTGCGCAGGCCGATGTTCCTGTCGGTTCCTGCCTGGGTATTGCGAATGGCGCTGGGCGAAATGTCAGTGTTGCTGCTGGGCAGTCAGCGTCTGCAACCGCGGCGGGCCTTGGAGACCGGCTATCGCTTTCGCTTTCCGAACCTGGAGGACGCGCTGGCGGGTCTGCTGGTGCAGGATAAGCATCCCGTTACCCGGTAACCCGCAGATTGATATTGAGCGGCGGGAACTACACCCGCCGCGTGGCAGGGAGCGACCGGAGCTCGAAGGCCCCGGCCGTGCTCGTCAGCCTTGCCGCTGGCTGCGTGACGTGACCGCCACCGTGGTGGGGGATTCCGCAAGCGGCACAAAGCGGCGCGTCGATCCATCCAGCGCGTCGATGCTGCCTCTCTCGATGTCATACACCCAGCCATGCAGGTTCATGCGGCCTTGCTCGAGGGCGAGCGCAACCGACGGGTGCGTGCGCAGGTTGGCAAGCTGTGCGATCACGTTTTCACGAACGAGGCCGTCCAGCTTGGCTCGGGGCGAGTCGAACGTATGCGCTGCGTTGATGACCTTGGCGGCGTCTGAGTGGCGCAGCCAGTTGGCCACGGCCGGCAGGTGGTCAAGACAGGTGCAGCGCGAGATGGCGCCCATCGCACCGCAGTCGGAGTGGCCGCAGATCACGATGTCCTGCACGCCCAGCACCGCAACGGCATATTCGACTGTGGCCGAAACGCCGCCCGGCTCCGGGCCATACGACGGCACGATGTTGCCCGCGTTGCGGATGACAAACAGCTCACCGGGTTCGCGTTGTGTCAGCAGTTCTGGAACGACGCGGCTGTCCGAGCAGGTCACGAACAGCGCCTTGGGGTTCTGTGATGTCGCAAGTTGTTTGAAAAGCTCTACCCGTTGCGGATAGATGTCGCGCTGAAAGCGCAGGAAACCGTCAATGATGTCGCGCATGGCGTTTTTCCCGTTCAATGGTTGGATGCCGGCGCGGTCATCGGGACCAACGCACCGGCACAGCCGCTATTGTCGTCGATATCGAGCGGAAGAAAAACGGGTCCATACGGATTGCAGGGCCATGAAGGTGATACGCCGATGGAGGCGGCGAGGTCGATGTATGCGTGTTCTTCTTACCTGGTCGTGCGATACGCCGGCACGGGCCGTCTCGGTCAGGGCGGTCTACCGTGTGGCACCGCCACATGCCGATGGATCATGCAGTTGGCCGATCCATTCAGGACAGCGCATCCAACCCCCGAAAACGCGCGTATACGGTCGAACGTCTTGCCTTGACCTGAAACTGTATGCGCTTCCACTTGATCCATATCCCATCGAGCATGGGCGGCACTGACCGCCATCTGCGCGTTCGCCCGGCTTTGGTGCCGCATGGAGGATGCCGATGCGTGGCGTGACCCGTCGAGCATGGATGGCAACCGCGTTGGCGAGCCTGGCAGGGTGTTCGGCCCTGGATGTTCTCAACGCCGTGTCTACGTCCGACGCAAGTGTGCCGGCGCTTGGCCTGCCCTACGGCGCACATCCGCGGCAAAGGCTGGACGTCTACCGGCCGGTTCGCCCGATGGAAGGGCCGCCCCGGGCGGTTGTTTTCTTCTACGGCGGATCGTGGCGAGAGGGCGACCGCAAGGATTACGCGTTCGTTGGCGAAGCGTTGGCCGCGGCTGGGTCGATCGCAATGGTTGCTGACTACAGGCTGTATCCCGAGGTGCGCTATCCGGACTTCCTGCTTGACTGTGCCGCCGCCACGGCCTTCGCCCGACGGTGGCTGGATCGGCAGGGCTATGCCGACGCGCGCTTGTTCGTTGCCGGGCACAGCGCAGGCGCCTACAACGCCGCGATGCTGGCAACCGACAGCCGCTGGTTGGCGATGCAGGGTTTGCGCATTGAAACGCTGTCGGGCTGGATCGGCATGGCCGGTCCTTACAACTTCCTGCCGATTCAAGCGGCCGACGTGCGGCCCGTGTTCAACCATCCGAATGAAACAGCGGATAGCCAGCCGTTGTTCCACGTGCGCCAGGATTGGTTGCCCCCGGCGTTGCTGCTCACCGGCGAGCACGATGCATATGTGGATGTCCGGCGAAATACGCTTTCACTCGCCGAACGCCTGACCGAGTATCGGCACCCCGTGGAACTCAAGGTCTACCCGCGCCTGGACCATAAAACACTCGTGGCCGCACTGGCCTCGCCGCTGCAGTTTCTCGGGCCTGTGCTTTCAGATGTGGCGCGCTTTGTGGCCAACGCCTGAGCGTAATTTGGAGCTTCGCCTCGCCAGATCACGAAACGTTTTTCAACGACGTGGCGGGGCGATTTGAATTGGTAATGCGTTGGAAATTCGTGCTCGGCCAGCGCGGTGGGTCGTTCATTGCGGGACCCGGCGTCCTTATACTCAGGCGACGCGATCAAGCCGCGCTGCAAGCCGCTGAAGATCAATGAGCTACACCATCGTCTGGTTCAAGCGCGACCTGCGGGTGCACGACCACGCCCCGCTGGTCCACGCCGCGCGCCGGGGAAAAGTCTTGTGTTTGTACGTCATCGAGCCAAGCCTGTGGGCGCAGCCGGACGCCGCATCCCAGCACTATCTCTTTATCCAGGAATGCCTGCACGATCTTGCGCAGCAACTGCGTGCATGCGGCGCACGGTTGCAGGTCGCCGTGGGCGAAGTGACGGAGGTATTCGGGCGGCTGCATGCGGCCGCGGCCTTCAGTCACCTGGTGTCTCACGAGGAAACCGGCAACGGTCATACGTTCGCGCGCGACAAGGCCGTCGCACGCTGGTGCCTCGATCACGGCGTAACCTGGCGCGAGTGGCCCCAGCACGGCGTGGTGCGGCGCTTGCCGACGCGGGACCTCTGGCACGATCGCTGGGCGGAACATATGTACGCGCCCTGCGTGCCTGCGCCCGGGGTGGGCGCCCTTAGCGATGTCATGCTGCCATGGCCGGCGATGGACTGGCCTGGGTGCGAGGCCCTCGGCTTGGATACACATGCCCCACCTCGCCGCCAGCGCGGTGGACGCGCGCGCGGCAGCGAGGTGCTGCGCGATTTCCTGTTCGAGCGAAGCCGGAACTATCGGGGCGGCATCTCTTCGCCTTTGACGGCGCCGAGCGCCTGCTCACGTCTGTCTCCTTACCTGGCATACGGATGCCTCGGCATGCGCGAAGTGGTACAGGCCACCGAGCAACGCGTGCTCCAGCTCAGGGCCAGCACAGACGAGGATGCGGTGTGGCAGCGTAAGGGGCTGGCTGCGTTTGTCAGCCGCCTGCATTGGCATTGCCACTTCATCCAGAAGCTGGAATCCGAACCCGCCATCGAGTTCCGCAATCTGCACCGCGGCTACGACGGCCTGCGCGAAGACGCATGGAACGCAACCCACTTTGCCGCCCTGGTCGCCGGGCGCACCGGCTGGCCGATGGTGGACGCCTGTGTTGCCATGCTGAGAGAGACCGGATGGATCAACTTTCGCATGCGGGCCATGCTTGTCTCCGTGGCTTCCTACCCGCTATGGCTGCATTGGCGGCCGGTGGGCGTTTGGCTGGCCCGGCAGTTCATCGATTACGAGCCGGGAATTCACTGGAGCCAGATGCAGATGCAAGCCGGCACCACCGGCATTAACACCACGCGCGTCTACAACCCGATCAAGCAGGCGCAAGACCAGGACCCGCATGGCCGGTTTGTCAGGCGCTGGCTGCCGGCCCTGCGCCGCGTGCCCGATGCTTGGCTCTTGCAGCCTTGGCGCATGCCGCCCGATGTGCAGGCGCGCTGCGGTGTGCGGGTGGGCGAAGACATCCCCGTTCCGCTGGTCGACCTTGTGGCAGCAACGCGGCAGGCCAAGATGCGCGTCCATGCGTTGCGTGCGCGGCCGGAAGTTCACGTCGCCAACGAGGCCATCGTAAAGAGGCACGCTTCGCGCTTGCGCCGTGACCGTGTCAGCAACCCACGTGAGAATGCGTCCGCGCATTCGCAACTCAGTCTCGACTTTTGAATGCGCCGATGCACAAGAAGCTGAACCTGCCGGACAAGCGCTGCATGCACTGCGGCTTGTCATTCACCTGGCGCAAAAAATGGGCGCGGGACTGGGATGCGGTGAAGTACTGCTCGGAACGTTGTCGCAGACAAGGCAAGCAGGGCAGGGCACAGCATGGAGAGGCGCGTTGAGGACCGTGTTGTTCTGGTTCCGCAGCGATCTGCGACTGCACGACCAGCCGGCACTGCGTGCCGCGTGCGAGAGCGGGGCCACGCACCTCGTCCCGGTCTACTGCCATGCCGACTACGAAGCGCAAACGCCGTGGGGCTTCGCACGTGTGGGTGTTCACCGCCGGGCCGTACTTGCGGCGGCGCTCCGCAATCTGAGCCGCCAGTTGGTCGATCTTGGCAACCGGTTGGTCGAGTGCTACGGGCCGCCTGGGAAGGTTCTGCCCGCATTGGCGCATGCCGTGGGCGCCAGCGCTGTGTTTTGCGAAGACATCGCCGCGCCGTACGAGCAGGCAGACGTGGCCGAAGTGCGAAGCGCGGGTTTGCACGTGCAGACCGTCTGGCAGAGTAGCCTGATCGATCCGCTCGCGCTGCCGTGGCCGGTTCAATCGCTGCCGGCTGTTTTCACAACATTCAGGCAAGCGCTCGAACAAGCGCGGATTGCACCTTCGACGCCTCTGCCACCGCCAACCCACCTTCCGCCATGGCCCTCGGGCGTCATCATTCCACCCGGGCTGCTGCGCGCGCCGGCCCACGTTGCAAACGAAACGCTGTCGGCGGATTCGCGCACGTCGTTTCCGTACGGCACGCCGGAGTTTGATGGAGGGGAGACGGCGGGGCTTCGGCACCTGGCCAGATACCTGCAGCGCAAGTTGCCTCACACGTACAAGCGCACGCGCAACGCCTTGGCTGGTCTGGACTTCTCGAGCAAATGGTCGCCGTGGCTGGCCACCGGTGCGTTGTCGCCCCGACGTGTGATGGCAGAGCTGCAGCAGTTCGAACAGTCACACGGGCAGAGCGACGGGAGCTACTGGCTTTGGTTCGAGCTGCTGTGGCGAGACTATTTCCGCTTTCTGCATCTCAAGCATGGGTCTCGGCTGTACCGCGCGCGCGGTCTCGCTGATGTGCGGCAGCACGCCGAGCGCCGAGATGTGCAGGGCTTCGAGCGCTGGCGTCATGCATCGACCGGCGAGCCGCTAGTCGATGCCGCGATGCGCGAGCTGGAGACCACCGGCTACCTCAGCAACAGGCTCAGACAGGTGGTCGCCAGCTACCTCGTGCATGAGCTGCGAGGCGACTGGCGTGCCGGTGCCGCGTGGTTCGAATCCCAACTCGTCGACTACGACGTTTACAGCAATCAGGGCAATTGGCTGTATATCGCGGGGCGCGGCACAGACCCACGTGGTGGCAGGCGGTTCAACGTCCGCAAGCAGGCCTCCGAATACGACCCCGATGGGTCTTATCTCCATCTATGGGCGGCGCGATAGTGCGCGGCGTCCAACGCCCCGGAACGCAAGCGCCGGCCGGGAACGACGGGTCCGGACATGAGCTGGAGATCACCCAGGCAGCGCACGGGCTAAAGACTGCGCATGTCGCGTCGATTATTCACATCGACACCCCGAGTTAGCACGACATGACTGAAGCAGTACAACTGGAAAGTGGTCGGCCTTCGCGAACCGAGATTCTCACAGCCGCGCTGATCATCGCCATGATTGTTGCCGTGGCTGTAATCGTCTTCAGTAATGCGCGAGGCGCGTTGCCGGAGGTCAGGCCGTTTCTTCCCATGTTCCTGACGGTGGTCGTCCTCAGTGAAGGGCTGACCGGCTACTTGCTGTTTCAGCGCGCCCGCCTTGCCCAGACGCCTTTTTATGGGGCGCTCGCCGGGGCCTACTTTTTTGCGGCATTTCTGGCGGCTGCACAATTGCCCACGTTCCCGGGCATATTCAGTGCCGACGGTCTGCTCGGAGCCGGCCCTCAATCCGCGGTGTGGCTATGGACCTTCTGGCATTCCGGATATCCCCTGTTGCTGCTGCTCGCGGCGCTGAGCCGGTATTGCCATGAACGCGGACGCTCGAGCCCTCTGCTCACGCTGGCGTTGCGAACATTGCCGTGGGTGGGACCGATTTCAGCAGCGGCCGTGGTGCCGATTTGTATCTGGGGCACCGACTATTTACCGCCGCTCATCCAGGGCGGGACATACGTCAGCCTCGTTCGCATCCTGGGTGTTCCCGTGATCGGATCGAACATCATTGCGCTTGCGGGCTATCTGGCGCTGACCAGACTCCGGCGCTCGGTGGATGTCTGGGTCACTGTGGCGCTTGCTGTCGGCTTGGCCGACTCGTTGTTGACCCTGCATGGTGGCGCTCGTTATACGCTGGGATGGTACGCGGCACGGCTGCTCAGTGTGGTGTCCTCGGCGGTTGTACTGTCGATGCTGATTGCGGATTTCACACGGCTATATCGGGCGCTGATGGCTGCGAATCACAGGCTTGAGCGGCAGTCGTTGCTGGACGGTCTGACGCAGGTCGGCAATCGTCAAGCATTCGACAGATGCTGGGCGGCCGAATCGAAACGCGCGCGGCGTACGGGGCAACCGCTGTCGGTGCTCATGATCGACATCGACCATTTCAAGCAGATCAACGACACATACGGGCATGGCAGGGGCGACGCATGTCTTGTCGAGGTTGCCAACATCCTCTCGCGCGTTGCGGGAAAGCGCCCGACCGACTTGGTGGCGCGCTATGGCGGCGAAGAGTTTGTCGTTTTGTTGGCAGACACTGAGCGTTCACGCGCCAAGGTCATCGCCGAGCAGGTGCGTCGCGCGGTCGAACAGGCCGCCCTGCCTGCGCCCTCCGTTCGCGGTGTCGTGACCGTCAGCATTGGCGTGGCTGCCTACGCCCCGTCCGCAGATCACGCGCCGGTCGCAGACGCGACATCTGAAGCACTGATGCAAGCCGATATGGCCCTCTACGACGCAAAACGCGCGGGCAGGAATGCGGTGATGGTGCGCTAGCGCGGTCTCGCGGCAGGGCCACCCATTCGGGACTTTCCCCACAACATGCTTGGCGCGCCCTGACGCGAATCGGTCCTGCGTGGAATGCGATGCATAACCGACGTCTCGGCTCGCGGCATCAGCGATTGCACGGCGCGTGATCCGTAAAAATAAAGTCTGTCGGGAAGAGGCGTTCTAACTCATTGATTTATAGAGAATCGTGGTGCCTAAAAAGAGGGCGGCAAGTCTGTCGAGCCTCTTCAGTTTGGCTCCGCAGCCCGCGCGAAATTTGCAAAAGTCTGTCGAGGCCAGGCGGGACAAGCCTTTATCAGCCCGCATAGGCCCCTCGTCGCAGTCGGCGAGCGGCCTTCATCTCATCCACCTTCTGGCCACACACTCCTCGGGAAGCAGCCACCTCTTTTTTGGCTTCGTATGTCATAATTGACATTAGTATCAGATATGACTAAATTACGCATGCTAGCGATGGAACCGGGGTCGAGAACGCCGGCTGCTATGGAGTTGAGCGCGTTCAATAGCGCATGGGTTTTAGCTGCCGCGTCAACGTGCGCCGTATCTGCGAGCCTTGTTCGAGGTGCATATGGATCATTTCGAGAGCTTGCGGCTCTTTCGTACGATCGTTGAGGTCAGAAACTTCAGACGGGCGGGGCAGATGCTTGGGGTATCGCCGGCCGTCGTTTCAAGAGCGATCACTTCCCTGGAAGAGCGGCTTGGGGCGCGCCTGTTCCACCGCTCGACAAAGCAGTTCTCGCTGACGGACGCAGCGCACAGGTTTTATGACGGATGCTGCCGTGTGCTCGACGATCTGGACTGCCTTGAATCTGATGCCCGCAGCCAAGGCCATCTCCCTGTGGGCGTACTGCGGCTGGTCGCCCATACGTCGGCAACGTCTGCGTGGCTGGCCCCACTGGTCTCGTCCTTCAAGCGGATGCATCCAAACCTCATGGTGGATGTGACGTTGGCGGAGGGCGTGGTCGACCTTGCGACCGAGGGCTATGACATCGGCTTGGTATTGCCCTTCATGCTGGCAACCGATTTGGCCGTGACTCGCATGCTGCAGCGCTTGCCTTTGGCAATCGTCGCTGGACCCAACTACTTGGAATCGCATGTGCGCCCGTCTCACCCGGTCGATCTGTCTGATCACGTCTTCGTCACCGTACCGCCTTCCGTGCATAAGCCCATCGTGACGTTCCGCGCGGACGGCGCGCCGCTCGTGGTTCCACTACGGTACGAAATCACCTCGAACAACGCGGCATTCAACCGTGAAGTCGTACTCGCCGGACTCGGCATGGGGCTGTTGCCATTGGCGCTGGTTGAAGACGATCTGCGAGAAGGGCGCCTCGTCCGATTGCTTGGCGATCATGAAATCCTGGATACCGCAGCGGAGGTGCGCCTCGCTTACATGAGCCGAACGATGGTTCCCGCCAGAGTCAGGGCATTTATTGACCACGCTGTCGCGTACTTTGAGGAGAAATGAGTTGCGGGTTCCGTCTTCTCGGGTGAGCGCCGCTTCCCATTGCGAACGGTGCAACGTCCATCCCCAGGGTAGCGCGCGTCTATCGAGAACACTGGTGTCCGCTCTGATACGCCGCCAGGCCTGGCTGTGGGGCCTTGTCGCGCTTGCAATCGGTGTCCTCATGTGGGCACTGCGGCCGGTGTTGACCCCGTTCCTGCTGGGCGCGCTGATCGCCTACATGTTGCAGCCGGGGGTGGAGTGGCTGGCGCGTCGGGGATTGCCCCGCTGGATCGCCGCGTTGGCGATGATCCTGTGCTTTGCCGCGATGGCGGCGCTGCTCGTCACGCTGATGTTCGCCGTCGTCCAGACCGAAGGTCCGCAACTCCAGGCGAAAATTCCTGCGCTGCTCGCCACGCTGAATGCCTGGTTGCAGCCGAAGCTGGCCGTTTTCGGGCTTGGCGTTGACCTGGATCTGCCACATTTGCGCGATCTGCTGGCCGGACCGCGCTATGGTGGTGAAGGCAACTCCGCCATTGCCATCTGGCAATACCTGCGCACAAGCGGCAACGCGATGTTGACCGTCGTGGGCAACGTGGTGCTGGTTCCGCTGGTGCTGTTCTATCTGCTTTACGACCGCCACCAGATGTTTCGGCGTATGGAAAGCCTTGTCCCCCGTCGGTGGCTTGCCAAGACGCAGGCGTTCGTCATCGACATTGATCGGATGCTGTCGCAATACCTGCGCGGGCAGCTTTTGGTGATGGTCGTGTTGGCCGCGTTTTACCCCATCGCATTGACGCTGGCCGGCTTCGAGATTGCCTTGCCGCTGGGGTTGTTTACGGGCTTGGCGGTGTTCATTCCCTATGTCGGATTTGCCGCTGGCCTTGCGCTTGCCGTGTTGGCCGCCGTGCTTCAGTTTGGCGATCTTTACGGCATCGGCGCCGTTGCTGTGGTGTATGGCCTGGGCCAGATCCTAGAAAACGTCTTCCTCACGCCGCGATTGATTGGCGAGCGCATTGGCTTGCACCCGTTGGCCGTGATCTTTGCGTTGCTGGCGTTCGGTCACCTGTTCGGATTCTTTGGCGTGCTGCTGGCTTTGCCTGCCAGCGCCGTTCTTGCAGCCGCGCTACGGGAATTGCGCCACCGCTATCTGGCGAGCGAGCTCTATCACGCCTGATCGATGCGCGCCCTCGCCAGACAGCGCGAGGGCTCACATGGCGGCTGCCGCGTTACCGTCCCTGACTTCCGGTAGCGGCAGTTGCGCGATTCTTTCCGCTTCAGCACGCTTGACGCCCAGTGCCTGGAGTACGAAGACGGCCGCACGTTCGGCCAAATGCTCGACGCGAACCGCAGCCGTCTGACGGCTGCGCCCGGGAACCGCCGGTGCCGCCGTAAAGTGCAGCTCGGCCGCAACACCGGCGAGCACTGTCCCAATCACAGAAAGCACGCTGGTCAGCGGATCGGCCACCACAAAGCGCTTGACGGCAAGCCCGCGCTTGCTGTCGCGTAGCAGGCGCAAGCCCAGGCCGCGCGTCAGGGCGCGTGTAGACACGCCTTCGCGCATCAGCAGCCGGCCCCAGGCCGGTTCGCGCTGCGCCCGCAGCAACGTGTGACGGACCGCGATAGCGATGACCTCGGCCGGATCGGTCAGGCCATGCGCAATGGCATCCAGCTTGTCAGCAAAGTCCTCAAACGCCCAGTCGATCACGGCGGCAAAGAGCCCTTCCTTCGATTCGAAGTGGTTGTAGAACGAGCCGAAGCCCACATCGGCGGCTTCGGTGATCTCGTTGATGGCGACGCGCTCAATGTTCCGCTCAGACAGCAGCAACAGCGCCGCGTGAAGCAGACGTGCCCGTGTTTCCTGTTTGCGCCGGGTGCCGCGCCGCTCGCGGCAGCCTTCTGCCACGCGATTCGTGAGGTTCCGCATAGGGGTCTGGAATGGTGTTCTCCTCGAGGATGATAGTGTCTTGCGTCATAGTTGACAATAATATCAGTGATGAGTTTAATGTCGAAATGTAGGGTCGATCAGGGTGATGCGCCCTGAGTTAGGACGCGGTGATGGGGCAAGCCCCCGGCGAAAAAGGCCAGAGAGCCGTCCGCCGTTGCTTGCCGGCTGAGTGCAGCCATTCGCCGAGAAGTGGTTCCTGAACGCCGTGGAGACAGGCGACTCGCGTACCCGACATCCGAGTTCCGTGACGCGTAGCCCGAGAGCCGACCGCGCAGAAGAAGCGCGGCTGCGGGATGTGCGTTACCCATTGTTCGTTAGGCCATCACTTGCTTGGAAACATCGTGAAACATCCTGGTCGTCATGCGCAAACGACAGCGCGCCCACACCTGTCCGTCGTCGGGCGTTCCAAACGAGCGCCTCTTGTCATTGCCGCCTGCTGCGCTGTGCTGCTCGCAGGCTGCCACCACAGCGAAACCCTGGTCAGCGCGCCCAAGCCGGTCGTTGCGCTGACGCTGCACCCGGACGGCAACGCCGTCGCCAACACACTGCCGGGGCAGGTGCAGGCGCGGTACTCCACGCCGCTGTCGTTCCGTGTTGCCGGCAAAGTGGTCGAGCGCCGCGTGCGCATCGGCGATACCGTCAAGCAAGGTCAGGTGCTGGCGATGCTCGACCAGGCGGATCTGCGCAACGACCTCGCCAATGCACGGGCGCAACTGGAAGCCGCTGAACACCGGCTCGTCTTCGCCAAGCAACAACTCGACCGCGACCGCGCGCAATCGCAGGCGAACCTGATTGCGCCGGCGCAGATGGAGCAGACGCAGGACGCCTACGCATCCGCGCTTGCGCAACGCGATTCCGCGCGGGCACAGGCCGCACTCGTTGGCGATCGCCTGCGCTACGCAACGCTGGTGGCCGACCACGATGGCGTCATCACCTCGGAAGATGCGGACACCGGCCAGAATGTCCAGGCGGGTCAATCGATCTATCACCTCGATTGGACGGGTGACGTCGACATCGTTTGCGATGCACCGGAGAGCGCGCTGTCCTCGCTGACCGTCGGAAGCAAGGCTCGCGTGAGCCTCCCCGCCGCGCCTTCGCAAAGCTTCGAGGCGCGCGTGCGCGAGGTATCGCCCACGGCCGATCCGCAAAGCCGTACGTGGCGCGTCAAGCTGTCGCTCGTGGCGCCAAACGCAGCGGTGCGCATGGGCATGACCGCCAATATCGCTTTCGATGCCACGGGCGAGGCGGGAGCCTCGCGCCCGTTCAAGCTGCCCGTCACCGCACTCTTTCACCGTGGCGAAGAGCCTGCGGTCTGGGTGGTGCGCGCGAACACAGATACCTTGGAATTGCGCCCCGTCACCATCGCGCGTTACGACGAGCGCAGCGTGCTGGTCGCTTCCGGCTTGCACGATGGTGATCGCGTAGTGATGCAGGGCGTGCACGCCGTCAACGCCGGTCAACACGTACAAGTAGTTGCCCCGCTGCACCCTGAGGACTTTGCATCATGAGCGCCGATGATCGCGAAACCGTGCGAGGCACGGCCCCGGTTACGGCGTCTGCATCTCAGGCGGACGAGGGCGGCTTCAACTTGTCGGCCTGGGCCCTACGCCACCAGCAGCTTGTGATCTTCCTGATCGGCCTGGCGACGCTTTTTGGCGTCATTGGCTACACGCATCTTGCTCAGTCTGAAGATCCGCCGTTCACCTTCCGGACAATGGTGATCCAGACATACTGGCCGGGTGCAACTGCGCGCGAAGTCCAGGAGCAAATTACCGACCGCATCGGGCGCCAGCTTCAGGCTGCACCGTATGTCGACAACATCAAGAGCTATTCGCGCCCCGGCGAGTCGATGATCTTCTTCGCCATGAAGGACGCCGCCCCAGTCAAGGACGTGCCGGAGACCTGGTATCAGGTGCGAAAGAAAGTGGGCGACATCCGTGCAACGTTGCCCAAGGGCACGGTCGGGCCGTTCTTCAACGATGAGTTCGGTGATGTCTACACCAACATCTATGCGCTCGAAGGCGACGGCTTCTCGCCGGCACAACTGCATGACTATGCAGACAAGCTGCGCACCGTCCTGCTGCGCGTGCCGGGCGTCGCCAAGGTGGACTACTTCGGTGATCCGGCCGAGCACGTCTTCATCGAAATCTCCAATGCGCAACTGACCCGGCTCGCCATCACGCCGCAGCAGATCGCACAGGCCATCGACGCACAGAACACCGTGGCACCGGTCGGCACGATCACGACCGCCGATGACCGCGTATTCGTACGACCGACCGGCGCGTTCAAGGATGTGCAGGCGCTGTCCGACATGTTGATCACCGTGAACAAGCGGACCTTCCGGCTGGGCGATATCGCCAAGATCACCCGCGGCTATGACGACCCGCCCGTGACGCAGATGCGCACCAACGGCCGTGCAGTGCTTGGCATTGGCGTGACGATGCAGAAGGGCGGCGATGTGATCGACCTCGGCAAAGCCCTCGACGCCACGGCGGGCGAACTGCAGGCGACGCTGCCGGCAGGGCTGAAGCTGTCTGCGGTTTCCAGCATGCCGCATGCCGTCAAGCACTCGGTGGACGAGTTCGTGAGGTCGGTTGGTGAAGCCGTGGCGATTGTTCTGGTGGTCAGCCTTGTGTCGTTGGGCCTGCGCACCGGCATGGTGGTAGTGATCTCCATCCCGATCGTGCTGGCCATCACGGCGCTGTGCATGCACATGTTCGGTATTGGTTTGGACAAGGTTTCGCTAGGCACACTCGTGCTTGCACTCGGCTTGCTTGTTGATGACGCGATCATTGCCGTCGAGATGATGGCCGTGAAGCTGGAGCAGGGATGGAGCCGCTTGCGCGCCGCTGCTTTCGCCTACTCGAGCACGGCATTCCCGATGTTGACTGGCACGCTGGTGACGGTGTCCGGCTTCCTCCCGATCGCGCTGGCCAAGTCGAGCACGGGCGAGTACACGCGCTCGATCTTCGAGGTGTCGGCCATCTCGCTGATCGTTTCGTGGTTTGCTGCCGTGGTCCTGGTACCGCTGCTGGGCTATCACATGCTGCCCGAGCACAAGAACGGCGCTTCTGAACATGGCCATGACCACGATATCTACAACACCGGCTTTTATCAGCGCCTGTCGGGGTGGATCTCGTTCTGCATCGGGCGCCGATGGGCGGTCCTGGGTGTGACTGCCTTGCTGTTTGCGCTGGCCATGGCAGCTTTCACCCTTGTGCCCCAGCAGTTCTTCCCGAACTCGGAACGGCCCGAACTGCTGGTGGACCTTCGCTTGCCGGAAGGGGCGTCGTTTGACGCCACGCTGCGCGAGGCAAAACGTCTGGAGAAAGCCCTGGATGGCCGAAAAGAGATCGAACACTTTGTCGATTACGTCGGCACCGGCGCCCCGCGCTTCTATCTGCCGCTGGACCAGCAGCTTCAGCAGCCGAACTTCGCCCAGTTCGTGATCACGGCCAAGAACGTTGAAGAACGCGATGCGCTCTCGCGCTGGCTCAGCGCCACGCTTGAGAAGGATTTCTCCGGCGTTCGCACCCGTGTGGCCCAACTCGAGAACGGCCCGCCCGTGGGCTTCCCGATCAAGTTCCGTGTGAGCGGCGACAACATTGCCACCGTGCGCAACATCGCTGACAAGGTGGCCGAGAAGGTCCGTGCGGATGCGCGCACCCAGAACGTGCAGTTCGACTGGGATGAACCGGCAGAACGTTCGATGTCGTTCGAGATCGACCAGATCAAGGCGCGCCAACTTGGGGTGACGTCGGAGGATGTCTCCAACTTCCTCGCCATGACGCTGTCCGGCTACACGGTCACGCAGTATCGCGAACGTGACAAGCTGATCAACGTCGATCTGCGTGCACCGAAGACGGAACGTGTCGACCCCGCCAAGCTCGCCGGCCTGGCCATGCCGACGCCCAACGGCCCGGTTCCGCTCGGTGCGATTGGGCATGTGCAGAACAAGCTCGAGTACGGCGTGATCTGGGAACGCGATCGCCAGCCGACCATCACGGTGCAGGCAGACGTGCGCGGCAACGCGCAGGGCATCGGCGTGACGCGTGACGTCGATCAGGCCCTGGCCGCAGAACGCGCCAAGCTGCCGGTGGGCTATCGCATCCAGATTGGCGGCGCGGTGGAAGAGAGCGTGAAGGGCCAGACGTCGATCAATGCCGAGATGCCCCTGATGATCATTGCCGTGCTGACGCTGCTGATGATCCAGCTCAAGAGCTTCTCGCGCACGTTCATTGTCGTGTTGACCGCTCCGCTGGGGCTGATTGGCGTGGTGACGGCGCTGCTGCTGTTCGGCAAGCCATTCGGGTTCGTGGCGCTGCTCGGGGTGATCGCCATGTTCGGGATCATCATGCGCAACTCCGTGATTCTGGTGGACCAGATCGACCAGGACATCGCGGCGGGCCAAAAGCGCTTCGACGCCATCATCGGCGCAACGGTGCGGCGCTTCCGGCCCATCATGTTGACGGCCGCTGCCGCCGTGCTGGCGCTGATCCCGCTGCTGCGCTCGGGCTTCTTCGGGCCGATGGCCACCGCGCTGATGGGAGGTATCACCATCGCCACGGTCCTGACCATCTTTTTCCTGCCGGCGCTGTATGCCGCGTGTTTCAAGGTGCGCCCGGACGAACGGGAAGTGCCTCCGGCCGGCACTGCAGCCCTGGAGAATTGATCATGAAACGCTCTCGTATGACGTATGCGCTTGCGGCGACGTCGGTGCTCGCTCTCACGGCGTGTTCCCTGGCGCCTACCGCCGTGCCGCCTGCCACGCCGTCGCCGGACCATTACGGCATGACCTCGCAGCCCGCCAAGACGGTGGAAGCGGCTGGCCTTGCCCAGCAGTTTGATGTGGGCGCCGCGCCGGTGCCGCAATGGTGGAAGCTCTATCGCTCCGATGCGCTGAACGCGTTGGTGGAAGAAGGACTGCGCAATAACCCCACGCTGGCTGCAACGCAGAAGACCTTGTCCGCCGCCCAGGAGGAACTGCGTGCACAGGTGGGGGCGTCAACATTGCCGTCCCTGGACGCTGGGGCGCAAGCCGCACGCCAGCGCACGCCAAACTTCACGGGCGTGGGCCCCGAAGCGCTGCGCTACAACGTGTTTGTTGGCCAGTTGCAGGCGCATTACACCTTCGACCTGTTCGGTGCCACGCGCTATGCCAATGCCGCGAGCGCGGCGCGGGTAGATGTGCGTGGCTGCGAACTGGAGGCAGCACGGCGTGCCCTCGCGGCGAATATTGTCGGCGCCGTGATCAACGCGGCCGCGCTGGACCAGCAGATCGCCTTGACCGAACGTCTTGTTGTCGTGGCAGACGCGACGGCGCGAGATAGCCAGCGGCGGTACGAGCTGGGGGCGCTCTCGCATGTGCAGGCGCTGGCATCGACGCAGAGCGCCGCATCGCTGGCGGCGACGCTGCCGCAGTTGCGCCAACAGCGTGCGGTGTCGATCCACGCGTTGGCCGTGTTGCTGGGCCGCACACCGGATGCAGCGCCGGCGGTACCCGAGTTCAGCAGCCTTTCGCTGCCGAACCAGGTGCCTGTGGCCGTACCCTCGGATCTGCTCCGTGCCCGGCCCGATATCCGCGCCGCCGCTGCTGCGGTCAGGGCAGCGTCTGCAGACGCAGGCGAGGCCACCGCACAGCTTTTCCCGAGCCTGTCACTCACAGCCTCGCTTGGTCGGGGTGGGTTGAGCTGGCCTGCGCTGCTGTCGGGGGCGGGCGGCTTGTGGGCCGTGGGCGCCGGGCTGAGTCAGCCGATCTTCCACGGCGGCGCTTTGATGGCGCACCGCCGCGCCACGCTCGAGCTGTATGACGCAACGGTACTGCAGTACAAGTCTGCGGTCTTGTCGGCATTTGAAAACGTTGCCGACACGCTCGCCGCGCTGGAGAACGATGCACAGACGCTCGCTTCAGCAGAAGTCGCTTCGACGGCTGCGCGTACGGCCTTCAACGAGACCGCCTCGCGCCGCCGCTTGGGCGCGCTGCCCGCATCTGCCGAGCAGTCGAGCGAGCTGCAGTACCTGAACGCGCAACTCGACACCGTGCGTGCGACCAGCCGGCGCATGAGCGACACGGCTGCCTTGCTGCAGGCCATGGGTGAACTGCCCGCAAACACTGTCCAGACGATCGCCAAGGACTGACATTGCCTTTGGATGGGCTCGGCCTCCACGCGACTCGCGTGGAGTGCCGTGCTTCGCCCGCAATGCCGATTGGCTCCGTCCACGCCCATGGAATCCACCCACCTGATTGCCTGCCATGAGTGCGACCGCGTGTTTCGGCGGCCGCCGCCGTTGGAAGGCTTGAACGTCCGATGCTCGCGTTGTGCGAGCGACCTGAGTAGCGCCCATCTCGCCCGGCCGACCCTCGACAACGCAGCTGTGATGGCGGTGGCTGCGCTCATTACGCTGGTGATCGCGCAGTGCTTCCCGATCATTGCCCTCAAGGCCCAGGGGATGACGTCGCAAGCCACGTTGTTTGACGCGGTGTCCTCACTTTGGGCGGGGCACATGGGCGTCGTGGCTGCGGTCGTGTTTTTCACCACCACGCCTTTTCCCTCGATGGAATTGCTCGCGTTGCTTTACGTGTTGCTTCCGTTGCGCGCGGGCAGTGTGCCGCCCGGATTTCGCCTCGTCATCCGCTTTCTCCAATGGCTTCGCCCTTGGGGAATGATCGAAGTGTTCATGCTCGGCGTGCTGGTCACGACGGTCAAGATGATCAGCCTCGCGCGCGTGATTCCCGGTGCAGGCCTGTTTGCATTCGGCGCGTTGACGGTGCTGCTGGCGCTGGTTTCGCGCTTCGATCCGCACAGGCTCTGGCATGCGTGCGACGAGATTGAGGGTGGGGATGGCGCAGCGCCGTCTGGCGAACTGCGAACTGGCTGGTCGTTGAAAGAACCGGTCGTGGCGGACTCGCTCAAGGCCGTCTCCGCAAAGCAGGCGGGGCTGGTGGTCTGCCACACGTGCGGCAGCGTGCAACAGCGGGATGGCGTCGGGTCGCATCCGCAGTGCCGTCGTTGCCATACGGCCCTGCACGAACGCCGCCCGGCCAGCGTTTCGCGGACTGCCGCATTGCTCCTGGCTGCCGCGCTGCTGTACATCCCGGCCAACCTGCTACCGGTGATGCACAGCACCTCACTCGGGCGCTCGGAAGACGACACGATCCTGAGCGGGGTGGCGTACTTCTGGACCTCCGGCGACTGGGGCCTCGCTGCGGTCGTCTTTATTGCAAGCGTGGTGGTGCCGATGCTCAAGCTCGCCATTCTTGCGGTGCTGGTATTCGCAGCACGCCGGCGCTCGACATGGCGTCCGCACGAGAGGACACGGCTTTATCGCCTCGTCGAACGCATCGGCAGGTGGTCGATGCTCGATGTGTTCGTGGTGGCGCTCACGGTTGCACTGGTGCACTTCGGCTCCTTCGCTGTCATCACCGCGGGCCCGGGGGCACTGGCTTTTGGCGCTGTGGTGATCCTGACGATGATCGCCTCCATGCAATTCGACCCCCGGCTTATCTGGGATCCGATCCCCGACGAAGCACCCGCGCACGACGATTCCTGAGCGGGTCTCGCGCACACCGTCCGTCCGCCTTCTCTTCCTTGTAAGCAATGCGTCCTATCGATCTACCTCTTCCCGAAATCACGCCTCCACGGCGTTGGCTTCCTTCCATTGTGTGGCTCGTGCCCCTGATCGCGGCGTTGATCGGGCTTGCGCTGGTTGCCAAGACCATCGCCGAGAAAGGCCCTGTCGTGACCGTCACCTTTTCCAATGCCGAGGGCCTTGAGGCAGGCAAGACCAAAGTGAAGTACAAGGACGTCGAGATCGGCACGATACAAGCCATCTCGCTCACCCCGGATCTGAAACGCGTGACGGTGAAGATCCAACTGGCGCGCGAAGCCGAGCGCTTTGCGGCCAGGGACACCCGGTTTTGGGTGGTCCGACCGCGTGTGGGCGCGAGCGGCATATCCGGGCTGGGCACGTTGCTTTCCGGCGCGTATATCGGCGTGGATATTGGGCATTCCAAAGACAGCCAGACCCAGTTCGTGGGGCTGGAGAGTCCGCCTTCCGTCACCACGGATCAGCAGGGACGCCAGTTCTCGCTGCACGGCGATTCGCTCGGTTCCGTCGATATCGGCGCGCCGGTCTTCTATCGCCATCTGCAAGTGGGGCAAGTGGTGGGCTTTGCGTTGGACAAGCAGGGCGGGGGCGTGCAGGTGAAAGTCTTCGTCAACGCACCCTACGACAAATACGTCGGGACCAACACGCGCTGGTGGCATGCCAGTGGGGTCGACCTCCGGCTCGATTCCAGCGGCCTGAAGCTGAATACGCAGTCGCTGGCCACCGTCATGGTCGGCGGGCTGGCGTTTCAGTCGCCGCAGGGCCAGGCGGATGGGCCACCGCCGCCCGACAGCACCGTGTTTCAGTTGGCGTCCGATGAAGCGGATGCGATGCGCGAGCCCGACGGTGCGCCGCTGACTGTGGTCATGCGATTCAACCAGTCGCTGCGCGGCCTGTCTGTCGGCGCACCTGTGGATTTGCGCGGCATTGCATTGGGCAACGTCACCGACATCGGCATCGAGTACGACGAGGCGGCGAAAACGTTCAGCATGCGTGTTGTGATGGCGCTGTATCCGTCGCGGCTCAGCCGGCGCAGCAACACCTCGCTTCCTGCGCCCGACACGCCGGGCGGTCATCAAATGCTGCAGCACTTGGTCATGCAGGGGCTGCGTGGGCAGCTTCGCATGGGCAACCTGCTGACGGGTCAGTTGTACGTTGCGCTCGACATGTTCCCCAAGGCACCGCGTGCGACGGTCGATGTCCATCGGTCGCCGGTGGAGTTGCCGACGGTTCCGAACTCGCTTGATGAATTGCAGGTGCAGCTTGCCGACATCGCGAAGAAGCTCAACCAGGTGCCGTTCGACAAGATCGGCAGCAACCTGAACGGCGCGCTCGAAAATGCAAACCGCCTATTCGGTCATCTGGATACCGAAGTGGTGCCTCAGGCGCGGGACACACTGGCGTCTGCACAGCAGACCTTCAACGCAGCGCAGGCAACCTTGCGGCAGGATTCCCCGCTCCAGTCGGATGTGCACGAGGCGATGCAGGAACTGACGCGCACGCTTCAATCGCTCAATGCGCTGACGGACTATCTGGAACGCCATCCGGAATCGCTGCTGTTTGGCAAGAAAGGAGATGCGCGGTGATGGTGTCGTGGCTCCCAATTTGCCGCACCCTTGCTGGCGTGGTTGCCTGCGCAGCGCTCGCGGCATGCAGCTCGCCGCCGGCGCGCTTTCATAGCTTGCTCGGTGCCGATGCCGATGCCGATGCCGATGCCGATGCCGATGGCGTTGCGGTGTCCGCACCAGCACAGGCACCTGTGCGAACGTATCTCGTCGATGTGGTGGCGGTACGTGTTCCGCCGTCGGTGGCGGGCAGGCGGCTGGTCGTCCAGGCCGGTTCAGGCCAGGTCGATGTCCTGGAAATGGACCGCTGGGCTTCGCCCGTGGCTGATGAGATTCGTGCGGCGCTGTCGTCCGGGCTGGCGTTGCAGATCCGCGCGATGGACCTGCACGGCCTTCCATACGATGGGAGACGGCCCGTCTACCGCGTGGCCGTGGATGTACAGCGGTTTGATGCTTGGCGCGGCTCGCACGTCCTGATCGATGCTGTCTGGACGATGCGCACCGCGGATGATCGACAACTGCTGACGTGCCGCAGCGTCGTCCAGGAGGTCGTATCCGCCGGTATTGACGGCGTGGTAGAGGGCCATCGGCGCGCGCTGAAGGCGCTGGCTTCGCAGATGGCCGAGGCGCTGCTGGCATACGCCGCCGCACCGGCAGACGTGGCGCGACCGATGCCAGGTTGCCTGGATTCGGCGACCAGTACCGTCGGCAAGTAAGGGGGGTCGCCTAGACGCCCGCGCTGCAACGCGGGCGCTCAGGTCAGCTTGCGCTGTCGGCTGTCTCTACAACGGGCAGCGGTCGGGCGGCCACTTTTTCGGCTTCAGCGCGCTTGAGCCCCAGCGTCTGGAGCAGCGCCGCTGCCGTGCGTTCGGGGAAATGCTCCCCCGAGAAACCCAGCTCTTTGACGATATTCGCGGCCGGCGCATCGGGCGCCAGAAAGTTGAGTTCAGCCGAGACGGCGGTTAGCACAGTGCCGCCGACCGACAGGAATCCGATAAACGGATCCGCCACGACAAACCGCTTTGCCGCGATGCCGCGCTCGATATCGCGCAGCAGGCGCTGGCCGAGGCCGTGCGTCAGCACGCGCGCTGAGAAGCCCTCCCGAATGAGGAAGCGCCCCCACACAGGCTCGCGCCTCGCCCGGACCAACGTATGCCGCACCGATACCGAAATGATTTCGGCCGGGTCGGATAACCCTTCCGTCAGCTTGTCGAGCGAATCGGCGAACTCTTCAAACACTGCGCTCACCAGCGCAGCGTAGATGGCTTCCTTCGATTCGAAGTGGTTGTAGAACGACCCGAAACCAACGTCCGCCGCCTCGGTAATTTCGTTGATGGCCACGCCCTCCATGCCCCGATCAGCCATGAGCCGGAGTGCGGCATCCAGCAGCCGTGCGCGTGTTTCCCGCTTACGCCGTGCGCCACGGGGCTCCCGCTCGTCGGCGGCCGGCGCCGCAGGGGTAGGCGTCTTCGCAACGGAGCGCTTCGGAGTTCGGCGAGTCTCGGTGGTGGCCATGATGGTCTGGTGGTCCTTGTCGTGGCCGGAATTATAGATTCGAATGTCGATATTGACAAAATCATCAGGCATGACTTTAATGTCAAAAAAAGGCGGAAGAAGCCTGACTGAGGCGTAGACAAAGAAACGGAGTAGCGGTGGAGACAAAAGCACATGCGCGTGCCAGTTCACGCGTCGCGGATGGCGCATGCCCTCAGGGGGCAGGTGAGTTGCCATCTCAGATAGACATCCTTGTCGTGGGGCTTGGCCCCGTCGGGGCCATGGTGGCCAATCTGCTGGCGCGTCATGGCGTGAGCGTGTTGGCGATCGACAAGGCCCCCGACATCTATATGGCCCCGCGTGCCATTGCGCTGGATAACGAAGCCTTGCGGATCCTGCAACAGGCAGGCATCAGCGAAGGTGATTTCGAAACGGTGGCCATTCCCCACGTCCGGATGCATTCGCCCTGGCTGGGCGAATTCGGGCGTGTCAACACGCTGGGCAGCCTGGATGGCCATCCGAAGCTCGTCACGTTCTATCAGCCCGATCTGGAGCGCTGTCTGCGCGCACGCCTGGCAGCGCACGGTGATGTGCATGTCGCGCTCGGCACCACGCTGCTCAGCATCACGAATCAGCCGGATGGCGTACTGGCTTCGCTGGATATCGGGTGCGGGCAGGTACACCGGGTCCGCGCTCGCTACCTGGTGGGTGCAGACGGGGCGAGTTCGCTCGTGCGCCACCTGATCGGGCAGGAATTCCGGGGCACGACGTACGCGGAGGATTGGCTCATTGTCGATGCGCGTCATGTCCCCAAGCCGATCGACCATGTTGAATTTCTCTGCGACCACCGGCGCCCCACGCCGCACATGGTCGCCCCAGGCGCGCGCGAGCGTTGGGAGTTCATGCTCCAGCCAGGCGAGAGCCGCGACGACATGGAATCGGACAGCCGTATTCGCGAGCTGCTGGCACCGTGGACGGACGTTGACAGCATCACGATCGAACGCAAGGCGGTCTATCGCTTTCATGCCAGAACCGTCGACCGGTTCAGCGTTGGCCGGGTGTTCCTCGTTGGTGATGCGGCGCACATCACCCCGCCGTTTGTTGGCCAAGGGCTGGTCGCAGGACTGCGGGACGCCGCCAACCTGAGCTGGAAGCTGGCCTGGGTGCTGCAAGGACGGGCCGATGCGCAGATTCTAGACACCTACGACGAGGAGCGCCGCCCGCACGCGAAAGCCATGATCAATCTCGCGCGGTTCATGGGCAAGCTGGTGATGCCGCGCAGTGCGCCCATCGCGCTGTTGACGCACGGCTTGATGCGCTTGACGCGGCTGGTGCCGGGCCTGCGTTCGCAATTCGAGGAGTTGCGCATCAAGCCGAAGAACGCGTTCAAGACCGGACTGTTCGTCAAAGGATGCTCGTCCACCAAGCTGATGCGCGGTGGAGTGATCCCGCAGGGCTGGGTCAGGAACGCGGAGGGCCACATGTGCCTGAGCGACGACGTGCTCGGCCACGGATACACGCTCATCGGTTTCGGCTGCGACGCCCGCGCCGCGCTGGAGCCCGCAACGGCAGCGGCATTCGAACGCCTGGGCGGTACGTTCGTTCGGATCGCGCATCGGGGGCAGCCTCTGCGCCGTGGGGTACCCGGCGTTTGGGAAGACCTCACCGGCACGTTCCTTCCCGACGCGGTGCCCGTGGGCTGGGCGGCCGTTGTGCGCCCGGATCGCACGGTCGTCCATGACGGGCCAGCCGCCGAGGTAGACCGCCTCGTTCACGAGAGCCTGGCGCTGCTCGGCGGCCGAGCTGAGCCCGTGCCCGCGACTGCCGCCGCCGTTCAATCCGCCTGAGTGTCTTGCCATGAAACTCACCACAGCACAGCCTGCACGCCATCCGCAGCCGACGACCAAGGCGTTGGCGCTCGCCTACCTGATGTTCGATCGGCCCGATCTCGAGCGCGCCGAGCGATTCCTCAATGACTTTGGTCTCGTGACGGTGCAGCGCGGCGAGGCGACATTGCTCTTGCGCGGCACCGGCCCGGCGCCGTTCTGCTATGTCGTGCGCAAGGCGCCAAAGGCCGCGTTTGCCGGCTTCGGGTTGCAGGTCGCCGGACGCGCAGCCCTGGATGCCCTGTCAAAGCTGCCCGGAGCCTCGACCGTGGAGCCGTTGGATTGGCCGGGTGGTGGCTATCGCGTGCGACTCGTTGATCCGTCCGGCTTCCGCGTCGATGCCATTGCGGATCAGGCACCGACAACCGAGTTGCCGCACCGTTCAGCGTTGTCGCTCAACTCGGTGGACGCCCCTTTGCGCATCAACGAAACGCAGCGGCCGCCCGTGGGTACACCCGAGGTGATTCGCCTGGGGCATGTCGTTCTGGAGCTTGCCGACTTTCAGGCCACCTGCGCCTGGTACACGCAGCACTTCGGTTTCATACCGAGCGACGTGCAGGTGTTGCCGGACGGCTCGCCTGCGGTCGCATTCATGCGGCTCGATTTGGGCGACACGCCGGCCGACCACCACACGCTCGCGCTGGCTCAGGGTTTTGTGTCGAAGTACAGCCACAGCGCCTTCGAACTGATCGATGCCGATGCCGTCGGCATGGGGCATCGCATGCTGCGCGAGCAGGGGTGGAAGCACGCCTGGGGGTTGGGGCGGCACATTCTCGGAAGCCAGATTTTCGATTACTGGCAAGACCCGTGGGGCGAGAAGCACGAGCACTACTGCGACGGTGACCTGTTCACCGCAGATCAGCCGACCGGCATTCACCCGGTCAGCCGCGAGGCCATGTCGCAGTGGGGGCAGTCGATGCCCGCCAGCTTCACCAAGCCGAAGCTGACACCGGCGGCCATTGCGGCCCTCATCCGTAACCTGCGGCGCAGCCCCGACCTGACGCTGCGCAAGCTGGTCACGCTCGCCCGGATCTTTGCCTGAGGCAGCGCAAGCGCCCTCCGCCGTCACCCATCCAACGCATCTTTTGTCATGTCCATCAATATCGTTCGCTTTGAATACCAGGATCAGACCCAATGGGGCGTGATCCGCGATACACGCATTACGCCCGTGCCTGGCACCTATGCCACGACCGGTGACTTCGTTCGCAATACAACCCCGGCCCAGCTTGCCGCGCTGGATGGTGAAGCGATCGCGGTGTCTGCCGTGAAGCTCCTGTCTCCGGTCACGCGCAATCAGCAGTTCATCTGCCAGGGCGCGAACTACCGCCAGCACATGATCGAGTCGGGCATGGACCCCGACGTGAAGACATACAACATGATCTTCACCAAGGCATCGAGTTGCATCGTCGCGGCCGACAGCGACGTGATCAAACCGAAGCGCGTGCAGTTTCTCGATTACGAGATCGAGCTTGGCCTGGTGATGCGCCAGGTAATTCACGGGCCAGTCGACGTGACAGACGACAACCTGCACGAATACGTGGCGGGCGCCGTGATCGTGAACGACTATTCCGCGCGCGACGTCCAGATCCCCCAGATGCAGTTCTACAAGGGCAAGTCGTTCCGTACGTTCGGGCCGGTGGGCCCGTGGCTCACGCTGCTGGAACCGCGCGAGATCTCTGCGCTCAGGAGCCTGCAGCTCAAGCTGACCGTCAACGACACGCTGCGGCAGAACGACACGACAGCCAACCTCGTCTACGGCCCGGCCGAGACGCTGACCGAGCTGTCCCGCGTGCACGACCTGGAAGCGGGCGATTTGCTGGCCACCGGCACACCCGCAGGCTGCGCGCTGTCCGTGCCGTCACCAACCAAGCAGAAGATGGCCGCGATGCTGCCTGAGAAGGCGAAGTGGGAGATGTTCCTGAAAGTGCAGGCGGCGCGCCCTCAATACCTGAAGCCGGGCGACGTGGTGGAAGCACGCATCCACTCGTCGGACGGACGGATCGATCTGGGCATGCAGCGCAATCACATCGTTGCCGAGGAGTGAGCGCCATGTCCGGTTTTTCCAGCCTGCAAGACGTGGAAGCCGTGGAAGGGCTGGGTCTTCCGCCCGATCTTCCGCAGAGCACATACGAAATGATCCGTCGCGGCGCCAGCGTGAATCCGGAGGCGCCGGCATTGAGCTTCTTTCTGAGCGTCAATGACCACCGCACTCCGCAGACGTGGAGCTACGCGGCGCTTCTTGAACGCATCACGCAGACGGCAAATTTCTTCGACAGCATCGGCGTCAAGAAAGACAGCGTGATTGCGTTTGTGCTGCCCAACCTGCCGGAAACGCATTTCGTGATCTGGGGCGGGCAGGCGGCCGGCATCGTCGCGGCGTTCAATCCGCTGCTCGAAGGGCCCGCGCTGGCCGAACTGCTCAATGCTGCCGGTGCGTCAGTGCTGGTCACACTCGCGCCGTTTCCCGGCACCGATACCTGGGTCAAGCTGCAGCCGCACTTGCCCGCCATCAAGAGCCTGCGGCACCTGGTGCTGGTCAACCTGGCCGACCGTGTGCATGCCGCGGCGCAATGTGCCGTGCAGATACAAAAGAACGAGGCGCTGCGATTGCTCGGTCCGCAAGGCGTGCATGGCGCAGTCCCGGTGTCGGTGCGCATCCACGATTTCAACAGCGCCATCCAGGCGCAGCGTGGTGATGGCCTGAACAGCCGGCGGCACATTGCCGCACAGGATGCGTCTTCGTACTTCTGTACGGGTGGCACCACCGGCTTGCCGAAGATTGCGATGCGTACCCACGGTAATGAAGTCGCAAACGCGTGGAGCACGGCGCAGGTGCTGGGCGAGGGCATCGGCCCCGGCAAGGTGGTGTTTTGCGGCTTGCCGTTGTTCCACGTCAATGGCGTTCTGGTGACCGGGCTGCTGCCGTTTTCCAGAGGCGCGCATGTCGTGCTTGGCACGCCGCAGGGCTATCGCGGCGATGGCGTGATCCAGCGCTTCTGGGAGATCGTCGAGCACCATCGCGTGAACTTCTTCAGCGGCGTGCCGACGCTCTACGCTTCGCTGCTGCAGGTGCCCGTTGGGGAGCGGGATGTGCGATCGCTCGAATACGGCCTCTGCGGCGCCGCGCCCATGCCGGTCGAAGTCTTTCGCCGCTTCCAGGAGCAGACGGGCATCAAGATTCTCGAAGGCTATGGGCTGACGGAAGCAACCTGCGTGAGCAGCGTCAACCCGCCGATGGGCGAGCGCCGCCTTGGCTCCATCGGCCTGCGCGTGCCCATGCAGCAGATGAAGACCGTCGTGCTGGACGAGGGCGGTGCATACCTGCGCGATTGCGTTGTAGACGAGGTGGGCGTGTTGGTGGTGTCTGGCCCCAACGTCTTTTCGGGCTACCGCCAGGCCGGGCAGAACGAGGGGCTCTGGGTCGATACGGGCGATGGATGGCGGTGGCTCAATACCGGCGACCTGGCGCGGCAGGATGAACAGGGCTACTTCTGGCTCACGGGCCGCAAGAAGGAACTGATTATCCGCGGCGGTCACAACATCGATCCGCTCACCATCGAAGCGCCGCTGCATCGCCACCCTGCGGTGCAGATTGCCGCCGCCGTCGGGCGCCCGGATGTGCATGCGGGCGAGCTGCCGGTTGCCTACGTGCAACTGCGTGCCGGTGCGTCCGCCACGGAAGCCGATCTGCTGGCCTTCCTGAAGGCGGAAATTGCCGAACGTGCGGCGTTGCCCCGGCAGGTCAACATCATTGAAACGATGCCTTTGACCGCCGTGGGCAAGATCTTCAAGCCCGCACTCAGGCACCGTGAAACGCGTGAAGCCCTGTCCGCAGCACTCAAGGATGCGGGTATCGCCTTTGAGGCTCTGGAAGTGGCGGAAGACAAATCCAGAGGGCTTGTGGCGTCGGTCAGGCTCGACGCCAGCGCATCGATTGCCGTCGCGCGTGAAGTGCTTGGCCGCTTTCCATTTCCCTTTTCCGTCAATTGATTGAAGTGCCGGTGAAGCAGCGTCCTGGCTGATCCGGCTGAAGGAGGAATTCCTCGCCTGCGCACCGTCGCGTGAGCAGGCGAAGTGCCCCGCGCCGCATGGTGGCGCATTCCTGCAGTTGCAGTACCTACATTAGAAAAATCGGAGACAACATGAAGCACACACGCGCGGCAATGCTCTTGTCGCTCGCGGCGACCTCGCTCGCCCATGCGCAATCGGCAGGGCAGTGGGTCGTCAATGCAGGCTGGATGCATCTCGCCCCTCAAGATTCCAGCCAACCGCTGACGGTGCATGCACTCGGGCAATCGGCCGAGGTGCCCGGCAGCGGGTCGACGCTGGCCAACGCCAATACCTTCGCGCTCACCACACGGTATTTCGTCACGGATCATGTGGCCCTGGAAACGGTGCTGGGCGTCCCGCCCAAGCTGCACCTGAGCGGAACCGGATCACTCGCACCGGTTGGTGAGTTGGGCACCGCCCGGGCATGGAGCCCGGCTGCGCAAGTGCAATACCACTTTGGTGAACCGAATGCGCGCGTGAGGCCGTACCTCGGCGTGGGGCTTGGCTATGTCTGGTATCGGGATATCGAGTTGAGCCGGCCGTTGGCAACCGGGCAGATTCTCGCCTCGCCAACCACGGGCTCCATGTTGGTCGGCCCGACTACGGCATCGCTCAGCAAATCGTTCGCCCCCATCGTCAATGCCGGCTTGACGTACAACCTCGACGCCCATTGGTCGATCGGCGCATCGGTGTCGTATATGTGGCTATCCACCAAGGCAACGCTGACGACGCAGGCGCCAGTGGGCACCATAACAACGACGACCAAGGTGCGGATCAACCCGTTGGCGAGTTTTCTGTCGGTCGGGTACCGGTTCTAGCGGCCGCGTGCTTGCTCAGACGCCAATCGCGCCGTCGTCCAACTTGAAGATGGAGACGGCGCGGCGCGGCGCACCGGCCTGCTCGGCCACCGCGTTTGCCGCCGCAGAGGCCTCTTCCACCAACGCCGCGTTCTGCTGCGTGACTTCTTCGATCTGGCCCACTGCGATGTCGACCTGCTCGATGCCGGTGCTCTGCTCGGTGGAGGCCGACGAAATCTCAGTCGGCAGTTTTCGCGGAGACCGCAGCGCTCTCCCTGGCGATTTACCGCGCTGCTTCGTCTAGCAGACGCGCAGGCTCGCGATCCACGCCCGCGACCACCTTGTTGCCTACGGTGGGGTCGAAGGAAGCGGCCACGAACATATCGTGGCCCTTGCGGTCACCCACGCCCATGGCGAGGTGAGCCGTTCAAAATTCCGCGATGAGGTCTCGGCTCTTACCCGGCGGGAGTGATGCCTGGTGCGTCTTTGCCTGGTCAGCAACTGCTAGCTCGTCCTTGAGGAAGGCGGCCCAGTGGTTGCCGAGCTTTATGGGGTCTTCGCCGCGCAGCAGCGTGTCTTTCCACATCACGCGCAGCAAGCCTTCCAGGATTTCGCTACACTATTAATTGACGAATCAATCGTTGATGCAGCATTTATATTGCCGCTCCCCGTCATGGCCGTCCACACCGCGCTCCCACATTCCCATACCCAGGTCTTGCCGTTCAAGGAATCGCTTTTGGCGATGATCGGCATTTGCTTTGTCGTCGTTCTGGTGGCGTTCGACCAGACCGTGGTCGGTACCGCCTTGCCGACGGTGGTGGCCGAACTCAAAGGCTTTGAGCTGTATGCCTGGGTGGCGACGTCGTATCTGCTGACCTCCGTGGTGACGGTGCCGATCTTTGGCCGCCTGGGCGACTTTTACGGGCGCAAGCCGTTCGTGATTGCGTCCATCGTGGTCTTCACGCTGGCGTCGGTCATGTGCGGCATGGCAGGCAGCATGACGTTCCTGGTGTGGTCGCGGGCGCTGCAGGGTGTCGGCGGCGGCATGCTGGTCGGCACGGCATACGCATGCATTCCCGATCTCTTTCCCGATGCGCGTGTGCGCTTGCGCTGGCAGGTGATGCTGAGCGCCTCTTTCGGTATCGCCAACGCAATCGGCCCGACGCTGGGCGGGTGGATGACGCAGGCGTTCGGGTGGCGGTCGGTGTTCTACGTGAACATCCCGTTCGGCGTGCTGGGGCTGTGGTTTGCCTGGCGCTTCCTGCCGCATCTGCGTCAAAACGTGCACACCGGACGTATCCGGCTGGACTGGCAGGGTGCAGTTCTGATCACGGTGGCGCTGGGCGCGTTGCAGTTGTTTGTCGAATGGCTGCCGCGGCACGGCCTGTCGCTGCCGCTGTTCGGCTCGCTGGCGCTGTCGGCTGCGGCGTTTGTGGCGCTGTGGTGGTGGGAGCAGCGTGCGGAGCAGCCGCTGCTGCCGTTCGACATGCTACGCAACCCCGCACTGGCTGCGCTGTTCATGCTGGCGTTGCTGTCGGGTTTTTCGATGTTTGCGGTGTTGTTCTACGCACCGTTGCTGTTCCAGGGCGGGTTTGGCATGTCGCCGCAGGAAGCCGGCTTGGTGATTACGCCGCTGGTGGTTTGCATCACGCTGGGCAGCATCATCAACGGGCGTCTCGTCACGCGCATTCCCAATCCCAACGCCATGCTGTATGCCGGTTTTGCGCTGCTGACGGTGGCGGTGGCGGGCATGTCGGTGTCGTCCAACAACATGCCGCATGCGGTGCTGACGTTGCTGATGCTGCTGGCCGGCCTGGGCCTCGGTTTCGTGCTGCCCAATCTGACCGTGTTTGCGCAGCAGACGGCCGGCCGTACGCATCTGGGCATTGCCACGGCGCTGCTGCAATCGCTGCGCATGGTGGGCGGCATGGTGGGCACGGCGCTGGTCGGCACGCTGGTGAGCGAGCGCTATGCCTCGGGCGTTGCCAATGCACTGAGCGCCGACAGCGCGACGCAGTGGCTGCATCAGCTTGCCGATCCCGAAATTCTCATCGATCATGACGCGCAAGCCGCCTTGCTCTCGCAGTTGCATGCTGCCGGCCACGACGGTGCGGCGCTGCTCGAAGCTGCGCGCCATGTCCTGGTGAGTGCTATCCATATCGGCCTCATCGTGGCGACGGTGGCGGCGCTGATGGGCCTCTGGCATGTGCGCCGGGTGCCGCCCGTGGTGCTGCACCATGTCGAGCCCGTCCAACATACGGAATAGGCGAGACACGCCCGAGCGGTTAGCATGCGCGGTTTCCCAGCAATCTCAGCCCTGATCGATGACCTCTGAACGCGAACGCTTCGCCGTCATGCACCAGTTCGGCCGCACCTATCGTGCGTTCATGTCCGCCTTCGAGGCGCATGTCGGCCAGCCGATGCCGCGCTGGCGCATCCTGCTGGCGCTGCACGACAACACCGGCGGCGGCATGGCTCAGAAACAGCTCGCCGAGCGCCTGCAGATGGACCCTGGCGCGCTCACCCGCCAGCTCAAGGTGCTGGAGCAGCTCGGCTGGATCGAACGCGCAACCGATGCGCGCGACAACCGTCTGACCAACGTGTCGCTGTCAGACGCCGGCTTGGCCGTCGTGCTTGACTGCATGCCGCGCCGCATCGCCTTCATCAATGCCACGCTCGATGGGCTGCCGGACGATCTCGTCCACGCGTTGTCCGAAGCGCTGGCGCAAATTGAAACACGCCTGGCTGAAGTGCCGGCGCTGGCCACCGCGGCCTCTACCGCATCCGATAGCAAATCCGCAGATCAGCCCGCAGACCGCTAATGCGCGCTGAATGCGTTCCGGAGACAACCATGTCCATGGTGATCAACAGCGCGCTGTACCGCAATGGCAAGCGCGAGCGTGACCTTTCCGTTGAGGCCATCAGCGACGTGCTGCATACGCCGGGCTCCTTTGTCTGGCTCGGTCTGCATGAACCGGACAACGCCATGCTCGACCGCGTGCAGGAAGAATTCGGCCTGCACGATCTCGCCATCGAAGACGCGCGCAACGCGCACCAGCGGCCCAAGCTGGAGGTCTACGGCGACGTGCTATTCGTCGTGCTGAACACAGCGCAGATGGAAAATGGCAACGTCGTCTTTGGCGAGACGCACCTGTTTGTCGGCCTGGACTTTTTTGTCTCGGTGCGGCATGGGCCGTCGACGTCGTATTCGCCGGTGCGTGAGCGTTGCGAGCGCACGCCGCAATTGCTGGCCAAGGGCGCGCCGTTTGCGCTGTACGCGGTGATGGACTTCGTGGTCGACAACTATCAGCCCGTGCTGGAGCGCCTGCAGGAAGAGTTCGAGCAGATCGAAAGCCAGATCTTTGGCGACACGTTCGATCGCGCGACCATCGAGCGGCTCTATACGCTCAAGCGCCAGCTTCTGCGCTTGCGCAACGCCGCGCTGCCCGTGGAAGACATCGCCGGTCAGCTTGTGCGCCTGCATGAAGACGTGGTCCCCAAAGAACTGCGCGCGTATTTTCGGGATATTGCCGACCATGCGCATCGCGCGGTGGGCGCACTCGATGTGATTCGGGAAATGTTGACCACGGCCATCTCCGTAAACGTGGCGCTGGTGTCGGTCACGCAGAACGACATCGTGAAGCGCCTGGCGGGGTGGGGCGCTATTCTGGCAATTCCGACCGTGGTGTTCAGCAACTACGGCATGAAGTTCAAGGGCATGCCGGAGCTGGAGCATCCGGCGGGGTATCCCATCGTGCTGGCGTGCACGGCCACCGCTTGCGTGTGGCTGTATCGCAAGCTGCGCAAATCGGGCTGGATCTAGGAGACAAGAGATGGCGCGCTGCTGCTGGGCGGGGGAAGACCCGCTGATGATCGCGTACCACGACACCGAGTGGGGCGTGCCCTCGCACGATGATCGTCACCTCTACGAGATGCTGATCCTGGAAGGGGCGCAGGCCGGGCTGTCATGGCAAACCATCCTGCGCAAGCGGGCGCGCTATCAGGAAGTATTCGAGGGGTTTGATGCGGCACGCGTGGCGGGCTTTACGCCGGCACGCATCGAAAAGCTGCTGGCCGATCCGGGCATCGTGCGCAATCGGGCCAAGGTGGAAGGCGCGGTCATTAACGCGCGCAAGGTGCTGGAACTTCAGGAAGAAATGGGTTCGCTCGACGCATTCCTGTGGGCGTTCGTCGATGGCAAGACCATCGTCAACCGTTGGGACAGCTACCGCGACGCACCCGCCGCAACGGATGCGTCCAAGGCGATGAGCAAGGCGCTCATCAAGCGCGGTTTCAAGTTTGTCGGCCCGACCATCTGCTACGCCTTCATGCAGGCCACCGGCATGGTGGATGACCACGAAGCCGGGTGTTTTCGCGCCGGCAAGGTGTAGCGCGTAAGGCCTCTTTTTGATCCGGCCAATGTCCGTTATTCTCGCCAGTCCCAACACTGACGGAGTCGTTCTTCATGTCGCTGAATTTCCTTGGCATTGCCGGTAGCCTGCGCCGCAAGTCCACCAACCAGGGCCTGCTGCGTGCGGCATCCACCCGCCTGCCCGCTGGCGTTGAAATGGACCTGGCCGACCTGACGGATATTCCGTTCTACAACGCCGACATCACGGACAAGCCAGCCTCGGTGGTGCGCGTGCTCGAACAGATCGGGCGCGCCGATGCGCTGGTGCTGGCCTGCCCCGAATACAACTACTCGCTGGCGCCGGCGCTGAAGAACATTCTGGACTGGGCCTCGCGCGAGCCCAACAACGCGTTGCTGGCAGGCAAGCCGGTCGCGATCCTGGGCGCGGGCGGCGGCATGGGCACGTCGCGCGCGCAGTACCACCTGCGTCAGGTGTGCGTGTATCTGGACCTGCATCCGTTGAACAAGCCGGAAGTGTTTGCCAACGCGTTTGCCGGCGGCTTCACCGCCGATGGCGATCTGACGGACGAGCGCATCGCCGGCCTGATCACCGAGCAGATGCAGGCGCTGGCCAACTGGACGCTGAAGCACAAGGCTTGAATGAAGCCTTGCGGTAGATGAATTATTCGCCGGCGTGCAGCGTACGGTTGCGCCCGGCGAGTGAGCCGGCCACGAGCGAGGCCAGCGCAATCGCGCTGAACAGCCAGCCCATCACGGCCCAGCTGCCCGTCAGATCGTGCAGCACACCCATGAGATACGGCCCCGCAGCGGCCATGGTGTAGCCAATGCCCTGCGTCATGGCCGACAGGCTTGCCGCCACGCGCGCATCGGCCGAGCGCAGCACGATGAGCGACAGCGCCACGCTGAAATTGCCGCCTTGGCCGAGTCCCAACAAGACCGCCCACCACCACAGCGTTGACAGCGGTGCGTACAGGCAGCCGATCAGGCCTGCCCAGCACATCAGCATCATCAGGACCACGGCGGGGCGTTGATCGCGCCCGAGCCGCGCTACAAACGGCCCGCCCAGCGCGGTGATGAGCTGCACGAGAATCGACACCGCCACCACCACGCCGGACTGCACGGCGGATAGCCCGCGGTCCTGCAAGATCACAGGCAGCCAGCCGAACACGCAATACGCCAGCGACGATTGCAGCCCCATATGGAGCGTCACCTGCCAGGCAATCGGCTTGTTCCACAGCGACACACGCTGCAGCCGCGTGGCCGCGCCCTTACCGTGCGCATGCCGCATATGCGGCCACCAGCCGACAAAGGCCAGCAGAGCGGGTAGGGCCCAGAATGCCAGCGCGGGTTGCCAGCCGCCCAGCCATGCTGAAAGCGGCGCGCTTGCGCCGGCCGCCACTGCCGCACCAAAGCACAGCGCCATGGTGTAGACGCCGGTCATCAGGTCTGCCTGCCGGCCGAAATCACGCTTGACGATGCCCGGCAACAGAATGCCCGTTACGCCAATGCAGGCGCCCGCCGCCAGCGTGCCGATGAAGAGCGGTGCAACGCCACCCGCACTGCGCAACGCAATGCCTGCCGCCAACGCAATCAGCAAGCCGCCCACGGCGCGTTCTGCGCCAAACCGGCGAGCCAGCACCGCGGCAGCCGGCGCAAACAGGCCGAGGCACAGCACCGGCAGGGTCGTCAACAAGCCCGCCGTGGCGCCAGACAGCCCGGTGCCCGCTGTCACCTGTTTAAGCACGGGCGACAGGCTCGACAAGGCTGGTCGCAGATTCACACCCACCAGCACCAACCCCACCACGAGCAGGATCAGGGCGCCGGATGAACGGGGTGCAGCGGCGTCATGTGCAGCAGGAGATGGCGGCGAGTGCGGTGTGTGGGACATGGCAGAACAGGCGTGTGGGCAAGCTGCCGATTGTAGGGCGCGTGCCGAATTGGTGCATGCGCGTCGTCCAACCCCGAGGATGCCGACTCCGAAATTACGTAGGGTTGAGTCGCGCAGCCAGGTCGGCCAGCACATCTTCGGAGGGTGCGCCGCGCTCGGCGGCCAACGCCAGCGCACGCCGTGTGAGTGCGGTGTACAGCGCAGCGTGATCGGCGCCGAGCGCATCGAGCGCTTGCAGATGTTTGTCGATCACGCCGCCGTCTCCGCGTGAAACGGCGCCCGCCAGTGCGCCAGCCAGACCGCGTGCGCGCGCTGCGGCCAGCGTGCCATCCACGAGCGGCCACATGGCCGCGACAGCGGCGTCACGGTCGATGCCCGCGGCTTCCCACAAAGTGGCGGCTTCATGCAGTGCGCACAGCAGGAAGCTGGCCGCGTAGTTGGCGCCGGCGTGATACAGGGCGCGTTGCCCGGCACGCACCTTCAGCGGCGTGCAGCCGAGCCGCCATGCAAAGCTGGACAGCGCCGCATCGTGGGGGGCGTCGGCGTCAATGGCGATGGAGGCGCCGCCCAGACGCTCAGCGTCATCCGGCAAACCGGCAAACAGAAATAGCGGGTGGAAGCTGGCGGTCGCCGCGCCGGCTTGGCGGGCGGCATCGAGCAAGTCGCGTTCGCCGGCGCCGCTGCAGTGGAGTACGAGCTGGCCCGGTCGCCAGCGCACGTTGCCGACGACGCCCGGGATGGCGTCATCCGGCACGGTCACGAATACCCAATCGGCGGCGTCCGCCACGCCTTGTGCATCGACGGTCTTTGCTCCCGTGGCTTGTGCGAGCCACGCGGCGGGCGCGGCCGACCGGTTTGCAACCGCCACGGTGCGCACGCCTGCATCGTGTGCCCGCGTGGCCAATGCCCGCGCCAGCCGCCCCGTGCCAATCCAGCCCACGGAAACGGGCGCTTCGATTGCAAAAGACGTCATAGCAAACCTCGAATTTTTATCGTCAGCATCTTATAGCGAAGCATCGTCCGTAGACTGAGATGCGGCTATTACGCGCTCTGCCACTGCGGCCGGTAAACTGCACGGCTTTACCGGCAGCGTTGGGCCGGGTGTGAGCAAGCGGTTTTCCTCAGGCGGACATGTCAGTGCAAGCAGGTGGTATGCAAAGCAAAAGTAGGGCAACACTCATCGGACTCATCGCGGTGCTTCTGTGGAGTTCGATCGTCGGGTTGATCCGCGGTGTGAGCCAGCATCTGGGGGCTGTGGGCGGCGCCGCCATGATCTACACCGTCGCGTCGGTGCTGTTGGTATTCACGGTCGGTTTCAATCATCTGAGGACGTTTCCGCGGCGCTACCTGCTGTGGGGCAGCCTGCTGTTTGTGTCTTACGAGCTGTGCCTCTCGCTGTCGATCGGCTATGCCAGCAGCGCGCGGCAGGCGATTGAAGTCGGGATGGTCAATTACCTGTGGCCGACGTTCACGATGCTGTCCGCCATCGCCTTCAACAATCAGCGGGCGAATGCGTTGATCGTGCCGGGCGTGCTCGTGTCCATCCTCGGGATCTGCTTCGTGCTGGGCGGCGATCAGGGACTGGATATCGCCGGCATGGCCGGGAACGTCAAGGACAACCCGCTCAGTTACGGCTTGGCCTTTGCAGGCGCGGTGATCTGGGCGGCGTACTGTACGGTCACCAGCCGGATTGCCGACGGCAAGAACGGCGCAACGCTGTTTTTCATCCTGACCGCGCTGGCCCTGTGGATCAAGTTCTTCGCCACGGGCGGCGGTGCACTGCATTTCAACGTGTCAGCGGTGATCTACCTTGCGCTGGCCGCGTCCGCAATGGGGTTTGGCTACGCGGCGTGGAACGTCGGCATCCTGCACGGCAACGTCACCGTGCTGGCGGGCGCGTCGTATTTCATCCCCGTATTTTCTGCGGCCCTCGCAGCGGCGCTGTTGCATACACCGCTGTCGTTTGCGTTCTGGAAGGGCGCATCGATGGTGGTTGCCGGGTCGATCCTGTGCTGGCTTGCTACGCGCGGTGGCCGCGCAAGGGCGTTGTCTTCGTCCAAGTCCTCCGCCTGACGCAAGAAAGGCCACACGGGGGCCTTGAATGCCCCCGATATTCCGCAATTAACTGCCAAGCATTCAAGAAAACCGCAGATGGAGCCAGCACGGGAACGGGGCGTGCTAGATGCCGGGTAAGCCGCTGCGCCACGACGGAACGGCGGCATACCAACGCAGAAACAGGAGGCATCATGTTGAGCACCATTCTCATCATCGTTCTCATCTTGCTGCTGATCGGCGCGCTGCCGTCGTGGCCGTACAGCCGGGGGTGGGGCTACGGGCCGACGGGTGGGCTCGGACTGATCGTGGTGATCGTGGTCATTCTTGTGCTGCTGGGCTATATCTGACGCCCGGGCCGGCGCCGATGTGCGCAGGGTCCTGAGCATCGCCTGACCGGTTGTCGGGGGTTGGCTGAGCTCCGTGGCGGGGCGAGTGTCTTGCCGACGCTTGACTGGGCATAATCCCAGCTGCGTTCCCGAAGGACACCTCCCATGAAGACAGGTCGACATGCCGGCAGCCGCGCGCCCGGCGGTCGCGCCCGATTTACGCCGCTGGTGCTGGCCCTGCTGCTGGCCGGCTGCGCGGTCGGGCCCGATTACCACACGCCGCCACTGAGCGGCACCGAAGCCCCGCAAGGCTGGCACGCCACGCTGCCGCATCACGGCAGCCGCATGGCGCTGGCGCGCTGGTGGGAGCAGTTCCACGACCCAGCGCTGACCCAACTGGTGGAGCACGCGGATGCGACCAGCCAGACGATCGCGCAGGCCGTCGGCCGCGTGCGTGAGGCGCGTGCGAGCGTTTCCACCAGCCAGGCTGCACTGTTTCCGCAACTGAAAGGTTCCGGCTCCGCGACGCGGCAGGGCGGGTTTGGTGGTAGCCAGTTTGGCGGCGTGGGCGGGCTTTCTGCTGGCGCGCTGAATCCGACGCTGGGGCTGGGAACGATTACCACTTTGGCGGCGCAGGTCGACGCCTCGTGGGAGATCGACCTCTTCGGCGGCAAACGCCGCAGCCTGGAAGGCGCCGATGCGCGGCTGACGGCCAGCGAAGCCGATTGGCACGACGCGCGCGTATCGCTCGCGGCTGAGGTCGCCAATACCTACTTGCAGCAACGCGAGTGCGAGGCGCTGGTGAATATCGGCGCGGCAACGCTGTCGTCCCGGCAAGAAACGCTGCAACTGACCGAGCGCAAATTCCACGCGGGCTTTGTCGCGCCGGCTGATTTTGCGCAAGCGCAAGCCACGGTGGGCGATGCCGTCAATGCGCTGGAAGGCCAGCGTGCGCAATGTGCGCAGGGCATCGACAAGCTCGTCACGCTCACCGGCATCGACCATGATGCGCTGAACGGGCTGCTGTCCAAGGACAGCGCGCAGATTCCGGTGCCACCCGATGCCGGCGTGCCCGATGTGCCGGCGCAGGTGCTGTCGCAACGGCCGGATGTGTCGTCGGCCGAGCGCGCGGTGGCGGGTGCCAGCGCGGATATCGGTGTGGCGGTGGCAAGCCGCTTGCCATCGATCACGCTGGCGGGCTCCATCGGCATCAATTCGTACCGCCTTGGCGGCCAATCGTTGACGAGCAAATCCTGGTCGTTCGGGCCGTCGGTGTCGTTGCCGATCTTTGACGGCGGCACGGGCGCGGCGCGCGTGGAAACAGCGCGTGCGCGTTACGACCAAGCGCTGGCCAGCTATCGCGGCAAAGTGCGCCAGGCCGTGCAGGAAGTGGAAGACGCGCTGGTGCGGCTGGATGCTGCCGATCGTCGCGTCGATGCTGCCACGATGGCCGATGCGCAATATGCGAAGGTGCTGGAAGCGTCGAATGCGCGCTACCGCCTCGGTGCCGGCAGCCTGCTGCAGCTCGAGGATGTGCGGCGCACAGCGTTGCAGGCTTCGCAGTCCCTGGCGGCAGTCAAGCTCGAACGCGCGCAGGCCTGGGTGGCGCTCTACAAGGCCGTGGGCGGCGGCTGGCGCGACGATGCCCCCAACCCTCATCCCGATACCAAGATCACTGCGCCGACCGCACAGGGCGGGGCGCATACCGGAAACGCTTCATGACAGGACAACGCGTTTGGATGGTCGTGCTGGCGGTGTTGCTTGCCGGCGCGCTGGCGGCGTGCGGCAAATCTGCGCCCGAGAACAAGAAAAAGGAGCAGCTGCCAGCCAAGCCGGCGCTGGCCGTCAACGTCGCGCACCTGGCGCAGCATGTGTGGCCGCGCATCGCCACGGCCAGCGGTGCCGTGCAGCCGTGGCAGGAAGCCAGCATCGGCGCCGAGGTGAGCGGGCTGAAGCTGGCGGAAGTGCTCGTCAACGTGGGCGATGCGGTCAAGCAAGGCCAATTGCTTGCCCGTCTGTCGGATGAAACCGTGCGCGCCGATGTGGCTGCGCAACGCGCCAGCCAGGCCGAAGCCGAGGCATCGGCCGCGCAAGCCGCCGGCGAGGCGCACCGCGCGCACGAACTCGACAAGAGCGGTGCGATCAGCCAACAGGATCTGATCCAGTACGACACGCAGGCCAAGACAGCGGCTGCCAAGCTGGCCGCAGCACGCGCGCAGTTCGAGAGCCAGCAATTGCGCTTGCGCTACACGCGTGTGGTCACACCCGACGACGGCGTCATCAGCGCCCGCACGGCCACCGTGGGCGCCGTGGTGTCCTCAGGCACCGAACTCTTCAAACTCATCCGGAAGAACCGCCTGGAATGGCGCGCCGAAATGCACGGCGACGTCCTGCCCCGCATTCAGCTCGGTCAGGCCGCACGCCTGCGCCGCATGGATGGCGGCGTGGTGAACGGCCGTGTGCGCCAGGTCGCTCCCACGGTCGACGCCAACACGCGCAATGGTCTCGTCTACGTTGATCTGCCGCCGGAAGCTGCAACGTCCGGCGTGAAGGCAGGCATGTATCTCTCGGGCGATGTGCTGCTGGGCGATGCGCCGGCCGCGACGTTGCCGGAGACCGCCGTGTTCTCGCGCGATGGTTACGACTACGTGATGGTGATTGGCGAGCAGGGCCGCGTGCGGCAGACCAAGGTGACGGTTGGCCGCCGCCAGGATGGGCAAGTCGAAATCGTGCAGGGCATTGGCGCGAAGGACGGCATTGTGGCTGCAGGCGCCGCCTTCCTGACCGATGGCGATGTGGTGCGTGTGGCGGCCCTCGGTGCAGCCTCCATGCCCGCTGCGTCGGCGCCCGCAGCCGGAGCCAAGCCATGAACTTCTCCTCCTGGGCGATCCGCAAGCCGATTCCGTCGATCCTGCTGTTCATCCTGATCACGGTGGCGGGGCTGGTGTCGTTCAAGATGCTGTCGATCCAGAACTTTCCGGACATCGACTTTCCGGCGGTCTCCGTGACGGCCAGCCTGCCGGGCGCCACGCCCACGCAGATGGAAACCGAAGTCACGCGCAAGATCGAAGACAGCATAGCGAGCATCGGCGCGATCAAGCACATCACGTCCACCATCAACGACGGCAGCTCGACGACGATGGTCGAGTTCCAGCTCGAGAAGGATGTGCAGGAAGCCGTGAACGACGTGCGCGATGCCGTCAGCCGCATCCGCGCGCAGCTGCCGTCCGACGTGCAGGAACCCGTCATCTCGCGTGTGACGTTCGCGAGCATGCCCGTGCTGACGTACGCCGTGGAAGCGTCCGACATGGATGCGGAGGATCTCTCCTGGTTCGTCGATAACACGGTCAACAAGCGGCTGCTGTCGGTGCATGGCGTGGCCAAGGTGACGCGCCAGGGCGGTGTGGACCGCGAAGTGCGCGTGCAGCTTGACCCCGTGCGCCTGCAGGCGTTGAACGTGTCGGCGGCGGACATCAGCGCGCAAGTGCGCGGCATGCAGCAGGAAGCGCCGGGTGGGCGCGGCAATATCGGCGGGCAGGAGCAGGCCGTGCGCACGCTCGGCACGGTGAAGAGCGCGCGCGAACTGGCGCAGATGGACATCCCGTTGTCCGATGGCCGGCGCATTCGCCTGTCGGATGTGGCCGACGTGCGCGATACCGCGGCTGAGCCACGCCAGATGGCGCTGTTCGACGGCAAGGCTGTCGTGAGCTTCCAGGTGTTCCGCTCGCGCGGCGCAAGCGAAATCTCGGTGGCCAAGGGCGTACGCGAAGCGCTGGCCGCACTGCAGGCCGAACGGCCCAACGTGCATGTGACCGAGGTCTACAACATGGTCAAGCCGGTGTCGGATGCGTACACCGCTTCGATGCATGCACTGTACGAAGGCGCCATCCTGGCCGTGATCGTGGTGTGGCTGTTCCTGCGCGATTGGCGTGCCACGTTCGTGTCCGCCGTGGCATTGCCGCTGTCGATCATCCCGACGTTCGCGGCCATGCAGTTGCTCGACTTCACGCTCAACGGGATCACACTGCTGGCGCTCACGCTGGTGGTCGGGATTCTGGTCGACGACGCGATCGTGGAGGTCGAGAACATCGTGCGCCACCTGCGCAACGGCAAGAAGCCGCTGGAGGCGGCGATGGAAGCGGCGCAGGAAATTGGTCTGGCCGTGGTGGCGACATCGCTCACGCTGGTGGCGGTGTTTCTGCCGACGGCGTTCATGGGCGGTATCTCGGGCAAGTTCTTCAAACAGTTCGGATGGACAGCCTCGCTGGCGGTGCTGGCCTCGCTGCTGGTGGCGCGGCTGCTCACGCCAATGATGGCGGCATATATGCTGAAGCCGCAGGACGAGCCCAACCGTGACGGCTGGGTCATGACGCGCTATCTGCAGGCGGCACGCTGGTGTCTCGAGCATCCGTGGAAGACAGGCGGCATGGCCGCAGCGTTCTTCGTCGTGTCGGTTGGCATCATCGGGCTGATTCCTGCAACGTTCCTGCCACCCGAAGACTGGGCGCAGTTGCAGATGACGGTGGAAAGCCCGCCCGGCAGCACGATCGCGCAAACGCGTGACAACACCGAGCGCGTGCGCAAGATCGTGATGCAGCACAAGGAAGTCCGTCACGTCTATACGGCCATCGGCTCGGGCGTGATGGCCGGTGTGCCGGGCTCCAGCGGGGGAGAGGTGCGCACCGGCACGCTCACGATCTCGCTCACCGACCGGCATGACCGTCACATCAAGCAGCAGGGCGTTCAACGGCAGTTGCGCGAAATGCTGGAAGGCGTGCCGGGCGTGCGGATCTCGTTTGGCGCGGTGGGCTCCGGCGAGCAACTCCAGGTGGTGCTTGCCGGCGACGACCCCGCCACGCTTCAGCAGGCCGCGCGCGATGTGATGCGGGACCTGCGTACCGTGCCGGGGCTAGGTGCGGTCACGTCGTCAGCGAGTCTGCTGCGGCCCGAAATCGTCATCCGCCCGGACTTTGCGCGCGCGGCGCAGCAAGGCGTAACCGCTGCCGCCATCGGCCAGGCCGTGCGCGTGGCCACCGCCGGCGACTACGACGTCAACCTACCCAAGCTGAACCTGCCCGAGCGGCAGGTGTACATCCGCGTTGAACTCGATCCAAAGGCACGTAACCAGATCGACACGATCCGGCAGTTGCGCGTGCCGGGCCGCAACGGGGCGGTGCCGCTGGAAAACATCGCCGATATTTCCATCGGCAGCGGCCCCGCGCAGATCGACCGGTATGACCGCAGCCGCAACGTCACCATCAGCGTCGGGCTGGAGGGGCGCGCGCTGGGCGATACCAACATGGCCGTGGAGGCGCTGCCGTCCATCAAGAACCTGCCGCAAGGTGTTCGCCGCATTGCCTCGGGCGATGTGGAGGGCATGCAGGAGCTGTTCAGTAGCTTCTTCCTCGCCATGTTTGCTGGCGTGCTGTGCGTGTACGCAGTGCTCGTGCTGCTGTTCCACGACTTCACGCAGCCGGTGACGATTCTGGCGGCGCTGCCGCTGTCGGTGGGTGGCGCGTTCGGGCTCTTAGCGCTGTTCGGCTTCAGCTTGTCGCTGCCGGCGTTGATTGGCTTGCTGATGCTGATGGGCATCGTCACCAAGAACTCGATCCTGCTGGTCGAATACGCCATCGTTGCGCGGCGCGATCTCGGCATGTCGCGCACGGAGGCGATCATCGACGCCTGCCACAAGCGTGCCCGCCCCATCGTCATGACCACGGTCGCCATGACTGCTGGCATGGTGCCGATGGCGCTCGGCCTGGAGGGCGATGCAGGTTTCCGCGCGCCGATGGCGGTGGCGGTGATCGGCGGTCTGCTGACTTCCACGCTGCTGAGCCTGCTGGTGGTGCCCGTGGTGTTCGAAAAAGTGGACGACGTCAAGGAATGGGCGCTGCGCAAGTTCCGCGGTGCGCGCCATCACGGGCACCGGGCGGAAGCTGCGTCGCAGCACGGCCCGCGCTAGGTGTAGCATCGGGCGGACTGTCAACGTACCGCGCTGTGGAGACCGCCCATGCCCGATGCTGTGCTGTTTCAGACCGATGGCCCGGTCTGCACCATCCTGCTCAATCGGCCCGAGTGCCGCAATGCGGTGGACGGGCCGACCGCCGTGGCGCTGCTCAACGCGTTCGAGCGTTTCGAAGCCGATAGCGCGCTACGCGTTGCCGTGCTGGGCGGCACCGGTGGCCACTTCTGTGCCGGCGCCGATCTGACGGCCGTGGGCGATCCTGGCCGACGCAATCATCTCGATCCCGATGGCGGTATGTCTGGCCCGATGGGCCCATCCCGCATGGCGCTCTCCAAGCCGCTCATTGCTGCGGTGAGCGGCTATGCTGTGGCGGGCGGGTTGGAACTTGCGTTGCTGGCAGATCTGCGCGTGATGGAGCGCGACGCCGTGTTCGGCGTGTTCTGCCGCCGCTGGGGCGTGCCGCTTATCGACGGCGGTACGGTGCGCTTGCCGCGCATCATCGGCATGGGTCGCGCACTGGACATGATCCTGACCGGCCGTGCCGTGCCAGCTGACGAGGCGCTCGACATGGGGCTTGCCAATCGCGTGGTCGGCACCGGCGAAGCGCTGGCCGCGGCACAGAAGCTTGCCCGAGACATCGCCGCTTTTCCGCAGCAATGCATGCTGGCCGATCGGGCATCGGCGTATGCACAGTGGGATTTGCCATTGGCGGCAGCGCTGCAGCAGGAGGGCGCTCGAGGTACGCCGATCGTGTTTGCCGAAGGGGTGGAAGGCGCCGCGCGATTCGTGGGCGGCGCCGGGCGGCATGGCGAATAACCGAATTGCGCGCCGAGCGGGTTTTTGCCTCTAAAAAGTCAACCCGAAATCCGAGGGGGCTTTGAGTTGACCGATTGCTGCTTTCATCAATGGCATCAGCCGTTACAATTCTCGCTTTCCTGAAAATAATGGACGCAATGACGTCCAGATAATGTAAGGGTGGTGTGGGAGTTTCGTCGCGACATACAGCGTTGCCAACGCTGTCGGCGCGTGCATCCGCGACGGTTTTGCCTCTCGCGCGGAGCGTTGCGGGCCGATCCAAAATTTCCTCTGTTTTCAATCAAGCGCGGGTCATCCCGTGCCGATAGTGCCCGGGCGCTTTGCGTGAGTGCTCGAAATAACATTTTAGAAAATCAGATTTAAGTATTTTTAAGGGAGAAGTCGAATGAAGCAAACCTCGAAATTGATGATTGCCGGCGCCGCCGCGGTGGCACTCGGCATGCTCGGCGGCTGCGCGACCGAATCGTCGCAGGCGCTGCCGGTTGCCAAGGTGGAAAGCGCAAGCCGCCCATACGCCGGCGTGCGGGCCCCGATTGCGGTGGGCAAATTCGATAACCGCTCGGCGTACATGCGCGGCGTGTTCTCGGATGGCGTGGACCGCTTGGGCGGCCAGGCCAAGACCATCCTGATCACGCATCTGCAGCAGACGAACCGTTTCTCGGTGCTCGACCGCGACAACATGGCCGAGATCAAGCAGGAAGCCGCCATCAAGAACACCGCACAGAAACTCAAGGGCGCTGACTACGTCATCACCGGCGACGTGACCGAGTTCGGCCGCAAGGAAACCGGCGATCAGCAACTGTTCGGCATCCTCGGCCGCGGCAAGGAGCAGGTGGCCTACGCCAAGGTCGCGCTGAACGTGGTGAACATCTCGACGTCGGAAGTCGTGTATTCGGTGGGCGGCGCGGGTGAGTACAAGCTGTCGAACCGTGAAGTGATCGGCTTTGGCGGAACAGCCAGCTACGACTCGACGCTCAACGGCAAGGTGCTGGACCTGGCCATGCGCGAAGCGGTGAACAACCTGGTCAACGGCATCGAAAGCGGTGCCTGGAAGCCGGGCGCGCAATAAGCGCAGACGCAGTCAAAACAAGAACACGAAATAAGGGGTTACAACAGTCATGAGCAAGGTGTTTGCGATGTGGCGCGTGGCGGCCGGTGTGGCCGTCGGGAGTGCAATGCTGGCCGGTTGCGCTGGTCCGAAGCCGCTGTACCAATGGGAGGGCTACCAACCGCAGGTGTATCAGTACTTCAAGGGTGAAGCGAAGGAAGCCCAGGTGGCTGAACTGGAGCGCGGCCTGGAGAAGATCAAGGCGACGAATGGCGCCGTGCCGCCGGGCTATCACGCCCAGCTGGGCATGCTGTATTCGGGCCTCGGCAAGGACGACCAGATGGTCCAGGAATTCAATACCGAGAAGGCACTGTTTCCGGAATCGGCAACGTACATCGATTTCCTGATGAAGAACGTGAAGAAGGGGACCAACTGATGGCCAAGCGCTTTCTGAAACTGTTTGCCGCGGCCGGCGTGGTGACCCTGATGGCGGGTTGTGCTGTGCCGACCAAGAACGTCGACTATGCAGCCTTCAAGGCCAGCAAGCCGCGTTCGATCGTGGTGCTGCCGCCGCTGAATGAGTCGCCCGACGTGGGCGCCACCTACGGCATGCTCTCGCAAGTGACGGTGCCGCTGGCAGAGGCGGGTTATTACGTACTGCCTGTCGCGCTGGTGGACGAAACCTTCCGCCAGAACGGCCTGAACACCGCAGGCGACATCCACGGCGTGCCGGTGGCCAAACTGCATGACATCTTCGGTGCAGATGCGGCGCTGTACATCACGGTCACGCAGTACGGCAGCAAGTACATGGTGGTGAGCAGCTCCACCGTTGTGTCGGCCGATGCCAAGCTGGTCGACCTGAAGAGCGGGCAGACGCTCTGGACGGGCCGCGCCAGCGCGTCCAACAACGAAGGCGGAAACAACTCGGGCGGCGGCCTGATCGGCATGCTGGTGTCGGCGGCCGTCAACCAGATCATCGCCAACGTGACCGACCAGGGCTACAAGGTGGCCGGTACGACCAGCGCGCGTCTGCTGTCTGCCGGGCAACCGGGCGGGTTGCTGTATGGTCCGCGCTCGCCGAAGTACGGCACGGACTAAGCTGCCGTCTGCCGCAAGAAAAAACGCCAACCAGCGCAAGCCGGTTGGCGTTTTTCTTTGGTGCTATCGACTTTTAAGCCGTCGCACCTTCGTCCTGCGTCGCCTTGCTACCCGCATGCAGCGCCTTGGCATGCTTGGCACGCAAGCGGAGCGTGGCTTCCACCATTCCTTGCAGTGCCGCTTCCACTTCCGGCCAGCCGCGCGTTTTCAGGCCGCAGTCGGGATTCACCCACAGGCGTTGCACCGGCACAACCTGCGCGGCCTTGTCGAGCAGCGCTTCCATCTCTTCGACACGCGGCACGCGCGGCGAATGGATGTCGTACACGCCCGGGCCGATCTCGTTGGGGTACGCAAATTCGCCAAACGCGTCGAGCAATTCCATGTTCGAACGCGACGTCTCGATGGTGATCACGTCGGCATCCATCGACGCGATGGCCGGCAGGATGTCGTTGAACTCCGAATAGCACATGTGCGTGTGGATCTGCGTGTCGTTACGCACGCCGGAGGCCGACACGCGGAACGCACGCGCCGCCCACTCCAGGTAGCCCGGCACATCGGATGCGCGCAACGGCAGGCCTTCGCGGAAAGCCGGCTCGTCGATCTGGATGGCGGAAACGCCGGCGGCTTCCAGATCGCACACTTCGTCACGCAGGGCCAGGGCGATCTGCAGCGCGGTCTGCTCGCGCGGCTGGTCGTCGCGCACGAACGACCACTGCAACATCGTCACGGGGCCGGTCAGCATGCCCTTCATCGGCTTGGCGGTCAGGCTTTGTGCGTACTTGGACCACTCGACCGTCATCGCTTCCGGGCGGTACACATCGCCGTAGATGACGGGCGGCTTGACGCAGCGCGAGCCGTAGCTCTGCACCCAGCCGTTGGCGGTGAAGGCGTAGCCCCACAGCAACTCGCCGAAGTATTCGACCATGTCGTTGCGCTCGGCTTCTCCGTGCACGAGCATGTCGAGGCCGAGGGCTTCCTGACGGCGCACGACGTCCGTAATCTCCGCGCGCATGCGTTGCAGGTAATCCAATGCGGGCAGTTCGCCGCGCTTGTGCAGTGCGCGCGCCTGACGAATTTCCGCTGTTTGCGGGAACGAGCCGATGGTGGTGGTCGGCAGCAGCGGCAGGTTCAGGCGGGCTTGCTGGGCTTCTGCGCGGTCGGCGTAAGGTGCTGCGCGTTCTGCGTCTTCTGCGCGGATCGCGGCCACGCGCTTCTTGACGCTCGCGTTGTGCACGCGGCGCGATTCGGCACGCGAGGCGATGGCGGCGCGGTTGTCATCGAGCGCCTGCTGCACGGCAGCGGGGCCTTCGACCAGCGCGAGCTTGAGGATCGCCAGTTCGTCCAGCTTCTGGCGCGCGAAGGCCAGCCAACCCTTGAGTTCGTCGTCGAGCTTGGTTTCGGCGGACAGGTCGACCGGCACATGCAGCAGCGAGCAGCTCGGCGCCACCCACAGGCGATCGCCAAAGGCGTCGGCCAGCGGCGCCACGCGTTCCAGCACGCGCGCGAGATCGGAGCGCCAGATGTTGCGGCCGTCGACCACGCCAGCGGAGAGCACCTTGTCTGCGGGCCACGGCGCGAAGGCGCCAAGCTGTTCCGGCGCACGCACGAGATCCAGGTGCACGCCATCGACCGGCAGGGATTTGATCAGGGCAGCGTGGTGGGACGCGGCTTCGAAGTACGTCGCCAGCAGCAGCTTCGGGCCGTTGGCAGCGGCCAGCGCCTGGTAAGCGGGGCCGAATGCGTCCACCCAGGCTTGCGGCAGATCCAGCACCAGCGCCGGTTCGTCGATCTGCACCCATTCCACATTCAGCGCGGCCAGGCGTTGCAGCACAGCCGCGTAGGCCTGGAGCACTTGCGGCAGCAGCGCGAGCTTGTCGGTCAAGCCGTTGCGCGCCTTGGCCAGATGCAGGAACGTCACCGGCCCGATGAGCGCCACTTTCACGCGGTGCCCTGCGGCCTGTGCCTCGCGCACTTCGTCGAACAGCCATTCGGTGCCGGGGCCCCATGGGCGATCGAGGAGGTCCGGCGTGAGTTCGGGCACGAGATAGTGGTAGTTGGTGTCGAACCACTTCGTCATTTCCATGGCCGCATGATCGGCATTGCCGCGCGCGAGCACGAACGATTGCGCCAGCGTCAGCTGCGCGGCGTCAAAGCCGTAGCGCGTGGGAATGGCGTCGAGCAGGGCGGCAGTCTGCAACACCTGGTCGTACCAGGCGAAATCGCCCACGGTCACGAAGTCGAGGCCGGCCTCGCGCTGGGCAGTCCAGTGGCGCTCGCGCAGGGCGCGGCCGGTGGCACGCAGGTCGTCTTCGGACGAGGCGCCCTTCCAGAATGATTCGAGCGCGAACTTCAGCTTGCGTTGCGCGCCGATGCGCGGGTAGCCGAGGGTGTGGATGGTCGTCATAGTCTTCGCAGGAGAAGCGATTCGTTTTTCAGTCCAGTGATGATCGGCGACCTGTTGTCATGAATCAAATGATATTATTTTCGATAATGTTGAATGAGATTCATATATTGGATATCGCAGGACCATGCTTGAAATCCGCCATCTACGCACGCTGATTGCCCTGGCCGACGGCGGCTCCGTGTCGCGCGCCGCCGAGCGGCTGCACCTGACGCAATCGGCGCTGTCGCATCAACTGCGCGCACTGGAGTCGCATTACGGGCTGGCCGTCGTGCGCCGCAAGGGGCAGACGGTGGAATTGACCGAAGCCGGGGAGCGCATGCTGGAACTCGCGCAAAAGGTCGTCGCCGACATCCAGACCGCCGAGCGCGACCTTGAACGCATCAAGGGCCGCGCGGCGGGCACGCTGCGCATCGCGTTGGAATGCCATACCTGCTTTGACTGGCTGATGCCCGTGATGGACGCCTTCCGCCAGCGCTGGCCCGAAGTCGAAATGGACCTCGTGTCGGGTTTCCACACGGATCCGCTCGCGCTGCTTAAGGACGGCCGCGCCGACGTCATCATCGGCTCCGACGCCAAGGTGCGGCGGGGCGTGGTGTTCGCGCCGCTGTTCCGCTTCGAGATCCTCGCCGTGCTGCCGGTCGACCACGCGCTGCGCAACAAGAAGTGGCTGGAAGCGAAGGACTTTACGGACCAGACGCTCATCACCTACCCCGTACCCGAAGAGCGCATCGATCTGATCCGCCAGGTGCTGACACCGGCCGGAATCGCATTCAACCGCCGCACGGCAGAGCTGACCATTGCCGTGCTGCAACTCGTTGCCAGCCGCCGCGGGCTGGCCGCGCTGCCGAGCTGGGGCATCAAGAATTACGTCGATTACGAATACGTGGTGGCCAAGCGTGTCGGCAAGGAAGGCCTGTGGAGCGATCTCTACGCCGCCATGACGCGCGACTATGCGCAGGCGCCGTTTGCGCAGGATTTTATTGAGACGGCCAAGTCGATCTGCTTTGCGCAGTTGCCGGGCTTGATGCCGCTGGAAGCGTAATCAGGCGTGCCCCTTGCGGGGCAGGCGCGGCAACTTGCCTTGCAGACCGTCTTTCAGGAAGTCCAGCAAGTGCCGCGTCGCGAGCGTCCGGTATCGGCTGGGCATCGCCAGCATGTAAAGGCGGCTGCCAAACACGCTGAACCGATATCCGGGCAGCACACGTTTGACGTGACCGTCGCGCAGATCATGGGCCGCAGCGTAATAGGGCAGGATTCCGAGACCATTGCCCGAACGCACGGCGGCTTGCAGGAACAGGTAGTTGTCGGACGAGACGCCCGGGTCCAGCGTCACGAGTGTCCGTTCATCGCCCAGTTGCGCCGATAGCCGCAACGGTTGTCCGACGGCCGGCGCGCTGACAATGGTGTGCTCTGCGAGCGCGTCGAGCGTTTTCGGCACGCCATGCACGGCCAGGTAGTCCGGCGCCGCGCACAGCACCCAGTCGACTTCATCGAGCAGCGTGGCGACCAGCGATTCCGGCGGGTTCGAGACAATGCGCAGTGCCACGTCCACATCCTCGCCAATCAGGTCGGACACGCGGTTGTCGAACCGCACATCCAGGCGGATGTCCGGATACGCCCGCTTGAACGCCACCAGCAGCGGCGACACAAGCAGATGCCCCAGCCCCGTTGGCACCGACAGCCGCACGCTGCCTTGCAGCGATTTGCCGAGCGACGAGACCAGCGCGTCGGCGGCCGCCATTTCGCGCAGGATGCTGCGGCCGTGTTCATAGATGCCGGCGCCGACCTCCGTAGGCTCCACGCGGCGCGTGGTCCGGCGTAGCAGTTGCACACCCAGTGCGCGCTCGAACGCCTTCAACCGGTGGCTCACGTTGGAACGTGTGGTTTGCAGCCGGCGCGCCGCCGCTGACAGGTTGCCCGCATCGACGATTTCCACGAACAGCTTGAGCGCATTGAGATCCATGTCGGCCGGCCAGATTGATGAATGAAATTCGACATTCTGTTGATGCCGGCCCAGATTGTCAAAGTGTGCTAACCCGGTAACATCCCCCGGCATATCCCATAGGAGCAGGTGACATGGCGCTCGACGACGAATCCTTCGGCTTGCTGCAGCAATCGGTGCAGCGCTTCATCCAGGAACGGCTCATGCCGGCGGAAAACATCCTCGAGGAAGAGGACGACGTGCCCGCCGACATCGTTGCCGACATGAAAGAGATGGGCCTGTTCGGCCTGTCGATTCCGGAAGAGTACGGCGGCATTGGCCTGGCGATGGTGCAGGAATGCGAGGTGGCGTACGACCTGGGGCACACGGCGCTTGCGTTTCGCTCGGTGTTCGGCACCAACGTCGGCATTGGCTCACAGGGCATCCTGATGGACGGTACCGATGCGCAGAAAGCTGACTACTTGCCGCGCATTGCCAGCGGCGAACTGATCATCTCGTTTGCGCTGACGGAACCGAACGCGGGGTCGGATGCCGCGTCGCTGCAGACGCGCGCCACGCCGGACGGCGATCACTACGTCATCAACGGCACCAAGCGCTACATCACCAACGCGCCGCGCGCCGGGGCATTCACGCTGATGGCGCGCACGGGCAGCGAAGGCGCAGGCGGCATCTCCGCCTTCATCGTGCCGGCCGACACGCCGGGCATCACGTTGGGCAAGCCTGACAAGAAGATGGGCCAGCGGGGCACTAAGACGTGCGATGTGATGCTCGACAACGTGCGGGTGCCCGCCGCCAACATCATCGGCGGCGTGGCGGGGCAGGGTTTCAAGACGGCGATGAAGGTGCTGGATCGGGGCCGTCTGCATATCTCGGCGCTGGCCTGCGGCATGGCGCATCGGCTCATCACCGACGCGGTGGCCTACGCCAAGGAGCGCAAACAGTTCGGTCAGCCCATCGCAGACTTTCAGTTGATTCAGGCCATGCTCGCCGATAGCCAGGCAGAGCTGTACGCCGGCATGTCGATGGTGCGGGATTGTGCGCGCCGCTACGACGCAAAGCCCGTCGGCAAACAGGATCACGAAGTCAGCATGCTGGCCTCGTGCACCAAGATGTTCTGCACCGAGATGGTCGGTCGCGTGGCGGATCGCGCGGTGCAGATTCACGGTGGCGCAGGTTACATCGCCGAATACAAGGCCGAGCGCTTCTATCGCGATGTGCGCCTGTTGCGTTTGTACGAAGGCACCACGCAGATCCAGCAGCTCATCATCGCCAAGAACCTGCTGCGCGATTAGGCTGGCTCTAATAATCCGCCGGAATCTGGCTCTATGTTGGAGCCACGTTCGGGTTCAGAATAGGTGCTTCCTGTCAGATTGCACGGTTGCTGCCGGAGTCGCCATGTACATTCCCGCCCACTTTGAAGAATCGCGCCCTGACGCGCTGCACGACCTGATCGCGCAGAATCCGTTCGGGACGCTCGTCACGCATGGCGAGCATGGGCTGGACGCGAACCACATCCCGTTCTTGCTGCTGCCGGAAGAGGGAAAGCTTGGCGTGCTGCATGCCCATGTGGCGCGTGCCAACCCGGTCTGGAAAGACGTGGCGAACGGCGATGAGGTGCTCGTCATCTTCCACGCGGGCGATGCGTACATTTCACCGACGTGGTATCCGAGCAAGCACGAAGCCCACCGGCAGGTGCCGACATGGAACTACCGCGTCGCGCATGCGCATGGCCGGATCACCGTGCGTGACGACGAGCGTTTTGTGCGCGGCGTGGTGGCACGCCTGACGCGCACGCATGAGGCATCACAACCTGCGCCGTGGAAGATGTCCGACGCCCCAACGGACTACACCGACGCGCTGCTCAAGATGATCGTCGGCATCGAGATCGAGATCACGCGCATCGAAGGCAAGCTCAAGCTGAGTCAGAACAAGGAGACGCGAGACATCGTCGGCGCCGGTGAGGCGCTCAGGGCCAGCGGCGAGCGTGTGATCGGCGACGCGATGCTGGCCTGCGCTGCTGCCAAGACAGAATAAAAGGCGGAGCGACGGACTGTTAATCCGTCGCTCCGCACTGCCTTACTTCATACTGCGTGCCGGCAGAATCTCGCCGCGCACTTCCCCGAAGCCCACGCGATAGCCATCGCCCTGGCACCAGCCGGTCAGGGTGACTTCGTCGCCGTCTTCCAGGAAGGTGCGCGTGGTGCCGTTGCCGAGGTCCAGCGGCTGCTTGCCGTTGACGGTCAGCTCCAGCAGGCTGCCGTAAGAATCCGGCGTCGTTCCGCTAATGGTGCCCGAGCCCATCAGGTCACCCACGCGCACGTTGCAGCCGGACACGGTGTGGTGCGCAAGCTGCTGCGCCATCGTCCAGTACATCGCGCGGAAATTCGTGCGGGCGATCGTCGTGCGCGCGCCGCCGTGTGGGCGCAGCGCGGTTTCGAGGGCGATGTCGTAAGCGTTCGGCCGGCTCTGGCGCAGGTACTCCAGCGGCTCTGGCGACTGCGCCGGGTTGGCCACGCGGAACGGCTCCAGCGCCTCCATCGTCACGATCCACGGCGAGATCGATGTACCAAAGCCCTTCGAGTTGAACGGGCCGAGCGGCACGTATTCCCATTGCTGGATGTCGCGCGCGCTCCAGTCGTTGAGCAGCACGACGCCGAACATGTGGTCCGGCGCCGCATCCACGGAAACCGGCTCACCGAGCGCACTGGGCTTGCCGACCACAAAGGCCATCTCCAGCTCGTAGTCCAGCTTGCGGCAGGCCGTGAAGATCGGACGCGGCTGGTCGGGCAGCTTGATCTGGCCCATCGGGCGGTGCAGCGGTGTGCCGCTCACCACCACGGAGCTGGCGCGGCCGTTGTAGCCGATCGGGATTTCCAGCCAGTTGGGCAGCAGCGCGTGCTCGGGATCTCGGAACATGCGGCCGACGTTGGTGGCGTGTTCTTTCGATGAATAGAAATCCGTGTAGCCGGGGATGTCGATCGGCAGGTGCATCACGGCATGTGCCTGCGGCACCAGCGCGCGAGCGTGCAGCGTGGCGTTGTCGCGCACGTGGGTGTCGGCCACGCTGAACAGCGCTTGGAGCTTCTTGCGCGTCTCCGCCCAGACGGGCTTGCCGAGTGCGATGAAGGTGTTGAGTTTGCCGGTGCGGAACGTGCCGCGTGTTGCTGCGGGGAGCAGGCCAGCGTCGTCCAGCACGCCGAGATCGATGACCTGATCGCCCAGGGCCACGCCTGCGCGTGGCGAGGGGTTTTCCTTGGTGGAGAAGATGCCGAAGGGCAGGTTTTCCAGGGGGAAGTGGGTGTCGGGGGTGTTGGCGGATTCTAGCCAGCTTAGTTGGCGGTGGGTCATGATGGGGCGGTGGATTGTTTTGTGGGCGGTTTGTGCTGACGCTGTTGGTGCATCTGGTGTTTCACCCCCTGCCGGGGGCGACTCACTTTCTTTGTCTTGCCAAAGAAAGTAAGCAAAGAAAGGCGCGCCCGAGATGGCGACTTCCCCTTGAATTTATGTCGCAGGGAGGGGAAGGGAAAAACTCGCTTCGCTCAGACAGTTTCCCTTCCTTTTTCCTCCCTGCAACAGAAATTCAAGGCGCCATCTAGGGCAGGGTACGGCCACACCTTCTGGATGCTCGCCTTGGCGCCAAGGCGGTGTTCTTAGGGCTTGGTCGGGTCGAAATGCTTCTTCAGGCCTTGCCAGCATTCGAAGTACCTGGCTTGCAGTTGCGCCGATTCCGCCGCGAAGCGCGTCGGGCGAATGACTGCTGGCGTCTCGAACATGAAGGCCATCGTTGCGTCGACTTTATGCGGCTTGGTGGTGTCGCCGTTGCTGGCTTTCTCGAACGTGTCGGCATCGGGGCCGTGACCGCTCATGCAGTTGTGCAGGCTGGCACCGCCCGGCACGAAGCCTTCGGCCTTGGCGTCGTACACGCCCTGGATCAGGCCCATGAATTCGCTTGCGACGTTGCGGTGGAACCAGGGCGGGCGGAATGTGTTTTCAGCGGCGAGCCAGCGCGGCGGGAAAATCACGAAGTCGATGGTGTCCACGCCCGGCGTGTCGGAGGGGCTTTGCAGCACCAGGAAGATCGACGGGTCCGGATGGTCGTAGCTGATCGAGCCGATGGTGTTGAACAGGCGCAGGTCGTACTTGTACGGCGCGAGGTTGCCGTGCCAGGCAACGACGTCCAGCGGCGAGTGGCCGATCTTCGCGGTCCACAGGCTGCCTTGGAATTTTGCGACGAGTTCGAAGTTGCCCTCGCGGTCTTCGTACCACGCGTGCGGGGTGAGGAAGTCGCGCGGGTTGGCCAGGCCGTTCGAGCCGATCACGCCGAGGTCGGGCAAGCGGAAGAGCGCGCCGAAGTTCTCGCAGATGTAGCCGCGTGCGTCACCGTCCGGCAGTTCGACGCGGAAGCGCACGCCGCGCGGGACGACCACAATCTCCAGCGGTTCGACATCGACCACGCCCATCTCCGTCAGCAGGCGCAGGCGGCCTTGTTGCGGGACGATCAGCAGCTCGCCGTCGGCGTTGTAGAAGAAGCGCTCCGTCATTGACGCGTTGGCGGCGTACAGGTGGATGCCGCAGCCCGTTTGCGCGTCCGGCCCGCCGTTGCCGGCGAAGGTGACGATGCCGTCGATGAAATCGGTGCCGGCCGCCGGTGCGGGCAGCGGGTCCCAGCGCAACTGGTTGGGCGAGGGCGGTACCTCGTTGAAGTTGCTGTGGAAGCGGCCCTGCGCCATGGCTTCGAATGGCAGATGCACGGCGCCCGGCCGGATGCGATACAGCCACGAGCGGCGGTTGTGCGCACGCGGGGCGGTGAATGCCGTGCCGGAAATCTGTTCCGCATACAAGCCATACGGAGCCTTCTGCGGCGAGTTCTGGCCGTGGGGCAGCGCGCCGGGCAATGCTTCGGTGGCGAACTCGTTGCCGAAGCCGCTCTGGTAAGCGGGCCGGTCCAGCGACGCGGGGGTGAATGCGTTCTTGGCCGTCGGGGCGAGCATGTTCATGGTGAAGTCCTTGGAGAAAAAATCAGGAGCGTCTTCAGGGAAAGCGTAGTCGTTACCAGACCATCAGGCGGGCTTGCCGGTTGTGCGGCCGGAGGCAAAGCGTGCGGCGTCCGCGCCACTGGCGGCCAGCGTAAGCACCAGCACCATGCCGAACGACACCATCGCCGGCACCGCCGCGGCCGAGAACAACGCCGGGCCGCTCCACTGCATGGCAATCAGTTGCCCGCCGATCACCGGGCCGATGACAGAGCCGATGCGGCCCACGCCAAGGCTCCAGCCGATGCCGGTGGCGCGCAGCGTGGTGGGGTAATACGTGGCGGCGAGCGCATTCACCGCAGGCTGTCCGCCGACGATGCAGAAGCCCGCCACGAACACCACCGTCACGAGCAGAGGCAGCGCAGCCGCCACATGGCCGATCAGCCCGACGGTGACGCAGGCGATCAGGAAGCACACGGCCAGCACGCGCACAAAGCCCAGGCGATCGATCAACCGGCCCAGCGTGAGCGTGCCGATCACACCGCCCACCTGCAGCGCGGTGGCGACCAGCACAGCGGTATCCGTCGGATATCCGGCATCGCGAATCAGCGTCGGCAGCCAGTTCGACAGGAAGTACAGGTCGATCAGGTTCATGAAGTTGATGACCCACAGCACGAGCGTGACCTTGGCGCGGCCTTCCGTGAAGAGCGCGGAGACCGGCATGCCACCCGCGGGCGCCTCGGGCACCACGAATTGCGTCTGCGCGTTCACCTGCAGTTGCGGCGCGAGCTTGCCCAGCCAGCGAGTCAGACGCTGATGGCGCGTCTGCCGCATTTGCCCATGGCCCTTGAGCACCAGGTATTGCAGGGATTCCGGCAGCCACAGCACCATCATCACGCCAATGACAAGAGGCACCAGGCCGCCCACCAGAAAGACCGCATGCCACCCAAAGCGCGACAGCAGCGCTGCGCTCACAAAGCCGCCAAGCGCCGCGCCCACGGTAAAGCCGCACGACACCAGCATCATCCAGGTCACGCGCGTGCGTGCGGGGCTGAACTCGCCGGCTAGCGCCATCGCGTTGGGCATGATGCAGCCCAGCCCCAGGCCCGTGACAAAGCGCAGGATAAGCAGGGCGCTCACCGTTTCGACCTGCGTGGTGGCCAGCATGCACGCTGCAAAGAAGAACGTGGCGACGATCAGCACCGGCCGCCGCCCGAAGCGGTCGCCCAGCACGCCAAACACCAGCGAGCCGACCAGCATGCCGAACAACCCCGCGCCAAATACCGGCCCGAGGCTTGCCTTGGTGATATTCCAGTCCTTGATGATGGCGGGCGCCACATAGCCCATGGCCTGCACGTCAAAGCCGTCGATGATCAGGCACAGCCCGCAGATGGCGAGCAACAGGATCTGGAAGCCGCCAACCTTGCCCTGGTCGATCAGGCGGGCGAGGTCGATGGGCGTGGATGGCGCTTCATGAGCGGCGGGGGCAGGGCGCATGGTGGTCTCCGGTGGCGGCGTTGCCGCTCTGTTCTGGATTCTTGGTATGCGCGTATTGTCCGGATTGAATGAAAATTTGGAATATCAATGCGAGAATGCGTGCTATTGATTTTGTGAATGTCGAGGCGCTGCCATGCTCAATCTGCGGGATGTCGACCTGAACCTGCTGGTGCTGTTTCAGGAAATCCTGCGCGAAAAGCGCATCTCCGTCGTGGCCGAGCGGCTGGGCCTGTCGCAGCCTGCGGTAAGCAACGCGTTGTCGCGCCTGCGCCAGACCTTTGACGACGAACTCTTTGTTCGCACCCCGCGCGGCATGATGCCGACCGCACTTGCCGAGCAATTGGCCGAACCGGTGGCGATGGCGCTTGACACGCTGCAACGCGCCCTCGGCCAGCGCACGCATTTTGATGCGGCCACTTCCACGCGCACCTTCACGATTGCCATGAGCGACGTCGGCGAGGTGTATTTCATGCCGGTGCTGGCGCAGTTATGTGCCGAGCAGGCGCCAGGCGTGCGGCTCGACACGCTGCGTGCGGGCGGGTTCGACATGAAGGCCGAAATGGAGGCCGGTGCCATCGACCTAGCCATTGGCGCGTTCGATGATCTTTCCGGCGAGAGCCTCTTCCAGCGCCGCCTGTTCCGGCAGGATTACGTGACGATGTTCCGGCGCGGCCATGCGCTGTCGGAGGGCAAGCTGACGCTGGAGCGCTTTCGCGCAGCGTCGCACCTCGTGGTGGCAAGTTCGGCCAGCCCCTACAACGCCATCGGGCCGCTGCTCGACAAGGCGGGGATCACGCAGTCGGCGCGCTTTTCGGTGCCGCACTTCGTGGCGGTGCCGTACATCGTCAGCACGACCGACCTGGTGGTGACGGTGCCGCGCAAGCTGGCCGAGCGTGCGGCGCCACCCTTCGGGCTGGAATTCGTGGCGCCGCCGCTCAAGCTGCCGGCGTTGCAGACGAATGTGTTCTGGCACCGGCGTTTCCATCAGGACGCCGGCAACCAGTGGCTGCGCAACCTCGTCGCGCAGCGCTTTGCCGAACTGGAAGGCTAGGCGTCAGCCGGCCGAGACCGTGCGCTGCAATTGTTCGTGCAAGCCGACAAGACAACGAAAAGCACGAAGACGGGTTGCTGTGTATTGCCGTACCGGTATTCGGCCGCTTTGACCGCGTGATTGCGGGGCTGTCGATCGCGTTGCCGACCATGCGTTACGGCGCCGATACCAAGGCGCTCTACGTTGCGCTGCTGCAGCAGGCGGGGGCGGCTATCTCGTCGCGGCGTGGGCATCACCCTGCATCCGACTGAGCGCTCTGCAGGATCAGCCAGTCCGTCTTATCCTCTGCGTTGTCTCTCGCATCTGAGCCTGTGCGCTCAGCATTCCATTTCCATCGTATTGGAGTCGATCACATGCGTTACAACCAGCTGGGCCGGACGGGCCTGTTTGTATCGGAGCTGTGCCTGGGCACGATGACCTTCGGCGGCAACGACGGCATCTGGCAGCATATCGGCGATTTGCAGCAGGCCGATGCCGAGCGCCTGATCGGGCGCGCGCTCGACGCCGGGATCAACTTCATCGACACGGCCGATGTATACGCCAACGGCGTCGCTGAACAGATGACGGGGCAGGCGCTCAAGAACCTGAAGGTGTCGCGCGACAGCGTGGTCGTCGCCACCAAGGTGTTCGGGCAGACCGGCGACAGCGTGAATGCGCGCGGCGCCTCGCGGTTCCACATCATGGACGGCATCAAGGCGAGCCTGAAGCGCATGCAGCTCGACCATATCGATCTTTATCAGATCCATGGTTTCGATCCCGCCACGCCGATCGAAGAAACCGTGCGTGCGCTCGACACGCTGGTCCAGCATGGCCACGTTCGCTATGTGGGTGTATCGAACTGGGCGGCGTGGCAGATCGTCAAGGCGTTGGGCATTGCCGAGCGGCTGGGCTGCGCACGCTTCGAAAGCCTGCAGGCGTATTACACAGTTGCCGGCCGTGACTTGGAGCGCGAGCTGGTGCCGATGCTCAAGAGCGAAGGCCTGGGCCTGATGGTATGGAGCCCGCTGGCTGGCGGGCTGCTCAGCGGAAAATACACGCGCGAGCAGCACGGCGAGCACGACAGCCGCCGCAACAAGTTCGATTTCCCGCCGGTGGACCGCGCGCGTGCCTACACGTGTGTGGATGCCATGCGCGTCATGGCCAATGCGCGCAGCGTGTCGGTCGCGCAGATTGCGCTGGCGTGGCTGCTGCATCAGCAGGCAGTGACCACCGTGATCGTCGGTGCCAAGAAGATCGAGCAGTTCGACGACAACATCGCAGCCACCAAGGTTGAACTGACGGCGGATGAACTCGCGCAGCTCGACGAGCTGAGCAAACTCCCGGCCGAATACCCGGGCTGGATGCTGGAGCGGCAAGGGGAGTACCGGCGTGGCCAGCTTGCCGGAATGCGGCAGGCCGGGCGTTAGTCTGCCGGCTCAAAACGTTCGCCTTTGAACACGCGGCGCGGGTTGCCGCCTCCACCTGGTGATGGAGCGCCCGCCGCTGCGCACGCTCCGCCGCGTCGGCTGCCGCGTCGTGGTCCGCCAGCTTGTGTGCGAGCAGCAGCACGGCCGCCCCCGTCTTGTTGACATGCTGCGCTCCGGGCCCGGACGAACGGTAGCGTTTTGGGGGAGCGCGTCGCACATCGCGCAACCCCAATTGCACGCACAATCAAGCGTAAGTGTTGGTTTGTTGAAACGCGATGGCGCTCAGGCCGCAGTGGCTGGCAATGCCAGTCGCGCCGCTGCCAGCGCTTCGCGCAGTACCGCCATGTCTCCGATATGGTTTGCAAGCAGCAGGATGAGCTGCGCGTTGAGCATCGCGCTGTGCTCGTCGCTAAGGTTGCGGTGCGCGTCGATCAGCGCCTCGTAGAAATCATCCGGACGCGGCAGGTTCGCTTGTGTGTTCAGCGGCATGGTGATCGGTATTCAGCTCAGGCGGACACGGTAGCGCGCGAGGTCGCGGCAGGCGCGGTCTGGCCGGTGGCACGAAGCAACGCGGCGGCCAGCTTGGCAGGATCGAGTGCGCGCCAGCGTGCGCAGACGTGCTGATCGGGGCGGATCAGGTAAGTCGTGCCGGGGCGCGCGTCATAGCGTTGCGCGACCAGCCCGTCGATGTCTTCCAGCGCCGTCACGTTGGCTGAGACTGTGCCCATGCCGCCGGCCGGAAAGATCGCTAGCGTCGGCAACGGCAGCGCATCGACGTGTTCTCCCGCACCGCAGAAGCGCAGCACGGTGAAGCTGTCGCGCAGATGGCTGAGCAGCCAGTCGGCGCGGCCATCGGCATGGCGTACCGGCGCATCAAGTGCGACAGCGCCGGGCACGAGCGTGCAGGCGAAAGGCGCTTCATCCGCTGTCTGCAACGGAGAACCTTCAAGCACCGTTGGCATCGAGAGCCGACCGCTGTTGACCAGCGTCCGCGCAAACGGATAGTGCTTGGCCAAGCGCAGTGTGGCATCGCGAAAGATCCGACTGACCGCGCTCTTGGGCGTGATGAAATCCGTCGAGCGGGTGGAGTGGCGGATGTTGTCGTCGGCGGCAAACTCGCGCTCGCTCGCGTACGTGTCGAGCAGCGCGTCGGGCGCATCGCCGGCAAGCACCATGCGCAACTTCCACGCGAGGTTCTCGGCATCCTGCAAGCCGCTGTTGGCGCCGCGCGCGCCGAACGGCGACACCCGATGTGCCGCATCGCCGATAAAGAGCACGCGGCCGTGGCGGAAGCGGTCCATGCGTTCGCACGAGAACGTATAGACGCTGACCCATTCCAACTCGAACTCGACGCCTTCCCCGAGCAGCGCACGCACGCGCGGGATGACGCGCTCGGGTTGCTTTTCGGCCACGGGGTCGGCGTCCCAGCCGAGCTGGAAATCGATGCGCCAGACGTTGTCGGGCTGGTGGTGCAGCAGCACCGATTGATTCGGGTGGAACGGCGGATCAAACCAGAACCAGCGTTCGCTCGGGAAGGGCGCATCCATACGCACGTCGGCGATCAGGAAGCGGTCTTTGAACGTCTGGCCGTGGGCTTCGAGGCCCATCATGTTGCGGACCGGGCTGCGCGAGCCGTCGGCGGCGACCACGTATTGCGCGCGCTGCTCGTACGTGCCGTCGGGCGTCTCGATGTTGAGCGTTACACCATCGGCATCCTGTATGAGGGCCGTCACCTTGTTCTTCCAGCGCAGCTCGATGTTCGGCAAGGCTTGCGCGCGTTCAACGAGAAAGCCTTCGACGTAGTACTGCTGCAGGTTGATGAACGCCGGCCGGCGGTGTCCGGTTTCGGGCAGCAGGTCAAAGCTGTAGAGCAGTTCGTCCTTGAGGTAGACCTTGCCGACGTTCCAGCTCACGCCCTTGTCGACCATGCAGTCGCCGCAGCCAAGCCGATCGAAAATCTCCAATGACCGCTTGGAGAAGCAGATCGCGCGCGAGCCGGTCGACAGCGTGCAATCATCGTCGACGACGACCACGGCCACACCTTGCTGCGCCAGATCGATGGCCGTGGCCAACCCCACCGGCCCCGCGCCGACGATGACGACGGGGCGGGCCGCAGGTGCGGCGCCGCGCTGCTGCTCGGCGCACGGCGCATACGCGAAGACGCGGTTCTGGAAGTCGGGGTTCATGTTCAGCCTTGCAGGGCGGCCCACATTTCCTTGTCGCGCTCGGCGGTCCAGATGCGCGGGTGCTTGATGCCGCTGGCCTCATCAAAGGCACGCGTCACGTCAAACGGCAGGCAGTGCTCGTAGATGAAGACGCTGCCGAATTTCGGGTCCATGGCCGCGCGGGTGTGCGCCATGGCCGCCTTCAGGTCCATCTTCTGCGCGACGGCTTCTTTGCCGCGCTGAAGCAGGGTCGACACGAAATCCCGCGTATAGGCGAGCCCCTTGTCGACCTCGGCCGGATTGAGCAACGCGGGGCCGCGGCCGGGCACGAGCTTGTCGGCGCCGAGCGCGCGCAACGCATCGAGCGTGGCGGGCCATTCTTCGAGCTGCGCGTCGCCGCAGTAGCAGGCGGCGTCGTATTCGACGAGGTCACCGGAGAACAGCACCTTCTGCGACGGAATCCACACCACCGTATCGCCCTTCGTGTGGCCGGGGCCGAGGTGCAGGATCTTCACTTCCAACTTGCCCAGAAACAGTGTCAGCTCGCGCTCGAACACCAGCGTCGGCCACGTCAGGCCCGGCACGGTTTCCACGCCGGCAAACAGGCGCGGGAAGCGCTCGATTTCGGACTTCATATCGGCCTCGCCGCGCTCGACGATCATTTCGTACGTGCCGCGGCTGGCAATGATGTTCTGCGCGCCCTCGGCAAAGTAGGCCGATGCACCCAGCACGCGCACCGCGTGATAGTGCGACAGCACCACGTGCTTGATCGGCTTGTCGGTGATGGCCCGGATGCGTGCGATCAGGTCTTGCGCCATCGCCGGCGTGGCGGTGGTGTCGACGATCAGCACCGAGTCGTCGCCGATGATGACGCCGGAGTTCGGGTCGCCCTCGGCTGTATAGGCGTAAGCGTTGGGGGAGAGCTGGGTGAAGGTGACTTGTTTGGCCTCGAGGTCGGCTTGCGAGGCGAAGGCTTTGGCCATTCTGTCACTCCTGGTGTAGTGGATTACGGTTGGGGGAATTGCTTTTCAACATGCATGGCTCGGGAAGCCTGCGTGGGGTTGGGGTGAGGGCAAGCCATGCCGAACGCTGGCAATCATAGACCGCACGGTCGGGAGACGCGCCTAGGGTATACGTTGATTATGGTTAGAAGCATTGTTTATACAATGCATAAAAATCAAAATCGGCCGTCTACGCGTAGCCGCGTGCTACGCTCGCAGCACTTTGTCGGCCCCGCCCAGCCAATACGCCCCGAGACATGGAGACCACGGAAGTCGAAGACGACCCGCCACCCGATGGCGATGCAGAAGACGCGCGCGCCAGCCGCGACCGTTCGGGCATCCAATCCATCGAAGTTGGCTCTCAATTACTCGTGGCGCTCACGCGTGCCATGCGGGCGATGGCGCTCGGCGATCTGGCACGCGCGGCGCGCATGCATCCGTCCAAGGCTCACCGCTACCTGGTGAGCCTGCAGCGCGTGGGCGCGGTGTCACAAGACCCGCTGACCGGCCGTTACGACCTTGGGCCATTTGCACTGCGCCTGGGGCTTGCCAGCCTCAATCGCTCCGATGCCATTGTCCGCACGCGACCGTTGCTTGCGGGGCTGCGAGACCAGACCGGCCATACCATTGGCATTGCGGTGTGGAGCGATCGCGGTCCGACCGTTGTGCACTGGGAAAAGGCCGGTGGCGCGCCCGGCGTGAACCTGCGGATCGGCGACGTCCTGCCAATGCTCAATTCCGCCACCGGCCGCCTGTTCGGCGCCTATCAGCCAATGGAACAGACGCTGCCTCTGGTGGAGCGCGAACTGCACGAGCGCGCCAGCGACGATCTACCCGGCCTGCCGCGTTCGCTGACCGACTATTACCGTCTGTGCGAAGACGTCCGCACCGAAGGCGCGTCGTGGGTCACGGGCAGCCTGCTGCCGGGCGTGAATGCGTTGTCGCTGCCGGTGTTCGGCGCGCGTGGGCAACTTGTGCTGGTGCTGATCGCGCTGAACGTGCAACCGCTGTTTCACGCGCAGCGCGGCGGCGAGCTGGAGCACACGCTGCGCACGTTCGTGATGCGCCTGTCTGCCATGCTGCAGGCACCCGCGGAACGCCCTGCAAAGGCCGGCACGCGGCGAAGCAGGGCGGCGCGTTAGGGTTGTCGCCAATTTCATCCTGTCGTAAGAAATTTACTATCTCGTAACTCGTGGCGCCCCCTTGCCCGGTCCACAGCCGGCGCGAACTCCACGACTACAAGAACGAGGAGCTTCATGGACTTGTCGATTGCCGCCATCCTGGCGCAAGACGGCGTGACATCGGGCGCGATCTACGCGCTGCTGGCACTGGCGCTCGTGCTGGTGTTCTCCGTCACGCGCGTGATCTTCATCCCGCAGGGCGAATTCGTGGCGTATGGCGCGCTCACGCTGGCGGCCATCCAGGCCAACAAGGCGCCGCTCTCTGCCAGCATGCTCGTTGTGCTGGGCGTGCTGACGTTTCTCGTTGAGATGGGCCGCACGCTGCTGCAACCTGAACTGCGCCTGCATGCGCTTCGCACAGGCGCCATCTATGCCGGCAAATACCTGCTCTTTCCGGTTGCCGTCTACCTGGCGGCCCGAATGTTCACTCCGATGACGCTGCCGATGCTTGCGCAGGTCGCGTTGACATTGCTGATCGTCATTCCCATGGGGCCAATGATCTACCGCCTGGCCTACGAGCCGTTGGCCGAAGCCAGCACGCTGGTGCTGCTGATCGTCTCGGTGGGCGTGCACTTTGCGCTGGTGGGTCTCGGCCTTGTGATGTTCGGCGCGGAAGGCTCGCGCACGGATGCATTTTCCGATGCGCGCTTTGATCTGGGCGCGCTCAGCGTGTCTGGCCAGAGCCTGTGGGTGGTGGCCGTGTCGGTGCTGATGATCGTGGCGCTGTACTTCTATTTTGGCCGCACGGTGTCGGGCAAGGCGCTGCGCGCGACGGCAGTGAACCGGCTGGGTGCGCGGCTGGTCGGCATCGGCACCACGCAGGCGGGGCGGCTGGCTTTTACGCTGGCAGCGGCGCTTGGCGCGCTGTGCGGCATCCTGATTGCGCCGCTGACCACGGTCTACTACGAGTCCGGTTTCCTGATCGGCCTGAAGGGCTTCGTTGGCGCCATCGTGGGCGGGCTCGTGAGCTATCCGGTGGCCGCGCTGGGTGCGCTTCTGGTGGGGCTGCTGGAGTCGTATTCATCGTTCTGGGCGTCGGCTTTCAAGGAGGTGATCGTGTTCACGCTCATCATTCCGGTGCTGCTGTGGCGATCGCTCACCACCAAGCATGTCGAGGAAGAGGAATAAGCCGATGAACACGCTGACCAAATCTTCCGCCGGCACTGCGCAGCGCAGCTGGGTTTCGCGCAACCGCGTGCTGATTGCGTTGTTCGTGGTTGTGCTTGCGTTGATCCCCATCGTGCCAACGCCCGAGTTCTGGATCACGCTGCTCAACTACATCGGGCTCTATAGCCTCGTCGCGCTTGGGCTGGTGCTGCTCACGGGGGTGGGCGGGCTGACCTCGTTCGGGCAAGCGGCGTTCGTTGGCCTCGGTGCATACAGCACTGCCTATCTGACAACGCAGTACGGGGTCTCGCCGTGGATCGGCCTGCTGGCCGGGCTGGTGATCACGGTTATCAGCGCCTACGTGATCGGCCTGATCACGATGCGCATGTCGGGCCACTACCTGCCGCTGGCGACGATTGCGTGGGGCCTGTCGTTGTTCTTCCTGTTCGGCAACCTGGAATTCCTGGGCAAGTACGACGGGCTGAACGGCATTCCGGTGCTGAATGTGCTCGGCAAATCGCTGCAGACCGGCCGCGAGATGTTCTACCTCATCTGGGCCGTCGTCGTCGTGGCTGTGCTGGCTGTCCAGAACCTGCTGAACTCGCGCCCAGGCCGCGCCATCCGCGCACTCAAGGGCGGCGGCACCATGGCCGAGGCGATGGGGGTGAACACCGCGTGGATGAAGGTGGTGATCTTCGTGTTTGCGGCGGTGCTGGCGTGTATTTCGGGCTTTCTCTATGCGCATCTGCAGCGCGCGGTGAACCCGACGCCGTTCGGCCTGAACTACGGTATCGAATACCTGTTCATGGCGGTGGTCGGCGGCGTGGGCCACGTGTGGGGCGCGGTGCTTGGCGCGGGTCTGCTGACCATCCTGAAAGACAGCCTGCAAAGCATTCTGCCGAAGCTGCTCGGCTCCAACGGCAACTTCGAAATCATCGTGTTCGGCGTGCTGCTCGTGCTGTTGCTGCAGTACGCGCGCGATGGCGTATGGCCGTTCATCCGCAAGCTGTTTCCACCGGCACCGACGGCTCGCGCGCCCGACGATGCACCGGCTCTCAAGCAGCGCGAGAAGCCCCAAGCCGGTGAGCTGATCCTAGATGTACGCGCCGCACGCAAGGAGTTTGGCGGCCTGATTGCCGTGAACGACGTCAGCTTCCAGGTGAAGGCCGGCGAGATCATCGGCCTGATCGGCCCCAATGGCGCGGGCAAGTCCACCACCTTCAACCTAGTGACGGGCGTGCTGCCGGTCACGCGTGGCGAGGTGCTCTACCGTGGCGAGCACATCAGCGGCAAGCCTTCGCGCGAGATCGTCAAGCGCGGCATCGGCCGCACCTTCCAGCATGTGCAATTGCTGTCGGGCATGACCGTTTTGGAGAACGTGGCGCTTGGCGCCCACCTGCGCGGCGATTTTGCGGCGCAGGGCGGCGTGCTCGCCAGCGTGGTGCGCATGAACCAGGCCGAAGAGCAGAAGCTGCTGTTCGAAGCGCGCCGCCAACTGGAGCGCGTAGGCCTGGCCGATTGCATGTATCTGGAAGCCGGCAGCCTCGCGCTGGGCCAGCAACGCATTCTGGAAATCGCCCGCGCGCTGTGCTGCGACCCGGGGCTGCTGCTGCTCGATGAACCCGCCGCTGGCCTGCGCTACAAGGAAAAGCAGGCGCTGGCTGCGCTGCTTACCAAGCTCAAAGCCGAAGGCATGAGCGTGCTGCTGGTGGAGCACGACATGGACTTCGTCATGAACCTCACCGATCGGCTGGTCGTCATGGAATTCGGCACCAAGATCGCCGAGGGGCTGCCGCAGGAAGTGCAGCAGAACCCGGCTGTGCTGGAAGCCTACCTGGGCGGCGTGGAATAAGGAGAACGCGCATGTCAGTCATCCTGGAAGTGAAGGACCTGCACGTCCGCTATGGCAAGGTGGAAGCGCTGCATGGCGCCAACCTGAAGGTGGGGGCGGGCCAGATCGTGACCGTCATCGGCCCGAACGGCGCCGGTAAATCGACCATACTTGGCGCCATCATGGGCGCGCTGCCAATCACCGGTTCGGCCAACGGCGTGGTCTCGTATCTCGGCCACAACCTGACCGGTCTGCCCGTGGAAAAGCGCGTGGCACGCGGTATGTGCCTCGTTCCGGAAAAGCGCGAGCTGTTTGCCACTATGAGCGTGGAAGACAACCTCGTGCTGGGCGCGTACCGCCGCAAGCGGGCGGGTGAACGCAGCTACCTCGACCAGATGGAGGTGGTGTACGACTTGTTCCCGCGCCTGAAAGAGCGTCGCGTGCAGGAAGCCGGCACGCTCTCGGGCGGCGAGCGCCAGATGCTCGCCGTGGGCCGCGCGTTGATGGCCAAGCCCCAGTTACTGATGCTGGATGAGCCGAGCCTCGGCCTTGCGCCGCTCATCGTCAAAGAGATCTTCCACATCATCAGCGACCTGCGCAAAACCGGCGTGGCAACGCTGCTGATCGAACAGAACGCACGCGCCGCCCTGCAGGTGGCCGACTACGGCTACGTATTGGAAACGGGCGATATGACGCTCGAAGGCCCGGCGCAGGAATTGGCCGTCAACCCCCGCGTGATCGAAACCTACCTGGGCTTGGCGAAGAAGGCCGCCTGAGCGCTGCCGGGAGCCGGATCAATCGTCGTCGTCATGACGATGGTGCCGGCGCCATTCACGCTCACGCCAGCGTTGTTCGCGCCATTGGCGTTCCTGCCATTCGCGGCCGCGCCCATCGTCGTAGTAGCCGGGGGCAACGATGACCGGCTGCGGCGCGACATAGACGGGGGCCGGCGCATAGTAGGCCGGCGGCGGAGGCGGGGCGTACACCGGCGCGGGCTCGACATAAACCGGTGCGACGGGCACACCGATTCCAATATCGACATTGACACGGGCCAGGGCCGCCTGCGACGACAGCGCTGCAGCGGCTGCCAGCACGTACAGCGCGAAGTTCTTATGCATGTGGGAATTCCTCAAGACGCTGCACTGTAGTAGGAGCGGGCGCGCGCAGTCTTACAGAAGCGATACGGGTGTTACAAATTGTAACGGAGTGACGCCATGGCCGCTCACGGCAACGCGCGCTCCATCAGTTCTGCGTCCTCTCCGTACACCGCGCGCAGAGCGGCCAACGCGGCACCATCCACGTCGGCGGGCTGATAACCAAGGCGCCGCCAGAACACATCCGCGCCTTGCACCGCTACCAACCGGGATTGGCGCAGCCCCTGCGCATGGGCGCTGGCGGATGCCATGGCGTAAAGCTGCTCGCCCAAACGCTGCCCGCGGCCGGCAGGAGCGATGGCCATGTCGTGCACGAACCAGAGCACATTGGCTGCATCCGCAATGGGTAGCGGCACGTGCAATTTGGGCGGTGTCCATGCATGCCACGCATGCGAAAGCAGGTAGCCGACCACCTCGCCGCAGCGCACGGCAACCAGGCACATGGCCGGACTGCGCGCCCAGCGGCTGGCAAGCGCGTCGCCCGGTTCCAGAAAGCCGTCGCCGTAGCACGCCTGTTGCACGGCCAGGATGCCGGGCAAGTCGTTTGCAGCGATCGGGCGGATGGTGAGTTCGGACATGAGGTGCGTTTGGCCGAAAACGGGGGAGTCTACCGGAGGGGTTGTCTGCATCATGCTGTTTTCGCATAACGTGGGCACGCATCGGTATTCGCGGCATGGTGCCCGTATCCTGTAGATTCATTGGCAGGGCAGTCCCGCCCGCACTTGAATCCCTCTCTCAGCATGTCGCGAATCATCTTCCTCAACGGCCAATACGTGCCGGCCGCCGACGCCACCGTCTCCGTCATGGACCGTGGCTTCACCTTTGCCGATGGCATCTATGAAGTGACCGCCGTGGCGCGCGGCAAGCTCGTCGACAACGACGCGCACCTCGCCCGCTTGACGCGGTCGCTGTCCGAGATCGGCATCGACAACCCGTACACCGCTGCCGAATGGACGCGTGTGTGCGAAGAGCTGGTGGCGCGCAACGGGCTGGAAGAAGGCGTGGTCTACATGCAGGTCACACGCGGCGTCGCCGAGCGCGATTTCGGCATCCCGGCCGACATCACGCCGACGGCCGTGGCGTTCACGCAGGTCAAGTCCATCGTCAACAGCCCGCTGGCCAAGAAGGGCGCAACCGTGGTGACGGTGCCCGACCTGCGCTGGAAGCGTTGCGACATCAAGAGCGTCGGCTTGCTGCCGCAGGTGATGGCCAAGCAGATCGCCGCGCGCGCCGGCGCGCATGAAGCCTGGATGACCGACGGTGACCGTGTGACCGAAGGCGCGTCTTCCACCGCGTTCATCATCACCCCCGATAGGCGCCTGATCACGCGTCCGCTGTCGAACGCTGTGCTGCCGGGCATCACGCGTGTGTCGATCCTGGCGCTGGCGCGTGAACATGGCCTGACGCTGGAAGAACGCACCTTTACCGTGGCCGAAGCCCAGCAAGCCGCCGAGGCGTTCTACACCAGCGCGTCGACGTTCGTGATGCCGGTGGTGTCCATCGACGGCGTGCAAATTGGCAACGGCCAGCCCGGTCCGCTCACCCAGGCACTTCGCACGCTGTATCTGCGTTTTGCCGGCGTGGACGTTGCCGAGCCCGTCGACCAGATGTGACGCAAGCGGTTGCGCCTGCGCGGTAGAATCGCCCGCTGAGTTTTTTGCAGCAAGGCGAGACATCCCATGAAAACAGGAGGCTGGCGCTGGCAAAGCGCCATCGCGGTGACCGCTCTGGTTGCCGCGCAGTGCGCAGCGATGCCCGTATCCGCACAAACCATCTCTGCGTCGGCTACTGTGCCGACGGGGGCCGCGCAAGCCGTTTCGGCCGATGCGACACCCGCCCTCGAATCAGCCGGCGCCGATTCCCGCTGGCGCCGGTTCGAGAGCATCAACGGCATCGTGTCGTATATCGACCGGCAATCGGTCAAGCCCCAGCCAAGCGCCGAGGCAGGCGCCGACACGCACACCGTGCATTTCAGGTTGCTGCGCAACGTGCTGCCCGACTTCACGATCAAGACAGCAGATGGGCAGCCGATCCGTTCGTCGGTCAAGCAGGTCGTGCTGGACTGCGCGCGACATAGCTATACGGTAATTGCGCAAACGCTCTATCGCGCGCGCAACGCTACCGGCAAGCCGCTTTACCAGATCCATTACGGCGACGAGGCGCAAAGCCGCTCGCTGCGCGAAGGCAGCGTGTTCGAATGGATCGCCGGGCGCTTTTGCGGCGCGGGCCACTAACGCTGGGGGCGGCATGGGCGGCATAAATGCCGCCCGGCGCGTTCCCGTTCAGATGGGCGCGGCTTCCCGGCTGTCGCTTCCGCTCTCGCTGTCTTCTCGGCCGCGCGCGTAAGGCTGCCGTTCCTGTTCAAGCTCTGGATAACGGCGTGAGGCGAAGCCCATGGCGGCTTCGTACGAGCCGAACTGGTTGGATTCGGCGGCCACACCGTCGTTGACCAGGATTGCGTACCACTTCCCGTAGAGCGGGCCGTACACCACGACCTTGCTTTTCATCGTCTTGTCCCTGTTTCTTGTATCGATGGCCGACAACGCGGTTTGCGCGCAGCGGCGGCTCGGGCCGTCCGGGCGCCAGGTCATGGCGCGCCGTCAGCTTTGTGGCGGACGATGATTACAGTGAGTTACACGCGCGTCAACGTTTGCGTTGGGCGCAATGCCCTAGTCGCGTCAGGCCGGTGCCAGCGTGCCTGCTACGCGCGCCTGCCGCAGTTCGGGGGGCTCGTTCCCTGAGTCGACGTAGTCGGCAAAGCAGCGGATGCAGTCTGCCACCCAGTCAGGGCGGCGCAGGGGCAGCCAGTGACCCGCGTCCACCTCATGGCGCCAGTAGTGCGACACCCAAGCTTCCACAGCGCGCGTAACCGCGGGGCTGACGTAGCGGTCGCGCGTTGGCACGACCAGTTGCACGGGTGCATGCGGTGCGCGTGCCTGGGGGCGCGCGAGGCGCTCACGAAAATTTGCGCGATACATTCGCACGCCGTTGCAAGCATCGCGCACAAGCGTCGGCCGCTGCGCTTTGATGCGAATGCCCTCCGTCTTGCGCAGCCACCACGGCCAAGCACCTGCCACCCACAGTCGCCACGACCATTCGGGCACCAGCGGCAGGTTGAAATAGCCGACGTACCACGATTGCAGCCGCTGCTTCCACACCGCACGTTTGGCGGCCCATGTGCCGGCGTCGAGCTGCGTGCGCATCCAGTGGCCGACGTGGTCCAGGCACGGCCCCGAGATCGACGTGTAAGACGCGATGCGCCCACGCAACCGGTCGGTCGTCACGGATTCCCAGCTATGGATGGAGCCCCAGTCGTGACCGACCAGATGGAAGCGCTCGCCGGGCAGCAACGCGTCGGCCACGGCGGCAAGGTCGTCGACAAACTGGGGGATGCGGTAACCGGTGGTATCTGCGGGGGCGTCTGACAGGCCGGCACCCCGCACGTCGAAGGTGAGCACACGGCGCTCGTGCGCCAGCGTGTCGCGCACGCCGTCCCAGACGGAGCTGTCGTCCGGATAGCCATGCACGAGAACGATGGCAGGGCGCTCCCGAGCGGAATGGTCGGCGGGCTGTGTCATGCGGGCATGCAGGCGAATGTCGCCGGAGCGCACCACGTGGCTGCTGTGCATCGAGAGGACTCCTGGAAAAGGGATGCGGTGCAATCTCTGCAGCCTACGAAGTAACGGGGCGATGCGACAACGCGTGTTTTTACCCGTTTCAAGCAGTGCCTGACGCACTCGCTGGAGGGTCGGCCTGCAACAACGGCGTGGCTGCCGTGAAAGCTGCCAGATGCTCCAGCAACGTACGCACCTTGCGCGGCAACTGTTGTTGCGGCCACACCGCGTAGATGGGTCGCTGCGGCGTACGCCAATCGGGCAGCAGGCGCACCAGCCGGCCAGCCTCCAGCGCTTGATGGCAGAGCGTGCGAGGGCAGTACAGCAGGCCGAGGCCCGTTTCCGCCAACGTCACGCCCAGTTCGATGTCGTTCAGGTCGCAGCGTCCATGAGGCTGCAGTTCGATGGTCTCCTCGCCATCGGGTGAGGTGAAGCGCCATGTCGAGAGCGGCGATGACACCAACAGCCGATGCGCTTGCAATTCATGTGGATGGGTCGGCGCGCCCTGCTCGGCCACGTACGCAGGCGACGCCACCAGCACCATCCCGATGACACCGAGCCGCCGCTGCCGCAGCTTCGGGTCGTCCTGCTGGCCGACGCGGATGGCAAGATCGGCGCCATGCCGCCACACGTCTTCATTGCGGTTGCTGAGCGATAGCTCGAGGCGGATCTCCGGCCACGTCGCCATGAAGCTCGCATACGCGTGTGCGAGGAGCCCGCGCGACAGGTTCAACGGCGCAAGAACACGCAGGGTGCCCTTCACCTGATTGAGATCGTCGTCGAGCGTGGCCGTGGTTTGCGCAAGCGCGGTCAACAGCGGGCGGCATTGCTCGTAGTACAGCTGGCCCTCCGGCGTCGGTTTCAGGCTGCGGGCGCTGCGCAGCAGAAGCTGGCAGCCGAGCGAGGTCTCGAGCTTCTGCAGGCGCCGCGTCAGCGTGGCGGGCGGCAGGTTGGCGTGACGGGCCGCTGCCTGCAGGCTGCCGTGGTCCACGATGGAAACAAAGAGAGCCAGATCGTCGAGCATGATTCCATTTTCGGAATTTAAGTTTCAGTAAACGTCTATAGTTTCTATAAACGCGGTTGTCTAGCATGCCGTCAATCACATTTGATGGCTTGCAAGGAGAACCGCCATGTCGATGCCCGTTTCCACCGCCACACGTCTTCGCATCATCTTTGCCTGGATGATGTCGGGCCTGATGTCGTTGTTGATGACGGGCTGGATCGGCTGGATCAACGCCGGTATCAGCTCCGACTTTCTCGCCCGCTGGGCGCATGCCTTCGTACTGGCGTGGCCGGCCGCCTTCACCATCGTGCTGATTGCGGCGCCGCTGGTGCAGCGGCTGACACAGCGCCTCGTGGTGCCCAGTCCGATGCAGCCCTGAAAAGAAAACAGCCCACCGGGAGGACGGTGGGCCGCAAGGTTGACAGCAGGAAAGACCGATTGAAGCGGACGCCGGACCGACATCCCGTTGGGTCCGGCGATATGGCTTGTACAACACCCGACCCTTATCGTAGTGACGCTGATGTGCGTGGAGATCGCACGGCCCGATATCGGGTCATGACCGGGCCATGGAGCGCACTGTAGAGCGCCGATGCTTTCAGCAAACTTTCTTCCGTCGGCCGGCCTTCTACGGACAATCCCTAGGTTCGGGTATGGCTCGGGCGTTGCCGATGTCGTGCGCGGCACATGGCCGCTGCCGGGGCGAAGCAGCACGAGTAGGCGTAGTCAACATCAACGCGCCGTGCTGTTGGGCAGGTCCGATTCTCAACGCTAAGGGGCTAAGCCATCGGTAGGAAAGCCGGCTGCATGCAGGGCGGCCGGCTGGCAGAATGCCGGAGCGTTGCCACCCGTCCAGCCCACCATGTCCGCACCTGCCGACCTCCACATCCGCTCTGTTCACCAAGACGACTTCGCTGCGTGGAAACCGCTCTGGGATGACTACAACGCCTTTTACGGCCGTGCGGGCGAGACGGGCTTGCCCGACATCGTCACGCAGACGACATGGCAGCGCTTCTTCGACGAAACGGAGCCGGTGCACGCGCTGGTGGCCGAGCGTGGAGGCGAGCTGCTCGGCATCGTGCATTTCCTCTACCACCGCAGCACCACGCAAATCGGCATGAGCTGCTATTTGCAGGATCTGTTCACTGCGCAGGCCGCGCGCGGGCAGGGCGTGGGGCGGGCCTTGATCGAAGCGGTCTACCGTCGCGCGCAGGCCGACGGCTTGCCGCGCGTCTATTGGCAGACACACGAAACCAACGCGACCGCCATGCGGTTGTATGACACGCTGGCGGACAAGTCGGGCTTCGTGGTGTATCGCAAATTGTTCTGAGCCGTTCTGGCCTCAACAATCGAGTTTCGGCACGTCGAAGTGCTTCCAATCGCTACCGCCTTCGGCTCCGTACCGCTAGCGCGGTGCCAAGACCTTTGTCCATTGCGCGATCCGGCGGACGGGTCGCCCACGGTGGACGCAATTTCCCGCAAACCATAGGGTAATCCCGCATCTGCGATTTCGAAGACGCGGTCTATAGTTGCACCTGTGTTCCAGATATTAACAGACGTTTCATAGGTAAAACAAGCGAAACGTGATGGAGTCGACAGATATGCAACCGCAATACAACCCCGACCTCGCTCCGTGGGAGCCGATTTCTCCAAACAACGTCGCTGGCAAGGGCCGGGTCGAGCGCCCGGGTTACGCCGCCAATCTGGTGTGGCAAACGCGCGCGACCGAGCCGACAGCCTATGAGAATCAATTGGCCGATTCGCTGGAAGCGGCATTCCTGGGTGGCGCGCAAACGCCGGCCGACATCGTGGCCGTACTGAACGAGCGCGGCCCGCGCAACGCCGCCGGCGGCGAGACCTGGACGGAAGACACGTTCCTGGCCGAGATGCGCCGCTTGGGCGCCTGAGCGCCGGCTGGATCCAACACGATTCGACGCCGCATCGCCCGCAGAGGCGCACGGCTCAACCCCATCAGAAGAGGCAAGCAATGGAAGGCAACAAGGAAGCGCAGAAGGAAGCGCGCATCAACACCGGTCTGCGCAACTACTGGTATCCGGTGGCGGCGTCGTGGAATGTGAAAAACGCGCCGGTGGGCATCACGCGTTTGAGCCAGAACATCGTGCTGTGGCGTGACACTGCCGGCCAGGTGCATGCGCTGGAAGACCGCTGCCCGCATCGCGGTGCACGCCTGTCGATGGGCTGGAACCTGGGCGACCACGTGGCCTGCTGGTACCACGGCGTTGAAGTGAACGGCCAGGGTACGGTGACCAGCGTACCGGCTGTCGACGCGTGCCCCATGGAAGGCAAGACTTGCGTGCGCAGCTACCCGGTGCAGGAGCGTGCCGGCGCCATCTTCCTGTGGTTTGGCGACAAGGCCCCCTCCGAGTTCGACGACGCGGTCGGCACGCTGCGCTTGCCCGAAGAATTGACCAGTGACGAGCACAGCCACTTCCTCTGCTTCGCGCATTGGAACGTCAACTACCGCTATGCCATCGACAACGTCATGGACCCCATGCACGGCGCCTACCTGCACGCCGTGTCGCACTCGATGGCCAGCGGCGAGAAGAAGGCCGTGATGGAAGTGGTTGAAACCGACCACGGGATCATGTTCCAGAAGACCGGCCAGCGCGGCGTGAACTTCGATTGGACGGAGTTTGGCGAGACCGGCACGATGTGGCTGCGCCTGTCGATTCCGTATCAACCGAAGGTCGGTCCGGGCGGTCCGTTCACCATCATCGGCATCGTGACGCCGGTGGATGAGGAGCACTGCATCGTCTACTTCTGGCGCACGCGCCACGTGCAGGGTTGGCAGCGCGACGTGTGGCGCTTCCTGTATCGCAATCGCCTCGAAGGCCTGCACTGGGATGTGCTGGAACAGGACCGCGTCGTGCTGGAGTCGATGGCACCCGAAGCGCGCGAGCACGAGACGCTGTATCAGCACGACATCGGCATCACGCGTATCCGCCGTGTGCTTGCACGCCGCGCCGCCGCTGAACTGGCCGACGCGCCTGTCGCCATGCTCAAGCCCGTTCCCACGGAAGCCCAACATGCCTGAGCGCAATTCAACCGCCGGGCTGCTGGCTGGCCGCAAGGTGCTCGTGACGGGCGCCGCGCGCGGTCTGGGTCTGGCCTTTGCCAAGTCGATCGCCGAAGCGGGTGGCGCAGTTGCGCTGGCCGACATTCTTGGCGAGCGCGTGCAGGAAGAGGCCGCAGCGCTGCGCGCGGCAGGCTTTGATGCACATGGCTTCACGCTCGATCTTGGCGATCTGGCTTCCATTCAGGCATGCGCTGCTGCGGCCGCACAGGCGCTGGGCGGGCTCGACGGGCTCGTCAACAACGCGGCGATCACGAACTCGGGCGGGCGCGATGCATCGTCGATCGACGTCGAGACCTGGGACCGCGTGATGAACGTCAACGTGCGCGGCACATGGTTGATGACGACGGCTTGCCTGCCGGCGCTCAAGGCTTCGGGCCGCGGCGCCATCGTCAATCTGTCGTCGGACACTCCGCTGTGGGGCGCGCCGAACCTGCTGGCGTATGTGGCGAGCAAGAGCGCCGTCATCGGCATGACCAAGTCTCTGGCGCGCGAATGCGGCGCAGACGGCATCACCGTCAACGCCATTGCACCGGGCCTGACGCTGGTGGAAGCCACCGAATACGTGCCGGCCCACCGTCACGCGCTGTACCGAGACCAGCGCGCCATTTCGCGCGATCAACTGCCCGACGACGTGTGCGGCGCCGTGCTGTTCGCGTTGTCCGACCTTTCCCGATTCGTGACGGGCCAGACGCTGGCCGTCAACGGCGGTTTCGTCATGCAGTAATGCATCCACACACCATTCAGAAGAGGTATTCGATGAGCGATCTCTCCGAACAACAGCAAGTGCAACGCACGTGGGACCGCCCGGAAGGCGCGTCGTTTGAAGACTGGATGAACAGCCGCGTGGCGCGTTTTTCCACCCGCCGCTACGACTGGGACGCCCTCAAGTTCCAAGCCGACTTCGACCCGAAATACCGCCGTGCGCAAATGCGCTACCTCGGCACCGGCGGCACGGGCGTGGCCGCTGACACCAACACGGTGCCGGCGGAGCACTTCACGTTTTCGACGATGGTCATTCCGGCCGGCCATGAAGGCCCGTCGCATCTGCACACCGATGTGGAAGAGGTGTTCTTCATCATTCGCGGCAAGCTCAAGCTGGTGCTCGAGAAGGACGGCGAGCGCTACGAAACCATCCTGACCGATCGCGACCTCGTCTCGGTGCCGCCCGGCGTGTACCGCGAAGAAATCAATATCGGCGATGAAGATGCGCTGATGTGCGTGATGCTCGGCGCCAAGAAGCCGATCACGCCGACGTATCCGCCCGAGCATCCGCTCGCCAAGATCAAGCGTTGATGCCATGAGCGCGCAGGCTGTCATGTCCTCCCATCCGTTCCGTGTTGCCGACGCGCTTGCCGCGCTGGGCGCCGGGTTTGCCGAACGCACCGTCGCCATTAACGCCCACGGCGATCGCATCGGCTATCGGCAATGGGGCGAGCGCGGACCGCTGGTGGTGCTGTTGCACGGCATCAGCTCCAGCGCTGCGTCATGGCTGCCTTGCGCGCGGGTTCTTTCGCACAACATGCGCGTGCTGGCATGGGATGCGCCGGGCTATGGCAACTCCACGCCGCTTGCAGAGGGTGCACCGCGCGCTGCCGATTACGCGGTGCGGTTGCAGGCATGGGTTGCCGCGTTGGATGTGACGCCCGATGCGATCGTCGGTCATTCGCTGGGCGCGCTGATGGCATCGGCGTATGTGGCCGCCGCGCCAGCCGCGATGCAGCCGAAGTGCCTGCTGCTTCTGAACCCCGCGCAGGGCTACGGCCAAGCGGGGCAGGAGGACAAGTCCCGGAGCGTGCAGGCCCAGCGTCTTGCAACGCTCGACCAACTTGGCATCGACGGCATGGCGGAGTCGCGCCACGCGCATCTGCTGCGCCCAAATGCCACCGACGAAGAGCGCGCCTGGGTGCGTTGGAACATGAAGCGCCTCAACGACGGTGGTTATCGCCAGGCTGTGGCGATGCTCAGCGGCGACGACATCGGCGCCTATCTGAAAAAACGCCCCGAATCGACGCTAGCGCAGATCGCTTGCGGCGATGTCGACGGCATTACACCGCCGGAAGGTTGCGAAGCGCTGGCCAGGATGTTTGATCTGCCGTTTGCGCTTGTGCCGTCGGCCGGGCATGCCTCTTATATCGATGCGCCTGACGCTGTTGCAGGCTGGATCGAACACGCTGTTCTCTCCCAATCCCAAAACGCCTAAGCGCCAAGACGTATGAGCAACGACCTCATCCCAGAAGACGTGCAAGAAAAGTACATCGTGCCGGGGCTCGAACGCGGCCTGCGCCTGCTGTGCGAGTTCAGCCACAAAGACCGTGTGCTGTCGGCGCCGGAACTGGCGCGCCGCCTGAAGGTGCCGCGCTCCACGGTGTTCCGCCTGCTGACCACACTTGAAGTGATGGGTTTTATCGAACGCGTCGACGGCGGCCGCGATTTTCGCCTCGGCATGGCGGTGCTGCGCCTGGGCTTTGAATATCTCGCGTCGCTGGAATTGACCGAGCTGGGCCGCCCGCTGCTCGATCGTCTGCGCGACGAGATTCACTATCCGTGCAACCTCGTCGTGCGCGATGGCCGCTCGATCGTCTACGTGGCGAAATCCGTGGCGCCCACGCCGTTCACCAGCTCGGTGAATGTCGGCACGCGCCTGCCGGCGCACGCCACGGTGCTGGGTCGTGTGCTGCTGGCCGATCTGTCGCTGGCTGAGCTGCGCCAGCTCTATCCGGAGCCGCAGCTGGAAGTGTTTTCCGCCAATACCCCGCGCACGGTCGAAGAGCTGTTCGAGATGGTCCAGCGCGACCGCGAACACGGCTACGTGCTGCAGGAAGGTTTCTTCGAAGCCAACATCTCGACGATTGCTGCGCCGGTGCTGGACCGCGCCGGCAAGGTGGTAGCAGCCCTCGGCACGACGATTCCGTCGCCGCGCATTGAAGCCGCACAGCTCGATCTGATGATCGACAAGGTGCGCGCCGCTGCCGGCGAGCTGTCTTACCTGCTGGACTACCGCCCCGCAGGCGGCAAGGTCGTCAACCTGTTCCGCGAATGACCATGCCGATGATCGACCTGACTGGCAAGACGGCTGTCGTGACGGGTGGCTCCTCCGGCATCGGCTTGGCCACCGTTGAACTGCTGCTGGAAGCCGGCGCTGCCGTGGCGCTGTGCGGGCGCAATGCCGAACGCCTCGCGCAAGCCGAACAAGGTCTGCGCAGCCGCTTCCCAAACGCCCGGCTGTTTGCCGCAACGTGCGACGTGCTCGACGCCGCGCAGGTGGCAGCGTTTGCCGATGCCGTGGAGCAAGCCCTCGGCCCCGTCGACATGCTGGTCAACAACGCGGGCCAAGGCCGTGTCTCGACGTTTGCCGATACCGACGATGCCGCGTGGACGCAGGAACTGCATCTCAAGTTCTTCTCGGTGATTCATCCCACGCGCGCTTTCCTGGCGCAACTCGAGCGCTCGGCGCACGGCGCGATCGTCTGCGTGAATTCGCTGCTCGCGCAGCAGCCCGAGCCGCACATGGTGGCCACCTCTGCCGCGCGTGCGGGTGTGCTCAATCTCGTGCGTTCGATGGCGACCGAATTTGCACCGAAGGGCGTGCGCGTCAACGGCATCCTGATCGGCCTGGTGGAGTCCGGCCAATGGCGCCGCCGCTTCGAGGCACGCTCTGAAGAAGATCGCCATCTCGACTGGGCCGCGTGGACGCGCCGCCTGGCCGCGCAAAAACATATTCCCCTTGGACGCCTGGGCCTGCCCGAAGAGGCTGCCCGCGCCATTCTGTTTCTTGCCTCGCCGTTGTCTTCGTACACCACGGGCAGCCACATCGATATCTCCGGAGGACACTCCCGTCATGCATAAACGACAACAACAGGAACAACAGCTGGTCACGGTGGGCCACGCGATTGCAGCCTTCCTGGAGGCCTGCGAGGTCAAGGCCGCTTTCGGTGTCATCTCGATCCATAACATGCCCATCCTCGATGCGATGGGCGAGCGCGGCAAGATCCGCTTCGTCATGGCGCGCGGTGAAGCCGGCGGCGCCAACATGGCCGACGCCTATGCCCGGACCACGGGCGGCCTGGGCGTCTGCCTGACCAGCACCGGCACCGCTGCCGGGAATGCGGCGGGCGCAATGGTCGAAGCCCTGACCGCCGGCACGCCGCTGCTGCACATCACGGGCCAGATCGAAACGCCGTACCTGGACCAGAGCCTTGCCTACATCCACGAAGCGCCGGACCAGCTCACGATGCTCAAGGCCGTCTCCAAGGCTGCCTTCCGCGTGCGCAGTGCCGACACGGCGATCAGCACGATGAAGCTGGCGGTGCAGACTGCGCTGACGGCACCGGCCGGCCCGGTGAGCGTGGAGATTCCCATCGACATCCAGGCCGCGCTGATCCCGATGCCGGATGACCTGCGCCCGCTGCAGGTGCCTCAGCATGTGCCGTCGGCCCACGCGCTGGACGAACTGGCTGAACGCCTGTCGCGCGCGCGGCGTCCGATGCTGTGGCTGGGCGGTGGTGCCCGCCACGCGGCGAAGCAGGTCAAGCGCCTGATGGACCTTGGCTTTGGCGTGGTCACCAGCACGCAGGGCCGCGGCATCGTGCCGGAAGATGATCCGCGCTCGCTGGGCGCATTCAACCTGCACAAGCCGGTCGAAGCGTTCTACCAGACGTGCGACGCGATGGTCGTGGTCGGCTCGCGCCTGCGTGGCAATGAAACGCTCAAGTACGAACTGAAACTGCCGCGTCCGCTGTACCGCATCGATGCGGATGCCTCGGCGGAAGGCCGTTGCTACGCCAGCGACTATTTCGTGTGCGGCGATTCGGCCCTCGCGCTGGAGGGCTTGGCGGATCGGCTGGAAAAGAAGATGCAGATCGACGCGACATTCGCCGCCGACCTGCGCGCTGCACACGATGCGGCCGTGCGCGGACTGATCGATGGCCTCGGCCCGTACGCAAAGCTTGTGGAGGCGTTGCAAGCCGCCGTGGGACGTGAGTTCAACTGGGTGCGCGACGTGACCGTGTCGAACAGCACGTGGGGCAATCGCCAGCTCCGTATCTTTGATTCGCGCGCCGGCGTGCATGCGCTGGGTGGCGGTATCGGCCAAGGTTTGGCGATGGGCATTGGTGCGGCCATCGGTGCGGCCGCGATCGAATCCGGCAAGACGACGTTCTGCCTGGCCGGCGACGGCGGCTTCATCCTGAACCTCGGCGAATTGGCGACTGCGGTGCAGGAGCGCGCCAACCTCGTCATCGTGCTGATGAACGACAAGGGCTACGGCGTCATCAAGAACATTCAGGACGCGCAGTACGGCGGCCGCCGCCATTACGTGGATCTGCACACGCCGGACTACGCGGCGCTTGCGCAGTCGCTGCAGTTGCGCCATCGCCGCGTGTCGGATCTGGCCGATGTGGGCAGCGTGTTGAAGGAAGCCACCAGCGGCGAAGGCCCGTTCCTGATGGAGATCGACATGCTCTCCATCGGCAGCTTCAAGACGATCTTTGCAGGCCCGCCGGTCAACCAGCAGGCCAAGGACGGTCAGGGCGAGCGCGCTGCTGCATGCGCCACAGACGGCACGACGGTGGTGGCGTGAACCTGCAACCGAGCCAACTGAAGGAGCCGGACATGCTGCATGTATCGATGGTCGGGTGCGGAGCGATCGGGCAGGGCGTACTGGAACTGCTCAAGAGCGATCCGGATGTGTGCTTTGACGCCGTAATCGTGCCCGAGCACGCGATGGACAAGGCGCGCGAGGCCATCGCCCCGTTCGCACCAAATGCGCGTGTCACGACGCATCTGTCGGCCGACGCGCATACGGATCTGCTGGTCGAGTGCGCTGGCCATGACGCGCTTGAAGAACATGTGTTGCCGGCGTTGGAGCAGGGCATTGATTGCCTCGTGGTATCGGTCGGTGCGCTGTCTCAACCCGGCGTGGCCGAGCGGCTGGAGGCAGCGGCCCGCCGTGGCAACGCGCAGGTGCAGCTGCTGTCGGGCGCCATCGGCGCCATCGACGCACTGGCCGCTGCGCGCGTCGGCGGGCTCGACGCTGTGATCTACACGGGCCGCAAGCCACCGCGCGCCTGGAAGGACACGCCGGCCGAACAGCAGTTCGACCTCGATGCGCTGCGCGTGCCGACCGTGATCTTCGAAGGCAACGCCCGCGAAGCTGCGCGTCTATTCCCGAAGAACGCCAATGTGGCCGCCACGCTGTCATTGGCGGGCCTGGGGCTTGAGCACACGCACGTCAAGCTGCTGGCCGATCCGACGGTGGACGAGAACATCCATCACGTCGAGGCACGCGGTGCCTTTGGCGGTTTCGAACTGACGATGCGCGGCAAGCCGCTGGCGGCCAATCCCAAGACTTCTGCGCTGACGGTGTTCAGCGTGGTGCGTGCGCTGGGCAACCGCGCGCACGCCGTTTCGATTTAAGCGAGGCCATTGCGCCATGACTGTCTCTACCCTGAACGCAACTGCGACCTCGTTGCTGCCGATCTGCATCGCAGGCGAATGGCGCCTCGGCACCGGCGAGCGCTATGTCACGCGCTACCCCGCCACGGGCGAAGTGGTGGCGGAACTCAACGCTGCCAGCGTCGCCGACGTGGAAGAAGCTGTGGCCGGTGCCTATCGCGCCTTCCTCTCCAGCGGCTGGGCGCAGCGCAAGCCGCACGAACGCGCCGCGGTCCTGTACCGCATCGCCGAGCTGATCCGCTCGCGCAGCGAAGCACTTGCGCAACGCCAGCGGCTGGATAACGGCAAGCCGATCAACGAAACGCGCGCCTTGGTGGCAAGCGCTGCGGCCACGTTCCAGTTCTTCGGCGCCGCATGCGAGACACTGGAAGAGTCGCTCACGCCCATGCGCGGCGATTGCCTGACGATGAGCGTGCATGAGCCCATGGGCGTGGTGGCGGCCATCACGCCATGGAATTCGCCGATTGCCAGCGAAGCGCAAAAGATGGCGCCTGCGCTGGCCGCGGGCAACGCCGTCGTCGTCAAACCGGCTGAAGTCACACCGCTGATGGCACTGGAACTTGCCGCCATCTGTGAAGAGGCGGGCGTGCCGAAGGGCATGATCAGCGTGCTGCCGGGCAAGGGCTCCGTGATTGGCGATGCGATCACCAAGCATCCGCTGGTGCGCCGCGTGTCGTTCACGGGAGGCACGAACACGGGCCGCCATATCGCGCACATTGCGGCCGACAAGATGATGCCGGTGTCGCTCGAACTCGGCGGTAAATCGCCGACGATGGTGTTTGAAGATGCCGATCTCGAGCACGCCGTGAATGGCGTGCTGTACGGCATCTTCAGTTCATCGGGCGAATCGTGCATCGCAGGTTCGCGCCTGTTTGTGGCGCGCTCGCTCTACGAGCCGTTCATGGATCGTCTGGCCGCTGCCGCGGCACGCCTGCGTGTCGGCAATCCGGCCGATGAATCGACGCAGATGGGCCCGCTGATCACCGATCGTCACCGCGAGACCATCGAGTCGTACGTTGCGATGGGCGTGGGAGAGGGCGGCCACCTGCGCACGGGCGGCTTGCGCCCAGCAATCGCGGGCTGTGAGTCGGGTTACTTCTACACGCCGACCATCATCGAAGGGCTCACCAACAGCGCGCGCATTTGCCAGGAAGAAATCTTCGGCCCGGTGCTCGTCGCCATGCCGTTCGACGATGAAGACGAATTGATCGAACAGGCCAACGACAGCGTCTACGCATTGGCCGCCGGGATCTGGACGCGCGACTACAAGCGCGCATGGCGCATCGGCCGCGCGGTGCAGGCCGGCAACGTGTGGATCAACACATACAAGCAGTTCTCGATCTCGACGCCTTTTGGCGGCTGGCGCGACAGCGGCCTCGGCCGCGAGAAGGGCCGCCTCGGCATCCTGCAATACATGGAGCAGAAGAGCCTCTACTGGGGCTTGAATGAACAGCCGCTGGCCTGGGCCAACGCCAACTGAAGCTGAAACAAAACACCCAGACCACAGGAGATCAAGATGAACACGATTCGAGGCATCGACGAAATCGTCTACGGTGCCGACGACCTCGCCGCCTGCAAGCAGTTCTTCCTGGATTGGGGCCTTGCCCTGCAATCGGAAGACGCCAGCGGCCTGCTGTTCGAAACGCTCAACGGCTGCCGCGTGCGCGTCAAGCGCAGGGACGATGCCACGCTGCCGGCCGCCATGGAAGCCGGCCCGACGCTGTGCGAGGTGATCTGGGGCACCGATTCGCAGGCTGTGCTCGATCGCCTGGTCGACAAACTGGCTGACCAGCCCGGTTATGTGCACGCCGACGGCCGCGTCGGCTGCACCGACCCGAACGGCCTGGCAGTGCGCGTGCAACTGACCACCAAGCGCGATGTCGACGTGCAATGCGCAGCCATGAACACATGGACGGACAAACCGCGCCGCAATCAACCGAGCCCGATCTACGCGCGTGCCACGCCCATCGAAGTGGGCCACGTGGTCTTCTTCGTGAAGGACGTGGCGGCCACGGAGCGCTTTTACATCGACAAGCTCGGCTTTGTGCCGTCCGACCACTACCCGGGCCGCGGGGCGTTCCTGCGCTGTGAGCCGGAAGGCGGCCATCACGATCTGTTCCTGCTGCAAACGCCGCAGGCGAAGAGCGGGCTCAACCACGTCGCCTTCACCGTGCGCGACATCCACGAAGTGTTCGGCGGTGGCATGCATGTGTCGCGCTGCGGCTGGGAAACGCAACTAGGCCCGGGTCGTCACCCGATTTCGTCGGCGTACTTCTGGTACTTCAAGAACCCTGCCGGTGGCTTGATCGAGTACTACGCCGATGAAGACCAGCTTGACGCCGACTGGCAGCCGCGCGATTTCGAGCCCGGCCCGACCGTGTTCGCCGAATGGGCCATCGACGGCGGCATTGACGGCAACACACGCCGGCAGAAAAACGTCGCCGGCCTGGAAGGCAAGTTCCTCACGGAAAAGCGCTGAAACGTTGCAGAGAGACGTGCTATGAATTCCCCCCTCAACCTGCGCGTGCATGCCATGCGCTACGAAGCCCAAGGCATCGTGAGCGTGGAGCTGCGCGATGTCGACGGCAAGGCGCTGCCCGAGTACGCACCCGGCGCGCATATCGAACTGCATCTCGGCAACGGGCTGGTGCGCAGCTATTCGCTGTGCGGCGCGCCAGAGGTGCGTGACCGATATGTGGTCGGCGTGCTGCTCGACCGCAACAGCCGCGGCGGATCGCGCTATGTGCACGAGCAATTGCGCGTCGGTTCGACGCTCAAGATCGGCGGCCCGCGCAATCACTTCGAGCTGGACGAAACCGCGCCGCGTACCGTGCTGGTTGCAGGTGGCATCGGCGTGACGCCCATCGTCTGCATGGCGCGTCGCCTGGCCGAGCAAGGCAAGGCGTTCTCGATGCTGTATTGCGCCCGCTCGCGTGCCGAAGCGGCCTTTGCCGATGAGCTTGCCGCCCATGGCGAAGCGGTGCGTTTTCACCTGGACGCAGAAGCCGGTGGCGCCCCCGATCTGAAAGCGCTGCTTGCAGGGCATCCGGCCGATACGCATTTCTATTGCTGCGGCCCCGGCCCGATGCTGCGGGCATTCGATGCGGCCTGTGAGGCGCTGGGCTACACCAACGTCCATATTGAACGCTTTGCGGCCGACCCCGGTGTGGAATCGGTGCAGGAGGGCGAATACCAGGTCAAGCTCGCGCGCAACGGTGCCGAGTTGTGTGTACCGGCGGGCAAGTCGCTGCTCGACGCGCTGTTGGAGATTGGCGTCGAGGTGGAACACAGCTGCAAGGAAGGCGTGTGCGGCTCGTGCGAAACGCGCGTGCTCGAAGGCGAGCCCGACCACCGTGACAGCGTGCTTTCCAAGAGCGAGCGTGCATCCAACCAGACGATGATGGTTTGCGTATCCGGCTGTAAGGGCAAGCGCCTGGTGATCGATCTGTAAGCGCAGGATGGTTTAGGCGCCGGCCTGACCAGCCGCGCCGTCTTTTTTTGCGCCCTGTTTTTCTTTTAAACGACGTTTCGCATACGAAACAAAGCAAGAACCACAACCAGCTCGTCCACCAAGACGGCGATAACAACTGGCGGGGCGGACACCTTGTCCAGTGGAGGAAACTGCAAATGAAGACAACCTTGTTCGCCATTGCGGCGATGAGCCTGGCTGGCACCGCTGCGGCCCAGAGCAACGTGACGCTGTACGGCAGCATTGATGAAGGCGTGGCCTACATCAACAGCCTCAAGAGCAGCGCGTCTAGCGGCTCGGCGCTGCGCATGGACCCCGGCACCATGCAGCCGGACCGTTTCGGCCTGCGCGGCTCGGAAGATCTCGGCGGCGGTACGCAGGCCATCTTCCAGTTGGAATCGGGGTTTCTGGGCGACACCGGCAGCAGCGTGGTCGCCGGCAAACTGTTCAACCGCACGGCGTGGGTGGGCCTGACGAACGATCGCCTGGGCAATATCCAGCTTGGCCATCAGGCGGACTTCATGTTCGATTACCTCGGTCGCCTCAGCAACGGGTTCCAGCTCACCAATTTCTACCTGTTCCACCCCGGCAACTTCGACAACCTGGCCAACCAGTTCCAGATCGACAACGCCGTGCGCTACGTCTCGCCCATCTTCGGCGGCCTGCAACTGGGCGGCATGTACGGCTTTGGCGAGGTACCCGGTTCGCCGTCGAAGAGCCGCAGTTACAGCCTCGGTGCGTACTACACCAACGGCGGGTTCCGTGCAGCCGCGGCTTATACCGCGTCCAATGACCGCGCGCTGGACATCGCCGGTCGCCTGGGTATCACGAACACGCTCGGCACGACGCTCGTGCCCGGCGTGATGACGCCGATGAGTTCGGTCAAGTCGTTCGGTACCGGCGCGCTGTATCAGTTCAGCGGCCTGCCGGTCCAGATCAGCGCGGTCTATACGCAAACGCGCATCACGCTGGGCGGCGCCAACGCCCGCGCACAAAACGTCGACCTGGGTACCGCGTGGCATTACAGCGCCGCCAACACGCTCAACGTGGGCTATACCTTCAGCAAGTACGAGGGCGCCCGCTGGAACCAGTTCAGCCTCGGCAACGTGTACGCGTTTTCCAAGCGCACGCAGGTGTACGTGCAAGGTACGTATCAGCGTGCGTCCGGCGATGCGCAGTCTGCTGCCATCAACGGCGTAGGTGTGGCGGCGCAGCGCAACCAGATGGTTGTAAGCAGCGGGGTGCACCACTCGTTCTGACGTCCTGACCCAACGCGCGCCGCTGGGCAGCGACCCAGTGGCGCATCAACTTCCTCCGGAAGGAGCTTCACATGAAGCCAGGTGTTTTGATTGACAACGGAATTGACCACGATGCGTCGCTGGGCGCGATGAGCCTGGGCAAGATCGTTGCCCGCATCGAGCGGCTCAAGAGCAACGGCATGCACGTGCGCGCGCGTCTGCTGATCGGGCTGGCGACGTTCTTCGATGGCTTTGACGTCATCGTCATCGCGGCCACGCTGCCGCTGCTGATTGCGCAGTGGCATCTGACCCCGGCGCAGATTGCTTTTGTGATCGGTGCCCCCGGCATCGGCCAGTTGATCGGCGCGTTGGTGTTTCCCATGCTCGCCGAGCGATTTGGCCGCGTGCGCATGATCGGCTATAGCGCGGGCATCATCGGTTTGATGAGCCTGCTGTGCGGCGTAGCGCCCAGTTTTGCCGTGTTTGCAGCGCTGCGTATCGTGCAGGGCATCGGCTTGGGCGGCGAGCTGCCCGTGGCAGCCACATACATCAACGAAGTCACGCGGGCACATGGTCGTGGGCGTTTCGTGTTGCTCTACGAGGTGGTGTTCCCGATCGGGCTGCTGGTGTCCAACGCGCTCGGTGCGTGGCTGGTGCCGCATTTCGGCTGGGAGGTGATGTACTTTCTCGGCGGCATTCCGCTGTTGCTGTTCTTCACGCTGCCCAAGGCCGTGCCGGAGTCTCCGCGCTGGTTGGCGACCAATGGCCGCATGGCCGAGGCCGATGCCGCGCAGGCACGCTTTGAAGCCAAGGCCAAGGAACCGCAGCCTCCGCTGGGCGACACCTCGGTGTTTGAGCAGATGTCGCACCGCCACCCGAAGCGCGGCATGCGCGATCTGTTCGGCCCCGTGTACATCAAGCGCACGGTGGTCGTGGCCATGCTGTGGGCGACGTGCGGTTTCATCCAGTACGGTCTGTCGACCTGGCTGCCGACGGTCTACAAGACGATCTATCACGCGCCGCTCCAACTGGCGCTGAATCTGGCGGCGCTGGCTTCGGTGCTGGGTGTGGTCGGCTCGTTGGTCTGCGCGATGATCGTCGACAAGGTAGGCCGTAAGCCCGTGATGGTGGTGTCGTTCGTTCTGTGCGGCGTCTCGCTGGCGCTGGCTGGGCTGCTGCATGAGCAGTCGCTCTATGTGGTGGCGGGGTTGTGCTCGTTGGCGCTGGGGTTGATGGCGTGCGGCTTCATCACTGCCTATGTCTATACGCCGGAGCTGTACCCGACCAATATCCGGGCGATCGGCTGCGGCATGGGCGGCGCGTGGCTGAAGATTGCGGCCATCTTTTCACCCATGCTGATCGGATCGACCATCGGCTCGGGCAACATCAGCAATGCGTTCTTGCTGTTGGCTTTGGTGCCCATACTGGCGGCGATCACCATCCATTTCCTCGGCATCGAGACCAAGGGAAAAGTGCTGGAGCAGCTTGAGCTGTAAGCCGGAGGCGGTTGAAGGTCGTATACGGGGGAGGGGCGCTCTGGTGCAGGCCCCTCCCGTTTGCTTCAGGCAATGGTGTGATCTGCCATCAGTTCCAGCGCGCGCACCATGGCGGAGTGGTCCCACGCCTTGCCGCCATTGGCCGCACATACGTTGAAAAGCTGCTGCGCAGCGGCCGTGTTGGGCAGGGCGATGCCGAGCTTGCGGGCGCCCTCCAACGCCAGGTTCAGATCTTTCTGGTGCAGCTCGATGCGGAAGCCCGGGTCAAACGTCCGCTTGATCATGCGTTCGCCATGCACTTCGAGAATCCGCGACGAAGCAAAACCGCCCATCAACGCTTGGCGCACACGCGCCGGATCGGCGCCGGCCTTGGACGCGAACAGCAGCGCTTCGCCCACGGCCTCGATGGTCAGCGCCACGATGATCTGGTTGGCCACCTTGCAGGTCTGCCCGGCACCGGAGTCGCCCACGTGCGTGATGTTCTTAGCCATCAGCGCAAACAGCGGCTTGGCACGCTCGAATGCCGTTTCCTTGCCGCCGACCATGATCGTGAGCGTTGCATCGCGCGCGCCGACTTCACCGCCTGAAACGGGCGCATCGAGGTAATCCGCCCCCAGCGCTTCGACGCGCTTGGCAAAGGCCTGCGTTTCAATCGGCGAGATCGAGCTCATGTCGATGAAGAGCTTGCCTGCCGCCAGGCCCTGGGCGACACCGTCTTCGCCAAACAGCACATTGGCCACGTCCGGCGTGTCCGGCACCATGGCGATGACGATGTCTGCTGCTTGGGCAACCGCCGCCGAATTCGCGACAACGGTAGCGCGGGAACGCAGATCTTCCGGCACGGAATGTTTGCCGCTGACGATCAAGGTGTGGTCGCCCTTGAGCAGGTTGCGAGCCATGTGGGCGCCCATGATGCCCAGGCCGATGAATCCGATGGTTGCCATGATGGTCTTCCGCAAGCGTCTAGGTGGATGTGGATGAGGAGGGTGCGTCACGCCGCAGCGCTTGTCACAAGCGTAGATCAGCAACATCAATGAAGGCTAGGCGGCTCGCCATCTTGTGCGCTTCGGGATGCATGAGAGCGGCGCCCGGCGGGCGTTTGCGACGCGCGATGCCCTTGAGAAAGCGAGGTCTCGAAATAGCGGGCAAGAAGCGTCATTGCTCGTGCAATGACTTTGAAGCCCCCTCTCATAGACTGAAAACGTGCCGATAAGAAGTGATCGGGCACGCCGAGATGGGAGGGAATATGTCCACCACAGCAGCCAACTGGATCGTCGTCCTGACATGTGCCTACATGGAGTACAGCACATGGCGGGGCATGAGCGTCTACCGCCGCACGGTGGGCTATGAAAGCGTGGTGTGGTGCTGATCAAGCGCCGTGGGGCTTGGGCAGCAACCTGCGGACGAGATCGCCATGTGCCGAATACTTCGCCAGCAGCGCATCGCCGTCAGCCAGTTCGAACTCGCTGAACTCGAACCCCGGAGCGACGGTGCAGCCGACCAGCGCATACCCATGTTCACCTGGCACGCGCTCGGCTGCAAACCAGCGGCCAGCCGGGACCACCGCCTGGTACACCGCCATCGCATCGTCGGCCGCGTGGCCCAGGCGATGCGTGCTCACCGTACCGTCTTCCTCCAACACATGCACATTGAGTGAGTCCCCCGCATGGAAGTGCCACAACTCGTCCGACTGGATCCGATGCCAGGCGGAATATGCATCATCCGCCAGGAGGTAATAGATGGCGGTGGCAGCCGCTCGTTCGATGGGCGGGATGCCTCGCTGGATGCGTTCCTCACTGCGATAGGTTTCGCGATAGAAGCCGCCTTCCGGGTGCGGTTCGAGCCCGAGGCGGGCGATGAGGTTCTGGGCGGCGAGGGCGAGCGGCATGATGGGAAACCTTCGACTCAGTTCTGCTGACGGCGGAACGGAAAGCGCTGCTGGTTGACGAAGCCGTCGGGCATGTAGTCGCCCACGACGCCGTACTTCTCGGGGAAGGCCTTTTTCGATTTCACGGCGGTACCGAACAGGTAATCGATGAAGGCGAAATGCGCGGCGTAGTTTTTGTCGATCGCTTCGTCTTCCGATGAATGGTGCCAGTGGTGGAAATCCGGCGTCACGAAGATGTACTTCAGCGGGCCCCACGGCAAGTGCACGTTGGCGTGATTGAACACCGCCTGGAAGCCCACGATGATGATGTAGACATCCACCACGGCCTTGTCGAAGCCCAGCACGAACAGCGGACCCAGCACTGCCACCCGCGTGACGATCAGTTCAAGAATGTGCTGGCGCGAGCCGGCCAGCCAGTCCATCGTCTTCACGCTGTGATGCACGGCGTGGAAGCGCCAGAGGAACGGCACCTCGTGATACGCGCGGTGCGTGACGTACTCCATCAGGTCGGCCACCAGCATGCAAAGCAGCAACTGCGGAATGAACCAGATGTGCTGAACCATCTGCTGGAAGTCCGCATGCACCATCCAACCGAACACGCGGTGGATCAGGAAGTTCACCACCAGCAGCACCAGCCCTACGATGAAGTGGTTCACCGCAAAGTGGACCATGTCGGTCTGCCATTCGGGGCGGAACACCGGCTGCTTCTTGTAGAGCGGGAACAGCTTCTCGAGCAGCACGAAAATCGCTGTCGAACCGAGCAGATCCAGAATGAACCAGTCCATGCCGATATACGGCGTGTGATCCGGAAAATCACCGACCGGCACGCGTGAGCCGCCCAGTGCGACGGCGACCACCACGAACAGGAACGCCAGGCCGTTCAGGCGACGGCGGTTATCCAGCACGATATTCGCCAGCGATAATCCGCCGGAAATCAACAGCGAGACAAACAGGATCTGCCGAATCACATCCACCGAATACGCGCGACGTAATTCCGGCGTCGTCAGATACTGCGGGAAGTGAAACGCCAGCACGCCCAGCAAGCACAGAAAGCCCAGCACCAGCGCCAGGATGGTTCCGATCATGCCCCGGCCAAACTTCAGGCCGCCGTTGGCATGGAGCAGCGCATTGGCATCGCGGATCGTCGCGTCGGCCACGCGAACGATGGCAGGGTGGTGATGCTCTTCGGGCAATGGCGCCAAAGGCTTTTGGGACGCATCCATGGATCTGACTCGCAGTATTGTTTTATTTTATTAACAATGCGATTGCCAATCGAATATTGGCCCTCATTCGCACTGCTGCGCGATTATACGGACCAGTTTTGCGTATTCAACGGCGCTATTCTTCTGCGTACAAATGATTTGCGATTGCTGCACTTTTTTCCCGTGTGCGTCAATGTCGGGAAATCGCGTCTGCAGCGTTGGCGGCGCACCGCAGGGCGTTGCCTTTCCGTGCAAGGCCATGCATTGTGAGGCCCGTGCCTGACGGGCGCACGACGGTACAAGACCAGATAAAAAGGGGAGCAACCATGTCAGAGGAATTTCACGTGCACGGCGCGCACGATCACGCGCTTGAGCACGCAGCAGAAAGCGGTCACGCCGACAGCTTTGCCGGGCGGATTGCCGTCATGACGGCGATTCTCTCGACGGCCGGCGCTATCTTCGGTTACCAGGGCGGTGCCACGCAAAACGCCGCGCTACTGGCCAAGAATGAAGCCGCCATCCACAAGACCGAGGCCGCAAACCGCTGGGCCTACTACCAGGCCAAAGGTCAGAAGCAGGCGATTGCCGAGTTGACCGCCCAACTGCCCGGCACCGATCAGGCGGCCGCCAGGCGCGAAGCCCAGCGCTACGCCGCCGAAAAGGAAGACATCCGTCGCCAGGCTGAAGACCAGGAGCGCTTGGCCAAAGAGGCCGACGACGCCAGCGAGCTCGCCGTGCACCATCATCATCGGTGGGCGCAAGCGGTGGTCGCCATTCAGGTGTCGATCGCGCTGGCGGCTATCACGTTGCTTTCCCGCCGGCGCTGGATGCAGGTACTTTCGTACGGTGTAGGCGCTGTCGGTGGTGTCGTGGCCGTGCTGGCGCTGCTTCACATCTGACAGCCTCGGGCGCGCTCTTCGTCCGATAAGTTGCGTGCCGACATGCCGGATAGCCAGAATGGCGCTCGTGCAGGAGGCACCGTCCTCCAGGAATCCGGAATGAACACCATGACACTTCGAATGGTGATGTGGCGCACATGGATGATGGCCGGCTTGTTGGCTAGCGCGTGCGTCATGGCGGCCGGCCCTGCCGTCGAGCCGGGCGAGTATGTCTACATTCTGGGTGGCAGCGCAAGCGGCACGATGACGGTCAAGGGCGGTAGCTTCAACATCACGACAATTGGCGGCAACTGCCACACGTGCGCGATCGAAGGCACGTTTCGGGGGTCGCGTTGGCGTCGACAAGGATGAGGGCGAGTGCCACATCGCCGTGTCAGGTAATAAGGATGGGCTCAAGCTGGATTCATCTGCGACCGCCGAAGCCTGCCGAGAATTCTGTGGCATGCGCGCTATGTTTGATGGCGACTACCGCCGCGCACCCGCCGCCTGCACTGACCGCCAGCGGCAAGCCCGCATCGGCCACGCCCACAAGCAATATGCCGCCAAGGATTACGAGGCAGCACGTACAACGCTGCGTTCGCTGCTCGCCGATTGCGATCCCTTCATGGACTGGATCGAGCGCGACAAGGCTCGCAGCGACTTGGCCGTGACTGAATACCATCGTGGCGACACCGCCCAGTGCCTCGCTGTGCTGTTCGAGACGACTGCGATCACAGCGCAGAAGGACGCATCGCTGATCCTGCTGCCGTGCGACGCCGACAACTACGCGTCCACCAGCAAGGCCATCCTCTACAACCAGAAGCTGTGCCAGTCGCCGGGCAAACATTGATGCCAACTGCATCTCTATGAGTAACGAAGCGGCGGGCGATGGCCAGGCCCAATCCGTGTCGCAGGTTGGTCGGGTGCGGCGTTCGGTGGCCTCTCAACCTGCCATAACGCAAGCGGCCCACGGCGAAGCGAGCAGGCGATCAACAAGATTTTTGCGAGTGACTCACAAAAGTGCTTGCCAGCCGCGCTTCCGCACATTAGTATTCGCCCCTCGCTGCAAAACACAGCGCCGAAACGCAAGTGGCGGTGGTGGTGTTAAGTGGTGGAGAAGCAGGTGTAGAGCGGGTTTGCGGTCGATTGGGTGGTTGACGGTTGGCTGGAGATTCGGTG
>NZ_NKIL01000013.1:0-151388 GCF_002256165.1 Ralstonia sp. PBBBR1 | reverse complement strand
GTGGCGCAGGCCGTGCATATCTACAACCACGAACGGCCTCATCTGGCCTTGAAATACAAAACGCCCGATGCGGTGCATCGGGCGCTCGGAGACTGAGCACAGTGTCAACCTATGGCAGGACTTGACACTGCGCAAATCGATTCAGGAAGCTTTTGCCGGAATGGCTGGCGTCTCCACGGACACATCGCCACATTGCGCACGATGACGCAGCGCGTGGTCGATCAGCACCAGCGCCAGCAGCGCCTCGGCGATCGGCGTGGCACGAATGCCCACGCATGGATCATGGCGGCCGAACGTTTCCACCACCGCCGGGTCACCCGCCTTGTCGATCGAACGGCGCGGCGTGCGGATGCTCGACGTCGGCTTGATCGCCAGCGACACAGAGATATCCTGCCCCGTCGAAATCCCACCCAGGATACCGCCGGCGTTGTTGCCGACGAAGCCCTCCGGCGTCAGCTCATCACCATGCTCGGAACCGCGCTGGCTGACCGCGTGGAAACCGGCGCCGATCTCAACACCTTTCACCGCGTTCAGGCCCATCATGGCGTGAGCAATGTCGGCGTCCAGACGGTCGAACAACGGCTCGCCCCAGCCGACCGGTACGCCGGTGGCCACCACTTCAATGCGTGCGCCGACGGAATCGCCATCCTTGCGCAGTGCATCCATGTAGGTTTCCAGCTCGGGAACGATCTCGGCATTGGGCGCGAAGAACGGGTTGTTCGGCACCTCGTTCCAGTCCATGAACGGAATGTGGATATCGCCCAGTTGCGACATGAAGCCGTGGATTTCGATGCCGAACTTCTCACGCAGCCACTTCTTGGCGACAGCACCTGCGGCCACCGTCGGCGCCGTCAATCGTGCGGAAGAACGGCCACCACCACGCGGGTCACGGATGCCGTATTTGTGCCAGTACGTGTAATCGGCATGGCCGGGACGGAATGTCTCGGCGATGTTGCTGTAGTCCTTGCTGCGCTGATCTGTGTTGCGGATCAGCAGACAAATCGGGGTGCCCGTGGTCTTGCCTTCGTACACGCCGGAGAGGATCTCAACAAGGTCTTCCTCCTTGCGCTGCGTCACGTGCCGCGAGGTGCCGGGCTTGCGGCGATCCAGATCGGGCTGGATGTCTTCTGCCGATAGCGTCATGCCGGGTGGGCAGCCGTCGATGACAGCGCCGATGGCCGGGCCATGCGACTCGCCGAAAGTGGTGACGGAAAACAGCAGGCCCAAGGTATTGCCAGACATGATCGTGCTCAGGAAGGCGCCGCGACGGCCGCGGCGCGAAACATCAGGAAAACGCTATTGTAAGGCCGATCCACCGGCCTCCAGATCAGCCACCGATACCCAGCAGCTCGACGTCAAAGTTCAGCGTGGAGTTGGGCGGAATCGTGCCCGGCACGCCGCGCTCGCCGTAAGCGGTGGCTGCAGGGCACGTCAGCTTGGCTTTGCCGCCCACCTGGATCTTCTGCACGCCTTCGGTCCAGCACGGAATCACGCGATTCAGCGGGAAGGAGATCGGCTGGCCGCGCTTGTAGGAGCTGTCGAACTCGGTACCGTTGGTGAGCGTGCCGCGGTAGTGCACCTTGACCGTGTCGCTGGCCTTGGGCGACGGGCCGGTGCCTTTGGTCAGCGTCTGGACGATCACACCGGAAGGCAGCGTCTCGGATGCGGGCGATGCGGCTTGCGCGCTAACGGCAGCCAGGGCAAGCAACGAAGCACACAGCAGCGGGGAAACGTGTTTCATGGCAGGTAACGGGAAAGTTGGAGGTCAGAAAAAACGCATGAAGGCCGATTGCAGGCCGACCGGCAGTGTATCGAAGTCCGGAGGCCCGCCACGCACTAGAGCCGCTCGCCGCGCAACGCCAGCACGGCGGCCTGCATCGCTTCCGGCGACACGGCCTGCGCCGGCACCGGCGTGCCGATGCACAGTTCCAGCTTGTTGAGGAAGCCGCGACGGAACGGGCGCGACATCGCCGCCCCGCCCTTGCGCGAGAAAAAGCTGCCCCAGAGGCCGCGCAGCGCCATCGGTACCACCGGCACGGGTGTGCGTTCGATGATGCGGCGCATGCCTTCCTTGAACGGGTTCATCTCGCCCGTGCCGGTGATCTTGCCTTCGGGGAAGATGCAGACGACCTCGCCCTCCGCCAGCGCGGCGGCAATGGTGTCGTAGGCGCGGCTGAGCATCTCCGGGTCTTCGTGCATCGGCGCAATCGGAATCGCCTTGACCGTGCGGAAGAACCACGACAGCACCGGCACCTTGAAGATGCGGTGATCCATCACAAAACGCACGGGGCGGCGCACGAACGCGCCCACCACCACGGCATCGACGAAGCTCACGTGGTTGCAGACCAGCAGGCAGGGGCCTTCATCGGGAATCTGCTCCGAGCCCTCCACCTTCACGCGGTAGACGGTATGGATCAGCAGCCACATCACGAAGCGGATCAGGAATTCCGGCACCAGCGTGTAGATGTAGATCGCCACCACGGCGTTGAGGATGCCGGTAACCAGGAACAACTGCGGGATCGTGAAGCCGGCACGCGTGAGCACCATCGCCAGCACCGCTGAAGCGATCATGAACAGCGCGTTGAGGATGTTGTTGGCGGCAATGATGCGCGCACGATGCGTCGGTTCGCAGCGGCTCTGGATCAGCGCGTACAAGGGCACGCTGTAGAAGCCGCCGAACATCGCCAGCAGGAACAGATCGGCCAGCACGCGCCAATGGCGATGGTTCTGCAGGAAGCCGGAAATGCCCGTCAGCACGTCGTGCGCGACCAATGCCTCGGCATGCGAAGCAAAGTACAGGTCCACCGCAAACACCGTCATGCCGATCGAGCCAAACGGCACCAGGCCGATCTCCACCCTGCGGCCCGAGAGCTTTTCGCACAGCACCGAGCCCAAGCCGATGCCCACCGAAAACACGGCCAGCAGTAGCGTCACGACATTCTGGTCGCCGCCGAGCACATTGCGCGCGTAGGCAAAGAACGACGTCAGGAACGTCGCGCCCACGAACCAGAGCCACGAGATGCCCAGCAGGCTGAGAAACACCGCGCGCTGGTTGCTCGCCAGCTTCAGGTTGCGCCAGGACTCGGAGATCGGGTTCCAATTGATGCGCAGGTCCGGCTGCGACGCCGGCGACACCGGCACACCGCGCGCCGTCAGCCACCCGGCCACGGCAATGACAATGCACGCAATACCGGTAAACAGCGGGCCGACCAGCTCGCCGTTGCGCGTGTAATTGGCCAGCTCGCCGCCGCCAATGGTGCCGATCAGGATGGCGACGAAGGTGCCCATTTCCACCAGCCCGTTACCGCCGACGAGTTCCGCCGATTGCAGGTGCTGAGGCAGATAGGCGTACTTCACGGGCCCAAACAGCGTCGAGTGCACGCCCATCAAGAACGTGCAGAGGTACAGCAGTTCAACGTGGCGCAGCGCGAAACCCGTACAGCCGATCGCCATGATGGCGATTTCCAATGTCTTCACCAGACGGATCAGGCGCGCCTTGTCCATGCGGTCGGCAATCTGCCCGCTGGTGGCAGACAGCAGCACAAACGGCGCGATGAAGATCGCTGAAATCAGAAACGCTGCGGACGCCGGGTCCGCATTGCCGAACAGCGCAGCGTGGTACGTGACCAACGAGGAAAACGCCACCTTGAAAACGTTATCGTTCATCGCGCCCAGGAACTGGGTCCAGAAGAACGGTGCAAAGCGAAGCTGCTTCAGCAGGGAAAACTGGCTCGATTGGCTCATCGGCAGGCGGTTCTGGGTTCAACAAAAAACCCGCTCGCAACGGCGGGCGGGTTTCAGGGATGCGGTGAGGAGATCGCGCAGGTCAGTCTTCGTTGGCCTTTTCTTCGGGCCAGTCGCGAATGTACGCCTTGAGCATCTTGTTCTCAAAACTCTGGTCTTCGAGCACGGCTTTGGCGACGTCGTAGAACGAAATCACGCCCATCAACGTGCGGCTGTCGAGCACCGGCAGGTAGCGCACATGGTGCTCCAGCATGATACGGCGTACTTCGTTGACCTCGGTTTCGGGGGTGCAGGTGACGGGATGATCGTCCATCACCTTGCGGATGGTCGTGCCCTCGCCCACGGAACCGTGATTCTTGGCAACAACCTTGATGATTTCTCGAAAGGTCAGCATGCCGACCAGTTCGCCGTACTCCATGACCACGAGCGAGCCGATGTCTTTCTCCGCCATCGTCTGCACGGCCACCTGGAGCTTGGTTTCAGGTGCCACGGTGTAGAGCGTGTTGCCCTTCACGTGGAGGATATCGCTGACTTTCATATTGCGTCTCCCAGAGTTCGGGGTGCCGGTCTGCCGGGGAGCGACCGCGCGCGGGTTGTGATTATGGTTATGTTTCGATGCTAGCCCAAACCCGATCGCTTCGACAAGCATGCAGCGCAGAAAAAACCTGTCAAAAACCGCGCCCGCTCGGCGTTTGCCCGGAATGCGCTGCAACAGGGAGCAGTGCTAGCATGCCGCGTTCAAACCTGTTCCCGCGCCCTTTCCGGGTGCCTGAATCCATGTCCAAAGCCCGCTTCGACACGCTGGCCCTGCATGCCGGCGCCGCGCCAGACCCGGCCACCGGCGCACGCGCCACGCCTATTCACCTGAGCACGTCCTTTGTGTTCCGCGACAGCGAACATGCGGCGTCATTGTTCAATATGGAACGCGCGGGCCACGTGTATTCGCGCATCTCCAACCCGACCGTCGCCGTATTCGAGGAGCGCATGGCCGCGCTGGAAAACGGCGTAGGCGCCATCGCCACAGCTTCGGGCCAGGCGGCGCTGCATCTGGCCATCGTCACGCTGATGGGCGCCGGCTCGCATATCGTCGCGTCTTCGGCGCTGTATGGCGGCTCGCACAACTTGCTGCACTACACGCTGCGCCGCTTCGGTATCGAGACAACCTTCGTCAAACCCGGCGACATCGATGGTTGGCGCGCTGCTATCCGCCCGAACACGCGGCTGCTGTTTGGCGAGACGCTCGGCAACCCGGGGCTGGATGTGCTGGACATCCCGACCATCGCGTCGATTGCGCACGATGCGGGCGTGCCGCTCTTGGTCGATTCGACCTTCACTACGCCTTGGCTGCTGCAGCCGTTCCCACATGGTGCAGATCTGGTCTACCACTCGGCTACCAAGTTCCTGGGCGGGCACGGCACGACCATCGGCGGCGTGCTGGTGGACGGCGGCACATTCGACTACGTGGCCGCGGGCAAGCACCCCGAGCTGACCGAGCCGTACGCGGGTTTCCACGACATGGTGTTTGCCGAGGAGAGCACCGTCGCGCCCTTCCTGCTGCGAGCGCGCCGCGAAGGCCTGCGCGACTTCGGCGCCTGCATGAACCCGATGGCCGCATGGCAACTGCTGCAAGGCATCGAGACACTGCCGCTGCGCATGGCCCGACATGTGGACAACGCCCGCCGCATCGTCGCCTTCCTGGCAAGTCACCCGATGGTGGCGTCGGTCGCCTACCCGGAGCTGGAATCGCACCCCGATCACGCGCTAGCCAAGCGCCTGCTGCCGCGGGGCTGCGGGGCGGTGTTCAGCTTCGATCTGCGCGGCGACCGGCGTGCAGGCCAGCAGTTCATCGAATCGCTCGGACTGTTCTCGCACCTTGCCAACGTGGGCGATGCGCGCTCGCTGGTCATCCACCCCGCGTCGACAACGCACTTCCGCATGGACGCCGACGCGCTGGCCGCAGCCGGCATCAGCGAAGGCACGATCCGCCTCTCCATCGGCCTGGAAGACGCCGACGACCTGATCGACGATCTCAAGCGCGGCCTGAAAGCTGCCGAGCGCGCGATGTCCGCCGCGCCCGGCAAAGCCGACGCCAACGCAACGGGAGCCCGCTGATGGAATGGACCGTACAGGGCGAGCGCGCCTACGCCTACACCGGCGGCAAGCCGTTCAACGCCGAATTGCCGTGCGTCGTATTTGTGCATGGCGCGCAGAACGATCATTCCGTCTGGGGCCTGCAGACGCGATGGTTCGCGCACCACGGCTTCAGCGTGCTGGCGGTCGATCTGCCGGGCCACGGTCGCAGCGCCGGCGCCCCTCTGCAGACCGTGGAAGCCATGGCCGACTGGGTGATGGCGCTCGTGCACGCAGCCGGCGTCACCCAGCCAGTGGTTGTGGTCGGCCACAGCATGGGCTCGCTGATTGCGCTGGAGTGCGCGTCACGGTACGCCAGTCGCGTGCGCCGCATCGCGCTGGTAGCGACGGCCTGGCCGATGAAGGTGTCGGATGCGCTGCTTGACGCCGCGCTCAACAACACGCCGGCCGCCATCGATATGGTGAATACCTGGTCGCATTCCAGCCTGGCGAACAAGCCGTCAGCGCCGGGGCCGGGCTTCTGGATGCATGGCGGCAGCCAGCGGCTGATGGAACGGATAGCGCGCGGCACGGACGCGCCCGTCTTCCACACAGATTTTGCTGCCTGCAATGCCTATGCGCGCGGCGCCGAAGCCATGGCCGCCGCGAAGTGCCCGTCACTCGTGATTGTGGGAGAAAAAGATCAGATGACGCCAGCAAAAGCCGGCCGTCAGGTTGCGGCAGGACTGGCCGGCAGCCGCGTTGTGGGGCTGCCTGGCGGGCACGCGATCATGGGAGAATGCCCCGACGGCACACTCGACGCGCTGATCGCCTTTGCACGCGAACGAGACACGGTCGCCGCATAAGTCGCCTCCTGGAGACGCATCATGGGCACCACCGACACCCACAGCTTCGGCAGCTTCGCCGAGTTTTATCCGTACTACCTGGGCGAGCACCAGGATCGCACCTGCCGGCGCCTGCACTTTGCCGGCTCGACGGTGGCGCTGGTGTGTTTGATCCTCCTGGTGTTCACGGGCAACCTGTGGTGGTTGCTGGGGGCGGCCGTGAGCGGTTACGCGTTCGCGTGGGTCGGACATTTCGGGTTCGAGAAGAACCGGCCCGCCACCTTCCGCCACCCCTTCTACAGCTTGCTGGGTGACTGGGTGATGTATCGCGACATCTGGACGGGCAAGATCCCGTTCTGAAACGTCAGGCGCTCGCGTTGGCAGCGGCGGGCACTGCTGAAGCCGGCGCCGGTGCCATAGCAGCCTGCGCAGCCGCCGCCACCCCGCGTTCGCCAGTCGTGAAAATGCTCTCGAGCGTGGCGTCGAGCGCGGGATTCTGCAGTTGGCTGACCAGCGCGCGCGTGTCACCCAGATGGCGCGCCAAGGCAGTGCGCGGCAAGCGCGGCAGATTCAACACCAGCCTTTCATAGAGCGGCCGCAGCGTGGTCGTGTGCGCATCGCACAGCAGCGCCCAGTGGGTCTCACCGCGATCCTGCTGCAGCTTGCCGATCAGGTGCAGTGCCTTCAGCTTGATCAGCAGGTCAACCAGGTAATCGGCTTCCAACTGCAGGCGCCGGCCAATATCGCGCTCGGCAACCGTACGCGGCGCCTGTTCTCGCGCGCGATACAGCAGCAACAGAACACCCAGCGCGTCAAAGAACTCGCTGCCCGGAAATGTGCGCCGCTGCCAGTAGCCCTGCCGGATGATCGGCAGCGTCGAGGCGATGGTCGCACCGAGCAGCGTCACCAGCCAGCTCACATAGATCCACGTCAGGAAGATCGGCAGCGTGGCAAACGCGCCGTAGACGGCCGTGTAGGTGGGGATATGCGCGACGTAAGCGCCAAAGACGCGCTTGGCGATTTCAAATGCCCCGGCGGCAATCAGGCCGGCAATGAACGCATCGCGCCGTTCCACGTTGGTATTCGGCACGAATACGTAGAGCATCGCAAATGCAATCGCCGACAGCAGGATCGGGACTAGGCTGACGATCACGCCCAGACCAAACGGCAGCTTGTGCACATAGCCCGCCGAGATCGACACGAGATACGAACTGACCGACAGGCTCGCGCCAATCAGCACCGGCGCAAATGTCATCAGCGCCCAGAACACCAGGACGCGCTGCGCCAGCGGCCGACGATGACGCACGCGCCAGATGGCGTTCAATGCGTTCTCGACGGTGAGCAATGTCATTACCGACGTCACGACCAGGCCGATCAGGCCCGCTGCCGTCAGCCCCTTGGCGTTGGTGGAAAACTGATTCAGATACGTCAGGATCGGCCGACTGATGCTGCCCGGCACGAGGTTGCTGAACATGTAGCCTTCGATGTCCGCCCGGAAGCTCTTGAACATCGGGAATGCCGTGAACAGCGCAAACGCCACCGTCAAAATCGGAACCAACGACAGCACCGTCGTGAATGTCAGGCTACCAGCCACTTGCGGCAGGTGGTCTTCACCGGCGCGGCGCAAAGCGTAACGCGCCAGCGCACGCAGCTTGGCGGCATTCCATTTGCGAAGCGCACGGGTGTCAAAAAGCATGAAAAATGAGGCGGGAGGCGGGGTTGGGGGGCGCAACTATAATACCGCGACGCTCTCCACGCTTTGTTATGAAAGATATCCTGGTCCTGTACTACAGCCGTCACGGCAGCACGCGCGCATTGGCCGAAGCCATTGCGCAAGGCATTGAAAGCGTCGACGGCGCCCTGGCGCGGGTGCGCACGGTGCCGGCCGTCTCCACTGTCTGCGAAGCCACGCAGCCCGACGTGCCCGACGGCGGCCCGCCCTACGTGGAAGTACGCGATCTTGAAGAATGCGTGGGCCTGGCGCTGGGCTCGCCCACACGCTTTGGCAACATGGCTGCGCCGCTCAAGTACTTCCTGGATGGCACCACGCCGCAATGGCTAGCGGGCGCACTGGCCGGCAAGCCGGCATGTGTGTTCACCTCCACGGGGAGCATGCACGGCGGGCAGGAAACCACCCTGCTCTCGATGATGCTGCCGCTGCTGCACCACGGTATGGTCGTCCTTGGCCTGCCGTATCAGTACAGCGAACTGCTTTCGACTGAAGCCGGCGGCACGCCATACGGGCCGTCTCACGTTGCACATCGCGGCGATACTGCACCGCTGACCGCCCACGAACGCACGCTCGCCACAGCCATGGGCCGGCGGCTGGCGCAGACCGCTCTCAAGCTCGCCGCATGACCTCCCCCAACAACGTCGTCACCGAATCCCGGGCACTGGCTCTGCTCAGTGCAGCCAGCCTCATCGCGTTGATCCTCCTGTGTGCGGCGTGGGAGTTGTGGCTCGCCCCCGTGCGCCCGGGCGGCTCCTGGCTCGCGCTCAAGGCGCTGCTGCTGGCATGGCCGCTGCCCGGCGTGCTGCGCAAGAACCGCTACACGATGCAATGGGCGTCCATGTTCATCCTGCTGTTCTTTACCGAAGGCATCGTGCGGGCGACATCGGACGTCGGGCTTTCGCGCTCGCTCGCATGGGGCGAGGTGGTGCTCAGCGTGGTGTTCTTCACCGCAACCATCCTCTACCTGCGACCATTCAAGCGCGCGGCCAAAGCACGCGCCGGCCACAGATCCTGATCCGCCATGATTCACAATGCCTTTCTTCAAGCCTGCGTTGAAGCTATCGGTGCAACGCACGTCCTGACCGCGCCGGAAGACCAGGCGCCCTACCTCACCGATTGGCGCAAGCGTTTCTCGGGCCGCGCACGCGCAGTATTGCGCCCCGCCAGCGCTGAAGAGGTGGCTACGCTCGTGCGTCTGTGCGGCGAACATGGCGTGCCGGTCGTCCCACAAGGCGGCAACACCGGCCTGTGCGGCGGCGCCACGCCCGACATGGAAGGCAACGCGGTGGTGATCTCGTTGCAGCGCATGCAGCGCGTGCGCGCCGTCGACCCGATCAACAACACCATCACCGTGGATGCCGGCTGCATCCTGGCCAACGTGCAGCAGGCCGCCGCCGATGCGGACCGCATCTTCCCGCTGAGCCTTGCTGCAGAAGGCAGTTGCACGATCGGCGGCAACCTTGCAACCAACGCCGGCGGCACCGCCGTCCTGCGCTACGGCAATGCGCGCGAGCTGTGTCTAGGCATCGAAGCAGTCTTGCCTAACGGCGCACTGTGGAATGGCCTGCGCGGGCTGCGCAAGGACAACACGGGCTACGACCTGCGCGACCTGCTGATCGGCGCGGAAGGCACGCTCGGCATCATCACTGGGGCGATGCTGAAGCTGTTTCCGCAACCGCGCGCCAAGGTGACTGCGCTGGCGGCCCTGCAATCGCCGCGTCAGGCGCTGGCGTTTCTATCGCTGGCGCAAGGCCATGCAGGAACGCTGCTGACGGGCTTCGAGCTGATGTCGGCGTTTTGCCTGGACCTCGTGCGCAAGCATTACCCGCAGTTGCGCGTGCCGTTCACGCAGGCGTATCCGCAATACGTGCTGCTGGAATTGTCCGATCTGGAAAGCGAAGACCACGCGCGCGCGCTGTTCGAATCGCTCATGGAAGACGCGCTCGCTCGCGGCGTGATCGACAATGCGGCGGTGGCGGAATCAGTGGCCCAGTCGCGCGACTTCTGGAACCTGCGCGAGCACATTCCGCTGGCGCAGGCCGATGAAGGCAAGAACATCAAGCACGATATTGGCGTGCCCATTTCGCGCATTGCCGACTTCATTGACGTGACCGACCGCGCGCTGGCCGCGGCCTACCCCAACATCCGCATGGTGACGTTCGGCCATCTTGGCGATGGCAATCTGCACTACAACGTGTCGCCGCCGGAAGGCCATGCGCACGATGCTTTCCTGGCCAACCAGGACGGCATCAACCGCATCGTGCACGACAGCGTGCATGCGCACGGCGGCTCCATCTCAGCCGAACACGGCATCGGCCAGCTCAAGCGCGAAGACAACGCGCGCTACAAGAGCCCCGTTGAACTGGCCGCCATGCGCGCGATCAAGCAGGCGCTGGACCCGCGCGGCCTGATGAATCCAGGGAAGGTGTTGTAAGGCGATCCGGCCTTGCTTCAGCCGAACAGCTTCAGCGTGTAGTTCGCCACCGCGAAGAGGACTGTCGCGGCCAGCAGCCACAACAGCATGCGCGGTACGCCGCTGGGCGGCAGACGATGATCGCTCGGGCTGGAACGATCGCCGATGCGCCCACTCTGGGCGCTACGGATGTAAGTGGTGCGTGACGACCCTGCCGGGCGTCGTGCATGACGCGTGCTCATTGTTTCCTCCCTGCCCCATGGCTAGCGCCTCGCCCGGCCCCCTGCAGCCATGGCGAAACACAGCAGCCTCATGGATCGCTCCATGGCTGCCCAAACAAGACTCCCTGATTTCCCGTCTGGTCGGAACCGAAAAGGCTTCGTCACGCCCGTTTGGCGTGCGTAGGCACGATGATCCGCGTCATTGCGCGGAATTTCGAATGGGACGTTATTGTTGTGTGGCACTACCCGACGCCACGAAATGTATCAAAAATCCCCCCAATTGGGGGGTACGCATTTTGGGTATGTGTCCTTTCGGATGATGCGCAGGAACGACGCTTGCGGGACAGGTCAGGGCAAACCCGGAATTCGACTCACATACGGAGGCAGCCCATGCCAGCTTCGCCCGATCTGACCAAGCGCGCCCGCATCACGCCGCCGCAACCGCCCGAACAGCCCCCGCACCCGCCACCGGAAATGCCGCCCCCCGACGAACCGGCGCATGACCCAGTGCATGACCCCGAACCCCAAATGCCCCCAATCGAACTGCCACCCGGCGAGCTACCGCCGGAAATCCCGCCCCAGCACTAGCGCTGCGCAACATCCCATCTGTTAGAATCGCGGCCTCCCAGGCACCCGGAGGCCGCGCGTTTTTGGTATGCCTGGGCAGCCTGCACATCTGCATATCTGCCCATAGCTCAGTTGGATAGAGCATCGGCCTTCTAAGCCGACGGTCGGGGGTTCGAATCCCTCTGGGCAGGCCAAAGATCCTTATGGATCAAGCACTTACGTTGAGCGTCACCACGACGGTTGAACGAGTGAGCACGGGAAAGTCTGCTCAGATCTTATCCTTGGCACGTATCCCACAATCTCGACTGACCCTCAACGCCACTTTTCCCCCACCACTCGCCACACAGATTAGCCTCGTGCCCCCCCTATTGCTGAGGGCTTGTTGGCTGCGAAGTTGGCACGCTTTCAAGAATGATCTCCACGCGTCGGTTCAACGCCCTGCCCGCGGCGGTGCGGTTGTCTCCAACGGGATCTTTCACGCCACGACCAATGATGGACAAGCGATCCGAAGCGATCCCGCGCTCTTGAAGATGTCGCGCGACCGCCGTGGCGCGTGCGGTCGACAGCGCGAGGTTCGACTCCATGCGATCGCGCGGTCCGGGGGTATCATCGGTGTGCCCGAGGACGGTCACCTTGCCACGCGTGTCGGCAAGCACGGTGGCGAGCCGGTCGAGTTGGCGCGCGAGCATCAGCATAAGGTCTGCTCGGCCGGAGGCGAAACCTTCGTCGCTATTGAAGGAGATATAGATTCGATCGTCTTTTGTGCTGATGCCGACCGGGGCCGCCCCGGCTTCGGGAGCCAGCGCGCGCGCAATGCGTTCCGACAACGACTCACGCTGCTTGGCTAATTGCGCGGACAGTGCCTCCACCTTCGCAACCAGCGCTTGATTGCCTTGGTGCTGGCGGCGGAGCATGAAAGTCAGGCCCAGTACGATCCCAATCACGATGAGCCCGGTAACGACAACGATGGGCAGCCAAGACCGTTCCGGAGGCGCTTCTCGCAGGAGTAGCACTTCGGGTGGAGGTTTGTTGACGGGCCCCGGGCACTCCGGTATCCAACGTTCATCGGAGATGTCCTGTGGCGCGCCTCCGCCAGATGCAATCTCGTACGCGCAACACGCGCCGTGGCGACTGAGTTTCTTGGGCGTACTACGTCAACTCGCGGCGCATCGCCCGGATCTACCGCCGATTGGGCAAGCAAGCCGACCGCAGGACGAACATTTCCGGATTGGGCAACTAGCGTCTCTTACATTTGCGCCGCGCGAGATCGCACAGCTGCGGCAAGTGCAGGGCAAGCTCAAGATCCAGTTGTTCGGGCTGGGCATGCTGGGGCCGAATGGTGCCTTGCCGCTTCACTTCACGGAGATTGTGCGGGAGCGCACGGAGGCACATCGCGACAGCACCACGGCGGATTTCCTAGACCTGTTTCACCACCGGGCACTGTCGCAGTTCTATCAGGCATGGGCGCATTCACAGTCAACGGCGGGGCTGGATCGCCCGGATGCCGAGGTGTTCTCGCGCTATGTCGGGTGGCTGGCTGGGTCCGATGCAGCCGAGATTGCAGGAGGCCCACTGCCACCGCACGCACGGTTGGCCGCCAGCGCTCACCATGTGCGCGAATCGCGCAGCCCCGACGGCATCGCCGCCACACTGGCACACTTCTTTGGCGTGCCGGTGGATCTTGAGGAATTTGTGCTGCACTGGATCGCGGTTGACCCGGATGAGCTTTCTCAGCTGGGGCACCCGGGCCCGCCCAGCATGATGGGGCAAGGCGCCATGCTAGGCGAGATGGTGCCAGATCGACAGCACAAGTTTCGGCTCGTCATTGGGCCATTGGGCCTGCAGCAGTATCTGAACTTCACGCCCAATGGACGGGACTTGCCCGTGCTGATCGAGTGGGTGCGCTCGTTCGTTGGCTATGAGTTCGTGTGGGAGGTTGAGTTGCAGGTGATTCCTGACGCCGCTCCGCCAGCCGTGCTTGGCTCCTCGGAACGCCTGGGCTGGTCGACCTGGCTGGGCGAGCCTGACCGCAGCCGCGCGATTACGGGCATGGTGTTTGAGCCGGAGCAGTACGCGAAGCACTGAGACGCTCCATCAACAACCCTCCGCCATCAAAATGACCACATGGCGGCGGCGCAATAGCCGCCGCTTACCCATCACATGTTCTTCAGCAAGAAAACCAAAGGTGCGCAGCCCGCGCCCCCTGCCCTGATCTTCCCCGAGCTGTTGGAGCCCATCTCCGAAGCGCATCCGTGCGGGAGCGATCTGGAGTACGACCCCGAGTTGGTTCTTCTGCAAAGCAAGGTCACGCCTAAGCAAGATGCTCAGTATGGTGATTTTGTCAGCCCTCCCGAGGCAATCAACTGGACGGAAGTCGAGCGAGACTGCCGTCGCTTGCTGCAGCGCACTCGGGATATTCGTATCCTAGTGTCGCTGGTGCGCTGCCGGGTCCGGTTGGACGAGGCGTTCGGGTTGCGGGACGGGCTGTGCATTCTGTCTCGATTGCTAGAGACATGGCCGGAGACCATCTACCCGCAAGTGGTGGTGGACGGTGAGCCGGACCCGGCCGTGCGTGCTAACGCGCTGGCCGCCTTGGCCGACCCGCAAGGGCTGATGCAGGACGTGCGGGATCTAGTGATCTCAACCAACGGCGCACTGCGCCTGCGAGTGCGCGACGTCGAGCGATCATTGAGCATTCCACGCGCGGCAGATGCGTTGGCGCCGGAGGCAGTGCAGCGCCAGATCCGCGAACTGCGCAACCAAACCGACGCGGTACTGTCCGCGCTGGACGAGGCCCAAGCCTTTGCGTCATCGGTCGACTCCTGGGCTCGACATCACCTTCCAGACGACCACCCTGACCTGGGAACCTTGCTGCGCCTGCTGGATACGGTGACTGACGCGTCACCACCGGCAGCACCTGCTGTGATTGCACTTCCGGTCTCGGAACACTCGCCGGCCGCCTCACAAGGCTTGATGGGCACCACCATCGAGGGCCCGGTAGTGACGCCGCTTGATAGCACCTCAACTGAGCCCGCCATGGACCGTAATACCGCTCTTGCCTACATTCGAACCGCCCGGATTTGGTTTGAGGCGCACGAGCCGAGCAGCCCTGTGGCGCTTCTGCTCAAGCAAGCCGAACGACTGACCGGCAAGCGCTTTGATGAGGTGTTTCAGGCGATTCCGGCGGAGCTTGTTGAACGCTGGGCGGGGGAGCTCTGAAGAGCCCCACGTTCAGCCGCGATACATCCACCTGTTTGGCGCGCCACCCAAGCCCTCAATCCCCCTGCCCCCCCTCCCGCACCGGCAGCGCAGTCGAATACTTGATCTGCTCCATCGAAAACGATGAGCTCACATCCGACAGCGGAACGGACTTGATGAGGTGCTTGTACACGCGGTCGTAATCTTCAATGCCCGCCACCGCCACACGCAGCAGATAGTCCATCTCGCCGCTCATCCGGTAGACCTCTACCACCTCGGGCATATCGCGCACCACCTGCGTGAAACGCTGCGCCCATTTCTCGGTGTGTTGATCGGTGCGCACGGCCACGAATACCGTGGTGCCGACGCCCAGCTTGCGTGCGTCGCACAGCGCCACCTGGGCGCGGATGACGCCCGTGTCCTTGAGTCGCTGCACCCGCTTCCAGCACGGCGTTTGCGAGAGGTTCACACGCTGCGCAAGCTCTGCGATGGGCAGCGTCGCATCGGCCTGCAACAGCCTCAGTAGTTCGCGGTCAATGGCGTCCATTTCGGTGTAAAAATTATCTTCTATAGATTCTTAATTTTAGGGAATATTTTCTGCCACATCGAGCAACTCACAGGAAACTTTGAATTATTTTTCTGGGCTGTCCGCCGTATCATTTTCCCTGCCTCCACCGCAGCACAGAAACGAAATGAGCGACAGCAACACCCTCCACTACCTCGACTACGCAGCCACCACGCCGGCCGACCCACGCGTGATTGCGGCCATGACCGCCTGCCTTGGCATGGAAGGCGCCTTCGGCAACCCTGCGTCGAGTTCACATGCGACCGGCCGCGTCGCGCGGAACAAGGTCGAGCAAGCGCGCGAGCAAGTCGCCGCGCTCATTGGCGCTGATGCCGACGAGATCATCTGGACGTCGGGCGCCACCGAATCCAACAACCTCGCGCTGAAGGGCTACGCAGACGCCGCCACAGGCAAGCGCCACCTCATCACGAGCCGCATCGAACACAAGGCCATTCTCGACACGATGGCGAACCTGTCGGCGCGCGGCCGTTCGGTGACGTATCTCACACCAACACGCGACGGCGAAATTACGCCTGAAGCCGTGGCCGTTGCGATGACGCCCGACACCGGTCTCGTATCGCTGATGCTGGTGAACAACGAGCTGGGCACGCTGACCGACGTTGGCGCGATCGCGCAGATCGTGCATGCAGCCGGCGCGCTGTTCCACGTCGACGCCGCACAGGCACTCGGCAAGACGCCGATCGATGTGCGCGCGCTCGGCATCGACATGCTCTCGATGTCCGCCCACAAGGTGTATGGCCCCAAGGGGATCGGGGCACTGTATGTCCGCCGCGACATTGCTTCGCAAATTGCCCCGCAAATCCACGGTGGCGGACACGAGCGCGGTCTGCGCTCGGGCACGCTGGCGACGCATCAGATCGTCGGTATGGGCGTTGCGTGTGAATTGGCAGCGGAAGAACTGGAGCACGAGACCGCCCGCATTGCTGCGCTGAGCCAGCGGCTGAAGTCAGCGGTGCTGGCCCTCGGTGACGTGGTGCACAACGCCGATGTGGCCCGACGCATTCCCCACACCCTGAGCCTGACGGTCAACGCGCCCGGCTTCATGCCGATGATGCTGGGCGACGATCTTGCCGTGTCGTCAACGTCCGCTTGCAACTCCGCCGCAGGCACGCCGTCGCACGTGCTGACGGCCATCGGCCTGGATGCCGATGCCGCAGGCCGCACCGTGCGGATCAGCCTGGGCCGCTTTGCGACCGAGCACGACGTCGATTTTGCCGCTGTCTGTTTCCAGCGCGCGATCGAGCAATGCCGCGCCACGGCATCGAGTGGGTTGACTGCTTCGCGACAGATCATGCCGGCGGATCTCAAGGCCATCCGCAATGCAGGTTTCCGCTCGGTGATCTGCAACCGCCCAGATGGCGAGAGCAGCGACCAGCCCTCCTTTGAGGTCATTGCCGCTGCCGCCCGCGAACTCGGCCTGGAAGCGCGCTACCTGCCTGTCGAGCCAAACGGCATTGGCGATGCAGACGTCGCGGCATTCGGCGTATTGGTCGATACGCTGCCCAAGCCCATCCTCGCGTATTGCAGGAGCGGCAACCGGGCCGGCATGCTCTGGAACCGCCTGATGGACCAGCGCAAGGGCTGAACCTCCGCCCCGCCCGGCCAAGCGACGCTACGCCACTGGCAGCTCCGTCGTCGACAGCACCTGCTTGAGCACCATGAACGTCCGGATCTGCCGCACGCCCGGCAGATACAGCAGCTGTTCGGCGTGGAGCCGGTTGTAGCCTTCGTTGTCTTTCGTGCGCACGAGCATGAAGTAATCGAATTCGCCTGTCACGACGTGGCATTCCAGGCAACCGGGCACCTTCTGCACCGCTTTCTCAAATGCCGTGAACGATTCCGGCGTCGAGCGATCCAGCACGACGCCGATCATCACCAGCGACCCCAGATCCAGCGCACGCGGATCGAGCAGCGCAACAATCCCCTTGATCAGCCCCAGCTCCTTGAGCCGTTCCACGCGGCGCAGGCAGGCCGGCGGGCTGAGGTTTACCTTGGCCGCGAGGGCCACGTTGGAGATAGACGCATCGCGCTGGAGCGCCCGGAGAATCGCGCGATCAGTGCGATCCAAGGCGTGGCGCGCAGAAGCCGCCGACGCGTCAGGGCGCTCTTGCAATTTTGTTTCGCTCTTTTTCATTTTTAAGAAATAAAGAGATTATTAATCCGATCTACTATCAGCTAAGTTCTGGATAGTAGACGATCTTTGCAACCTAATTTCGTAGCGCTCTGCGTACCATTGGTTTCCGACATCCCGCCATTCGCGGCACTGAAGGAGCCCCCCTCATGAACCTGCAGCGATTTCCCCGTTATCCCCTGACGTTCGGCCCGACGCCCATCCAGCCGCTGAAACGATTGAGCGCGCACCTGGGCGGCAAGGTGGAGTTGTTTGCCAAGCGCGAAGACTGCAACAGCGGCCTGGCCTTCGGCGGCAATAAAACGCGCAAGCTGGAATACCTGATCCCGGAAGCGCTGGAAGGCGGGTACGACACGCTGGTGTCCATTGGCGGCATTCAGTCGAACCAGACGCGCCAGGTGGCCGCCGTGGCGGCGCACCTCGGTCTCAAGTGCGTGCTGGTGCAGGAAAACTGGGTGAACTACTCCGACGCCGTGTACGACCGCGTCGGCAATATCGAGATGTCGCGGATCATGGGCGCCGATGTGCGCCTCGATTCTGCGGGCTTCGACATCGGCATCCGGCCCAGTTGGGAACAGGCCATGGAAGACGTGCGCAAGCGCGGTGGCAAGCCCTTCCCGATTCCGGCCGGCTGCTCCGAACACCCGCTTGGCGGACTGGGCTTTGTGGGCTTTGCTGAGGAAGTGCGCCAGCAGGAAGCGGAGCTGGGCTTCAAGTTCGACTACATCGTGGTGTGCTCGGTCACGGGCAGCACGCAGGCCGGTATGGTCGTCGGCTTTGCGGCGGATGGCCGGGCCGATAAGGTGATCGGCATCGATGCCTCGGCCAAGCCGGAACAGACGCGCGCGCAGATTCTCCGCATTGCGCAGCACACCGCCGAGCTGGTCGACCTCGGCCGCAACATCACCGAAAGGGACGTGGTGCTCGACACGCGCTATGGCGGCCCGGAATACGGCCTGCCCAACGAAGGCACGCTTGAAGCGATTCGCCTGTGCGCGCGCCAGGAAGCCATGCTGACCGACCCGGTGTACGAGGGGAAATCCATGCACGGCATGATCAACATGGTGCGCAACGGTGAATTTCCTGCGGGCTCGCGCGTGCTCTACGCACATTTAGGCGGTGTGCCGGCACTCAACGCGTACAGCTTCATCTTCCGCAACGGTTGATGCGGCGCATCCAGGCGTTGCGCGAGTTCTTCGAGGTGGAGCGCGCCTCCATCGTCATCGCCGCACTGAAGACGCTGGCCGACGGCGGTGAACTGGAGTGCCCCAGATGCGCTGAGAAACCCTCAGTCACGAGGCATTTAGCTCGACGCGCGGAGATCGGAACTCGAGGTTTGAGGCTTTTTGCTCCGCGCCTCGAGCTTTTTACTCGGCGAGTCGAGCTTTTTACTCGGCGAGTCGAGCTTTTTACTCGGCGTGCCGAACTATTTGCTCCGCGTGTCGAGCTTTTTGCTCGGCGCTTGAGGAGCAGAGCTCGGCCCACGGGGCTTTTTGCTCGACTGTCCGACCTTTTTGCCTCGCACGTCGCGGTTTGCCGTTGGCGCGTGGCGCACTGAACCTCGGCCGGGCGCGCGGTCGATGCATCGGCGCAGCGAAATGTGAAATCGGTCGTGCGGCGGATTCAGCCCAGGGCGTTTCGTCAGCCCGCTTTTTCGTTTCCAAATGTTACGGCGTGCATCGAGGTCGACTTGGCCTAGCGCAAGCAGCGAGGCCGTGCAGTACAGTCCATGCCATGAAAAACGCCCTCACCTGTACGTCTCTCGTCCTGCTGGTCTTGCTCGGTGCTTGCGCTTCGCACCCGCAACAGCAGCCCGTCGACTCGACCAGCGCCGCCGCCGCGGCCACTGCTGCCAGCGCAGACAACGGCTGGCAGACGCTGCGTGCCAACTACATGGCGTGCGTCCAGCGCCAGGCCGATAGCGGCGTGCCGGGCACCACGCAGACGAAGGCCGTGGTCGCCTCCGCGCTCGACGCCTGCGAAGGCGACCTGCGCACCATGCACGACGGTTTCCGCGATCACCTCAGCGCGTCGATGTCGTCGTCCGGCGCGCGCAAGGCAGCCGACCGCGTCACCAAAGACACACGCGACAAAGCCCGCGTCTACCTGATGGGCTACGTCGATCACGCGCGCTACCTGGCGAAGTCGCGCTGAGCGGTTACAGCATCTCCAGCGCGCTCGGCCCCTTGGGCGGCGGGAAGATGCTGTCCAGCATCGCAAGCTGCTCAGCCGTGAGCGTGTGCGATAACGCGCTGACGTTTTCGCGCAGCCGGTCACGATGGCCGGTCTTGGGAATCGCGATGATGTCGTCGCGCGCCAGCAGCCACGCCAGCGCCACCTGTGCCGGCGTCATGCCGCACGCCTGCGCGAAGCGCACCAGCTTCGGATGCCGAACGAGCCGCGCCTGCTCGATGGGCGAATAGGCCATCACCGGCACACGGCGCTCGCGCAGCCAGGGCAACACATCCCATTCGATGCCGCGCCGGCTGAGGTTGTAGAGCAGCTGGTTGACGGCAATCTGATCGCCGCCGGGCACGTCCCACCATTCCTGCATGTCGGAGAGGTCGAGATTGCTCACGCCGTACTGGCGGATCTTGCCCTCGCGCTGCAGGGCCTGCAGGCCTTCCAATGTTTCTTCGAACGGCACATCGCCGCGCCAGTGCAGCAGGTACAGGTCGAGCCGGTCGGTGCCGAGGCGGCGCAGGCTGCGCTCGCACGCGGCAGCAATACCGCGCCGGCTGGCGTTGTGCGGATAGACCTTGCTCACCAGAAAGACTTCATCGCGCCGCCCGGCAATGGCCTCGCCAATCAGCGATTCAGAGAGGCCTTCGCCGTACATCTCGGCGGTGTCGATCAGGCGCAAACCCAGGTCGAGGCCCAGGCGCAGCGTGGCGATTTCTTCGGCGCGCGTGGCGCGGTCGTCGCCCATGTTCCAGGTGCCCATGCCGAGTGCAGGGACGCGTTCGCCGTTGGGCAGAGTGACGTGTTTCATGTCGTGCTTTCCGATCGGAGGCAAAACATGAATCTACAAGAGACGCGGCGCATCGGTAAGGCTGCGCCGGTCCGGTCAGAAAATACGCGCTAGCGCGCCTGGCGTTGCGCCGTCCATCGACGATAGCGCCGCGACTGGCACGCTGCGGCCAGTTGCTGCTGAATCAGCGCGCGCAGCGGCGACACGCGCGGGTCCGTCGTGCGCCCCTCGCTCAGCCGGTTGAGCTGAAACTTGACGACCGCCATGTTGGCCAGTGCGCCCAGCGCCTTGTTCTTCCACGTGATGGGCTGCAGCGCGGGCGCGTTGTTCTTGCCGCCAGCCCAGTCGCGCGGCAGGTTTGGATCGATGGACAGCGCAGTCGCAATGCCCACCATATCGACACCGCTGTCGACCACCTGCTCCGCCACCGCCCGACGCCGGATGCCGCCCGTGACCATCAGCGGCATGCGTGCGATGGCGGCAATGTCGCGCGCAAATTCCAGGAAATACGCTTCGCGGGCAAGCGTGCGGCCGTCGCGCGCGTGCCCTTGCATGGCAGGCACTTCATAGCTGCCGCCGGACAGTTCGACCAGATCGACGCCCAGCGGGTTGAGCAGCTCGACCACCTGCTTCGCATCGTCAGGGCTGAAGCCGCCGCGCTGGAAATCGGCCGAGTTCAGCTTGACCGCCACCACGAACTGCGGCGACACGGCGGCACGCACGCTGCGCACGATATCGAGCAGCAGGCGCGCACGGTTTTCGATCGGGCCGCCCCACTGATCCTGCCGCCGGTTGGAAATGGGCGACAGAAACTGGCTCAGCAGATAGCCATGGGCGGCGTGGATCTGCACGCCGGTAAAGCCGCTCTGCTCGGCCAGTTGCGCGCTGCGCGTGAAGCGCTGCTGGACTTCGCCGATATCCGCCTCGGTCATCTCGCGCGGCACCGGAAACTGCTTGGACAGCGCGCCCAGCGCCAGCGGAACTGCCGACGGCGCCAGCGTCGGCTGCCCGAGCGATGCCGGCATCTGGCGCCCCGGATGGTTGATCTGCACCCACGCATGCGCGCCGTGCGCACGCGCCACCTGGGCCCAGCGGCGGAAGCGCTCGAGATGCGCGCCGCCTTCGAGGACGACGCCGTTCGGGCCGGTCATGGCGCGGTGGTCGATCATCACGTTGCCGGTCAGGATCAAGCCCGCGCCACCTGCCGCCCACGCCTCATACAGGCGCAGCAACGCGTCGGACGGTGCGTGATCGGCATCGGCCATGTTTTCTTCCATGGCGGCTTTGGCAAGGCGATTTGGGATCACCGCGCCGTTGGGCAGAACGAGGGGCGTGAAGAGCTTCATGGTGGCATCCGCGTGGGATTTGACATTTGACGAGACCTCAACCCTAAGCCTAAAGTCAACTTGAATGTCAAGTCTGCGGAGCACGCACATGAAGATTGGTGAACTGGCGCGCCTGAGCGGCGTGGCCGCCTCGCGCATCCGGTTCTATGAAGCCAGCGGCCTGTTGCAGCCGGCTGAGCGGCAGTCCAATGGCTATCGGGAGTACGCGCCGGAATCCGTCACGCGGCTGCAGATCATCCTGCGCGCGCAAAGCGCGGGGTTCTCGCTGGAAGAGATTCGCGCCCTCTTGCCCGGACACCAGGGCGCGTGGCCACGCGAAGAACTTCTGCAGGCGCTGCACAGCAAGGTCGCGGAAATCGGCGTGCTTGAGCAGCGCCTGGCGCAAAACAAGCGCGACTTGCTTGCGCTCATCCGCGAAGTGGACCACGAGGCCGACGGCGAAGACTGCGCCGACCGCGCCCGCCGCGTGTTCGACAAGATGAACCTCCGGCCGCTCGCGCAACCTGCCGCCGAACCGCAGATGCGCCATGCACGAAAGCGCGGCTGAGGCGCCAGCCTGGTCCGAGACACTATTCCGAGACACGCTCGAACGTGTCGGCGTTGATCATCACCGCGTGCGGCCACGCCCGCTTGCTCTCGCCATCTGTGGACTGGTCCAACACCACGTGCCAGACCGTCTCCAATCGGCCTTCACGCAACACGCCGGCAACCGCGCACACCATGTCGCCCTTCGGCGTCGCCCCGGCGAACGCGAAGCACTGGTTCTGGTCAGCGGCGCCCCGCAGCCACGCGATCTGGATCCGCTGGATGTTGAAACGCTGCTGGCGCTCCAGCTCATTGCGCTCGAACGCCTAAGCCCCGGCGTGAGCGAGCCGCGCATTACGCTGCAAGGGCATGCGCTGTTGAAGGCGCTGGGTGTGCTCCGCGCGCGCAAGGCGTGCTAGCAGCGCTGGCATAGCGGGCACGGAATCGACTCAAAATCCGCGTAGGGCGTGACGCAGCAGCAAGGCAGACAGCACCAGCATCGTCACGCCAATCAACCCATCCAATACCTGCCACGCCTTGGGCCGGGCAAACCACGGTGCGAGCCAGCGAGCGCCGAACCCCAGCGACACAAACCAGAACAGGCTGGCCGACCCTGCCCCCGCCACAAACCAGCCACGCAATGCCGAGGCTTGCTGCGCGCCAATGCTGCCCACGAGCAGCACCGTGTCCAGATACACATGCGGATTGAGCAGCGTAAAAGCTGCCGCCTGCGCCAACGCTGCGCGCCGGCTGAGGCCATCTCCGCCCGCGGCGGCCCGTAACTGGTTGGAATGCCGGGCCCGCCGCAGCGCGTGCACGCCATACAGCAACAGGAATGCGGCGCCCGCCAACCCGAGGAATCGCGCGAGACTGGGCCGCTCGCCCAGGGCCTGCGCCATACCAAGCACGCCCGCCAGGATCAGCACCGCATCGGCCATCGCACAGAACAGCACGACGCTGCCCACATGCTCACGGCGCAGGCCCTGACGTAGCACGAACGCGTTCTGCGCGCCGATGGCAACGATCAGGCCCAGGCTCAGGGCCAGGCCCTGCAGGAAGACGGAAGAGGAAGTCGCTATCGAGGTCGTCATGCGCGCAGCTTGCCGGCCCGATTGAATGAAGACAAACTATCTTTTCTTCATCTGATTCAGTTTTCCTAACTCACGTGCTGGATTATTCCGCCCTGGCGGCGTTGGCTGCCGTCATTCGAGAAGGCAGCTTCGATCGCGCTGCCCGCGCACTGCATGTCACGCCGTCGGCCATTTCGCAGCGCATCCGGTTGCTGGAAGAACGCGTCGGCTGCGCGCTGGTCGTGCGCGACCAGCCGTGCCGCCCCACCGAGACCGGCCGGCGGCTTTGCCAGCACGTCGACCGCGTGCGCCTGCTCGAACAGGAACTGCAAGGCACGTTGCCGACGCTGGCGCCAGAGGACGCGGCGCGTGTTGCGCTGCCCATTGCCGTGAACGCCGACAGCCTGGCGACGTGGCTCGCGCCAGCGATCGCCACATTCGCAGCAGCCCACCCGGTGCTGATGGAGGTGGCGGTGGATGATCAGGATCACACCGGTGAATGGCTGCGCAGCGGCGCCGTGCTGGCAGCCGTTACCGCCACCGCGCGGCCGGCCACAGGGTGCAACAGCCGTCCTCTTGGAGCCATGCGTTATCTGGCTGCGGCCAGCCCCGCTTTCGTACAGCAACATTTCGCAGACGGCGTCCGCGCAGGAGAACTGGCGCAAGCGCCCTGCCTCGTGTTCAACACCAAGGATGCGTTGCAGGCCACCTGGGCCAGGCGCCTGTGCCATCGACATGTGGAACTGCCGCGCCATCTGCTGCCGTCATCGCAGGCGTTTGTGACCGCGGCCGTGGCCGGCATGGGCTGGGGGCTGCATCCGCATGCGCTGATTGCGCAGCATCTTGAAGACGGCTCGCTGGTCGAGCTGGTGCCGGATACGCCGTTGGACGTTCCGCTGTATTGGCAGCATGCGCGGGCGGCCTCGGCGCTGCTCGATGAACTCAGCCGCCAAGTGCTGACTGCTGCGCGTGCCGCGCTGCTCGCTCCTTGATCCGTTACAGCGCGTTCAGAGGTATCTTGAGGTACTGCACGCCGTTCGGCTCGGCCGGAGGCAACATGCCCGCGCGAATGTTCACCTGAATGGCCGGCAGCATCAACGTCGGCATGCCGAGCGTGGCATCGCGCTTTGTGCGCATCTGCACGAACTCGGCCTCGGTCACGCCATCGCGCACATGGATGTTGGCGCGGCGCTGCTCGGCCACCGTTGTGTGGCACACGGCTTCGCGCCCACCGGGCGGATAGTCGTGGCACATGTAGAGGCGCGTGTCCGGCGGCAGATCCAGCAAGCGGCGGATCGACTGGTACAGCGTGCCCGCATTCCCTCCCGGAAAATCGCAGCGCGCGGTGCCCACGTCCGGCATGAACAGCGTGTCGCCCACAAACACCGCATCGCCCACCTGATACGCCATGTCTGCCGGCGTGTGGCCCGGCACGGCCAGTGCCTTTGCTTCCAGATTGCCGATATGGAACACCTCGTCCGGCGCAAACAGATGGTCAAACTGGGAGCCATCGAGCTGGAACGCGGGCTCGAGGTTGAAGATCGGCTTGAACACGCCCTGCACGACGCGAATGCGCTCACCGATGGCGATACGCCCGCCGAAACGCCCACGCAGATATGGTGCGGCCGACAGGTGATCGGCATGCGCGTGGGTCTCCAGTAGCCATTCGATGCGCAAGTCCTGCGCTTCGATGAACGCCGCAACGCGGTCGGCCGAGCGGGTCGTCGTGCGGCCCGATTTGGGGTCGTAGTCGAGTACCGAATCGATCACGGCACAGGGCGTGCCGGGCCCCGCGTGCACGACGTAGGTCATGGTGCAGGTATCGGGGTCGAAGAAGGATTCGATCTGGGCGTGCATGGTGGACTTTCCCGAACAATCTATATTTTTATAGAATATCGTCTGACATTCTGTCTGCCAATAGCGCAAACAGCATGAATAAACCCTCGCACCACGCCCCGATGAGCCATTCCACTGCCAGTCCCGATGTTGTGCCGCTGCCTGAGGCGGCCATTTCCATGCTGCGCGCCTCTGCGTCGCAGGCGTGTGCCGTGCTCAAGGCCATGGCCCACGAAGACCGCCTGCTGCTGCTCTGCCAGCTCACGCAGGGCGAGCGCAATGTCAGCGAGTTGGAGGCGCTGGTCGGTCTGCATCAACCCAGCCTGTCGCAGCAATTGGGCGTGTTGCGCGACGAGGGCCTTGTCGCCACGCGGCGCGAAGGCAAATACATCTACTACCGGCTCGCCAGCTTCGAGGTCATCCAGATCATGCAGACGCTGTCCGAGCTTTACTGCGGCAAGGTCATGAAGAAGATGGCGGGACGCTGACCATGTCGCCGATGGAAGCGGGTTGGATCATCAGTGCGGGGCTGGGCTCCGTGGTTGGCCTGATCCTGGCGCTGACGGGCGCAGGCGGCGCCATTGTCGCGGTGCCGCTGCTGATTTTTGGGTTGCATCTGTCGGTGCCGGAAGCTGCGCCCATTGCACTGCTGGCGGTGGGACTGTCCGCCGGGCTGGGTGCGACGCTCGGCTTGCGCGAACGCAAGGTCCGCTACAAAGCCGCTGGGCTGATGGCGCTGTGCGGCGTGGTGATCTCGCCGTTCGGCATCTGGGTTGCGCACCGCGTGCCGAACACGCCGCTCACGCTGCTGTTTGCAGTGGTGCTCGCCTACGTGGCGGTACGCATGTTCCGGCAAGCGCGCGCAGCACCGTCCACCGAGCCGCGCCCGAGGCGGACAGCACCGCCCTGCCACCTTGACAGCACCACGGCCAAGCTCGTCTGGACGCTGCCGTGCGCGCGCGCATTGGCTGCGTCGGGCGTGGGCGCAGGCTTCCTATCCGGGTTGCTGGGCGTGGGCGGCGGCTTTGTCATCGTGCCCGCATTGCGCCGCGCGACCGATCTGCCGATGCAAACCATCGTCGCCACCTCGTTGGCGGTGATTGCGCTGGTGTCCGGTGGCGGTGTGGTCGCCTCGGCCATCGGCGGGCATGTCGATTGGCATATTGCGCTGCCGTTTGCCGCCGGCGCCTTGACCGGCATGCTAGTGGGCAGACGCTTTGCGCGGCATCTTGCAGGGCCGGCGCTCCAGCAAGGATTTGCCGCGTTTGCGGGCGTCGTGGCGCTCGGGATGATTGTCCGAACACTCATTTGACCAGCTTGTTGCGAAAGCGGTACAATCGCGGTCTTCGGGGCGTAGCGTAGTCTGGTAACGCGTCCGGTTTGGGACCGGAAGACCGCGGGTTCAAATCCTGCCGCCCCGACCAGAATTGAGCAGCAAACAAAACGGCTTACGTTCACCACGTAAGCCGTTTTGCTTTGGAGCGACGCATTGCGGCGCATGGTGTCATCTGACGATGCTATAAAGACAGCATCCGCATCATGCAATGCCGCTCCCTTTTCCATGAACCTCATCCTGTGGCGCCACGCTGAAGCCGAAGACGTGGCAGCATCCTTGCGCATCCAGCGCAACACCGATCTCCAGCGAGAACTCACCAAGCGCGGTCACAAGCAGGCCGAGAAGATGGCCAATTGGCTGCGCCCTCGCCTGCCGGCAGACACGCTCGTGCTCGCGAGCCCCGCGGTCCGCACACAGCAGACCGCACGCGCCCTCACCGAACATTTCCAGACGCTGCCCGCGCTCGCGCCTGGCGCAGATGTGAGCGCGATCCTCGATGCATTGGACTGGCCGTCGAATACGAACCTGCTGCTGGTCGGCCATCAGCCGTGGCTCGGGCGCCTTGCCAGCCTGCTCATTGCGGGCACCGAAATGGACTGGAGCGTAAAGAAAGCCGGCGTGTGGTGGCTCTGCCGCCGCATGCGTGAAGACGAAGCACAGACCGTGCTGCGCGCGGTGGTGAACCCCGATCTCGCGTGACACATCACGTTGGTCACAGCATCGCCACGCAAAATTCACGCAACGGTCACGGTTGACACGCTTTTGTCGCGGATCTGTCACGCAGCGTCTCTAGAATCGCTTCGAAATCCACCTTTGGGATGCACGAATGCGAGACCTGCCGACGCCCACCCAGCCATTGATCGACGCACTGCCGAGCCTGAACCTGGGCAACGCTCGGAGGGGCCTTCCTCGCTCGCCCGACGCTGTTCCGGCGCGTGACAAGCCTGTTCTGGCCGTTTCGTGGGCGCGCCATCAGGATGAAGTGACCGAAGCGCAGCGCCTGCGCTACAAGGTGTTTGCCGAAGAAATGGGCGCCCGCCTGCCCTCGGCCCACACGGAACTGGACGTCGACATGTTCGACGCCGTGTGCGACCACCTGATCGTGCGCGACCAGAAGACGCTCCGCGTGGTCGGCACCTACCGCGTGCTGCGCCCGGACGCCGCCAAGCAGATCGGTTGCCTGTATTCCGAATCCGAATTCGACCTCGTGCGCTTGGCGCACTTGCGTCCGAAGATGGTCGAGCTTGGCCGCTCGTGCGTGCACCGCGACTACCGCTCGGGCAGCGTCATCATGGCGCTGTGGGCCGGCCTGGGCGAATACATGCAGCGCTACGGTTTCGAATCGATGCTGGGCTGCGCAAGCGTGTCGATGGGCGATGGCGGTCACTTTGCAGCCAGCCTGTATCGCAGCTTCGTTGACGATGGCTCGCTCGCACCGATCGAGTATCACGCCTTCCCGCGCGTGGCACTGCCGGTGGACGAACTGAACCAGGATCTCGAAGTCGAGCCGCCTGCGCTCGTGAAGGGCTATCTGCGCCTGGGCGCACGCATCTGCGGTGCACCGGCCTGGGACCCTGACTTCAACGTCGCCGACTTCCTCACGCTGCTGCGCCTGTCGGACATCAACCCGCGCTACGCACGCCACTTCCTGCGCGGCTGATATCGCTCCGAACAGCGCCACATCAAATAAAACGGCCCGGGTCACTCCGGGCCGTTTTGCTTGGGATGCTGCGCGACGCTTTACACGTACACCACCTTGTAGCGGCGGCCGATGCGCTGCCACTCATCGGCTTCCTTCGTCAGGCTGTATTCCACCAGCGGATTCTGCTCGATCCAGTTCTTGGGCAGCTCGACTTCGAAACCGCCTTCGTTCAGTTCGCCCTCGCTATGGCGCACGCGCAAGCCCGGCAACTGGATCGCTCCGCGCCTGCGGCACAGCACAAACGCCAGACGCAGGCTGAACAGCATCCGCCAATCCAGGAACTTGCCGCCGCCCGAAAGCTTGCCCAGCTTGCCGGCGTGGCCCAGCAGCAGCGTTGCCAGGCGCGCTTGGTCTGTCCTGGAAAAACCCGGCATATCGGCATGGCTGGCGATGTACGCCGAGTGCTTGTGGTACCCGCTGTGCGAGATGCTCATGCCGATCTCGTGCAGGTTTGCCGCCCAACCGAGCAGCGCGAGATTGTCTTCGCGGCGCTCATCGGGCGGATCGGGAAACTGCGACAACAGCGCCGTCGCCGCATCGCGTACCCGGCTTGCCTGCGCACGGTCGACGTTGTAACGGCGCATGAACTGTTCGATCGTCACCGTGCGCATGTCTTCATGATGCGTACGGCCGAGCAGGTCATACAGCACGCCCAGGCGCAAGGCGCCATCGGTCACGTCCATACGGTCGACGTCGAGTTCCGCAAACACGCCCAGCATGATCGACAGGCCGCCCGGCAGCACCGGAATCCGGTCCGCCTTCAGGCCGTTGAGCTTCAGGCGATTGGTGTTCTCTGACTTGACGAGCGCGCGCTTCAGGCGCTCCAGCCCTTCACGCGTAATACCGTGTTCGTTGCTCTTGTCATTGAAGCCGTTCAGCTCGATCAGCTCAGCCAGCGCACGCGCCGTCCCCGATGACCCGACGGCCTGCGTCCAGCCAGCCGTGCGGTACTGCTGCACGAGCACCTGGATCTCGCGACGCGCGGCCAGCTCGGCCTGCTTCATCGCGTATTCATCAACGTTGCCGTTCGGAAAGAAATGCCGGCTGTGCGAAACGCAACCGATGTACAGCGACTCCATCAGCTTGGGCTTGTAGCCGTTGCCGATAATGAACTCGGTGGAGCCGCCGCCGATGTCGACGACGAGCCGGTTGCCCTGGCACGCCGGTGCGTCATGCGATGCACCGAGATAGATCAGGCGTGCCTCTTCGCGGCCCGCAATCACCTCGATGGGAAACCCTAGCGCGGCTTCCGCCTCGATCAGGAATTCCTGCGCGTTCTTGGCCACGCGCAAGGTGTTAGTGGCCACGGCCCGGATATGCTCGGGGGAAAAATCACGCAAGCGATCGCCAAAGCGGCGCAAGGCGTCGACGCCGCGCCGGCGCGCGGGCTGATCCAGGTATTTATCTTGCGTAAGCCCGGCAGCCAAACGCACCGGTTCGCGCAGCGCATCGACCTGGAAGATCTGGGTACTGCTGGCACCGTTGGCACCAAGGGTTTCGTCGACGCGGCCGATCATCAGCCGGAAGCTGTTGGAGCCCATGTCGACAGCAGCCAGCAGACGGGGGGTGGGACTCATGAATGAAAACGGGTGAGGAGCAGAATCAGGGGCGCGGGGTATTGTCGTTCGAAACAATGCGCAACAAAATATGTCTTTATTGTGTCCCGAACGTGACAAATCCAATGTGTCACAAATTTGACACTGAACTATGAAAAAGTGGCCAGATCGTCATCCGTCAGAACACAACATGTCGACATTGCCCGCGGGCGATCTGCTCAATCGCGAACTGGGCATCCTGGAGTTCAATGCCCGTGTGCTCGCCCAGGCCGCCGACCCGGGTGTGCCGCTGATGGAGCGGCTGAAATTCATCTGCATCGTCTCGAGCAATCTCGATGAGTTCTTTGAAATCCGCATTGCCGGATTGAAGGAGCAGATGCGCGACAACCCTTCGTCGGTCACGCCCGACGGGCTGTCGGTGCAGCAGGCATTTGGCGTGGTCTCGGAGCGGGTGAGGCAACTGGTCGCGCAACAGTATGCCATGTTGCAGGAGGAGATCCTGCCGTTGCTGGAGAAGGAAGGCGTCTTCTTCCACATGACCACCAATTGGAATGAAGCCCAGCGCGCTTGGTGTCGGAGTTTCTTCCAGCGCGAGCTGGTGCCCATCCTGACCCCGATGGCTCTTGACCCAGCGCACCCGTTCCCACGCGTGCTCAACAAGAGCCTGAACTTCATCATCGAGCTGTCGGGCAAGGATGCATTCGGCCGTGAGGCTGAACTGGCCATCGTGCAGGCCCCGCGTGCCCTGCCCCGGCTTGTGCAGATGCCGCCGGAACTGTCGGGCTACCCGTATGGGTTCGTGCTGCTGTCGTCGTTCATGCAGGGCTTTGTGCATGAGCTGTTCCCGCAGATCGACGTACATGGCTGCTACCAATTCCGCGTGACGCGCAACTCCGACCTGTTTGTGTCGGAAGATGAAATCACGGACTTGCGCGAAGCGCTGCAGGGTGAACTGTCTACGCGCCACTTCGGCGACGCAGTGCGCCTGGAAATCGCACACGACACGTCGCCCGCGCTGGTGGTGCGACTGCTGCAGGAGTTCGGCCTGACCGACGCGGACTGCTACCGCGTCAAAGGGCCTGTGAACCTGGTGCGCCTGCTGCAGGTGCCCGACATGGTCGACAAACCGGTGCTGAAATACCCGCCGCACGTGCCGGCAACGGTCAGGCAGGTGGCCAACAGTTCCAACGTGTTTGACGCCATCCGCCAGGGCGACATCCTGCTGCACCATCCATACGAAAGCTTCACGCCCGTGCTGGAGCTGCTGCAGCAGGCAGCGCGCGACCCTGACGTAGTCGCAATCAAGCAGACCGTCTACCGCACCGGCAACGAATCCACGGTGATGGAAGCGCTCATCAAAGCTGCGCACAACGGTAAGGAGGTGACCGTCGTCGTCGAACTGCTCGCGCGCTTTGACGAAGAGACGAACATCAACTGGGCGGACCAGCTTGAATCGGCCGGCGCTCATGTCGTGTATGGCGTGGTCGGTCACAAGTGCCACGCGAAGATGCTGCTGGTGGTGCGCCGCGAAGTGTCCGGCAAGGGCAAGGCCGTCAGGCTGCGCCGCTACGCGCATCTGGGCACGGGCAACTACCACCCCAAGACCGCCCGCCTCTACACCGACTTCGGCCTGATGACGGCGAACGAGCAGATCTGCGAAGACGTGCATCACGTGTTCCAGTTGCTCACGGGCACGGGCGCACAGGTCAAGCTGCATCATCTGTGGCACTCGCCATTCACCATGCACGACAACCTGATCGAGCACATTCGAGCTGAAGCGCGTGCCGCTCGCGCAGGCAAACGTGCGCGCATCATCGGCAAAATGAATGCACTGCTGGAGCCGGCCATCATCGACGAGCTGTACAAGGCGTCGCGGGCGGGCGTGAAGGTCGACTTGATCGTGCGCGGGGTGTGCGCTCTCAAGCCGGGCGTGCCGGGGCTGTCGGAGAACATCAGCGTGCGCTCCATCGTCGGGCGTTTCCTGGAGCACCACCGCGTCTACTACTTTCATGCCGGCGGCGAGGAAGTCGTCTACCTCTCCAGCGCCGACTGGATGGACCGCAACCTGTTCCGTCGTGTGGAAGTAGCCTTCCCCGTGCTCGATCGCAAGCTTAAGGCACGTGTCATCAAGGAAAGCCTGCAGGTGCATCTGCGCGACAACGCATCGGCGTGGGTCATGCAGCAGGATGGACGCTACGTCCAGCGCCAGACGCGCGGCAAGCACGTGCGCGTCAGCCAGTTGGAACTCCTGAACCTCTTCTCGCCGCAGGCTGCTGCGGCGGCGGAGACGGCTGCCGCAGTGGCGGCGGCAACGGCCGCTGAGGCGCCGGTGCGCGCTCCGGTGGAGATCTCCGCAGGCTGATCCACCGGCCTGCCGGCAAACAAAAACGCACGCTCACCAGCGTGCGTTTTTCATCGGATCAATGGATCGAAAGTACGGGCGATCAGGCGACTCGCTCATCAGCAACGGAGGCGCTGCGCACGATCGTGCGCTCTGGCGGGAAGACGGCGCGGAAGGTGCTGCCCTTGCCGTGCTCGCTGGTCACCTGCAACTCTCCACCGTGGCGCGACAGCACGTGCTTGACGATAGCCAAGCCTAGGCCGGTACCCCCGGTGTCGCGTGAACGGCTGCGGTCCACGCGATAGAAACGCTCGGTCAGCCGCGGGATATGCTCGGGTGCAATGCCAATCCCCGTGTCGGTGACGGAGTACACCGCGTGCCCGTCGCGCACGCCCCAATCGAGACGGATCGTGCCGCCATCCGGCGTATAGCGCACCGCGTTGGATGCCAGGTTGCTGAACGCGGAAAGCAATTCAAGCTCGGCGCCGCACACGCTCACGGCCGGATCGCATGTCATGCTGACGGTGTGCCGGCCCGCAGACAGCGCTTCGATATCGTGCTGGAGCTGCAGCATCATGCGCTGCATCGGCACCGGCGCCAGAGACGGCGGCTCGGGATTGCCTTCGAGCGTGGCGAGCGCCAGCAAGTCTTCCACCAGATGCTGCATGCGCATGGCCTGCGTGTGCATCATGTCCAGATAACGCCGCTTGTCTTCTTCCGGCAGCGGGATATCGCGCACCGTCTCGAGAAAGCCCGAGAGCACGGTCAGCGGTGTCTTCAGCTCGTGCGAGACGTTGGCCACGAAATCGCGGCGCATCGCTTCGGTGTTCTCCAGCTTGGTGATGTCCTGAGACACCAGCAGCTTGCGGTCTTCGCCATACGGCAAGATCTGGGCGGAGATGATGCTTTGCTTGTGCGGGCCCACGTCATGCATGGTGAGCGGCTCCTCGAACTCGCCGCGCGCCAGGTAGCGCACGAACTCCGGTCGGCGGATCAGGTGGGTAATGCGTTGGCGCAGGTCACGCTTGGCAGAGAGGCCGAAATGCTCTTCAGCTACCGCGTTGCACCATTCGATCTGGTCTTCACCGTCAAGCATCAGCACGCCGTTGGGCGATGCCTGAATGGCCTGGATGAAGCGGCTGTGCTGTTGTTCGACTTGCAGCACCTGGGTGCGCCAGCCCTTCATCAAACGGTGCAGGCGGTAGTAGACCTCGCCCCACAGGCCGAGCGCGCTGGGGATCTCGCCATAGGCCGGCGAGTCCAGCACGCGCCACAAGCGCTGGATCTGGTAGGTGTAATAGAGGAGCATCGCCAACAGCATGGCGCTGAGCACCGCCAGCGCAACGACGTGGTCGACGAAGATATACAGGCATGCCGTGACGATGCCCATGAGGGCGGCAAAGACGGCAAAGCGGGTCCAGAAGACGTTCATGAAGGCATTTTATGCGCTGGACCGCGACGGGCGTGTGAACGCGCGATGGAAAAAGAACCGGCTCGCGCGTTCGCCTGACGGATGCGTTATTGCGTTACTGCCCCGGATTGCGAGCGAGGCGATAGCCGCTGCCGCGCACGGTTTCGATCATGTTGCTGTAGCCGCCCGGAGCGAGCGCTGCGCGAAGGCGCTTGATGTGCACGTCCACCGTGCGCTCTTCCACGAAGACGTGGTCGCCCCACACCTGGTCGAGCAACTGCGAGCGGCTGTGCACGCGCTCCGGATGCGTCATCAGGAAATGCAGCAGGCGGAACTCCGTCGGTCCGAGGTCCAGCTTGATCGGGTTTTCCGCCTCGACGTTCGTGGCCGTCACGCGGTGCGTGGCCGGGTCCAGCTTCAAGCCGTTGATCGCCACCACGTCGTCGGTCAGCTGCGGCGCGCGGCGGCGCAGCACCGCTTTGATGCGTGCGAGCAGTTCCTTGGGCGAGAACGGCTTGGTGACGTAATCGTCCGCGCCGCTGTCCAGACCCATGATCTTGTCCTGCTCTTCGCTGCGGGCCGTCAGCATGATGATCGGGATCTGCCGCGTGCGCTCGTTGGCACGCAGCTCCTTGGCGAACATCACGCCCGATTTGCCCGGCAGCATCCAATCGAGCAGGACGAGGTCGGGCAACACGTCGCTCATCAGCGACAGCGCCTGCTCGGCGTTATACGCGCGGATCGGGTAGTGCCCTGCGTGCTGCAGGTTCACGGCGATCAGCTCGGCGATCGCCGGTTCGTCTTCTACGACGAGAATACTGCTCGGCATGCTCACGTCTCCAGTCCTGCCTTCTTATTCGCCTTCGCCCAGGATCTCGCGCTCCAGCGCCTCGCGCCCGGCATGCCGGACGTCGGTTCCCTTGACGATGTAGATAATAAACTCGGCGATGTTCTTGGCATGATCGCCGATACGTTCGATGGCCTTGGCAATGAACAGCAGATCCAGCGCCACCGAAATCGTGCGCGGGTTCTCCATCATGTACGTGATGAGTTCGCGCATGAAGCCGCGGAATTCCTCATCGATGGCCTTGTCTTCCTGCAGGATCGATACGGCGGCAGTGATGTCCAGGCGCGCGAAGGCGTCGAGCGCGTGGCGCAGGATGGTTGCGGCCATCTCGCCCGAGCGTTCGACGCCAGCGTAGTTCAGCGCGTGTGCGGACGGGTCCTGCATGAGGCGTTTGGTGCGCTTCGCAATCTTCGCGGCCTCGTCGCCGGCGCGCTCCAGATTGGTGATGGTCTTCGAGATAGCCATGACCAGACGCAAGTCGCGGGCGGTCGGCTGGCGGCGCGCAATGATGTTGTTGCAGTCGCCGTCGATCTCGATCTCGAGCGCATTGATCTCCTGCTCCACCGCGAGCACCTGATCACACATCGCGGTGTCGAAGTTGGCCAGCGCGCGCATCGCGCGGGCAATCTGCGCTTCCACCAGACCGCCCATCTGCAGCACCTTGGTGCTGATCGAGGTCAGGTCGGTGTCAAACTGCGATGACAGATGTTTTTCAGACATCGGTTTCTCCTTGTCGCTTCAGCTTCAGCGTTGTTGCAGGTCAGCCGAAGCGGCCGGTAATGTAGTCTTCCGTTTCTTTGCGTTGCGGCTTGATGAAGATCTTTTCGGTATCACCGAACTCGATCAGCTCGCCCAGGTACATGTACGCCGTGTAGTCGGAGCAACGCGCCGCCTGTTGCATGTTATGCGTGACGATGACGACGGTGTAGTCGTCCTTCAGCTCGGCGATCAGCTCTTCGATCTTGCCCGTGGAGATCGGGTCCAGCGCCGAGCACGGCTCGTCCAGCAACAGCACTTCGGGGCGGATGGCAATACCGCGCGCGATGCACAGACGCTGCTGCTGACCGCCCGACAGTCCGTAGCCCGACTGGTTTAGCTTGTCCTTCACTTCGTTCCACAGTGCGGCCTTGGTCAGCGCCCATTCGACGCGGTCGTCCATCTCGGAGCGCGACAGACGCTCGAACAGCTTCACGCCGAAAGCAATGTTGTCGTAGATCGACATCGGAAACGGCGTCGGCTTCTGGAACACCATGCCGACCTTGGCGCGCAGCAGGGCGATATCCATGCGCGAGGTCAGCAGGTTCTCGCCGTCCATGTTGATCTGGCCTTCGGCACGCTGCTCCGGATACAGCGCGTACATCTTGTTGAACGTACGCAGTAGTGTCGACTTGCCGCAGCCCGACGGGCCGATGAAGGCCGTCACCTGCTTCTCCGGAATCTGCAGCGAGATGTTCTTCAGGGCGTGGAACTTGCCGTAGTAGAAGTTCAGGTCGCGAACATCGATCTTCGGGCTTTGCGTGCGCACTTCGAGGGACGTAGCGGTCATGGTCATTTCTTGGTGAACAAGGCACGCGCGAGGACGTTCAGCCCCAGCACACCCAGCGTAATCAGGAACACCCCGGCCCAGGCCAATTGCTGCCATTCGGGGAACGGGCTCATCGCAAACTTGAAGATGACGGTCGGCAGCGTGGCCACCGGCTGATTCAGATCCAGGCTCCAGAACTGGTTGTTCAGCGCGGTGAAGAGCAGCGGCGCGGTTTCGCCGGCAATGCGGGCCACAGCCAGCAGCACACCGGTAATCACGCCGGCGTACGACGCCTTGAGCGTAATCGACAGGATCATCTTCCACTTGGGCGTGCCGAGCGCCATGGCGGCTTCACGCATCGCGTTGGGCACCAGGTTGAGCATGTTCTCGGTCGTGCGAACCACGATCGGAATCTGCAGCAGCGCCAGCGCGATCACACCGGCAATGCCCGAGAAGTGCTGCACGCGCGCCACCACGACGGCGTACACGAACAGGCCGATCACGATGGACGGCGCCGACAGCAGAATGTCGTTGATGAAACGCGTGGCGCTCGCCAGCATCGACGTCTTGCCGTACTCGGCCAGATAGATGCCGGCCAGGATGCCCAGCGGCGTGCCGATCAGGGTGGCCATGCCCACCAGCAACAACGAACCTGCGATGGCGTTGGCGAGGCCGCCTCCCGGCGTGTCGGGCGCCGGCGTCATCTCCGTGAAGAGCGACATCGACAGGCCGCCCACACCCAGCGAGAGCGTGGTCCACAGAATCCAAGCCAGCCACACCAGGCCGAATGCCATGGCGGCAAGCGACAGTGCCAGCGCAATCCCGTTGACGTTGCGGCGGCGCGCCTGCAGGCGGGCCTTGATCTTTTCAGAGTCGGCGCGGACGGCAGGGATGGAAGGCATACGCATGGTATTGGGTCTCATAGCGTCAGGCAGATCGTGTTGGTTCACTTCTGACCCTCGCTCTTCTGCAGGCGCAGAAGGAGCAGCTTGGAGGCCGCCAGCACGATGAACGTGATGACAAACAGGATCAAGCCCAGCTCCATGAGCGCCGCGGTATGCAGGCCCTGGCCCGCTTCCGCAAATTCATTGGCCAGCGCCGAGGTAATGCTGTTACCCGGCGAGAACAACGAGACATCGGACAGCAGGTTGGTGTTGCCGATCACGAACGTCACGGCCATGGTCTCGCCGAGGGCGCGGCCCAGGCCCAGCATCACACCACCGATCACGCCCGCCTTGGTGTACGGCAGCACCACGTTCCACATGACTTCCCACGTCGTGCAGCCCACCCCGTAGGCGGATTCCTTGAGCAGCGTCGGCGTGACCTCGAACACGTCGCGCATCACCGCCGAGATGTACGGGATGATCATGATCGCCAGGATCACCCCGGCACACAGGAGGCCGATGCCGATCGGCGCGCCCTGAAACAGCGCCCCGACGACAGGGATCTTGCCGACGGTCGCGGCCAGCGGCTTTTGAAAGTATTCGCCAAAAATCGGCGCAAACACGAGCAGCCCCCACATGCCGTACACGATGGATGGCACTGCGGCGAGCAGCTCAATGGCGGTACCCAGCGGTCGGCGCAGCCAGGCCGGCGACAGCTCGGTCAAGAACAGGGCAATGCCGAAGCTCACAGGCACGGCAATGATGAGCGCGATCAGCGATGTGACCAGGGTGCCGTAGATGGGCACCAGCGCGCCATAGATGTCGGAGGGCGGATCCCACTCCGAATTCCACAGGAACGACAGGCCGAATTTCTGAATCGTGGGCCAGGAGCTGATGATGAGCGAGATGATGATACCGCCCAGCAGCAGCAGCGTAACGATTGCGGCAAGGCGGGTCATACCGCCAAACACCAGGTCGCCGAGGCGGCTGGGTGCTCGCATACGGGAAGCGCCGGAGGAATCAGAGAGCGTGGCCATGAGGGAAACCGGTCAGCCGTGAAAGAAGCTTTTGAAATGATGCGGGCGGCCGATTCGTACCGACCTCCCGCACCTAGTGCTGCATCTAGTTACGAGCCGTTATGCAGCAGGCAGCGGTCACTAGTTGTAGACAACCTTGCCCGATGCATCCTTCACGCTCGACTTCCACGTTGCGCGGATCTGGTTCTTCACAGCGTCCGGCAGCGGCACGTAGTCCAGGCTCTTGGCGGCGTCGTCACCACCCTTGTAGGCCCAGTCGAAGAACTTCATGACTTCAGCGCCCTGCTCCGGCTTGGCTTGCGTCTTGTGCAGCAGGATGAACGTGGCACCAGCGATCGGCCATGCGTCCTTACCCGGTTCGTCCGTCAGGATCTGGTAGTACGACTTGCTCCACTCGGCGCCGGCGGCTGCGGCCTTGAAGGCTTCTGCGGTCGGTTTCACCACGGCGCCCGCCTTGTTCTGCAGGTTCACGTACGTCATCTTGTTCTGCTTGGCGTAGGCGTACTCAACGTAGCCCACTGCGCCACCCAGACGCTGCACGAAAGCGGCCACGCCTTCGTTGCCCTTGCCACCCGTACCCGTCGGCCAGTTCACGGTCGTGCCTTCGCCGACCTTGCTCTTCCACTCGGCATTGACCTTCGACAGGTAGTTCGTGAAGATGAACGAAGTGCCCGAACCGTCAGCACGGCGCACCACCAGGATGTCCTGGTCCGGCAGCTTGGCCTTCGGGTTCAGCTTGGCGATGGCCGGATCGTTCCACTTCTTGATCTTGCCCAGGTAGATGTCACCAAGCAATTGGCCGTTCAGCGTCAGCTCGCCCGGCTTCACGCCCGGCAGGTTGATCACGGGCACCACGCCGCCGATCACAGTCGGGAACTGGATCAGGCCATCCTTGTTCAACTCTTCGTCCTTCAGCGGCATATCCGATGCGCCGAAGTCGACGGTCTTGGCGGTGATCTGCTTGATGCCGCCCGACGAACCGATACCTTGGTAGTTCACCTTGGTTTGGGTCGCCTTGTTGTAGTCGGCCGCCCACTTGTTGTAGACGGGTGCCGGGAACGTTGCGCCTGCGCCAGTGATGTCAACAGCGAATGCGGCACCAGCGAAAGCCAGCGCAGCCACGCCAGCGATTGCGGTTTTGACCAGTTTCATGAGTTCTCCAGAGGAGCGGTTGAGCGATGACAGATTTTTGACATCCGAACTTTAGGCCGCTCAAATGACAGTTCTGTGACAACACGAAAACTTCTCATAGCCGGCCTGCACGGCAGGAAAGTCGACCCCCACGCATAAAAAAAGCGGCCCGGAGGCCGCTTTTCGACATGTTTGCTTGATCTGGCAACAACTTACTGCAACGTCGCGGCAAGACGCTCCGCATGTTGGTTGGCCAGCTCAGCGTCCTGCGCTTCCACCATGACGCGCACGACCGGCTCCGTACCCGACGGACGAATCAGCACACGCCCCTTGCCATCCAACTCGGCCTCGCTCGTCTTGAGAGCCGCCTGCAAGCCCGCGTGCGATTTCCAGTCGAAACCCTTTTCGACCCGCACGTTGATAAGCTTTTGCGGGAACAGGCGCACGCCGTCGAGCATCTCGTCCAGCGTCTGGCCGCTGCGACGCAATGCTGCAAGCACCTGCAGCGCCGAAATGATGCCGTCGCCCGTGCTGTGCTTGTCCAGGCAGAGCAAGTGGCCCGAACCTTCGCCGCCGAGCAGCCAACCATTCTTCTTCAGTTCTTCCAGCACATAGCGATCGCCCACCTTGGCGCGCACGAACTCGACCCCCTGCGCCTTGAGTGCGAGTTCCACGGCAAGATTGGTCATGAGCGTACCGACCGCGCCCGGCACCGTCTGGCCCGCCGCACGGCGCGCCTGCACCATCACGTAGAGCAGCTCGTCGCCGTTGTAGAGGCGCCCATTGCGGTCCACCACCTGCAGGCGGTCGGCATCGCCATCGAAGGCCAGGCCAATGTCAGCCCCATGCTCGCGTGTAGCCTCAACCAACTTACCCGGCGCCGTCGCGCCATAGCCGTCGTTGATGTTGCGGCCATTCGGCTGGTTGCCGATCGATACCACGTCCGCACCCAGTTCGTGGAAGACGTGCGGTGCAATGTGATAGGCCGCGCCATGCGCGCTGTCCAGCACGACCTTCATACCGAACAGGTTCAGGTCGCTCGGGAATGTGCTCTTGCAGAATTCGATGTAGCGTCCAGCGGCATCCTCGATACGACGGGCACGGCCCAGCGCATCAGAGGCCGCGTACGCCATCGGCTTTTCCAGTTCGGCTTCGATCTGCAGCTCGGTTTCATCCGGCAGCTTGTCGCCGGTGGCCGAGAAGAACTTGATACCGTTGTCGTAATACGGGTTATGTGAAGCGGAAATCACCACACCCGCCGACAACCGCAGCGCACGCGTGAGATACGCCACGCCAGGCGTTGGCAGCGGCCCGCTCATCAGCACGTCCACGCCGGCTGCTGTGAAGCCTGCTTCCAACGCGGCTTCCAGCATGTAGCCCGACAGGCGCGTGTCCTTGCCGATCAGCACGGTGGGACGGCCGTGACCATGCGCTTCCCCACCATGGGCCAACACACGGCCGGCTGCATAACCAAGGCGCAACACAAAATCCGGCGTGATCGGGCTTTCACCGACACGCCCACGGATGCCGTCGGTGCCGAAATACTTCCTGGACATTGGGAGTCTCTCCTGGAGAAATGTTTCTTTCTTTGTTTGTAAGGCGCTGGCCATCGCCGGGCAATCCTCTGTTCGCTTGACCCCCAGCCGCGTGAGGCTTGGGCGGCTATCAGGCCATTGGCGGATTTACGCGTTCATGACGCATGGCCCACCAGAGTTGAATTGCCTCCACGGTCGGCTGCACGTCGTGCACACGCACGATGAACGCGCCCCGCTCCGCCGCCAGTAGCGCTGCCGCCACACTGACGGTCACACGTTCGGCTGGCGGTTTGCCGCCCAACACCGCGCCCAGCGTCGATTTGCGCGACAAACCGGCGAGCAGCGGCAAACCGATGCGCTGAAACTCCGCCAAGCGATTGAGCATGGTGAGGTTGTGATCCGGCGTCTTGCCAAAACCAAACCCCGGATCAAGGGAGACACGCTCGGCCGCCACGCCGGCAGCCATCAGCGCCTCCGTCTGCGTGCACAGGAAGGCCTCCACCTCGCCCATCAGGTCTACATAGCTGGGCGCTTCCTGCATCGTTTCGGGATCGCGCTGCATATGCATGACACAAAGGCCCGCGTTGCCCTTGGCCACCGCCTCGATCGCGCCAGGCCGGCGAAAACCCCAGATATCGTTGATCAAATCGGCGCCCGCATCCAGCGTGGCCCGCATCACCTCGGGCTTGTAGGTATCGATCGACAGCGGCTTGCCGCATTCGCGTAGCGCCTCGACGATGGGCATCACCCGGTCCAACTCGGCTTGCAGGCTCAACGGCTCGGCGCCCGGCCGGCTCGACTCTCCACCGATGTCGATCATGTCGACGCCTTCGGCGATCAGCTGCTCGGCGTGGCGCAACGCTGCATCACGCGTGGCGTGCCGCCCGCCATCGGAGAACGAATCGGGCGTGACGTTGAGAATGCCCATGACGAGCGGACGGCGATCGCGTGGGTAACGGAAGCGTCCGCACTGGAAGTGCGTTGTGGTGGGAATGGAAGCGGACAAGATAGATCGATGGAAATGCTGTGCAGGACCGGAATGCTACGCCAGGCATGCCAGAATGCGCCAACAAAAAAAAGAGCCGGTGCGCTTGCACCGGCTCTTTTGCGTCGCCGCCCGGGCGACAAACTAACGGACCATCAACACATCACGCCGTGGCAGGCACGTTGCCCGGGTTCACCCCAGCCGGCGTGCCGCCACCCGGCGGTGTGCTGCCACCGCCGGTCGAGCCGTAGCGCGGCGGGCGCGGTGGCTTGCCGTCCATGATGTCATTGACCTGATCGGCGTCGATGGTTTCCCACTCGAGCAGCGCCGCAGTCATGGCTTCCACCTTCTCGCGATTCGCTTCCAGCAGCCCCTTGGCCAGGGCGTACTGCTCGTCCACGATGCGGCGGATTTCCGAATCCACCTTCTGCTGCGTCGCCTCGGACACCGTCTTCGATGCCATGCGGCCGAAGAAGCCATCCTGTTCCGTATCGACGTAGACCATGGTGCCGAGCGCGTCGCTCATGCCATAGCGCGTCACCATATCGCGGGCCATCTTGGTGGCGCGCTCGAAGTCGTTGGAGGCGCCGGTACTCATCGCACCCAGGAACACCTCTTCTGCAGCACGGCCACCGAACAGAATCGCGACCTCTTCAAGCATCGTATCCTTGTAGGCGTAGTGCTTGTCGTGCTCCGGCAGCTGCCAGGTCAGGCCGCCAGCCCAGCCGCGCGGCATGATCGTGACCTTGTGCACCGGATCAGCCTTCGGCAGCAGCTTAGCGACCACGGCATGGCCCGACTCGTGGTACGCCGTGGCGCGGCGCTCCTCTTCCCGAATCACGGCCGACTTGCGTTCCGGACCCATGTAGATCTTGTCCTTCGCGTCTTCGAAGTCCTGCATGTCCACTACGCGCTTGTTACGGCGCGCAGCAAACAGCGCAGCTTCGTTGACCAGGTTGGCCAGATCGGCGCCCGAGAAGCCCGGCGTGCCACGCGCCAGCACCGATGCATCGACGTCGTTGCCGATCGGCACCTTGCGCATGTGCACCTTGAGAATCTGCTCGCGACCACGGATATCCGGCAGACCCACGTAGACCTGACGGTCGAACCGGCCCGGACGCAGCAGCGCTTTGTCGAGCACGTCTGCACGGTTGGTTGCCGCGATCACGATGACGCCCGAGTTTGCCTCGAAGCCATCCATCTCGACCAGCATCTGGTTCAGGGTCTGCTCGCGCTCGTCGTTGCCGCCGCCCATGCCGGCGCCACGATGGCGGCCAACCGCATCAATTTCATCGATGAACACGATGCAGGGCGCCTGCTTCTTGGCGTTTTCGAACATGTCGCGCACGCGGGCCGCGCCCACGCCGACGAACATTTCAACGAAGTCCGAACCGGAAATGCTAAAGAACGGCACCTTGGCTTCACCAGCAATAGCGCGTGCGAGCAGCGTCTTGCCAGTACCCGGAGGGCCAACAAGCAGCACGCCGCGCGGGATGCGCCCGCCGAGCTTCTGGAATTTCTGCGGATCTTTCAAGAAGTCGACCAGTTCGACGACTTCTTCTTTCGATTCGTCACAGCCTGCCACGTCAGCAAACGTGACGCTGTTGTTGTTCTCATCAATCAACCGCGCCCGCGACTTGCCGAACGAGAAGGCACCGCCTTTCCCACCACCCTGCATCTGCCGCATCATGTAGAACCAGAACACGATGATCAGCAGCGTCGGACCGAGGTAGTAAAGGGCGGTAAGGAGCACACCTTGCTCTTCTTCCGCCTTACCGGTCACCTGCACGCCGTACTTCATCAGGTCGCCGACCATCCAGATGTCGCCCGGCGAGATGATCGAATACTTGTTGCCCTCGTTGGGCGTGACCAACAGCGTACGGCCTTGGACCTCGACGCGCTTGACCTTGCCGGCCTTCGCATCGTCCATGAATTGCGAGTACGTCACACCCTCTTGGGTGCGCGGCTTGTCGAACTGCTTGAAGACGGTGAACAGCACCAAGGCAATCACCAGCCAGATGGCCGCCTTCTGAAACCAGTTGTTATTCAAGGCGAGACTCCTTTAGAAATGCCTTGACGGGATGCTTGGCATTGTAATGCACGGACACCGCCGCGGGTTGATTGCCCGCAAGACCAACGAACCACCGTGCCAGCCGAGGGGCCCCTTCTTGAGTATCGTCCGTCAGCCCGGATGCTTGAGCTGGCGGCCCAACAAGAATGTCTCGGACGATTTGCCACGGGAGGCTTTCGGCTTGCGCGGCGCCACGATCTTGAAATGACGCTTGAACATCTCGACGATCTGACTATAGCCGCTGCCGTGGAAACATTTGATCAGCAGCGCGCCTTCAGGTTTCAGGTGCGCCATGGCAAATTCCACTGCCAGCTCGGCGATGTGCTCCATGCGCGCGGCGTCTGCCGACGCCACACCTGAGAGATTGGGGGCCATATCGGACAAAACAAGGTCCACTTTGCCGCCACCGCTGACTTCCAGCACGATTTCTTCCAGTTGCCGGAATACCTCGTCCTCGCGGAAGTCACCCTGGATGAAGGTAACGTCGGCGATGGCTTCCATCGGCAGGATGTCGATGGCGACGATCGCGCCGTCGATACGTCCATCCTTGGCACGCGGCGAGGCCGCCAGCTTGTTGCGCACGTACTGGCTCCAACTGCCCGGCGCGGCACCCAGGTCAACGATGACCTGGCCCGGCTTGATCAACTTGTCCTGCTCGTCGATCTCTTTGAGCTTGTAGGCGGCACGTGCGCGATAGCCTTCGCGCTGCGCCAGCTTGACGTACGGATCGTTGATATGGTCGTGCAGCCACGACTGGTTAAACTTGTTCTTTGCCATCGAATTGGTTGCAATTTCGCCCGAATGTAGCGCCAAACATGGCGGCCAGGACTGGTTTTGGCGGATAATACGCGCCGTTTGTCTCTTTGCGCGATCCCGCGCTTATTTATGCCCGCCCTTATCCTCACCCCTGCCCAACGATCGGAACTGCGCTCCGAAGCGCACGCGTTGAACCCGGTCGTCATCATCGGTGCGGAGGGTCTGACCAAGGCCGTTCTGGCCGAAATCGACCGCTCGCTGGCGGCACACGGGCTGATCAAGATTCGCGTCTTCGGCGATGACCGCGAAGCACGCATCGAACTCTACGACACCATCTGCGCCCGCCTGCAAGCCGCCCCCGTACAGCACATCGGCAAGCTGCTGGTGATCTGGCGCGAAGGCCCGGCGTACCTGAAGGAAAACCAGCCGCGCGATCTCAAGCCGCCGCGCAAGACGACCGTGGGCGCCGGTCCGCGCTCGGTCACCGTGCGCAAGCCGAACCCGAACAGCGCACGCCGCCCGAAGCCCGTCCGCCTGAGCGTGCTCGGCAACGAACGTGTCACGGCCGGCGGCAACGTCAAGCGCGCCAAGCCGCGTCAAACCAGCCAGAAAAAGAAGGCGCTGTCCTGATCCAATTCGGGGCTGCACACAAAACGACCGGCTTTTCAGCCGGTCTTTTTTTGGCCTTCAGGCGGCTTGTCGAACATCGGCTGCCTTCCAGATCAGCGCCAACCCCAACAGACTCTGCAGCAGATAGAACACGCTCGATACACCGTGCAGCATGCCGAACTGTGCGCGGTAAGGCGAATCTCCCACCGCCATGCCGAGTGCATCGGCCTGTTCGCGCAGTGAAGCCATGAATGGCTGGAGGCCGAAATAGCCCACCAGCACGCACAGCAGCATCGCCAGCACGAGCCAGCGCAGCCGCCGGTAACCGGCCTCACCGCGGCGCACTAGCGCCGTGGCAGCCAGCAACAGCAAGCACCCGGCCGCCAGGCCGATCCACGCTTCCGCATGAAACAACCGACCGGCAATGGAGCCGGCCAACTGGCGATCTCCCAGCATCGCGAACAGCGTCGGCGCGACGATGTAACCGATGGTCCAGAGCGAACCGCACCATACCGTGGCAAGCAACTGGAAGAAGCGCTGCGGCATGGCGGCTGTCTCGGATCGGGTTAGAGGTACTTGACGGCCAGGACTTCGTACTCGCGCTCGCCGCCCGGGGCGACCACGGTGGCGACGTCGCCTTCCAACTTGCCGATCAACGCACGGGCGATCGGCGAGCTGATCGAGATCTTGCCGATCTCGATATCGGCTTCGTCATCGCCGACGATCTGGTACGTAACAGGCTTGCCCGAATCCAGGTCTTCCAGGTCGATGGTGGCGCCAAAGACCACACGGCCTTCAGCATCGAGCGAAGCCGGATCGATGATCTGTGCAGCCGACAACTTGCTTTCGATTTCCTGGATGCGGCCTTCGATGAAGCCCTGGCGCTCCTTGGCGGCATCATAGTCGGCGTTTTCGGACAGATCGCCCTGGGCACGCGCCTCGGCGATAGCGTTGACGACGGCCGGACGCTCCTTGGTCTTCAGACGTTGGAGTTCGTCTTTCAGCATCTCGGCACCGCGCTTGGTAATCGGAATGGTGCTCATCGTAAGTCTTTCAGAATCACAAAAAAATCAGCCGCTGCGAAGCGGGAGGGCGCGTAGCGCACACCCGCCTGACGGCGGCTGTCGTTGTTTTGACACGGACGCTCTAGTTTAGGCGAACCGTCCGGAGGCGGCAACTGCCCCCTCTCCGGGCGGTCGCCGCGACGCTATGCCGCGTCGCGGGCCCTGACGATGGGCTTACTTACAGGGTCGCGTGCAGGCCCTGCAGGTCATACACATCGAGGTGCTGCATGTGCTTCAGACCTTCCACCGCGGCACGCGCACCGGCGATGGTCGTGTAGTACGTGACACGCTGCGCCAATGCAGCCTGGCGGATCGAGCGCGAGTCAGCGATTGCGGCACGCGTCTCGTCGACGGTCGTGAAGACGAGCGCGATCTCGCTGTTCTTGATCATGTCGACAATGTGCGGACGGCCGTCCTTCACCTTGTTCACCACGCGCACCGGAATGCCCGCAGCTTCAATGGCCGAGGCCGTACCGCGCGTTGCCACGATCGGGTAGCCCAGCGTATGCAGCGCACGGGCCACTTCCACGGCTTGCGGCTTGTCGCTGTCCTTGACCGTCATCAGCACGGTACCCTTCTCGGGCAGGCGCGAACCGGCAGCCAGCTGGCTCTTGAAGAGCGCCTCGCCAAAGGTCTTGCCAACGCCCATCACTTCGCCGGTGGAGCGCATTTCCGGTCCGAGCACCGGGTCGACCCCCGGGAACTTGTTGAACGGGAACACAGCCTCCTTGACGCTGTAGTACGCCGGCACGACTTCCGTCTCGACGCCTTGCGAATCCAGCGACTGGCCAGCCATGCAGCGAGCCGCAACCTTCGCCAGCGGAATACCGGTCGCCTTCGAAACGTACGGCACCGTACGCGAAGCACGCGGGTTCACTTCCAGCACGTAGACGATGTCTTCGCCGCCCTTCTGCTGGATCGCAAACTGCACGTTCATCAGGCCGACCACGTTCAGCGCCTTGGCCATCGCGGCGGTCTGGCGCTTGAGCTCGTCGACGGTCGCCTGCGACAGCGAGTACGGCGGCAGCGAACAAGCCGAGTCGCCCGAGTGCACGCCGGCCTGTTCGATGTGCTCCATCACGCCGCCGATGAACACGCGCTTGCCGTCGGAAAGGCAATCCACGTCGCATTCAATGGCATCGTTCAGGAATCGGTCGAGCAGCACGGGGCTGTCGTTCGACACCTTCACGGCTTCGCGCATGTAGCGCTCGAGGTCGCGCGGCTCGTGCACGATTTCCATCGCGCGGCCACCCAGCACGTACGACGGACGCACCACCAGCGGGTAGCCGATTTCTTCGGCCAGCTTGAGGGCTTCGTCTTCGGCACGCGCGGTGCGGTTGGGCGGCTGGCGCAGTCCCAGCGCGTGCAGCAGCTTCTGGAAGCGCTCACGGTCTTCGGCCGCGTCGATCATGTCCGGCGACGTGCCGATGATGGGCACGCCGTTGGCTTCCAGATCCAGCGCGAGCTTCAGCGGCGTCTGGCCGCCGTATTGCACGATCACGCCGACCGGCTTTTCCTTGTCAACGATTTCGAGCACGTCTTCCAGCGTCACCGGCTCGAAGTACAGGCGGTCGGACGTGTCGTAGTCGGTCGAAACGGTTTCCGGGTTGCAGTTGACCATGATGGTCTCGTACCCGTCTTCGCGCAGCGCCAGCGCGGCGTGCACGCAGCAGTAGTCGAACTCGATACCTTGGCCGATCCGGTTCGGGCCGCCGCCCAGGACCATGATCTTCTTGTTGCTGGTCGGCTCGGCTTCGCACTCGCCGTGCTCGGCTTCGTACGTGGAGTACAGGTATGCCGTGTTTGTCGCGAATTCAGCGGCGCACGTGTCGACACGTTTGTAGACCGGACGTACCTTCTCGGCGATACGCTTCTCGCGCACGGCCTTGGCTGTCGTCTTGGTGAGCTTGGCAAGGCGGCGGTCGGAGAAACCCTTCTGCTTGAGCAGACGCAGCTCGGCAGCCGACAGGCTTTCCAGCGTGCGGGACTTCACCAGTGCTTCCGTCTTGACGATGTCTTCGATCTGCGCCAGGAACCACGGATCAACGGACGTCTCGGCATAAACCTCGTCGATCGACAGGCCCAGGCGGAATGCGTCGCCCAGATACCAGATGCGATCCGGACCGGCTTCGCCGATCTCTTCGATGATCTCGTCGCGGTCGGTGGACTTTTCGTCCAGGCCGTCCACGCCGACTTCCAGGCCACGCAGCGCCTTCTGGAACGACTCCTGGAACGTCCGGCCCATGGCCATCACCTCACCGACCGACTTCATCTGCGTGGTCAGGTGGCTGTCGGCCTGCGGGAATTTCTCGAACGCGAAACGCGGCACCTTGGTGACCACGTAGTCGATCGACGGCTCGAACGACGCCGGCGTCGCGCCGCCGGTGATCTCGTTCTTCAGCTCGTCCAGCGTGTAGCCCACGGCCAGCTTGGCCGCGACCTTGGCGATCGGGAAACCGGTGGCCTTCGACGCCAGCGCCGACGAACGCGACACACGCGGGTTCATCTCGATCACGATCATCCGGCCATCCTGCGGATTGATCGAGAACTGCACGTTCGAGCCGCCGGTATCCACGCCGATCTCGCGCAACACAGCCAGCGAGGCGTTACGCAGGATCTGGTATTCCTTGTCGGTCAGCGTCTGTGCCGGCGCCACGGTGATGGAGTCACCGGTATGGATGCCCATCGGGTCCAGGTTCTCGATCGAGCAGACGATGATGCAGTTGTCGGCCTTGTCGCGCACGACTTCCATCTCGTACTCCTTCCAACCGAGCAGCGATTCTTCGATCAGCAGCTCGTTGGTCGGCGAGAGGTCGAGACCGCGCTTGCAGATCTCTTCGAATTCTTCGCGGTTGTAGGCGATGCCGCCGCCCGTGCCGCCCAGCGTGAACGACGGACGGATCACGATCGGGTAGCCGCTCGTGCCGGTTTCCTTGGCGATCTGCGACTGCACAGCCACGGCTTCGTCCATCGAATGCGCGATGCCCGACTTGGCCGAACCCAGACCGATCTTGGTCATCGCGTCCTTGAACTTCTGGCGGTCTTCCGCCTTGTCGATGGCCTCGGGCGATGCGCCGATCAGCTCGACGTTGTACTTCTTCAGCACGCCGTGGCGATGCAGGTCCAGCGCGCAGTTCAGCGCGGTCTGGCCGCCCATCGTCGGCAGGATCGCGTCGGGGCGTTCCTTGGCGATGATGCGCTCGACGACTTCCCACGTGATCGGCTCGATGTAGGTCACATCGGCCGTGTTGGGGTCGGTCATGATCGTGGCCGGGTTGCTGTTGACCAGGACCACCTTGAAGCCTTCTTCACGGAGCGCCTTGCAAGCCTGCGCGCCGGAGTAATCGAATTCACACGCCTGGCCGATGATGATCGGACCCGCGCCGATGATCAGGATGGTTTTGATATCTGTACGTTTTGGCATAACCCGCTCGATTCGATTAATTCAGTGTGGCCGTCGCCAGCTTGGCGGAAAAGCCGATAAACATGGCGCCGACGCCGCTGCTCATACCGGCAGACAAACGTCGTCGCGCGCGGAACGCCGCGGCCAGCCGCGCGCCCACGAAGATGATGGTGGTCAGGTACAGGAAGCTGCAGATCTGGCAGACCAGCCCAAGCACGACGAACGACACGACCGGCAACGCGTAGTGCGGATCGACGAACTGGATGAAAAACGAGATGAAGAACAGGATCGCCTTCGGGTTCAGCAGACTGATGATCAGCGCCTTCTTGAACGGGTGCGATTCATCGGCCGGAGCCGCGTCTTGTGCGACGGACTCGCCGGCCTTGCGCACACGCCAGTTGCGAACCGCGCCACGCAGCATCTGCAGGCCGATCCACGCCAGATACGCCGCGCCGATGTACTTCACGACGTAGAACAGCGCCGGACTCGCCTTCAACAGCGAAGCCACGCCCGCTGCCGACAACACCATCAGGATGGCATCACCCAGAAACACGCCGCACGCGCCCTGGTAGCCCGCGCGCACACCGCGGCGGGCCGCCACCGACAGCACGTACATCGAATTCGGCCCCGGCAGCAGCACGATGAAAATCGTGCCGAGCAGAAAGGTCCAGAACTCGGTGATGCCGAAGTGGGCGAGCATGAAGGCGTTCATGGCGGATGCGCTCTCGTTGCTTTACTGTTTGGCTGCGTCCATCACCGCGGTGAAGCGGTCAAACAGATACGCGATGTCGTGCGGACCGGGCGACGCTTCCGGGTGGCCCTGGAAGCAGAACGCCGGACGGTCGGTCAGCTCGAAGCCCTGCAGCGTGCCGTCGAACAGCGAGACGTGCGTCACGCGCGCGTTGGCCGGCAGCGATTCCGGGTCCACTGCAAAACCGTGGTTCTGCGAGGTGATGACCACGCGGCCGTCCTGCAGATCCTTGACCGGGTGATTCGCGCCGTGGTGGCCGGTCTTCATCTTGAGCGTCTTGGCACCGACAGCCAGGCCCATGATCTGGTGGCCCAGACAGATGCCGAACGTCGGCAGGCGACGCTCCAGGAACTCCCTGGTGGCGGCGATAGCGTAGTCGCACGGCTCCGGATCGCCGGGGCCGTTGGAAAGGAAGACGCCATCCGGGTTATGCGCCAGCACGTCGGCTGCGCTGGTTTGTGCCGGCACCACCGTCACGCGGCAGCCACGCTCGGCGAGCATGCGCAGGATGTTGAACTTGATGCCGAAGTCATACGCGACCACGTGGTACTTCGGGGCTTCCTGCTTGCCGTAGCCGCGGCCCAGCGCCCATTCGGTTTGAGTCCACTCGTACGGCTGGGTCACGGACACGACTTTCGCCAGATCCATGCCCGACAGGCCCGGGAACGAGCGCGCGAGGTCGATGGCCTTCTGCACGTTGTCTTCGCCGGCGAGAATGCAACCGTTCTGGGCGCCCTTCTCGCGCAGGATTCGGGTCAGCTTGCGCGTATCGATCCCGGCAATGGCGACAACTTTCTCGCCCTTGAGGTAATGCGAGAGCGTGTGCTCCTTGCGGAAGTTCGACGCCAGGATCGGGAGATCCTTGATGATGAGACCGGCGGCATGGACTTTCGTAGCTTCGACATCCTCACGGTTCACGCCAACGTTACCGATATGCGGATACGTGAGCGTGACGATCTGGCGCGAGTAGCTCGGATCGGTAAGGATTTCCTGATAGCCGGTGATTGCGGTGTTGAACACCACTTCGCCGATCGTATGACCGGCCGCACCGATGGAATAGCCACGAAAGACCGTGCCGTCTGCAAGCGCGAGAATGGCGGGCGGGAAAGACGGCAACACGGGTAGCTCCTGCTGGATTCACCCTGTGCCGACCTGATCACCTTGGCGCCGAAGCGGAATTCCGGCTATGCGGAATCCGGGCCGTTTGCGCGCCGAGAGTCGGGGCTGGGACAGAACTCACCAGAAATCACCGAGAAACGAGGCAGACGGGGCGGTAGGCGGGAGGTAGGAAGCGGTTGGCGCTAGGGTGATGGGTTTCTGAACTCAAACCCAACAAGTATACCCGGACACCGCAAAAAACTCAATGAAAGGAAGGACTTAACGGCGCGTGCCGCCCGATTTGTGACGTCCCGCCGTGCCCACGAGTCCGTGATCGAGCTGGCGAGAACGTCACTTTCTCATCATCTAGTCACCTCGCACGGCAGCCTGCACCTGAGCCAGCGCCGTGGGGTCTTCAATGGTCGTCAGATCTCCCGGGTCACGCCCTTCCGCTACGGCCTGCATCGCCCGGCGCAGCAGCTTTCCGGAGCGCGTCTTGGGCAGCGCCCCGACAAAGAACACGCGCGAGGGCCGTGCCACTGCCCCGAGCTGCACCTCGACTGTGCGCATCAACTCACCTTCGAGGGCCAGGCGCCCCGTCGGCTCGGCAATGCGCGAAGCGTCACGCACGATGGCAAACCCCATCGCCACCTGCCCTTTGAGCTGATCGGCCACGCCCACCACCGCCACCTCGGCGATGGCGGGATGCGACGACAGGCTTTCTTCGATCTCGCGGGTGCCCAGACGGTGGCCCGCCACGTTGATGACGTCGTCGGTGCGGCCGAGGATGGTCACGTAGCCCTCCTCGTCACGCACGCCCCAGTCGAAGCTCGAATAGATGTGTCGCCCCGGGAACGCAGACCAGTAGGTCTTCAGAAAGCGGGCATCGTCGCCCCAGACGGTCGTCATGCAGCCCGGCGGCAGCGGCGCGGACACCGCGAGCAGGCCTTTCTCCCCAGGAGCACAAGGTTGCCCGGTGGCCTCATCCAAGATGTCGAGCTTGTACCCGTAGACCGGGAAGCCCGGCGAGCCAAGCTTTTGCTCGGAAGGCTCAACCCCTTGCGGAATGGCCAGCATCGGCCAGCCGGTCTCGGTCTGCCAGTAGTTGTCAACGATGGGCTTGTGCAGTGCCTCGCCGATCCAGCTTGCGGTGGGCTCGTCCAGCGGCTCGCCGGCAAGGAAGAGGCGGCGCAGGCTCGACAGATCATGTCGCTGCAGCAGCGCCGGATCCTGCTTTTTGAGTACGCGAATGGCGGTCGGTGCGGTGAACATCACGTTCACCCGATATTGCTCGACGATGCGCCACCAGACCGCACCGTCGGGACGGATTGGCGTGCCTTCGTACATGACCGTCGTCAGGCCCGCGAGCAGCGGCGCGTAGACGATGTAGCTGTGTCCCACCACCCAGCCCACGTCCGAAGCGGTGAACATCGTGTCGCCGGGCTGCGTACCGAAAATGAGCGGCATCGACGCCGCGAGCGCCACCGCATAGCCGCCGGTATCACGCTGCACGCCTTTTGGTTTGCCGGTGGTGCCGGAGGTGTAGAGGATGTACGAGGGCTCGCTGGATTCCATCCATTCGCACGGCACCTCGGCGTTCGCGTGCTGGGCGGCGAGCGTTGCGTAGTCGACATCGCGCGGGTTGCGCTGCATGGGCGCGAGTTGGCGATTGACGAGCAGCACGCGCTCGGGCTTGTGGGCCGCCAGCGCAATCGCGGCATCGAGCAACGGTTTGTACTCGACCACCTTGCCCGCTCGCGAGCCCGCATCGGCACTGACGATCACGCGCGGCGTAGCGTCGTCGATGCGCGTGGCGAGACTGTTGGACGCGAAACCGCCGAACACCACCGAATGGATCGCGCCGATGCGCGCACAGGCCAGCATCGCAAACGCGGCTTCAGGAATCATCGGCAGGTAAATCAGCACGCGGTCGCCCCGCCTCACGCCCAGGGCCTGCAGGCTCGCCGCCATGCGGTTGACCTCGCGATGGAGCTGGCGATACGTGTACGTGGCCTCCAGACCGGTTTCAGTGGAGACATACACGAGCGCCGCTTGCTCGCCACGCGTGGCGAGATGCCGGTCGACGGCGTTGTGGCACAGGTTGGTGCGTCCGCCCACGAACCACTTGGCGAATGGTAAGCGCGAATCGTCGAGGACGGCAGAATACGGCGCCTGCCATTCGATGCGCTGGGCCTGTTCGCCCCAGAAGCCAGCGGGGTCATCAATGGAGCGCTGATACAGCGCGCGGTACGCGGCGGACATGGGCATGATGTTGTCTCCTGGCCATCGTACGCGATGGCTCAATCTTGGTTGTGCTTGATGCACCTACTTTGCGATCGCCAACTTACGCGGGTCTTACCGCCGCCCCAAAACAAAACGGCGCCCCGCAGGACGCCGTTTCTGTTGCCAGTCTCAGCGCTTCTTGCGCTTGACCGAACTGGATGAAGTTGCCACCGGCTTCGCCTTGACCACCGGCTTGCCGGCCACCTTCGCAGTTGGCACGCGCGTGGTTGCCGCTGTGGCACGCGACGTTGTGGCCGATACGCGCATCACGCGCACATGCCCGCCACGACCGCCACCGCGCGCTTGCGGCAGCATCAGCACAACGCTGTGCCCCTTGGGAATGGCGTCGCCGGGGAGCTGGTTCCACGCACGAATCTGGGCAACCGACACGCCGTAGCGTCGCGACAGACCCGCAACCGTATCGCGCTTGCCTGCGCGCACGACCACCTTTCTCAGATCCGGCATGTCGGGTTCGACCGCCATGGTGGCGTTCTCGGCCAACTCCGGGCTGATGTCGGGAGCGTTTTCCTGGGCGCCGTCGGCACGCGGCACAACCACGGTGGAGCCGGCCTTCAGCCGCATGCCCTTCGGAATGCGGTTGATCTCGCGAATGGTGTCGGGGTCAACCTTCAGCCGGGCCGCCAATGCTTCGACGCGCTCGCGGTTGCCGACCGTCACGGCCGTCCAGCTGGAGAGGCCGCCTCGATAGGTGTTCAGGTTGTACTGGAAAGTTTCCGCGTTGTCGTACGGCAGCAGGATCTGCGGGTTCGACGCGCCCAGGATCACCGGCCGGTTGAACGACGGGTTCAGCGCCTTGAACTCATCCATCGGCAGATTGGCCAGCTTGGCAGCCAGCGTCACATCAATATCGCGTGAAGTCGTGACGGTGACGAAGTACGGATGGTTGGGAATTTCCGGCAGCGTGACGCCGTAGCGCTCCGGGTTGGCGATGATGTTCTTCACCGCCTGGAGCTTGGGCACGTACATGCGCGTCTCGGCGGGCATGTTCAGGTTGACGTAATCGGTCGACAGCCCCGCGGCCTGGTTGCGTGCAATCGCCCGCGCCACCGCGCCTTCACCCCAGTTGTAGGCGGCCAGCGCGAGTTGCCAGTCGCCAAACTGGTCGTGCAGCTTGGAAAGATAGTCGAGCGCGGCGTCGGTCGAGGCAAGCACATCGCGGCGCTCGTCCTGGAAGACGTTCTGCTTGAGGTTGTAGGTTCGGCCAGTGCTCGGGATGAACTGCCACATCCCGGCAGCCTTGGCAGTCGATACTGCCTGCGGGTTGAACGCACTTTCCACGAACGGCAGGAGCGCCAGCTCGGTGGGCATGTTGCGCCGCTCCAGCTCTTCGACGATGTGGTACAGGTAGCGGTTCGAGCGATCCACCATCCGGCGGAAGGCATCCGGGCGCTGCGCATACCAGTCAGTGCGGTCGTCCACAGCCGAGCTTTGCAGGTCGGGCATGGAGAAACCTTGGCGAATGCGCGCCCAGAGATCCTTGGCAGGCCCTTTCAGGGATGCCACGGGCTGCTGATCGACATTGACGACCGGCGCGGGGGCCTGGCCGGTGGCGGTGGAGGCGCTGGTGCTGGCCGTGTCGGCGTTCGGCCCGGGGGCCGTTGCACAGGCCGCAAGGAGCAGACTGAGCACAGTTGCCGCAAGAAGTCGCACGGATCGCATCAAGTTCTATGGGGTTAGGGCTAAAAATTGCCCCAGATAGTAAGAAACGCATCCGACCGCGTCAACCCGCGTTCACCCGGCGTGCCGCTTGCCCAATGCATCACATCTGGCCGCGTTATCGCCGCGCGCCGAGCGTTCTCAACGGAAATCGTTCTTCCACTGGCGCAACGCGGCGAATACTGCAACGGGGTCATCCGCGTCGATACCTGCATGGCGTGCCACGGCCAGCGTCACATTGGCGTCATCCGACCGCATGAAGGGATTGGTCGCCCGCTCGTGTCCAACGGTCGTGGGTACAGTCGAGCGGCCCTCGGCCCGCAACGCCGCTACCTCATCCTCCCAGGCTGCCAAGTCGGCGTTGCCAGGTTCGACTGCACGCGCAAAACGCACATTCGATGCCGTGTATTCATGCGCGCAATAGACACGCGTATCGGGCGCCAGTGCCGCCAGCTTGGCCAGCGACGCGCGCATCTGCGCGGGCGTCCCCTCAAAAAGCCGGCCGCAGCCGGTGGCGAAGAGTGTATCGCCACAAAACAGACTCGCCGATGCGGCATTACCCTGAAGGTGCCCTACATAGGCGACGTGACCGCTGGTATGACCCGGCACATCGATCACCCGGAATGTGGCGGCTGGCTGCGTGAGCGTCACGACGTCGCCTTCGCGCACGGCCTGCGTGCGGCACGGGATCGATTCGTCCGCTGGGCCGATGACCTGCAGCGGCGCACCCTCGGGATTCTCCGGATACGCCGCGAGCAGTTCGCGCACCCCGCCGACGTGATCGCCATGATGATGTGTGATTACAATGGCACCGAGCGCGAGCCCGCGTTCCTTCAAGAAGCGCAGCACCGGTTGCGCGTCGCCCGGGTCGACGACAGCAGCCACACGGCCATCGTGCAGTGCCCAAATATAATTGTCGGTAAACGCAGCGATCGCCTCGACCTCAAGCGCTACACCGCGCGGCACACCACCCTGGACCATGTCCGACTCCTCTAACGATCGTCGCATTATAGATTGGCACCACTGGCTCGCTTCGCCGCCCGGGCAATATGTCCTGCGGTGGGAGCACGCCCAGTTCGATCGCACGGTGGCCGACATGTTCGGCTATCACGCGCTGCAGCTAGGCCATCCTGGCTTTGGGGCGCTGCGCGAGAACCGCATCCCGCTGATTGCCCGCGTGGTGGACGACATCGACCCGACGGCCCCCACCGAAACGCTCGACCCGATGGATGGCGACCCCGCTGAATCCGCCGATGCGGCCGACGGAGAACCCGACACCAGCACGCCACCACGCCAAGCCACGCCCCGCGTGATCTGCCGCTATGACGAACTGCCCTTCGCTTCGCAGAGCATCGACCTCGTCGCCTTGCCCCACGTGCTGGAGTTCACTGACGATCCGCACGAAGTGCTGCGCGAAGTGGCGCGCGTGCTGATGCCCGAGGGGCGCCTGATCATCACCGGCTTCAACCCGCTGAGCCTGTGGGGCATGCGCCAGGGCATGCGGCGCCTGGGCACGGAATCGTTTCTCCCTGCACAGAGCCAGATGATTGCGTTCACGCGTCTGAAAGACTGGCTCAAGCTGCTCGGATTTGATATCGTGCGCGGCCGTTTCGGCTGCTACTGCCCGCCTAATCGCTCGGACAAATGGCTGCAGCGCACCGCCTTCATGGAAAAGGCCGGCGACCGTTGGTGGCCGATCTTCGGTGCGGTTTACATGCTGCAGGCGGTCAAGCGCGTGCGCTCCATGCGACTGGTCGGTCCGGCATGGAAGACGCGCAAATCGCCGGCGCTGGTGCCGGCCGGAACGCCGGTCGCGACGCCTTCGGGATCACATTCGACCAAGGCGCCATCGGCCACGGCGCGTGACGGCAAATCGGGCGCGTGAGCGCGACCCTTCCACTCACTGATCACCCATCGTTTCTCAATGCAGGAAGTCACCGTTTATTCCGATGGCGCGTGCAAGGGCAACCCCGGCCTTGGTGGCTGGGGCACCGTGCTCGTCTCGGGCAGCCACGAAAAAGAACTCTTTGGCGGCGAAACGCTAACCACCAACAACCGCATGGAGCTGATGGCCGTGATCGAAGCATTCCGCGCGCTGAAAAGGCCATGCCGGGTGCAGGTTTATACCGATTCGCAGTACGTCCAGAAAGGCATCAGCGAATGGTTGGCCGGCTGGAAGGCGCGCGGGTGGAAGACGGCCGACAAGAAGCCGGTCAAGAACGACGACCTCTGGCGCACGCTCGACGAACTGGTCGCCGGACATGAGGTGAGCTGGCATTGGGTCAAGGGCCATGCCGGCCACCCCGGCAACGAGCGCGCCGATGCGCTGGCCAACAAAGGCGTCGAGATGGCGCGCCAGGCGAAAGCCTGACGCAGCCGGGCGCACGCTCACCTGCCCGCGCAGCGCTGCGTCGGGATCTGCGGCGCATTCGCGGCGGTGGTCGTGACGTACTGCGGCTTGCCATCCTGCGCATAGATCAGCCGCAGCGGGCCGCGCTTGGAAAGGCCATCGTCGATATCCGCCTGCAGCAGGCCGGTCTGCGCCCATGCATCACCGCCGATGCTGCGCTTGTGCATCATGACGGGGCGATTTGCGCCCGGCTCCCAGTTGGCTTGGCGCTCGGGCACGTAGCGGTTGGGCAACGTGCCATACGCGTAGAGCTGATTCAGCGTGTCGGCCAGGTAGCCCCCGGCTTGATCGTTGAACGTCGGGAGATCCAGCTTGCCGAGTTCGCTGCGGATGCGCTCCGCCTCCGCCATGCACGTTGGCGCGGCATTGTCGGCCGCGCGCGCGTAGGACATGCCGATGGCAATGGCAGCGGCCGCGAGCCATGTCAGCACGCGATACAGGCGGCGCGGACGGGTGGTGGGAATCACGGACATCGGTTCGGTATGCATGCGAGCTTCTCCGTTGAAGTAACGTGGTTGTGCATCAGGACAGGAACAATTTGCGTTCGGCTTGACGACGCTTAGTCAGCCCCTTGAGTGGCTTGCCGCCGGCCTTGTCCCAGAGCAGGAACTGGTTGGCTGCGCCGACGTAGTCCCCGGCGTTGAGCTTGCGCAGCAGCGTCGACGAGCGCAGCCGCCCCGCTCCCAGGTTGAAGACGAAGGACGCCAGCGCGTCGAATTGACCTTGCGTAATCGACACGCGCACGGCCTTGGCAATGCCCTGCTCGGTGTCGGCCAGGTCTTTGCGCAGCAGCGCTTCGGCATGCTGCTGCGAGATCGGCCCGTTGAAGGTCTCGCCAGGCCGGATCAAATGGCCGTAGCCGATGGTCGGCTTACCGACCGCATCCAGATACGTCGACAGACGCAGCCCTTCCGATTCCTTGATCAGCGCGAGGCCTCGCTCGCCGGTGGTGCGTGGGTTGTGCTCAGTGCTCATCGCTCTTCTCCCGCGGCGTGCTGGTTGTGCCGGAGCCATCGGAGGCGGCGGCATTTGACTGCACGGGCCTTGGCACCAGCCGATTTGTGTATTCGTCGATCAGCCGCATGACGGCCTCTGGCGGCTGCAACGCGGTGAACTTCATCTCGATGTCGATGTGCTCGCTGTCGCGGCCGGTGTCACGCTTGGAATGCGGCGCGAGCGAGACGTAGAACCGGCCAACACCGCCGGTGGCAGCGCCGTGCACGGGCAAGGTCTCGGCAATGTCGCTGCGTACGGTCATGTTCACCGTCATTTCATCGAGCGCGAGGCCACGCGGCATCGCCAGCGACACCAGAGGCAGCGCCAGCCGGTGCTGACTGTCGAGCGCAAGTTCGACCTCCCGTGCCACCAGCGTGCCGGTCTCGTCGGCATCGAAAAACTGATCGAGCAGCGCGGTGTACTGCTGCGCAAGCATCTGGTTGGCGGACGCGGCGGCGTGCTGCATGCCACGCGTAATGTCGTCCAGCGTCAGGCCATTCAAGCCCGGATGACCGTGGCTGTTACTGCCGCCACCGCCGCCAGGGGGCGATGAACCCGGAGGCGACGGCGGAGGCGCATCGGACGCTGCCTCGGAAAACGGCGCGGCACCGGAAGACCCAGGTGGCGCCGACGGCGAACTGGTGAGCGGTGCCGACGGTGTGGCGGGCGCTGACGATGCACGGTCATCGTCACGCCCGCGGCGGCTGAAGAGTTTGAACATGGTGTCGGGTCGGTCGGATCGATCAGATCAATGGGCGGCGCGCGGCAGGCGCGCACCGATCAGGACGCCGACCGTGGGGAGGCCGGCCGGCGTCCATCGCCGGGGCGGCTTACGGAGTTGCCGGAGCCGGGGCCGGCGCGTTACCGCCAGCCGGCACCTTTTCGCCGATCATCGTGCCGTCGGTCGGCGTGGCGGGCAGCGGCTTGACGTCGTTCTCCTTGCCCTTGACGACCACCGGCTTGGTTGCCGCGTCAGTCAAGAACTCCATCACGCGCATCAGCGCTTCCGGCGGGTTCTGACGCTTAACCTGGGTGTGGAAGGAGTACTTGGCACGCGTGTCGGTGCTACGCGTCTGCTCGGACTTGTGCGAGGCGCGGCCCGACACCGACACGCTGAACGGGCCCCAGCCGAGCTTGGCCTGGAACGACCCTTCCGCCTCGGTGCTGGACGACGATTTCTCCGACTGCGAAATCTCCAGCTCGAAGTCGATCGTGCCTTCCTCGATGGCGATCACCGGATGCACGACCGCGCACAGCAACGGAATGCGCATCGTCTTCTGGATCGTGCCTTGCGACACCCCCTTCTCGTCGACGATGGTTTCGTCGTAGTCAAATTGCACGGCAACGGCTTTGCCGTTCTGAATACAGACCTGCAGCAGAAAATCCGCATAGGATTTTGCCGCCGAGGTTTGCGCTGCGATCATTGCCTGCAGCGGCGCAGAGATCATCTTGTCGATTGGCAGCGCATTGATAACCGACCCGATAAGTCCGTTGTCCATTTAAAACTCCTCACATTGAATTATTTGGGCGCACAGGTTTGTGTGCCCGAATCCAAAGTAAGCGTTTTTCCTGCGGGGCTCGATGCCTCGAAAGTCCCAGCCAAGGCCACGGAACAGCGGCACAGTACGTATCGACTTGCTGCCCGTGACTTTCGGCACTGAACTTCCGTTTCAATGCAACCGGATCGATCCCGCCCTACAAAACAATCGGTTTCGCCGAAAATAATTAACTGAAGTACGAGGGGTCGATGAATATTCTGGTAATCGATAGCTTGCCGCTTTTTGCGGCAGGTGTGTCTAATGTATTGAATGCACTCGACGCACAGGGTGTGTTTATCGATACGCACTACACGGCGCAAATCGGACCGGCTTGCAGGCAAGCCGAGCCCAGCGCCGTGGTGATGGAATGGAGCGCACAGGACGACGACGCACGGCAGCGCCTGTCGGAGTTGAAAGCGGTGTTGCCGGAAGTGCCTGTGTTGCTGACGGTACAAGCTGTGGGCCGCCACGTGGTCGGCGACGCGCTGCGCTTTGGCGCGGCCGGCGTGGTTGACCGGCAGGCAACGGCCGATGTTCTGCTCGAAGCCCTGCAGCGCATTACCTCGGGCGCGGTCTACTTGCCGCCCATCAGCAATCTCTATCCCGACGATCCGCGCCAGAGCCCGGGAGAAAGCCCAGCCGAACTCTGGCGCCGGCTCACGCCGCGGCAGCATGAGGTGCTGCAACTGCTTGCAGAAGGCAAATCCAACAAGCAGATCTGTCGCGTGCTCAACGTGGCTGAGGGCACGATCAAGAACCATCTGTACGCGCTGTTCCGGCAGATTGGCGTCAACAACCGGACCGAGGCCGCGCTCTGGCTCTCGCGCTGCAAGGCAAGCCTCGTCCGCCTGCAGATGTGTGCGATGTAGCACCGCACGCCACCACTCGCCCGTAGCCTCCGGCAGCCTTGCCGGACGTTACGGGCCAGCGAGGTCGCCACCCATGAAAACACTGAGCCGGTCATTGCATTCACGCAACCACGCCATACACTGGTTGCAAGGCGGCGCACGGTGCATCGCCGTTTTTTCATGGAGGCCGCCCATGGAAAGCATCGAATTCCACACCAGCCCGCCACGCTACTGCGCCGCGGATCTCACCCTCACGTGCACCGCCAGCGTCGACGGCATCCCGGCCTGCTATGCGGTGACGGCTGAAGCGCTCGAAGAGCATTTCGGCGCCCGCTCGTGGCGGCAGGAAGATCTGCTCCAAGCCATGGAATCGCACCGCGGCACCATTGAAGACATGGCGCGCTCACTCTTCAAGCTGAGGGACTCGCACAACATCGTGCTGCGTAGCGGCCATTTCCGCTTCGGCATGTAGCTGCGCCGTGAGCAGCATGGTCGACATCCGCGCCTGCGGTGGATAAGAAGAAAGCCAGCGCGAGGCTGGCCTTGTGGAAACGGACGGGTGCTAGTCAGGCCTGCACTCGTGCTTCATCTCGCGGCGCCCATCTTCGTAGACCACCTCCAGCCGGCACGTGAAGCCCCACAGGCGTACGACGTGGCGCAGCATCTCTTCGTAGTTCGACCCGAGCGGGCGACGGCTGCTCTGCAAGTGGCGCAGCGTCAATGAGCGATCTCCACCCACGTCGACGTTGGTCACCTGGATGTTGGGCTCGATGTTCGACAAGTCATACTGCCCTGCCAACAACTCTCGGATCTTGCGGTAGCCATCCTCGTCGTGGATGGCGGTGACGCGCAGCTTGGCATCGCGGTCGTCATCGAGCACGGAGAACAGCTTCAACTCACGGATCACGCGCGGCGAGAGGAATTGCAAGAGGAAGCTCTCGTCCTTGAAGTTGCGCATGGCGAAGTCGAGCGTCTTCTGCCAATCGCTGCCCGCGATTTCGGGCGCCCAGCGGTAGTCTTCCTCTTCCGGCGATTCACAGATGCGCCGAATGTCCTGGAACATCAGAAAGCCCAGCGTGTACGGGTTCAGGCCGCTGTAATACGGGCTGTTGAATGGCGGCTGATAGATCACGTTGGTGTGGGCCTGCAGCAGCTCGAGCATGAAGGCGTCGTTGACGAGTTTTTCGTCGTACAGCTTGTGCAGGATGGTGTAGTGCCAGAACGTCGCCCAGCCTTCGTTCATCACCTTGGTCTGCCGCTGCGGATAGAAGTACTGCGCGATCTTGCGCACGATGCGCACGATTTCTCGTTGCCATGGCTGCAACTTGGGCGCGTTCTTCTCGATGAAGTACAGCAGGTTCTCTTCCGGTTCCGGCGGGAATTGCGGATCGGGTTCCGGTATGTCGTCGGCCGTTGCGAGCGCGCGAGCGCGGTGCGTCGGCAGCGTGCGCCACAGGTCGTTCACCTGCGCTTCCAGGTATTTCTCGCGCTCCGCCTGGCGCGCCTGCTCTTCGTTGATCGACAGCTTCTTCGGCCGCCGATAACGATCGACCCCGTAGTTCTGCAATGCGTGGCAGGAGTCGAGCAGCAGTTCCACCTCCTGCTCGCCGTAGCGCTGCTCGCATTCGGCCACGTAGTTCTTGGCGAAAAGCAGGTAATCGACGATCGCGTCGGCGTTCGTCCACGTGCGGAACAGGTAATTGCCCTTGAAGAAGGAGTTGTGGCCATAGCAGGCATGTGCGATCGTCAGCGCCTGCATCGGCATCGTGTTCTCCTCCATCAGGTAGGCGATGCAGGGGTTCGAATTGATGACGATCTCGTAAGCCAGCCCCATGAGGCCGCGCTGGTAGCCGCGTTCGGACGCCAGGAAGTGCTTGCCGTATGACCAATGGTTGTAGCCCAGCGGCAAGCCGGACGACGCGTAGGCATCGAGCATCTGCTCGGCGGTAATGATTTCGATCTGGTTCGGATAGGTGTCCAGGCCGAAGTCTGCGGCAATCTGGGCGATGCTTTGGTCGTAGCGCCTGATCAGCTCGAAGGTCCACTCCGAGCCCGTAGATAGATAGGCCATGCTCGTTCCCATTTGTCGATCACTCAGGGTCACAGGTGGCGTGCTCACCATGGCACCCGCTGCCACTGGACGGCGGCAGCGCCCGGCTGGGAGCAACCTGCTGCAGATCAGCGATCAGGCGGCGCGCTTCTGAAACAGCTCGTGCAACACCGGATAGATTTCGTCCGCTTTGAGAATGCGCTGCATCGCGAAGTTCTCGTGCCCAGCCTTCAACGTAAGATACTCCTCCCACAGGTTCTGGGGCTCCGTCGAGACCACCTCAACATAAGCGTAATACTGCGTCAGCGGCAGGATCGTTTCGCGCAGCAGCTTCGCGCAGAGTTCTGAATCGCCCGCCCAGTTGTCACCATCCGAAGCCTGCGCACAATAGATGTTCCATTGGCTTGGCGAATAGCGCTCCTGCATCACTTCCGCCATCAGCTTGAGTGCGCTCGACACAACAGTGCCACCCGACTCGCGTGAGTGGAAGAAGTCCTCTTCGTCCACCTCCTTGGCCACGGTGTGGTGACGGATGAAGACGACGTCGATGCGTTCGTAGTTCCGCTTCAGGAACAGGTAGAGCAGCATGAAGAAGCGCTTGGCCAAGTCCTTGCGCGATTCGTCCATCGAGCCGGACACGTCCATCACGCAAAACATCACCGCCTGCGCCTGCGGGCGCTTGCGCAATACGCGGTTGTTGTAGCGCAGGTCGAGCTTTTCGATGAACGGCACGCGATCCAGGCAGGAGCGCAGATGGCGCATCTCCTTCATCAGCTCTTGCGCGCGCACGCCGTAAGGGCCGTCGTTTTCCAGTTCTTCGTTGTACTCGCGTTCCAACTCGTGCAGACGACGCTGATACGGGCTGGACAACGCGATACGGCGACCGAGCGAGCTGCGCATCGTACGCAGAATCGACAGGTTGGACGGCGTGCCATCGAGCGAGAAACCCGCGCGCACCTTGCGCACCTCCGCGATCTTGGCCAGGCTGCGCTTGGCAAGATCGGGCAACGCCATGTCTTCGAAGAAGAAGTTGAGGAAGTCTTCGCGCGAGAGCGTGAAGATGAAATCGTCTTCGCCCTCGCCCGAGTCGCTGGCTTGCGAACCGGTACCGCCGCTGCCCTGCTGCGGGCGGTCGAAGCTGTCGCCGCGAATGAACTCCTTGTTGCCCGGGTGAACGCCCTCGCGGCGTCCGCCCGAGCCGTGGTGGAACATGGGCTCCGAGATGTCCTTGACGGGAATGGACACCTGCCCGCTCTGCTCGATGTCCATGATCTTGCGGCCCGTCACGGCCTTGGCCACCGCGCGGCGGATCTGGTCTCGGTAACGCTTGATGAAGCGTTGCTTGTTGACGGTGCTCTTGCCGCCACCGTTCTCCCGCCGATCAATGATCGTGCCCATGTAACTGCCCTCGATTGGAAGTTCGCTGGGGTGTCCTTGCCCTCTCCTGACCTCCTTAAGATGATTTCCTGACGCGCAGGTACCACTCCACCAGCAAGCGGACCTGCTTCTGGGTATAGCCCTTCTCCACCATGCGGTTGACGAAGTTTTCGTGCTTCTCCTTGTCGTCATGCGACGACTTGGCATTGAACGAGATCACGGGCAACAGATCCTCCGTGGTCGAGAACATCCGTTTCTCGATCACCGCGCGCAACTTCTCGTAGCTTGTCCAGACCGGGTTCTTGCCTCCGTTCTTGGCCCGCGCACGCAGCACGAAATTGACGATCTCGTTGCGGAAGTCCTTCGGGTTGGAAATGCCCGCGGGTTTTTCCACCTTCTCCAACTCGTCATTCAACGCGCTGCGATCGAGAATTTCGCCCGTGTTCGGATCGCGATATTCCTGATCCTGGATCCAGAGGTCGGCGAACACCACGTAGCGGTCGAAGATGTTTTGCCCGTACTCCGAATACGACTCCAGATACGACGTTTGGATCTCCTTGCCGATGAACTCCACGTACGGCGACGTGAGGTACTCCTTGATGTAGGACATCAGCTTGGATTCTGTCTCCGGCGGGAACTGCTCGCGCTCGATCTGCTGCTCGAGCACGTACAGCAAGTGCACCGGATTGGCCGCCACCTCCGTGCCGTCGAAGTTGAACACCTTCGAGAGCACCTTGAAGGCAAAGCGTGTCGACAAGCCCGTCATGCCCTCGTCGATGCCGGCAAAGTCGCGGTACTCCTGGTACGACTTCGCTTTCGGATCGACGTCCTTCAGGCTCTCGCCGTCATACACGCGCATCTTCGAGAAGATGTTGGAATTCTCGGGCTCCTTGATGCGCGTGAGCACCGCGAACTGCGCCATCATCTTTAGCGTGTTTGGCGCACAGGGCGCAGCGGCCAGCGAGCTGTTACGCAGTAGCTTGTCGTAGATCTTCACTTCATCCGACACGCGCAGGCAGTACGGCACCTTGACGATGTAGATGCGATCCAGGAAGGCCTCGTTGTTGCGGTCGGACTTGAAGCTTTGCCACTCCGCCTCGTTCGAGTGCGCCAGGATGACGCCATCGAACGGGATCGCGCCAAAACCCTCCGTGCCCTTGTAGTTGCCCTCCTGCGTGGCCGTCAGCAGCGGGTGCAAGACCTTGATCGGCGCCTTGAACATTTCGACGAACTCGAGCAAGCCACGGTTGGCCAGGCACAGCCCGCCCGAATACGAATACGCATCCGGATCGTCCTGCGGATAGTCCTCCAGCTTGCGGATGTCGACCTTGCCGACCAGCGACGAAATATCCTGATTGTTTTCGTCGCCCGGCTCGGTCTTGGAGATCGCAATCTGCGACAGCACCGACGGGTGAAGCTTCACCACCCGGAAACGCGTGATATCGCCATTGAACTCGTGCAGCCGCTTGACGGCCCACGGCGAAGCGATCGAGTTCAGGTAGCGCCTCGGGATACCGTAGTCTTCCTCCAGAATCTTGCCGTCTTCCTCGGGCGAGAACAGTCCGAGCGGGGACTCGTGAATCGGCGAGCCCTTCAGGGCGTAGATGGGGATCTGCTCCATCAACGACTTCAACTTCTCGGCGAGCGAGGATTTGCCGCCGCCCGGAGGTCCGAGCAGGTAAAGGATCTGTTTGCGTTCCTCAAGGCCCTGCGCGGCATGTTTGAAGAAGGAGACGATCTGCTCGATCGTGTCCTCCATGCCATAGAACTCCCGGAAGGCCGGGTAGATCTTGATGACCTTGTTGAAGAACAATCGCGACAGCCGAGGATCGTGGTGGGTGTCCACCAGTTCGGGTTGACCGATTGCGGTGAGCATGCGCTCAGCGGCGGTCGCATAGGCGGTCGAGTCTTTCTTACAGATGTCCAGGTACTCCTGGATGCTGTACTCGTCCTCTTTGCGAGCTTCAAAACGCGTTGCGTAGTGGCGGAAAATATCCATATCTCCCCCGTAGATTTCTTCCCTACTCCACACCAACAAGCGAGAGCCAGGCTAGTTCTTGCGTGCGTTGCTGATTCCACTGTAGACGAATCACCGATGATCACAAGAACGGTCGAGCGACTGGAATGGTGCACAACACGTCGCGATTGCGTTAGCGCTCGGCAGCATCAAGTGCTAAACGGACCTTGCTCGATGCATCAGCACACGCACCACGACGATCGGCTACCCCGAGCGCAGCAGAAAGCGTACCCATGCCGCCTTCCCGCGCTCGCAGGTTGGTACGTAACCGATCTGCGCGAGTTCCCGCGCGCACGCTGAATACAGGAGGGGGATATCCCTGCATTTCAGTGCGCCGCCAACTGTGATACCGCCGTACTGCGCATGGCGCGCACCCGCGGCGCTACGTTTGTAGCGGCAGCCTTTCTTGCGGTGACGCAACAACCCAGTGTGCAAAGCACGGGACGATATGCGTTTTATCGCCGGGCAGGCGCCCACAGCTCCTGGAGGAACGACCGAAACAGATCGACCGAAGGTGTCTCTTTTTTACGCCAGAGGAAAGTTTTGCCGGACGCGATGAAGACGCTGTCCGAAAAGCCCGCACGGATGACGCGGACAAAGAAGCGACTTCTCGTCAGTTTGGTGCGTGGTGCAGGGATCGAACCCTGTAACTCAGTCGTGTGAAACGAAAATCAGCCCTTCCTAACGCCGCCTCGCCTAGACGGCGCCTCGATCCTATCTCTCAGTCGCGAGTACCGATCCCGCCACTTTTCCGCCGACGGAAGCGACCGAACACATGGCTCACGACGCATCATTTCTGCCGGAGCACGCCCCCGTAGCCAAATGCGCCGCGCATCGGCCCCCACTGCGCTACGCCATCCCCGAAACGCGCTTGATTTCTTCGGTCACGATTGCAATCAACGCCTCGGTCGCCGTGCTTAACGGCCGCTGAGGATGGCTGACGCAGACCAGATGCCGCACGATGCGCGGCGCAACAATGGTATGCATGCGCAGCCGTCCCTCTTCCACGGCACGCTGCACCACGATGCGCGGCAACACAGTGGCGAAACGCGTAGCTTCAACGAACTGCACGATGGTCCCAAGGATGTCAATTTCGAACTTTGGCGCCAGCGTGACGTCATGCGCCTGCGTGGCAGTATCCAATACCACGCGTAGGCCGTGCGACTTCGTCGGTAACACAAGCTCCAGTCCAGGCAGCTTCGCCATTTCCACCGATTCCGGCAATTCAGGGCCATTTGCGACGCTCGTCACTAGCACCATCTCTTCGTCATGCAGCGACTGCACCTGCAGCGCCAGCCGACCACGTTGGCGATGGACCACCGCTGCATCAAGCTGGCCAGCGGAAACAAGGTTGATCAGTGCCGTGCTGAAGCCATCTGCCACAGACACCTCTACATTCGGATAGCTCGCGTTAAAGCGTGCCAGGGCTCCGACCAGCACGCTCTCCGTCTCGGAAGCCACCATGCCGATCGTGATGCGGCCGGCCATATGCTCCTCGCGCTGCATCATCTGCTGCCGGGCACTCGCGAGATCGCGCACGATCGGCAGAAACAGTCGGTGCATCATCCGGCCAGCGGCAGTTGGCGCCATACCGTGCGGGATGCGTTCAAAAAGCTTCTGTCCGAACTCATCCTCGAGCTTGGCTATCTGCATGCTCAGGGCCGGCTGCACGATATTCAACCGCTTGGCTGCCCGCGTGACAGAGCCTTCTTCGAAAAGCGCGATGAAGTACTGAATTTGCTTGAGATCCATATTCGGATGGGTATGAACGGTACCGTGTGGCGGCATCAATCTTTGCGGTCCCTGCGACGATGGTCATGGCACCCCATGCCATCAATTATGAGACACAGCGGTTCCATCCCCGTCGGCGCCCGTGCTGGAAGTGCGCGAAAGCAGGTATCAGAATAAATTATTTTGTTGATCACAAAATAGTATTAGAACTTATATCTTGCTCTCACTAATCTGCGATGCACGTTACGCGGTCGCGCCGATCCTCCGGCGCAATCCCGACGCGTACAACGGAGTCGCAAATGAAGAGATTCGATGCTGGCGAGACGACCGGCACGGCGCAGGAGACACAGCAGACAACGGGGCAGCCCTACGTCGGCCGCCCGATGCAGCGCGTCGAAGATGCAGCCATCCTTACGGGCCGCGGTCGCTATGCCGACGACCTCGGCGTAAAACCCGGCACCCTCCACGCCGCCATACTTCGCTCGCCACACGCGCACGCCGAACTCGGTCTGATTGACTTCGCCGCCGCGCTGAAGGCGCCGGGGGTTCGCGCGGTGCTGACCGGGGCCGACCTGCCAGCCTGGTCCAAGCCCTTCGTGGTGGGCGTCAAAGCGCCGATGGAGCAATGGACACTGGCAATGGACCGCGTGCGATACGTCGGTGAGCCAGTCGCCGTGGTCGTGGCTGAGAGCCGTGCCTTGGCCGAGGACGCACTCGACCTTGTGCGGGTGGATTCCGCCATTTTTTCTTGGGCCCATCCCATGAATGCCGGGAGCGGCTGAGGCTCTGGAGCCCGTGAAGGGACAAGCGGAATCGGTCCACTCCGAGGTCGCGGGAATCCGCGTCGATACGGGATTGCCAGGACGCGTCGAATCAACTGATCGGCCATGGGTACTGCGGTCAAGGCGACCTAGCCTGTGTGTCCAGATTGGAGATCGAACTACAGAGCAGCGTAGAGAAGGGTATGACGAAGACGATGTTTCAAGGCACCCTCCCCATTCCATAGTCATTGTTTTCGATGGGCGGCCCGCAAAGCGTGCACCGGATTCGCCGCCCTGGAGAAAGCAATGGACACTCAGCAACTGAAGCTGATGGCTGCGCACATCCGCGGCCTTTTACAACGCTCGAACCATCCCGTTGGCCACAATCAGGCGCTCGACCTCGTAGCTGCGCTCCCCGGCCTTCGAAACTGGCCCGAGGTTATGGCGTTCCCCGAGCGGGTCTCCGCTACGGAGCTAGACACAACCTCGATCGGTCGCCTGGCGTTTCGCCTCAACAAGCGATTCGGCCTGGACGTCACCGCACAGAGCCTCCTCGCCACCCTGTCGCCCGAGGCGCGCGGAACTCGCCGCGCTCCGCACATCTGGCCCGCAGGCCCCATTCCCGGCGTCTACGTCACGACTTCCCAGGCCGCGATCGATGCTCTGTTCGAGGTCTACGAGGACGCCACCGACGGCGCGCTGCTCTACGCTGAACGCGCCGGCAACGGCTGGGCCAGCAGCATCGACCTGGGCGATTACGGGTTGTGGTCGTCCGGCCTTGACCGGGTGCCAAGCGGTACGTTGCTGGTCGTCGGGCCTCTCGAGCTGGATCAGCAATCCTGGAGCGATGCCTCCGAGCGTCTCGAAATAGCTTGCCAGTACGCGCTGAATTCAGGGCACCGGGTCGCAGTACTAATCGACACCCCAACACCTGAGACACTCCATGAGGACGTTCAGCTCATGGTCGCCTCGCGCCCCAACCACACCGATGAAGAAACCGGCCTGATCGGCATTGTCACCGACGACGGGAAGCTGGAAGCATGTACGCCGTTCGCCCGCCCGTGGCCCCGCGTTGAAGCAGCACCCACTGTGGCCGCCACGGACGCATTCCCTACATCAGTCGTCGCGCCGCTGCGCAACGCCCTGGCGAGCCGCACGAACGGGTTGCTGCTGCTCGGCTCGGGCACCCTCAAGGAGCACGCCGCGACTCACTTAGTGGCGGCATCGCTGGCCCTGACCGAGCATTGCGGTCCTGCGGCTCGCGTCATGCCACGGCATCGCTCCACCCCGTCGAAGGACTGGGACGTGCCGGAAGCCATCCGCGCGCTGCCGTTCCTCCCGTCGATCGAGAGCGCTTACGCACAGGGTTACCGTCGCATCATCTACAACCCGAGCTATACGCACGTGGAACGGCTGATCGAGTTCAGCAACGACGCGCTGCTGATCAGCGGGGCGTACGGCAGCGATCTCTCGCAGGTGTTCATCGCATCCACAGGTCTCACTGGGAGCATAGAGGAGCAAAGTGTTTTGAGCCGGATCATCGCCATCGCCGCCACGGTCGATATTCCAACGACCTCCGGTGTAACCTCGGTCGCCGACCTGTATATCGCGAATGGGGAAGACATCAGCACGCTGAAACGGTTCGAAGAAGTCGACGAGTTCTTGACCTCCCATCGTCTGCTGCGCTGGGAAGATGAGCTCGCCCTCCTCCTGGACGCCGGGACAGTCACTGCCAAAACAGTGAAAGAAGCGTTTCCGCGCAACCATGGAATCGCAGCCTTCCTGGCGGAATACAAGGCCAAGCACTCGGGCGAGATGGCGTAAGCGCACGCGAGGCTCGGCGTCCGTATGGAGCCGGGCACGCTTGCACCTGCGCTCCTCGGCCCCAATTGCCGACCTAGCGAAACTTCGGCCTCAAGAAAGTAGTGGGGTATGCCCTAGCACGCAAGGCAACAGCCTGGCGATATTGAGCGCGTCCGCTAGCGCGCGATGGTGCTCGCCCTGCGGGGCCATTCCGGCAATACGTAGAGCGGTCATCGCGCCGACCTGCTTGATTTTGCGAGTCTTGGCAAAGCGAGCCTTGAGGTTCTGATGGACCAATCCTGCAAGAGGATTGGTCACTCCATGGCGGGCAGACTCGCGCTCGATTTGGCGGAGGTCGTAAGCCCCCCAGCTTCCCCAGCATTGGCCAGCGTGCTGCCTGGCAAACTCGGCCACTTCGGCGGCCACCACGTGCCAACTCGGTGCGGCATCAATGCAAGCCTGGTCGATGTGGGTCAGCGCGAGGCAGAACGGCGTGAGCTGTGGGCGCTCGATGGGGCGCACAAAGCGTTGAAATGTGTCGATGACTTCTCCGGCCGGCGTCGCCCAAACGGCGCCGACTTCAATAATCTCATTGTCGAAGTCCGGCACGTTCTCGTCACACGTCGCTTCCAGATCCACGACAAGGATGTTCGGCATGTCCGCTTGCGTTTTTGGGGTTGGCAGCTTCTCTCTTACTCGTGGCCGGGCAAGGCCGGGAGTGTGGGCAAGCTGCGGTCAAGCTGTGGGCAACCGATGGGCAGGCACAGCCTGTCCACGGCTTGTCCATAGCTTGTCCGCACGGGCCGCACAGCGGCTGTCCATACGGGAGGCCGCGTCAGACTGTGTCAACTTGCACCGCCGTCACGTTATCGAATGTGATACTTGTGTATCAATCCTAGAACGCTGCTTCCCCATAAACGTTCACCTTCGACTTTGAGAAACGCGGTGGGCTAGCGGATGTGCCTTCCACTCACACGCACTGCGAGTTCGTCGTGCGGCTCGCCCCCGCTAGGGGTGTCATGTTCGCCCGCACCATATTCCGCAGGTGCAATCCTCTCATCTCTGCCGAAAGCGCACGTACGCGGCACATTGTTTACCCCGATCAATAGTGGCTGCTCAACGACCCCGGTTACGTCGTCGTAGCCGAACTCGCGGCTGTCGAGCACAACACGGGTATCGGGTGAGTATTTGTGCAGGATATCAATCAGCTGCTGGACGGTCATTGCTCGTCCTCCATGGACTCGGTCAGATTGGCAACGAAGATCTCAAATGCTGCAGCAGCTGTTGCGACCGGCGCCAATCGCTCCCGCTGGCGACGGATGACACCCGATAGATCCCTCCTTTGTCGGCACGCCCGCACGAGCCGATGCAGCGATGGCCGCAGAAAATTCATGAGATCACTAGGTACCGCGTCATCCAAATCTGGCTGCGCCTCAATCAGAAGACTGGCGACGAAGAACCGGGATATGCTGCTGGTAGCCATGATTCACCTCTCTCACAGGTGGGTGGTGGTCAGGCGCGAATGAGGTTGCAGCCTCGCACGCGCCGCCTGAATCGCTTTCACGACGTTGTGTTGCTCTTGCCCCATAAACATTAACCATTGCGCGGCGGGGCCCATGCGCGACAGTGCTGAAGCCATGGTGTACGGCACGGCTGCACCACAGCATCTATCCCAGTTTTCGCGCCAAATCTCTGGCGCGCGGATGGTAGTACCTCTTGAGCATTTGCACCGTCTTGTGACCAGTGACCGCAGAGAGTTCCAGAATGTTGTCCAGCTTTTCCGCAATACGGCTCGTCGCCTCGTGCCGGAGGTCGTGGAAATGAAGATCTTGAAGCCCAGCTCGAACCGCAGCGCGGCTAAACGACTTTTTGACGGCGTCTGCACTGATAGGGAAAACCTGCCCCGAGATGTGCCGAGGAAGGCCCGCGAGGATGGCTACCGCCCGTGTAGACAGCGGCACATCGCGAGGATCACCATTTTTCGTGTCGTGAAGTCTCACAAACCGGTCTTGCAGTTCGACGTCCTGCCAACGAAGTGCCAACAACTCGCTACGCCGCATAGCCGTCTCAACGGCCAGGATGACCAAGGGACGCATCCACGGATTGCTTGGACCAGTAAGCCGCCCTTTCTCGTCACGAGGAGGCACATCAAGAGCTGCAAGCAAGCGCTCCTCCTCACCGAGGGCAAGCCGGCGAGTGCGGCCGCGGTTCTCCGGCGGGCGACGAATCATGGAAATCGGATTGTCGACGTGCACGCCCCACTCCTTGCGTGCTACGTTGATGACGTGAGAAATGAGGTTCAGGTCCCTGTTAGTCGTCGAGCCCGACACCTCTTTGAGGCGCTTATCCCGCCACTGCGCCATGAGCTTCCCAGACAAGGCAGCAACCTTTGTCTTGGAGATCGGATCCCGAAGAAGGGAAGCAACCCGATACCGTTCCGAATCCCGGCCTTTCTTTTGACTGGACACCTCGACCGCGTAGCGCTGTAGGAGATCACCAAGGGTGTTCTTCTCGGCCTCGGTACGGTCGATATAGACGCCCCGCTCCATCTCCGACTCGATGACGGTAGCCCAAGCGCGAGCGTCTGATTTTGTAGGGAAACTGCGGGAGAGCGTTGGCCACCCTCTGCGGCGGACCCGTGCTTCCCAATAGCTTCCTCGCTGTCGAATCGTTGCCACTTCTCATCTCCAAAGCTCTGCGCGGAGGCGCGTGGAGCAAATCTGGAGCAGCTGTTCCGATTCAGCGAGGGTGCAAAATTCCGTGTTAGTGATTCCTAACCCTGAAATGAAGAAAGCCAGCACGAGGCTGGCTTTCCGAACTTGGTGGGTGGTACAGGGATTGAACCTGTGACCCCTGCCGTGTGAAGGCAGTGCTCTACCGCTGAGCTAACCACCCGAATGCGGTGAAAACGAGATTATGGCGAAAAGGTGCAGCCGTGTAAATACCCTGACCGCACATTTTTTTGATCAGGCAGCCGGCTGCGCAGATTCCACGGGTTCACGCGTCCAGACGGTCTTGCCGCCGCTGGCCTTGTCGATCTCCTTGAGCACGCCGGCGTGCGCTTCGGCCTCCGCTTCGGTCGCCAGCAGCACCGGCAGTTGCAACGCGCTCAGGTCGACGGCAACGGCTTCGGCCGACGCGCCCTCGCCCGACTCCAGCATGTCGATCACCAGCGTGTTCTGGCCGCGCGTCATGGCGAGGTAGACCTCGGCCAGCAGTTCCGCATCCAGCAGTGCGCCGTGCAGCGTACGGTGCGCGTTGCTCACGCCCAGACGGTCGCACAGCGCATCCAGCGAGTTGCGCTTGCCAGGGAACATCTGGCGCGCCTCGCGCAGCGTGTCGATGTGGCCCGAGAGGTGCTCACGGAAGGCTGGCAGGCCCAGGCGCTGGAATTCCATGTCCAGGAAGCCCAAGTCGAACGCGGCGTTGTGGATGATCGCTTCGGCGCCCTGCACGTAGTCGCGGATCTCGTTGACGATCTCGGCGAACTTCGGCTTGTCAGCCACGAACTCGTTGGTGATGCCGTGCACGGCCATCGCGCCCGCGTCGATCTCACGCTCCGGGTTGATGTAGAAGTGCAGGTTCCGGCCGGTCAGGCGGCGGTTGACCATCTCCACGCAACCGATTTCGATCACGCGGTCGCCGGTGGCGGCATTCAGGCCGGTGGTTTCGGTATCGAGAATGATCTGTCGCATCGCGCTCCCCTACTCTGACTGGATTACTTGAAGACGACGGTCTTGTGGCCGTTGAGCAGGATGCGGTGTTCCGCATGCCACTTCACGGCGCGGGCCAGCGCCACGCACTCCACGTCGCGGCCGACGGCGGTGAGCTGCTCCGGGTCCATGCTGTGGTCCACGCGCTCGATTTCCTGTTCGATGATCGGGCCTTCGTCCAGGTCGGCCGTCACGTAATGGGCCGTTGCGCCGATCAGCTTCACACCGCGCTCGTGCGCCTGGTAATACGGCTTGGCGCCCTTAAAGCTCGGCAGGAACGAGTGGTGGATGTTGATGGCGCGGCCTTCGAGCTTGCGGCACAGATTGTCGGAAAGAATCTGCATATAGCGCGCGAGCACCACCAGGTCGATCTGCTGCTCCTGCGCGATTTCCCAGATGCGGGCTTCCTGCTGGGCCTTCTGCGCGTCCGTCGCCTGCAGCAAGGGCAGGTGCATGAACGGCACGTCGTACGACGCAGCCAGTTGGTAGAAATCGCGGTGGTTCGAGACGATGGCCGCAATCTCGATCGGAAGTTGGCCGGCGCGGGCACGGAACAGCAGGTCGTTCAGGCAGTGGCCGATCTTCGAGACGAGAATCATCACGCGCGGCTTGGCTGCGGCGTCGAACATGCCCCACTGCATGGAGAAACGTTCGCCGATGGGCGCAAAGCAGTCGCGCAGCGTAGCGAGATCAAGCGGTTGCCCCTGCGGCACAAAATGCACGCGCATGAAGAAACGGCCGGTGAATTCGTCGCCGAACTGGTCCGAATCGAGAATGTTGCAGCCTTGCTCAAACAGCAGGCCCGACACCGCGTGGACGATGCCAGGCTGGTCCGGGCACGACAGGGTAAGAATGAAACCGGAGTGACTCATGAAGCGTTTTATATAGTGTTGCCGGGCGCAAACCCCTGTGGCGCAAGGGCCGAACTCAGGCGCGCAAGGGCGTCGAGTGTAACGAGCGTGGCGTCGACCGTCATCGCGAAGTCCGCCATGATATCAAGCGAAGTGTCGGGACTGGCGCGCAGGTGACCGGCGACCTCCCCGTCCTGATTGACGGGGATGAAGCTGTCCGGCAGCGTCAGGTCGAAGGCGAACAGCGTTTCGCACTGGATGCCTTCGGGCACTTCCCGCAGCACATCCAGCGTGCCGCATGGCACCAGTTGGGCTGCCAGGTCGGCGCCGATGCCCGCCTCTTCCCAGCATTCCTTCTCCAGCGCGCCGCGTGCGTCGAAGCCATGGCCGATGCCGCCGGCGACGAGGTTGTCCCACATGCCGGGGTCGATCGGCTTGGTTTCGGCGCGGCGGGCCAGCCAGAGCGCCGGCGCGCCGCGATCTGCGCCGTCGATCAGGCCGTTCATGTGGACAGCATAGGTGCGGATGCCGAAGAAGCGCGCAGCGGCACGTTCGATCAGCGCCAGCGTGGGCGTGCCCCAGCCGGTGTTGACGGCGAAACGCTCGTCGCGCCAGCCGCGCACGTGGCCGTCTTCAGCCAGGCGCGCAATGACTTCGGCCAGCGCCCCGGTGCGCTCGGCGTCGCTGGCAAGCGTATTCCGCAGATCGACCCGCAGCGTCGACACGTCGAACCAGTGCGGCCAGCGCGCAAGCAGCGACGCGCGCTCACGGCTCAGCCAGCCGACGCGTTGTCCGGCAACAATCCATGGAACGAGCGCCTCAGCATCGAACGCTAGCCGGGCGGCCAGGCCATCCCGTATGCGCTGCATGCGCGGGTCGGTCATGTTGGCGCCCCACCATGCCGGGCGTGCATTGTGCTTTCCGTGCAGCACGGGTCGCGCGATAATGCATCGTCAATACAAGCCGTCATCAGACTGGAGAAACAAGGATGGATGAAATCGACGAGTTGTCGGATCTGCCGACCCCACGCTTTATCTGGGGCTTCGCCATTGCCGTCACACCGTCCGGCGAAGTGTCGCACGATGAATTCGAATATCTGACGCACACCCGCGTGCCGCGCTTCACCTGCCGCGTGGTCGAACTCGAAGACGCGCCTGCCGAGCCCGAAGACGAAGGCGACATCGACGGCCGCATTGTCCACTTCGACAACCCGAAGCGGATGTTTTACATCACGGATCTGGGCTTGGCCCTGATGAACTTCACGCTGTTCGACAAGGTGGATAACAAGACCAAGCTGAAAAACGCCTGCGATCAGGCCATCGCCGACTGGCTCACCCGCCGCGAGTTTCTCGACTCCGAACCAGACGACGACGAGGACGATTGAGCCTAATCGCTTGATCGCCTAATCATTCAGCCCTGACCGGCGGCACCGCCATCCTCGACAAAGCGCAGGTCGGTCAGGCGCACATCGGCGTAGGAACGCCCGGCATCGAGCAAGGCCGAAATCTGCGCCTTCACCCGCTCCTTCTGCGCGCGCATCGCGCGCGGCGGCACGGTCGAATCCTGACCGGTGTGGTGCAGATACAGCATCTTGTAGGTGAGTTGGCTCACCATCCACTGCCGCAGCACGCGGCGCCGGCCGGCATGGTCGGCTTCCAGCCCATCGATCCGTCCCAACAACGCGGAAAACGCGCGCGCCAGGCTTGCCGGCTCCGCGGCCTCGCCGGCGATGCAACGCTCGGCCAAGGCGCGCGCTTCCGCCGGTGACATGGTGTCGTCCGTTTCGACGAAGCGCTCGGTGGCAGGGTCTGGCCGTGGCATCGGTGGCCGGTTTGCCAGCCGCGCCGAGACCGCAGACAGCGCTTCCTGCGCACGGCGCATGGACGCTTCCAGCGATTCCGCATTGCCCGGCACGATGCCAATGGTGGTCGGCATATCGCTGGATTCTTCGTCGCGTTTTTTGACGTCCATCGCTCCCTCCGGTGATCGTCCGTGACCAGCATACTTGGCGGACGAGAACAGAATTGTAGAACGCGACGCACATTTCGCGACAAATCGACACAGACGTTCCTTATCGCAAAGACAGCGCAAACGATAACGTGGCATCACAAACCACGGTGCACTGTTGGCGGCTGTCCACGCGGCGCGGCTCCGCCACGGGTAAAATGCCGGATTGCGCTGACAACGCATGCACTCAATTGCTGACCGCCCTGTGCGGCAAGGAAATCGCCTTGATCAAGTGGATTATCGTGGCCCTGTATCTGGGCTCCATTCTGTACGTGCACTTTCGCGGCAAGGTGCGCCTGAAATTCTGGCGCCAGATGTTCGACCACTCGGCCGTGGTCGCGCCGGTCAACTGCTTCATGTACGCCTTTTCGGGCGTGCCGCAGACGCCGTATGTGCCGGTCGAGCGCTTTCCGGATCTGGAAAAACTGCAAGCCGCGTGGCCGCAGATTCGCGACGAAGGCCTGGCGCTCATCAACCTGCGCAAGATCAAGGCCGCCGAGAAGAACGACGATGCCGGCTTCAACTCGTTCTTCAAAAATGGCTGGAAGCGTTTCTATCTGAAGTGGTATGAAGCGCATCACCCCTCTGCCGAACAGCTCTGCCCGCAGACCGTCGCGCTGCTGCGCGATCTGCCCAGCGTGAAGGCGGCGATGTTTGCCGAACTGCCGCCGGGCGGCAAGCTGAACCCGCACCGTGATCCGTTTGCCGGCTCGCTGCGCTATCACCTGGGCCTGTCCACGCCCAACGACGACCGATGCTTCATCGAAGTCGACGGCCAGCGCCACAGCTGGCGTGACGGCCAGGGCGTGGTCTTTGACGAGACCTATCTGCACTGGGCCGAAAACGCCTCCGACAAGGACCGCCTGATCCTCTTCTGCGATATCGAACGCCCGATGAAGTTCGGCTGGGCGCAGCGCATCAATAAATGGCTGGGCCGCAAGGTCATGACCGCCGCCAGCTCGCCCAACGATGAGGGCGACCAGACCGGCGGCATCAACAAGCTGTTCCGCTATGTGTGGGTGATGGGCCAGTACCGCCGTCGCTTCAAGGCGTGGAACCGCAAGGTCTACTACGTGGTGAAGTTCGGCCTGATCATTGGCGTGGCAGCGTTGATCATCTGGATCTGACCTCCAACCCTCCCCTCTCCTGCTCTACACAAAGAACCGGCCTGAAGCGCCGGTTTTTTGTTGCGCATGAAAAAGCTACTCGCATTGCAGTCGGCTTGCGTTTTTACAAAGCAGTGAAGCAAAAGCGCCACATGGGGCACAAATCTCGCCTAATGTCAGGAATTGAGCGCTCCGGCGCTTATGCGATATGGCGGGCACGCCGCTTGCTTTTCCTTGGCTGACACCCATGCTCATTGCACGGGACCGAGTCAGAGCGGGGACGCGTGTGCCTGTGTCCCTCGTCAACAACAAAGACAGTGAGATCGATCGCCATGAAAAAGAACCTCATTAGCCGCCAGACCATCGTCACCCGCGCCGCCGCGCTTGCTGCTGTCGCACTGCTCGGTACCCAGATCGCGGCCTGTACCACGACCAGCCCCAATGCACAGGGCTCCGACGTGATGTCGTCCACCAACAAGCACGCCACCACCAACTCGCAGGCAGATTCGGTGCTCTCGCGCCTGTACACCACGGCCAACGGCTCGCGTGAACTGGTGGGACGCGCCAAGGGCGTGCTGGTGTTCCCGTCGGTGCTAAACGCCGGCTTTGTGGTGGGAGGCCAATACGGTGAAGGCGTGCTGCGTACCGGCGGTGGCCGTCCGCTGGGCTACTACAACATCGCCTCGGCGTCAGTAGGCTTCCAGGCTGGCGCGCAGTCGCGTGCGCTCATCATCCTGTTCATGACGGACGAAGCGCTGCAGAAATTCCAGAACAGCCAAGGCTGGACAGCCGGCGTGGATGCCACCGTGGCCCTGGCAAAGATCGGCGTGAACGGCGCGGTCGATACCAACACCGCGCAGCAACCGATCATCGGCTTCAACCTGACCAACGCAGGTCTGATGGCCGGCGCGTCGATCGAAGGCACGAAGATCACGAAGCAGAACAACTGATCTGCACTTCGCGCAACGCGCCAATGCCGCCGTCTCGTACGGCGGTTTTTTTTTCATGGAACCCGCGCGCAGCGTTGCGGCAATGCTGCAGCCCTAGGGAAATCCGGAGGCGGCGCCGCGGGGCTTCTCCGCTAGCATCGTCCCGCCGATGTTGCGATGGGTTTCGCCGTCTCGGCACACAAAAAACAATCACCCAGAAAAAAGGGGGGAGACATGACAGGTTGCAATGCCGCCTTGCAGCGCGCCATCGCGTGCGCATGGCTGTCGGGGCTGTTGCTGGCGTCGGGTCCGGCGATGGCCGAGCCAGGCATCACCGATGGCAAGATCGTCATCGGACAGACCGCGGGCTTCACCGGGCCCGCCGGCGAGCAAGTCCAGGAGATGACGCAAGGAGCCAGGCTCTACCTCGATGCGGTGAACCGCGCTGGCGGCGTGAATGGACGCAAGATCGAACTGATCTCGGAAGACGACGGCTTTGATGCGGCCGCCTCCAAAAAACACGCACATGCGCTGCTGGTCGACAAACAGGTCTTCGCCCTCTTCCTGCCGCGCGGCACGCCAAACACCGAAGCGATCATGACCGAGGCTCGTCCGCTTGGCGCCCCGGTGGTGGCGCCGTCCACCGGTGCTTCAACCTTCTTCGATCAGCCCGACCCGCTGCTGTTCGTGGTGCGCGCGAAATACCAGGCCGAGATTGCCGAGCTGGTGCATTACTTCGACACGCTCGGCTTGCGCCGCCTGGCGCTCGTCAACGTGAATGACACCTTCGGCAAGGACACCGAGATCGGCTTCAGCAACGCCACGAAAAAGCTGCCGCCCGACGCGCACAGCATCTTCACTGTCGACCGCCTGAAACCGGATATCGCCAAGGCCACGGCAGACGTGGGCAAGTTCGCCCCGCAAGCGGTCATCCTGGCCTGCCCAGCCACGACCGCGCGCGCAATGATCGAGGCGCTCAACAAGCAAGGCACGGTGACGCAGATTGCCGCGCTGTCCAACAACGCCGGCCTGGCGTTTGCGAAATCGCTCGGGGCGCTGGGGCGCGGTGTCGTGATCTCGCAGGTGATGCCGTCGCCGGTGCGTTCGACTTCGTTGCTGGGACGGGAGCTGGCGTCCAGCGCGAAGTCTGCGGGGGTGACGCCGTCGTACGCCATGATGGAAGGCTACGCAGCCGCGCGCGTGCTGGTCGAAGGGCTCAAGCGCGCGGGCAAGTCACCCACGCGGGCCAGCTTTGTCTCGGGGCTGGAATCAGCCGGCACGATCGACCTTGGCGGGCTGGAAGTCCGCTACGGCCCGAACGTGCGCAAGGGATCGGACTATGTCGAGCTGACGGTGATCGGGCCAAACGGCACCTTCGTCAAATAGATCCGCACGGCGGTGTACCCTGCCTCGGCAAGGGTTGCACCGCAGGACATAGCGGTTGCCAGCGCAAAACGCATGAGTACATAAGAAAATACTATTTTGAATTCGCATAGTGCCTCTACCAGAATGCACAAACCACATGCATGACTGGGATCAAACAGGCGGATGGAACTCCGACAACTCGAAGCCTTTGCCGCGGTCATGTCGACCGGCAGTGTCACTGCGGCGGGCAAGCTGCTGGGACGCTCGCAGCCCGCCATCAGCCGGCTCATCCAGGATCTCGAAGCCGAAATCGGCTACGCCCTGTTCACACGCGCGGGGCCGCGCGTCTCGCCAACGGAGCAGGGTTTCCTGCTGTACGAAGACGTCGAGCACACGCTGATCAGCTTACGTCAGATCCGAACCCGTGCCGAAGAAATCGCGCGCGGCGAGGCACGCCCGCTGCGCCTGGCAGCGACGTCCGCATTGGCGGCCGGCTTGCTGCCCGCTGCGTTGGCCGATGAGCCGGAACTCGCGCAACACATCCAGATTCGCAGCGCCTCGCCGGAACAGGTTGTGCACGCCGTGCTGACCGGCGCTGCCGACCTTGGCCTCAGCAGCCTGCCGCTGGAGCATCGCGGCGTAACCGTGCATTGGATCGGCGAAGCCGCGTGCGTGGCTGCTGTGCAGACACACGACCCGCTGGCGGCCGGCAAGCGCGTGGTATTGGGCGATTGCGCGGGACAGCCCATCATCACGATGCACAACCCATATCGATTGCGCCGCCGTCTGGACCAGGCGCTGGCGAGGGCCGGCGTGGAGCCAACCTCGCTCATCGAAACGAACGCCTCGCTCAATGCGCTGACCGCTGTGCGTGCGGGCCTGGGCGTCGCGTTGCTGGAGCCGGTGACGGCCTACGGCGTGCCGATCGACGGCGTGACCGTGCGCCCGATCGACGCCGACATTCCCTTCTTCTTTGGCGTGATCACCCCCGAGGCCAAGCGGCCGTCGGCGGCGGTGACCTCATTGACCGACGCCCTCGCGCGCGCGGCACAGCGCCTGCTGCCGGACTGCAAGCTGCACGCTCCGGCACGCCATGCCAGCATGCTGCAGGTGCTGTATGGCGAATCCATCAACGAAACCGAAGGCGCGTCCGCATGACCGCTGCACAGCAAGACAACGCGCTGCAAGTGACCGGGCTCGCAGCGCTCGAAGCCCGTTTGCACCAGGACCTGTCGTGGTTGGAGCTGCCCGCGAAGCACTGGACGCTGCCGCACACGTTGGAGGGCCGATCCGTGCTGGATGTGGCCGTCATCGGTGGCGGCATGGCAGGCCTGGCGGCCGCGGCATCGCTCAAGCATCTCGGTATCGGCGTGATGGTGTTCGACCGCTCGCCCGCCGGCTTCGAAGGCCCATGGGCGACGACGGCGCGCATGGAAACGTTGCGCTCGCCAAAGCAGTTGACCGGCCCTGCGCTCGGGCTGCCGGCGTTGACGTTTCGCGCATGGTTTGAAGCGCAGTTCGGCACCGATGCGTGGGAGGTGCTCGACAAGATCCCACGCTTGCAATGGATGGACTACCTGCGCTGGTACCGCCGCGTGCTGCAGCTCGACGTTCGCAACGAACACCACGTAAAGGCCATCCACCCGCGCGTGGATGGCGCCGTTGAATTGCTGATCGACGCGCCTGACCAACCGACGCAGCGCGTGTTTGCGCGCCGCGTGGTGCTGGCCACCGGCCGTGACGGGCTTGGCGGCGCATCCGTGCCGGACTTTGCGCGCCGGCTGCCGCGCCGCTGGTGGGCGCATTCGTCTGACGAGATGGATTACGGCACGCTGGCCGGCAAGCGCGTGGGCGTGATCGGCGCCGGAGCATCCGCCATGGATTCGGCAGCAACGGCACTGGAAGCCGGTGCCGCCAGCGTCGACATGCTGATCCGCCGCCCCGACCTGCCACGCGTGAACAAGGGCAAGGGTGCGGGCAGCCCAGGGCTCGTGCATGGCCACCTATATCTGCCCGACGCCTGGAAATGGCGCATCCGTCATTACATCAATGTCGAGCAGGTTCCCCCGCCGCGCGGCAGCACGCTGCGTGTGTCGCGGCATCCGAATGCGCGCTTCAATTTCGGCTGCGGCATTCTGGGCGTGGACGAGCACGACGGCGTGCTGCACGTGGCCACGACCAAGGGCGTATTCCAACTGGACTTCCTGATCTTCTCGACGGGCTTTCGCACCGATTGGGCCGCACGCCCCGAATTCAGCGCTCTGGCACCGCATATCCGCCAATGGCGCGACCGCTACACGCCGCGCCCCGGCGAAGAAGACGCGGAACTCGCCGATTCACCCGATCTCGGGCACGCGTTCGAATTTCGCGAGAAAACGCCCGGCACGCTGCCTGGCCTGTCGCGCGTGCATTGCTTCTGCTATCCCGCGTCCGTCACGCACGGCAGCGTCTCGGGCGACATCCCGGCCATCAGCGAAGGTGCGAAGCGGCTGGCGCAGGGCATCGCCGGGTTGCTGTACCAGGAAGACATCGACGCGCACTACGCCGCCATCCAGGCCTACGCCGAGCCGGAAATCTTTGGCGATGAATGGACCCCAGCCCCACCGCCCGGCGTGGAAGCGAATGCCACTTCCAGCCAGGAGGCTGCCCGATGACAGGTTGGCTAATCCGCCGCATCGGCCAGGCGCTGCTGGTCGTGCTGGTGATGACGGTAATCGTCTTCATCGGCCTGCACGCCATCGGCAACCCGGTCGACATCCTGATCGGCCAGGACATCGACCAGATCGACCGCGCGCGCATCATTGCCGAACTGGGCCTCGACAAACCGCTGTGGGAGCAGTACCTCGCCTTCCTGAACGGCGCGCTGCATGGCAATCTCGGCAAGAGCTTCGTCTACAACGAACCGGCCATCCAGCTGATCCTGCAACGCCTGCCGGCCACGCTGGAGCTGGCGTTTTCGGCGCTGATCATCGCGGTGGTGATCGGCGTGCCGCTTGGGCTGTTCGCGGGGCTGTATCCGCGCCATCCGGTATCGCGCCTGCTCATGACGGGCAGCGTGGTGGGATTCTCATTGCCGACGTTCTGGGTGGGCCTGATGCTGATCATGGCGTTCAGCGTGAGCCTCGGCTGGCTGCCCGCCAGCGGGCGCGGAGAAACCGCACGCCTGTTCGGCGTCGAATGGTCGTGGCTGACGGTCGATGGGCTGCGGCACCTCGTGCTGCCGGCGGTCAACCTGTCGCTGTTCAAGCTCTCGCTGGTGCTGCGGCTGACTTCTGCCGGCGTGCGCGAGGTGCTGCCGCTGGATTTCGTGAAGTTCGCGCGTGCCAAGGGCCTGTCACCGCTGCGCGTGGTGCTGGCGCACGTGCTGCGCAACACGCTGATCCCGCTGGTGACGGTGCTGGGCCTGGAGCTGGGCTCGACCATCGCCTTCGCGGTGGTGACGGAAAGCATCTTTGCGTGGCCCGGCGCGGGCAAGCTCATTCTCGATAGCATCAACTCGCTGGACCGGCCGGTCATCGTGTCGTACCTCATCGTTGTGGTGTGCCTGTTCGTGTCGCTCAACCTGATCGTCGACATCCTGTATCGGCTGCTGGACCCGCGCGTGCGTGCGGCGGACAGCGCGGAGGCTGCATGATGAATACAACTCCGCAACCCACCACCGCAGCCGCGGTTGCCGCCCCGCGCAAGCAATCGCCGTGGCGGCGCGTGGTGTCCGATTTTCTGGCATCCAAGACCGCCGTCTTTGGGCTCGCCGTGGTCGTGATCCTGATGCTGGCCGCGCTGGCTGCGCCCTGGATCACGCCGCAGAATCCGTATGACCTGATGCAGCTCGACGTGCTGGATTCGCGCCTGCCACCGGGTTCGCCGAATGGCTTGGGGACGTTCACGTACTGGCTCGGCACCGATGGCCAGGGGCGTGACCTGTACTCAGGCATCCTCTATGGCCTGCGCATCAGCCTGGGCGTGGGGATCGGTTCGGCAGCCGTGGCGGCGGTGATCGGCACGCTGCTCGGCCTCATTGCGGCGTATGCCGGTGGCCGCGTCGACAGCATCATCATGCGCACGGTCGACCTGCTGCTGTCGTTCCCGTCGGTGCTGGTGGCCATGATGATCCTCGCCTATCTGGGCAAGAGCATCACCAATGTCGTGCTGACGCTGGTGGTGCTGGAGTGGGCGTATTACGCGCGGACGGTGCGCGGGCAAGCGCTGGTCGAGCGTCGCCGCGAATACGTGGAAGCCGCCCGCTCGCTCGCCCTGCCCGGCTGGCGCATTGCGCTCAAGCACATCCTGCCGAACTGCCTGCCGCCGCTGATCGTCGTGGGCACGCTGCAGGTGGCGCGCGCGATCACGCTGGAAGCCACGCTGTCGTTCCTGGGCCTGGGCGTGCCGATTACCGAGCCGTCTCTGGGCCTGCTGATTTCCAACGGATACCAATACATGCTCTCAGGCCAGTACTGGATCAGTTTCTATCCGGGCATCGCGCTGTTGCTGGCGCTGGTGGCCATCAACCTGGTGGGCGACCGCCTGCGCGAAGTGCTGAACCCGAGGGCGCAACGATGACGGCGTCCACCAACGCGACCACACTCGAAGTCCGCAACCTGCGCACGCATTTCTTCACACGTGAAGGCGTGCTGCCGGCGGTGGACGATGTGTCGTTCTCGCTCGCGCGCGGGCGCATCCTCGGGCTGGTCGGCGAGTCCGGCTCAGGCAAGTCCGTCACCGGTTTCTCCATCATGGGTCTGGTGGACCCGCCCGGCCGCGTGGTCGGCGGCGAGATCCTCTACCAGGGCCGCGACCTCACCAAGCTCGCCCCGCGCGAACTGCGCAAGCTGCAGGGCAATCGCATCGCCATGGTCTTCCAGGACCCGATGATGACGCTCAACCCCGTGCTGCGCATCGATGCCCAGATGATCGAGGCCGTGCGCGCGCACAGCAGCATGAGCCACAAGCAGGCGTGGGACCATGCACGCGACACGCTCGGCCTGATGGGCATTCCGAGTCCCGAAGAGCGGCTGCGGGCGTATCCGCATCAGCTTTCCGGCGGGATGCGCCAACGCGTGGCGATTGCCATTGCGATGCTGCATCGGCCCGACCTGATCATTGCCGACGAACCGACCACGGCGCTGGACGTGACCATCCAGGCGCAGATCCTGTCCGAAGTGCAGAAGCTCGCGCGCATGCACGGCACGGCGCTGATCTGGATCACGCATGACCTGTCTGTCGTGGCCGGCCTGGCTGACGAGGTGGCCGTGATGTATGCCGGGCGCATCGTCGAACACGGTCCGGTTGATGCCGTGCTCGATGCCCCGCTGCACCCCTACACCATGGGCCTGATCGACAGCCTGCCCAGCGAGAACCGGCGCGGTCAGCGCCTGCGCCAGATTCCCGGGATGACACCGAACCTGCTGTCGCTGCCCGCGGGCTGTGCGTTTGCGGCGCGCTGCCCGCGTGCCACCGAGGTCTGCGGCGTACGCCCGGACATCACGCAGCCCATACCCGACCGCCTCGTGCGCTGCTTCCATCCGGGCGCGCAGCACGCTTCCTCGCGGGAGGTCGCATGAGCACGCCGCTCGTCGAACTCAAGCAGGTCAGCAAACGCTTTGGCGATCGCAAAGTCGGCGCCGCTGATCGCGTTCTGCAGCGCTTCGGCCTGGCGCATCCGCCTGCAATCGTTCGTGCTGTCGATGGTGTCGACCTCGCGATCCAGCCCGGTGAAGTCGTCGGCCTCGTCGGTGAATCGGGCTGCGGCAAATCCACGCTCGGCCGCATTGCTGCGGGCCTGATGCCGCCCTCGGCCGGCGAGGTTCGCGTGGACGGCAAGGCTATCGACATGCTCACGGCAGACGAAGCCCGCGCGGCCCGCCTGAAGATCCAGATGATCTTCCAGGACCCATACGCCAGCCTCAACCCCCGCCTGCGCGTGGAAGAAATCGTTGGCGAAGCGGCGCGCGTGCATGGCCTGACCGACCGCGCCGACTTTGCCGATTATGTGGCCGCGCAGATGCAACGCGCCGGCCTGGACCCCGCCCTGCGCGACCGCTACCCGCATCAGTTCAGCGGCGGCCAGCGCCAGCGCATCGGCATTGCGCGTGCGCTGGCCGTGCAGCCCTCGATGCTGGTTTGCGACGAAGCGGTGGCAGCGTTGGACGTGTCGATCCAGGCGCAGATCCTGAACCTGTTCATGGACCTGCGCGAGCAGCTCAACCTGACCTACCTGTTCATCAGCCACGACCTGGGCGTGGTGGAGCACCTGTCCGACCGGGTGGTGATCATGTACCTCGGCCGCGTGGTGGAATCCGCCCCTGCGGAGGAAGTCTTCCGCCGCCCGAACCATCCTTACACGCAGACCTTGCTGGCGGAGATTCCGCGCCTGTCGGCCCGTCACAAGACGTTCACCGCCATTCAGGGCGAGATGCCGAGTCCGCTGCATCCGCCCACGGGCTGCCATTTCCACCCACGCTGCCCGCACGCCATGCCCCGCTGCAAGACCGAGACGCCGACGCTGCGCGGCATTGCGGTCAACCACATCAGCGCGTGCCACCTGAACGACGCGACCTGAACGACATTCAATAAGCCAACGATTCCAAAAACAGGAAAAAGGGAACCCACGTGAAACGCCTCCTAGCCTCGTCGCTTGCCGTCGCGCTGTTTGCCGCTGCCGGCGCTGCCGGCGCGCAGACGCTGAACATTGCCTTTGCCGATCCGCTGTCGTCGCTCGACCCGCAGTTGAACAATCACGCAGGCGACCGCTCCGTCGACGTGCACTTCTGGGATCTGCTGGTCGAGAACAAGTGGAACCAGCTGCAGCCCGGCCTGGCGCTGTCGTGGAGGACGCTGGACCCGAAGACGTGGGAATTCAAGCTGCGCCCGAACGTGAAATGGCACGACGGCCAGCCGTTCACGGCGGATGACGTCATCTTCTCGTACCAGCGCGCGCGCAGCGTGCCGGGCAGCGTGGCAACGTTCGCGGGCTATCTGCGCACGGTGGAGTCCGTCACGGCCAAAGACCCGCTGACGCTGATCATCAAGACGAACATCCCGAACCCGGACTTGCCGCTGAACCTCGCGTCCGTGCACATCGTCAGCAAGCATGTGGGTGAGAAGTCGTCGACTGAGGACTACAACGCGGGCCGCGCCGTGGTGGGCACCGGCCCCTACAAGTTCGTCTCGTATGTGCCGGGCGATCGCGTGGTGATGGCGCGCAACGACAACTACTGGGGCGGCAAACAGCTCTGGGAGAAGGTCAACTACCGCTACATCAACAATGCTGCCGCGCGCACGGCCAACCTGCTCTCAGGCGAGGTGGATGTCATCGACAAGGTGTCGGTGTCTGACCTGGCGCGCCTGCGCCAGTCGCCCAACGTGAAGGTGTTTTCCTATCCGGGCTTGCGTGTGATGCTGTTGCAACCGAGCTTCCGCAAGGGGCCGAACGATTACGTCACCGGCAACGACGGCAAGCCGCTGCCGAACAATCCGCTGCTGGATGTGCGCGTGCGCCGTGCGCTGTCGCTGGCCATCGACCGCAAGGCCATTGTCGACCGCATCCTGCAAGGCGCCGCCACTGTCGCCAACCAGTGGATGCCGTCGAACACGTACGGCTACAACCCCGACGTGAAGGATATCGCCTACGACCCGGCGCAGGCCAAGAAGCTGCTGGCCGATGCGGGCTTTCCGCAGGGCTTCAACCTCGTGATGCACGTGCCGAATGATCGCTACCCGCAAGGCCCCGAAACGGCGCAGGCGGTGGCGCAGTTCTGGACGCGCATCGGCGTGAAGGCGCGCGTGGAAGTGGTGCCCTGGTCGGTCTACTCGGGCCGCGCCAACAAGAATGAATATGCGATGAGCATGCTGGCGTGGGGCAACGGCACGGGCGAAGCAAGCTACGCGCTTGTCAACGTGCTGGCCACCGTCGATACCAAGAAGGGTCTGGGCGCATCCAACTGGGGCCACTACAGCAACGCGGCTGTCGACAACGCGTTGAACGCCTCCACCGAGGAATTCAACGTGGAAAAGCGCGCGGCCATCCTGCGCCACTCGGTCAAGCTGGTCTCGGATGACGTGGGCGTGATGCCGCTGTACCACTACCAGAACGTGTGGGCCGCCAAGAAGGGCCTGAAGGTGACGCCGATGACGAGCGATCGCACCGCGGCCCAGATGGTCACCAAGGACGGCAAGTAAGCGCCATGGGAACCTTCGCGCTCAGCGTGACGCCGGCGGATGACCTGATCGACGTATCGCGCGGCATCGTCGTGACGGGGCTCGCGCCTGGCACACAAGTCGGCATCGTCGCGCAAACGCGTCGCGGCAATGATGTGCTGTGGCACAGCCGCGCCGCGTTCGTCGCCGATGCGCAAGGCACCGTGGACCTGACGCGCGACGCGCCCGTCTCCGGCGACTACGCCGGCGTCAGCGCGATGGGCATCGTCTGGAGCCAGCGCCCGGAAGACGGCAAGGCACGCGAGGTGTTTCCACAGCCAGTCGCAGAGCCGTTGACGACCACGCTGACGGCCACGGCCAACGGCGAGTCGGTCCACGCGAGCTTCGTGCAACGGCTGGCCGCGCCGGGGGTGACGCGCCACGATGTGCGCGACGATGGTCTGGTCGGTACGCTATACCTGCCCGATCCGTATGCGCACCCGGGCCCGCGCCCGGCCGTGCTCATCCTCAACGGCTCGGGCGGTGGCATCAACGAGCCGCGCGCGGCGCTGTATGCCTCGCACGGTTATGCCGCCTTTGCGCTGGCGTACTTCAAGGCGCCGGGGCTGCCGGACTACATCTCGAATACGCCGCTGGAATATTTCGAGCGCGCGCTTGCCTGGCTGCGCAAACGCGTGGAGCCGCTGCACGACTTCGTTGCCGTGAGCGGCCAGTCGCGCGGGGGTGAACTGGCATTGCTGCTGGGCGCGACATTCCCTGAGGCGGTATCTGCGGTCATCGGTTACGTGCCGGGCGCCGTCGTGCACAGCGGGCAGAACGCCGCCGACCCCGCTGTCGGCCGCGAAGGCCCCACGTGGCTGTATCGAGGTCAGCCGCTGCCGCATCTGTGGGAAGGCAACCGCACGGCGACCTGGGCACCGTTCGACGAAGGCCCCGCGCCGCATCGCCACGAGCGCGCCATCCGCACCGCGCTGCAGGATGCCGATGCCGTGGCACGTGCGCGCATCCGCATTGAGCGCGCGCGTGGACCGGTGCTGCTGCTCTCCGCCACCGATGACGGCTCGTGGCCCTCGAGCGACTACTCGCGCATGGTGACCGCCAAACTAGCCGAGGTACGCCACCCCTACCCCGTCCAACATTTCGATTACGAAGGCGCGGGTCACGCCATCGTCTTCCCATACGTGCCGACCACGCAGCTCGTCTATGCGCACCCGGTGTCGGGCCGCATCAGCACCGGGGGCGGCGAGCCGCGCGCCAACGCCCGCGCCGACGCCCAGTCATGGGCAGCAGTGCTTCGCTTCCTCGCCAGCGCGGTGGCCGCGCGCGGCGCGTCCGTACCCGATTCCCGGAGTCTTTCATCGATGGATTTCACGCCCGCACACGATGTGGTCGACCAGATTGCCGGCCTGGACGACGGCAACCCCACGCATGCGCTACGCCATGCCCGCGAAAAGGTGGCAACGGCCACACAGGGCAGCTACAACGCATTGTTCGACGCAGACCCGCCCGGCCTTACGTTGGGCGAACGCCTGCTCGTGGCGCTGTACGCCTGCCGCCTGACACCGGCGGCTGAACTGGCCGAACACTACCGCGCACGCCTCGCGAATACGCCGGTCGACGCAGATGCGTTGCAAGCCGTCGACCACGGCGATATCGACACGCTGACCGACGCACGCCTGCGCGCCATCCTCACCTTCACGCGCACGCTCGTCGAGCGCCCCATCGAGGGCGACCGCGATGCGCTGTTGCGCCTGCCCGCCGCGGGCCTCGCCACGGCCGACGTCGTGACGCTCGCGCAGCTCATCGCTTTCCTGTCGTATCAGACGCGGCTCGTCGCCGGCTTGCGCGCCCTCCGCGAAGCCGCCGGCAGCGGCAGCGCCACCGCTTCCACGGAGACCGCAGCATGACCGAGATCATCCGCGCACACGGCTTCACCAACGAATCGCTTGAATGGCAAGCGTGGCTGGATGTGGTCGACCTCGACCGCGCCACGCCCGAGCAGATCGCCGTGCTGGAAGAAAGCCATCCGAAGGCGAAAACGTCGGACTACTACCGGTTTCTCGTTCACCAGCCCGAGATCCTGCGTCAGCGGTCGGCGGCATTCAACGCGATCATGTATGCGCCCGGCGGACTGTCGCGTGCCGAGCGCGAACTCGCCAGCGCGGTGGTTTCGCGCGTCAACGGCTGCGTGTATTGCGCATCCGTCCACGCACAGCGCTTCGAGCAGTTGGCCAAGCGCAACGATGTGATCAAGCAAGTCTTTGAAGACCCGCACATCGCAGGCACGAACGCGCGTGAACGTGCCATCGTGCTGTTCTCGATCGACCTGACATTGCACCCAGGGCACTTGCGCGGCGAAGACCTGCAGCCCCTCAAGGCCGCTGGCCTGACCGACGCGGAGATTCTCGACCTGATACACGCCGTGGCCATCTTTGCGTGGGCGAATCGACTGATGCTGAATCTGGGCGAACCCGTGTTTCCGGACGCGGCCTGAGCCAGGCGGCATCGCTCCAAAGAAAAAGCCGCAGGCGCACACCTGCGGCTTTTTCATTTCAGCGCAGCGGCGTCACGCCATTGGCAACTGCCTCACCGGTTTGCCCGTCAACTGCGCCACGGCATGGGCCACGGCCGGCCCGATTGGCGGCACACCCACCTCGCCCATGCCGCTGGGTTCTGCCGTGCTGGGTACGATGTGCGTTTCGATGACGGGCGTCTCTGCCATCTTGAGCGCCGGGTAATCGGGGAAGTTCGACTGCACGACCTGGCCGTCCTTGATGTCGATCCGGCCATACAGCGCCGCCGTCAGGCCAAAGATGACCGCGCTTTCCATCTGCTGCGCAACGATGCCCGGGTTGACCACCGTGCCGCAATCGACTGCGCACACAACGCGATGCACGCGTGGCTTGCCGTCTTTCATCGACACCTCCACCACCTGCGCGACCACGGAGCCGAAGCTCGGGTGCAGCGCAATGCCGCGCGCACGCGGTGCGCCGTCAGCGGCTGGTGCCAGCGGCTGCCCCCAGCCGGCGGCCTGCGCTGCCGTGTCCAGCACCTTCAGCTCGCGCGGATGGTCCTTCAGCAAGTCACGCCGCATCGCCAACGGGTCAAGCTTGGCCGCGGCCGCCACCTCGTTGAGAAAGCCCTCCATGAAGAACCCGTTGTACGAATGCCCCACGCTGCGCCAGAAGCCTACGGGAACCGGCAGATCGACTGCCAGGTGCGCGATGTGCTCGTGCTCGATTTCGTACGGCAGGTCGAACAGGCCTTCAGCGGTGTAGCGATCGATGCCCACTGACGGCGCACCGAACAGACGGTCCAGTTCGCCCGCGAGAATCGATTGGCCGGCGCTGCGCGAGGCAATCGCGGTGACCTTGCCGTTCTCGACACGCGCCTTGAGCCGGGCGATGGCGTGCGGGCGATAGAAGTCGTGGCGGACGTCTTCTTCGCGCGACCAGATGACCTGCACGGGCTTGCCGTCGGTCTTGGTGGCGATGGTGACGGCCTGACCGATGAAATCCGATTCCAGCCGCCGCCCGAAACCGCCGCCGATGAACGGGATATCGATCTGCACCTTGTCGCCGCTGACACCTGCCGCACGCGCCGCCACCAGCTGCGCCAGCGTGGCGACCTGCGTGGGCGCCCAGAGATGCACGCCTTCCGGCGTCACCTGCGCGGTGCAGTTAATCGGTTCCATCGTGGCGTGCGCGAGATACGGCGCGCTGTATTCGGCCTCGACGAGGGTGGCGCCATCAGCCTTGTCGAAGGCTTTCAGGCCGTCGCCCATCGATCGATACGTGAAGCCGCCCTTGTCACTGTCGAGGGCGCTGACAAGCTGCTGCCGAATGCCCGCGGAATCGAGCTTGGCATGCGGGCCGTTGTCCCACACGGGTTCGAGTGTTGCCAGCGCCTGCCGGGCCTGCCAGTAATGGTCTGCCACCACCGCCACGCCGGGAGCGCCGCCGCCTGTGCCCTCGAACGGCACCACGTAATGCACGCCCGGCATGCCAAGCGCCGCTTTCGATTGAAACGTCTTGAGCTTGCCGCCAAACACCGGACACATCACGACAGCGGCATACAACATGCCGGGCAGGCGCGTGTCGATGGCGAATCGCGCGCTGCCATCCGTCTTCGCGGCGAGATCGTTGCGCGGCGCCGGTTTGCCGATCAACTGGAATTGCGAGGCCGGCTTGAGCGTCACGTTGGACGGCGCAGAGAGACCACGCGCCGACTTGGCCATCTCGCCAAACGTGGACTGCTTGCCGCCGGGGCCGATCAACTGGCCTTCGCGGATGCTGACTTGCGCAACTGGCGCATTCCATTCGCGCGCCGCGGCTTCCACCAGCGCCGCACGCGCCGTGGCGGCGGCCTCGCGCACGGGCTGCCAGCCATCGGCGGTGCTGCTGCTGCCGCCGGTAATGATGAGGCCGATCTCGCGCGCGCTCTTGGCCATGATCCAGTGCAGTGCGCGCGCCCACGTCTTGTCAGCGCTATCAGGATGCAGCGGCAGCGAGCTGTCGCCCATGGCGACGACGTTGCCGTAGATGCGTTCCACCGGCGAGCTTTCGATGCGCACGCGCGCGAGCGGAATGTCCAGCTCTTCGGCTGCCAGCATCGACAGCGCAGTGTGGATGCCCTGGCCCATCTCCACGCGCGGCATGGCAAGCACGACGTTGCCTTCGGGCGTGATCTTGATCCAGCCGTTGAGGGCAATCTCGCCGTTGTGCTCGGGGAAAATGCCCGGATCGCCCACGCGGCTGCGCGGCGGCATCACACCCCAACCGACTACCAGTGCGCCACCAATGCCGAGTGCGCCGAGCAGGAAACGGCGGCGTCCGCTGCGCGGTTTTGTAGTCTTCGCGTTCATGCGCGGCCCTCCCGCAACGCCTTGGCAGCGCGCTTGATAGCGGCGCGCATGCGCGGATATGTGCCACAACGGCAGATGTTGGTCACGGCCGCGTCGATGTCGGCATCCGTCGGGTCAGGGTGTTGGGCCAGCAAGTCCGCCGCGGCCATGAGCATGCCGGACTGGCAGTAGCCGCACTGGGGCACCTGCTCGTCAATCCAGGCTTGCTGCAGCGCGTGGCGTTTGCCCCCGCCGCCGGCAAGTCCTTCGATGGTGGTGATGTGCTTGCCGGCCACAGCCGCCACCGGCAGCACGCACGACCGCACGGCCGCGCCGTCCACGTGTACGGTGCATGCGCCGCACGCCGCGACGCCGCAGCCGAACTTCGTACCGGTCAGGTTCAGGTGATCACGCAGCACCCACAGTAGCGGCGTGGCCGGGTCGCAATCAACGCTGACCGGCTTGTGGTTGACGTCCAGTTCCATGGGGCGGTGGTCTCCTTGTGTTGTGATTCTTTTTTGCTGGCCAAGCGTACGTTCAAACGGCTGAGGTCAGCAATAGTGGTCCACCTCGACATGGCAACATCGGCGAATGCAAAAAGGCCCGAGCACTTGCGCACTCGGGCCTTGGATTCCTGGCGGAGAGAGGGGGATTCGAACCCCCGATAGGTTATTAACCTATACACGCTTTCCAGGCGTGCGACTTAAACCACTCATCCATCTCTCCGAAGCCCTCGATTGTAGCACACTGCACGGTCTCGCCAAGTTTCCCTCACGAACAAAAGGCCCGGTCTCCCGACAAGGCCTTTTGCATCCCACCGCCGACTCAACTTACCTGGTCGGCATCCCCTCGCGTAACTCAATGCAGCGTGGCTTGTGTCTCATTCGTCATCAGCGTCTGCGCAACCTGATCGCGAATCGACTGCGCTTTCAGCAGCAGGCGCAGGGCGATATCGGCACCACGGCTATTGGCAACGTGCTCGATAAACGCGTTGCGTGCGCGTTCATTCAATGTGGCAACGTGCGCGGCCTCCGACCAGACCCGCCACGCGGCGGGCTGACCGGCAAACTGCTCGCGGCGGCGGAGCAGGTCCGAGTCGATGGCAGCGGCAATCTCGACGTCTTGAATGTTGCGATTCATGATGGCCCCCTTGCGGTCTGTGCTGTTGTTGCGCTCTTCGTATGGCGCCCTGTGCCGGGCGTGCAGCCTGAATATGCAACGTCCATGCCAACACCCATGAGCCGCTCAATGCGCGCGTGTTGCATGCGTGCGTTGTTGTTTTGATCTGTTTGAAACACCCTGTTGGCGGCGCTTTGCGGGGAGCATCCCTACGTCGGTGGGGTGCGAAATTCTCATCTGAAAACCGCTGCGTCAGGCGGCTCGTTACGCGGAACGTTACGTAACGCGGGCGGTGTTCCGGGCCCCCACACACGTGCCATATCGCCGTACAACGCCATCTGCGTGGTGACGGGCGGTGGGCATGCTTGGTGCTTTATCCGTGCGCCCAAGCCCGCTGGCGCGCGGTCGGTCGTGTCACCCACCCCTCTTCTGCGCCGGCCTCTTCGCTTGCTTCGCTTCTGAACCGGAAGCGATCGGCCGCATGCCGCCACCCTCGGCGCGCTGGCCATTCCCCCCACACAACAAAAGCATTCAAGAGGAGACACCCCATGCAAATGGGCACCCTACGTGTGCGGCGCGGCCGCATGCTGATGTCGGCACTGCTGTGCGCGGCGCTTTCGCTCTCGGGCTGCGGCGGCAATGATGGCTCGACTGTCGCCAACAGCATCCGCGCAGATTCAAACACCACCACGCAGCCAACACCGCCGGTACAGCCGGCCGCAGTCAACTGGACCACGCTCGGTACGCGCGCCACGCCCGCGCAGCCGGGCACGTCCATCACGAGCAACGCTGGCGCCAAGTGGGTCGACTACAACCCGCCCGTGCTCTACGCGGGCGTCGCCCGGCAAGCCACGCAATACATCTCGATGCCCGACGGCACGAAGCTCGCCGCATATGTGACGCTGCCCGCCGACGCATCCGGCAACGCCGCAACGGGCTCCTTTCCGACAGTGCTCGTGCAAACCTCGTACAACGGCGGCAACGCGCAATACGAAGCCTCGATCGGTGCTGCGCTGGGCGCGGCCGATCCGTACATCGTCCAGCACGGCTACGCGACGGTGGTGGTGGACGTGCGCGGCACCGGCCAGTCGCAAGGCACATGGGACGCCTTCGGCGCCGATGAGCAAAGCGACTATGGCCACGTGGTCGACTGGGTGACGCAACAAGCGTGGAGCAACGGCGCCATCGGCCTGTACGGCGTGTCGTACCTCGGCATCACGACGGTCATCACGGCGGCGCAGAACCATCCGGCGGTCAAGGCGGCCTTCCCCATCGTGCCGATTGGCGATGGCTACCGCGACATCGTCTTCACCGGTGGGCAGACGAATCTCACGTTCATCCCGGCGTGGTTCGGGCTGGTGTCGGTGCTGAGCCTGACCGATCCGACGCTGGTGACAGACCCGTCCATCGGTCTGCCAGCCGTGCTGCAACATCTGGTGTCTGCGGTCACGACGTTCCAGCTGCCGACCATGTTGCAGGCACTGCTTGGCACACCGGCCACCGCGTATGACGGCGCGTTCTGGGCGACGCGCTCGCCACTGGAAAACGACGACAGGATCAAGGTGCCGACCTTCGTGGTGGGCGGCTTGCACGATCTCTTCCAGCGCAGCGAGCCGCTCACGTACGAGAGCATCAAGACGCAGGCGCCGGCCAAGTTGCTGATCGGCCCGTGGACGCATCTGCAGGCCGCGTTGGGCAGCGGTTTGCCGGTCGATGGCGTGCCGCCGCTGAACCACATTCAGTTGCAATGGTTCGACCAGTACGTCAAAGGCATGAACGTGGGCGCCGATGCGCTGCCCAACGTCACGCAATACGTGACCGGCCTCGGCCACTACGCCACCGCCACAGACTGGCCGCATCCGCAGGTGCAGGCGCAGCAGCTCTTCCTGCGCGGCGACAAAAGTCTGTCGACCACCGCGCCGGCCGCCAACGAAGCGTCGAACAAGGTCGCGCAGCAGCCGCTGAACGGCGCGTGCTCGATCAGCCTGTCGCAATGGACGGCTGGTTTGACGGGCTTCATCCCGCTACCGTGCCAGACCGACGACACCCTTGCCGAAGCCGCCGATGTGAAGTTCGAAACGCCGCCCATGCCGGCCGATGTCTACCTCAACGGGCCGATTGAAGCGGATATGTGGATCTCCACCACCGCGCTGGACGCCGGCGTCTCGGTACGCATTGACGACGTGGACGCGGCAGGCAACGTCACGCCACTCACCGATGGCCTCCAGACGGCCTCGCTGCGCGCGGTGGACGCCAGCCGTTCGCGCACGATGAACGGCCTGTCGATCCAGCCATGGCATCCGTTCACCCCAGGCTCCGTTCAGGCGCTCATGCCGGGCCAGGCCGTGATGGTGCCGATCGAGGTGTTCCCGACCAGCGCGCTCATCGCCAAGGGCCACAAGCTGCGGGTGGCCGTGGGCGCGAGCAACCTGCCGCAAGGTGTGCCGCCACTACCCACGCTGCTCAACTCGCTCGTCGGCGTCCTGACGGTCTATAGCGATGCGGCGCATCCGTCCAAGGTGGTCCTGCCCGTGGTACCAGCCACCGCGCTGTAGCGACACCCCGCTTCGTGGCAATCGTACGGCCCGCTTCGGCGGGCCGTTTTCTTTAGACACCCGACACCACAAAAATAGGTAGCCAGCTAAATACATAGGTAAAACCACGCATGGCAAACGATGCAGAGAAAATAGCGATAGCTGACTCCAGGTAACGCGAATAGGGTAGGAAAACCTTGGCGCCACACATTTTGCATAACCGCCCACACCATTCGGAATGATGGCGGCCCAACCCTTTCCAGAAAAGGTTTCACTGGCAAAACAAGGCCCCTCAATTGCATTAAGTGAAAACGCGCATAAGAAAGTTATTCAGGATTATCTTTTTAATGCCGATAACCCTGTGGAGACCGGAAAATTCAACGAAGACAAATCGGTCACGCCATGACATAACCTGCATCTTTCTCAAGTAAGCAGCACCTTGCATATAACAAACGTGGTCGTCGACCGTCTTTCTCAAGCCGCTCCGGTGCTCGACCACATCTCAAGTCATTCAGCAAACCGGAGAACGCTGTGAACCTTTCTCAGATGACCATCAAAGCCAAGCTGACCACGGGTTTTGGCGTGCTGGCAGCCATTGTTGTCGTCGTGTCGGGCATGTCGTTGCGGGCACTGTCCGAATCGACCGAAGGATTCTCGAACTACGTGCACGGCATCAGCGCCCGCGCAGACGTCGCGAACGACGTGCGCACGGCGGTGGATCGCCGCGCCATTGCCGCACGCAACCTGGTACTCGTGGTCACGCAACAAGACCTGGATCTGGAGAAGGCTGACGTCTTTCGTGCGCACGACGATGTGAAGAACAAGCTCAAGCAGCTCAACGACATGATTGCGGGCGCCAAGGACGTAACCGACCGCGCCCGTACGCTGGTGGAAGACATCAACCGCGTGGAAGCACAGTACGGCCCTGTGGCGACCGACATCGTCGGGCTGGCACTGGCCGGCAAACGCGACGAAGCCGTCCAGAAGATGGACAACGAGTGCCGCCCGCTGCTGGCAGCGCTCATCAAGACCACCGACGCGTACGCCACCTACACGCACGAGCGCCAGGAACAGCTCGTGCAGGCATATGAGGCGCAGTACGTCATGCAGCGCAACCTGCTGGCCGGCCTGTCGATCGGCGCGGTGCTGCTGGCAGTGATCGCCGGCATGGTCATCACGCGCTCGATCACGCAGCCGATCCGCACCGCCGTGAACGTCGCCCAGACGGTGGCACGCGGCGATCTGAGCAGCCGCATCGAGGTGCGCGGCAAGGATGAGACGAGCCGCCTGCTCTCCGCCCTGCGTGACATGAATGGCCGCCTGACCGAGATCGTGGACAAGGTGCGCGACAGCAGCAGCAGCGTTGCCGGTGCAGCCAAGCAGATTGCCGCCGGCAATGCCGACCTGAGCCAGCGCACGGAAGCCCAGGCGTCGTCGCTGCAGGAAACAGCCGCCAGCATGGAAGAGCTGACGTCCACCGTGAAGCAGAACGCCGAGAACGCCCAGCACGCCACCGCGCTCGCCTCCACCGCGTCGGAGGTGGCGCTCAAGGGCAGCACGGTCGTCAGCCAGGTCGTGTCCACCATGCAGGACATCAGCGACCGTTCGAGCAAGATCGCCGACATCACGGGCATCATCGAAGGCATTGCGTTTCAGACCAACATCCTCGCGTTGAACGCCGCCGTGGAAGCCGCACGTGCAGGCGAGCAGGGCCGCGGCTTTGCGGTGGTCGCCAGCGAAGTGCGCAGCCTGGCGCAGCGTTCGTCAACGGCCGCCAAGGAGATCAAGGAACTGATCGCCTCGTCGGTGGAGCGCATTCACGACGGCTCCACGCTGGCCGGAGAAGCCGGCGAGACGATGACGGAGGTCACGCAAGCCGTGGCCCGCGTCACGCACATCATGGAAGAGATTGCCGCTGCATCGGTCGAGCAGAAGCGCGGCATCGAACAGGTCAACCAGGCGATCTCGCAAATGGATGAAGTCACGCAGCGCAATGCAGCGCTGGTGGAAGAGGCCGCCGCCGCATCGCAATCGCTGCAGGACCAGGGGCAGGAGCTGAACGCTACGATGTCGTTCTTCCGCGTCGATCCGCACGCCGCACACGCCTGATCGCGGCACAGTCACCGTAGCAACCGTCATCTCCAAGCTGTCATTGCGCCCGCTGCCGAAAGGCCGCGGGCGTTTTCTCTTTTATTTCCTGTGTCTTTCGTTAGGCCGTCGTTCGTGACTTCCGCTGCATTGGCGGACCTGCACGCGCGACGCAAAGTGAACTTGCCCCGTTCAACACCCGCGACGGAGCAAGCCGGGGCCGCGCACGGCCCGCCCTGCCGACGAAGGCCACCATGCAAGCAAAGACCTCAGACTTGCGGCGCAGCCTGTTCGGCGCCGCCATGCCACACAAGCCAGTCAGTAGCGGAAGGCCCGCATGATCCCGCTCGCCCTCTCTCACTGGCTGCGGCCGCGCGCGGTGCCGCAACCGCAAGCGCAGCCGCAACCCGCTCCGGCCCTCGCTGAACAACTGCGTGAAGAGTGCGAGGCCATGGCGCGCTATGCCCTGCACCACGGCCTGCCGGTCGCGCCGGAACTCATCGCACAGCTCGGCGCGCTCATCGACGGCCAGATGCCGGCGCATGCTGCGCCGCACCACGCGTTGGCGGCCATCCACCGCAAGCTTGCAGCCGCCATTGCACCGGCCACGCCGCAGGCCGTCACGCTGCTCGACGCGCAGCATCGCAGCGCTCATCCATTCGCGTGGCTTGGTCCTGTACCGTTGATCCGGCTGCTGACCGGCGCCGCGATCGTCTTCCTGGTCGCAGTGATTGCCACCGGCATGTCGCCCGACGTGTCGAGCGCGAACATCGACCGGGGCTTCCTGGATTCGGACGGCGCGCCCCTGCTATGGAACACGCTGTTCCTGCTGTTCTGCGCGGGGTTGGGCGCGTCGTTTGCCACGCTGTTTCAGGCGCATCGCTATGTGGCCGCGTCCACGTACGACCCGAAGTACGACGCCTCTTACGGCGCACGGTTGATCCTCGGCGTGATTGCGGGGCTGATCCTCGTCGAAATGCTGCCGGCGCAGTTGTTCGACCAGGGCAGCATGCACAGCTTCGGCAAACCGGCGCTTGCCATGCTGGGCGGCTTCTCTGCCACCGCTGTGCACCGGCTGCTTCAGCGGCTGGTGGACGCGCTCGAAACACTCGTACGCGGCGATCGATCGGCCGATGCCGACGCCGCCATTCAGGCCTACCGCGCCCGCGCCGCCAGCGAGCGCACGCAGTGGCAAAGCGAACTCGCCGCCAACCTGATCGATCTGCAGCAATCGCTCGACGGCACTGCCTCTCCCGAGGCGATGCGCAAACGCCTGGCCGACTTCACGCGCGCCATGCTCGCCGCCAGCGACCCCGCGGCCGCCCCGCCGCCCTCTCTCTCGGCCGGCGGCACTTCCAAGGAGTGACCTCATGCTGTTCCTCTACAACATCCCCGCATGGGCAATGGGCACAGTCATCGTGTTCGCGACGCTCCTCGTGGCGTTGGCCGGCTACGCGCTGTTCCGCCGCATTTTTCCGGTCACGCTCGACGCCGAACAACGCAACATGACCATCGCCATGATGACGGCCGTCATCACCATCAACTCGTTGCTGGTCGCGTTCTCGGCCATCTCGGTGTGGGGCGCCTATCAAGCCGCCGCGGACATCGTGGCCGCCGAAGCTGCGTGCGCCACGGAACTTGCCCGCGACCTTTCGGCGTTCTCGCACCCGAGCGCTGCTGCCGCGCGGCGCGAGTTGATCATGTATCTGGACCGCGTCGTCCACGACGAATGGCCGAGCATGCAGCAGCAAGCGCGCCCGGATGCCGGTACGGAAGTCGCATTCAACAGCATGTTCGCCACGGCCAACCGCATCACGCCGCGTGACGACCGCGAGCGCGTGTTGCTGATCGAAGTGCTCGCCCGCGTCAACGAGATGGTGAAGTACCGCGAGAAACGCGTGCAGAACCTGGAAGCCGCCATGCCCGGCACGCTGTGGGGCGTGATGTTGATCGCCAGCGGCTTGTCGCTGGTGCTGCTCTATGCGCTGCCGGCCACGCGCTTTCACATGGCGCTGGTGGTGGTGTGGGCGGCCACGCTGGGCCTGGCGTTCTTTTTTGTGCTAGCCGTGGACCGGCCCTTTGCAGGCGAAGTCAGCGTCAGTGCGGCGCCGCTTGAGCGGGCCATCCAGACGCTATCGAACGACAAGCCGCAAATGAATCCGTTACCGGACTGAGGCGCGCCACTTCGCCGCGCTGCCGCCACTCGCGATGTGGGCTGGCGGGAGAGGCCAGCCCCGGGGCCGAAGCCCCACACTTCGGCCCTGCCCTTTGCCGGCTCGTCGGGAGCCGGTTTTTTTACAGCGGATCGCGAAGGTAGCCGACGAGTTTATCGACCACCGGCCGGTTCGGCTTGGTCAGCAGGCTCACGACAATCGCCGCGACAAACCCCGCTGGCACGCCGAACGCACCCGAGGCAATGGGGTCGACACCAAACCACGGCTGGCCAAGCAGGCCCGTCATGCGCGTGAAGAACGGGTAATTGGCGATGATGTAGTACACGCTCACGGCCAGCCCCGTCAGCATGCCCGCGATGGCCCCGGCACGATTGGTGCGCTTCCAGAACACGCCCAGCACCAATACCGGAAAGAAGCACGACGCCGCCAATGAAAAGGCCGCCCCGACCAGGAAGAGGATGTTGCCCGGCTTCAACGACGTCACATAGGCGGCCAGCAAAGCCACGCCCAGCAACACTACCTTGGCGCTCGTCACGCGCCGCTGGTGGCTGGCCGTGTTGTCGATCATGTGGAAGTACACATCGTGCGAGAGCGCATTGGCGATGGTCAGCAGCAGACCATCGGCGGTCGACAGCGCCGCCGCCAGCGCACCCGCCGCAATCAGGCCGGACAACACGTAGGGCAGCCCGGCAATCTCGGGCGCGGCCAGCACGATCATGTCCGGTTGCATCATCACCTCGGCCCACTGCACGATGCCGTCACCGTTGATGTCATGCAGCGCAAACACGGGCGGGTCGACCTTGCGCCACGGCACGATCCACTGTGGCAGGTCGGCAAACGGCGCCCCCACAAGATGCTGCAGCAGATCAAGCTTGACGAGCGCCGCCAGCGCCGGTGCCGACACATACAGCAGCACCACGAAGACGAGTGTCCAGCTCACCGAGTTGCGCGTCTCACGCACCGACGGCGTGGTGTGAAAGCGCGTGAGGATGTGCGGCAGGCTCGCCGTGCCAACCATCAGGCAAAACACCAGCAGCACGAAGTTCAGCCGCTCGGTGCCGCGCTCGTTTTCCGACGCCGACGGGAATGGCTCGGTGGATGGCGGCCCTATACGGCTGCGCGCCAGCGCGTCTTCGCGCTGCTCGTTCCAGAGGATCGACGCGGTGGCCGCATCGGGCGGAAACTCTTCGCGCTGGCGCTCCAGCGCCTTGATCTCGCGCAGTGGCGCATTGCGTTCGCGTGCAAGCTTGAGCTGCGTGTTCAGTGCCTCGCGCGCATGGTCGAACGACTGCGGCAACTGCGAGATACGCTCCTGCAGCGCCTGCGCCTCGCTCAGGAACTGGTCGCGCACGCGCTGCTCGGCAGGGTCGTGCGCGATACGCCGCTCCTCTTTCTCGATCTGCTGCAGCAGGCGGCCCGTCGACAACTGCGGCACCGGATCGTGATACCGATGCCACCCGATGATCGACACCACGCCCAGGAACGACACGATCATGATGATGTACTGCGCGACCTGGGTCCAGGTCACGGCACGCATCCCGCCCAGGAACGAACACACCAGAATGCCCGCCAGCCCGAAGAACACGCCCACCGAAAACTCGACGCCGATAAAACGCGTGACCACCAGCCCCACACCCTGGATCTGCGCAACGAGGTAGACGAACGAGCAAAGCGTCGCCCCCAACACCGCGATGCCACGCACAACAGAACTGCCGCCGCGTTCTCCGTTGCCGTAGCGATTGGCGAGAAAATCCGGCACCGTGTAGCCGCCAAATTTGCGCAGGTACGGCGCCAGCAGGAAAGCGACGAGGCAGTAGCCGCCCGTCCAGCCCATCACATAGGCGAGACCTTCATAGCCCGAGGCGAACACGATGCCCGCCAGGCCGATGAAGGATGCCGCGCTCATCCAGTCAGCCGCGGTGGCCATGCCGTTGAAGAACGCCGGCACACGGCGCCCTGCCACGTAGTACTCGGTCAGATCGGCGGTGCGGCAGATCAGCCCGATGCACGCATAGATGGCAATCGTGACGAACAGAAACACGTAGCCGAGCCACACGCCCGGCCCGCGCACGTGCTCGATCGCGCCCATCATCACGATGAAGAGCAGCAGCCCTACGGTATAGAGCCCGTAATACAGAAACAGCCGCTTGCGAAAGCGGCTGTCTTGTTGGGAGTCGGTGGCCAAGGTTGGCGGCCAGCGCTGGCGGTTAGCGGGTTTCCTTCAGTTGATCGAGGATGGCTGGGTTTTCCAGCGTGGACGTGTCCTGCGTGATGTCCTCGCCCTTGGCCAGCGAGCGCAACAGGCGGCGCATGATCTTGCCCGAGCGCGTCTTGGGCAGGTTGTCGCCAAAGCGGATGTCCTTCGGCTTGGCGATCGGCCCGATCTCCTTGCCGACCCAGTTGCGCAGCTCGTTGGCGATCTGCTTGGCTTCGTCGCCATCGGGGCGCGAGCGCTTGAGCACCACGAACGCGCAGATGGCTTCGCCCGTCATGTCGTCGGGGCGGCCCACCACGGCGGCTTCGGCCACGATCGGGTTCGCCACCAGCGCCGACTCGATCTCCATCGTGCCCATGCGGTGGCCCGAGACGTTCAGCACGTCATCGATGCGGCCCATGATGGTGAAGTAGCCGGTGTCCTTGTCGCGGATGGAGCCATCGCCCGCCAGATACAGCTTGCCGCCCAGCTCTTCCGGGAAGTAGCTCTTCTTGAAGCGCTCCGGGTCACCCCAGATCGTGCGGATCATCGACGGCCACGGACGCTTGACGACCAGGATGCCGCCCTGCCCGTTCGGCACGTCGTGCCCGGTTTCATCGACGACGGCAGCCATGATGCCCGGCAACGGCAGCGTGCACGAGCCCGGCACCAGCGGCGTGGCACCCGGCAGCGGCGTCATCATGTGACCGCCGGTCTCGGTCTGCCAGAAGGTGTCGACGATCGGGCAACGGCCCCCGCCAATATTCGTGTGGTACCACATCCAGGCTTCCGGGTTGATCGGCTCGCCCACGGTGCCGAGCAGGCGCAGGCTGGAGAGGTCGTACTGCTTGGGGTGGACCTTCTCGTCCGCTTCGGCGGCCTTGATCAACGAGCGGATCGCGGTCGGTGCGGTGTAGAAAGTGTTGACCTTGTGGCGCTGGATCATGTCCCAGAAGCGGCCGGCATTGGGATACGTCGGCACACCTTCGAAGACGACCTGCGTGGCGCCGGCCGCGAGCGGGCCGTACGCAATGTAGCTGTGCCCCGTCACCCAGCCGATGTCGGCCGTGCACCAAAAGATGTCGTCAGGTTTCAGGTCGAACGTCCACTGCATGGTGAGCAATGCCCACAGCAGGTAGCCGCCCGTGCTGTGCTGCACGCCCTTTGGCTTGCCGGTCGAACCTGAGGTGTAGAGGATGAACAGCGGGTGCTCCGCGCTCACCGGCGTCACTTCGCAGGTGTCGGGCTGGCCGGCTTCGACCTCGTCCATCGCGCGGTCGCGGCCTTCCACCCAGTTCACATTGCCGTTGGTGCGGCGATAGACGATCACGTGCTTGACAGCGTCCGTGCCTTCCATGGCGAGCGCTTCATCGGCGATGGCCTTGAGCGGCAGCGCCTTGCCGCCGCGCATCTGTTCGTCCGCCGTGATGAGCGCCACGGCGCCCACGTCGACGATGCGTTCCTGCAGCGACTTGGCCGAGAACCCGCCGAACACCACCGAGTGCGTCGCACCGATACGCGCACACGCCTGCATGGCGACGATGCCTTCCACCGACATCGGCATGTAGATCACCACGCGATCGCCCTTCTTGATGCCCAGCGCCTTCAGGCCGTTGGCGAAGCGGCAGACGCGTGCGTGGAGTTCGCGATACGTGGTGCGCGAGACCTTGCCGTCATCGGTTTCGAAAATGATGGCGACCTTGTCGGCGTTGCCGTTCTCAAGGTTGCGCTCGAGGCAGTTGTACGAGGCGTTGAGCTCGCCGTCTTCAAACCACTTGTAGAACGGTGCGTTGGACTCGTCCAACACCTTGCTGAAGGGCTTGTGCCACAGCAGGTGCTCGTGTGCGAGGCGCGCCCAGAAGCCTTCGTAATCATGCTCGGCTTCGGCACACAGCGCACGGTACGCATCCATGCCGGCGATGTTTGCCTGTTTGACAAAGGATTCGGGCGGGTTGAACACGCGCGTTTCCTGCAGGACAGATTCAATGCCAGCCATGGTGTCTCCTGATAGCGATGTCTGTAGTCGTTTTGCGGCGAATCTAAGGGGCTGACCTGACTCCAGCCTTACGCATTTCTGCGCCGCAAGCCGACGCGAAGGGCACTACTATAATGCGTCACTTCCTGTTACGGCACGCATCGCAGCGCAACATGGCCGGCCAGAGAGCCGCGTCCCGTGCCGGTTTCCACTGATTCCTCATTGTGCCCATCCACGCCCTTTTCCTGATTGCTGCCATGGCATTGGTCGGCAGCAACGTCGGTTTCGGCAAGTCGATCGTCGCCGTCATGCCGGTGATGCTGTTTGCGTTGCTGCGCTTTCTGATTGCCATCGTCTGCATGGCGCCGTGGTACAAGCCGGCGCGCATGCGCCGCGTGACGCGCGGCGAGTGGACTAACCTGTTCCTCCAGGCCTTCTTTGGTACGTTCGGTTTTACGCTGCTGATGCTCAACGGCGTGCGGCTGACCTCGGCGCTGGCCGCGGGCATCATCACCAGTACGATTCCAGCCGCGGTCGCGCTGCTGTCGTGGCTGGTGCTTCGCGAAAAGCCATCGGGCCGGACACTGGCGTCGGTGGTGCTGGCGGTGGCTGGCGTCGCCATTCTCAATGCCTACCGTGGGGGCGAATCCTCGAGCGCTGCCCCTGCCGATGCGGCGCAGGCGCTGCTGGGCAATGCGCTGGTGATGGGCGCGGTGCTATGCGAATCGATCTACGTGATCCTGTCGCGGCGGCTGACGCAAACCTTGCCCGCTATCGAGATCTGCGCGTACACGCACCTGATCGGCGGCCTGCTGATGCTGCCACTGGGGCTGATGCCGCTGCTCACCTTCGATGTCTCGAGTGTGCCCCTGCCCATCTGGGGCCTGGTGCTTTGGTATGCGCTGTCGGCCAGCATCTTCTCGTTCTGGCTATGGATGAAGGGCATTCGGCACGTGCCGGCGCACCTTGCAGGCGTGTTCACCTCGGTGCTGCCGATAGCGGCGGCCACCTACGGCGTCGTCGCGCTGGGCGAGACGCCGGGCTGGCCGCATGGCGTGGCGCTGGCTTGCGTGGTGGCGGGCATTCTCGTGGCCAGTCGGCCGGCCCGGCCACGCCAGCCGATACAGCGGGGGCGACAGCGCGGCCGTGTGGCCGATCCGCTGGACCCGCTCGATCCGTCGTTGGATCGGGAATGAAGCGCGTCACTCGCGTTTTCCAGTAAGCGATTCCGCAATCACGGACCGTTACAATCGCGCGGTTTTTCGACCACTCGCCCGTCCTACCCATGAAGTCGCCCATCGCCCCGCTGCGCCCAATTCCGCGCCTGATTTTCTTTTCCCGCTGGCTGCAACTACCGCTTTACCTGGGGCTGATCATCGCCCAGGCAGCGTATGTGTACCTCTTTGTCGTCGAGGTGTGGCACCTGGTTTCGCACCTGGGCGACCTGGACGAAACCAAGATCATGCTGGCCGTGCTGGGCCTGATCGACGTGGTCATGATCTCCAACCTGCTGATCATGGTGATCATCGGGGGGTACGACATCTTCGTTTCCAAGCTCGGCATCGAGGGCCATGAAGACGAGCCCGAGTGGCTGGACCACGTCAACGCGGGGGTGCTGAAGGTGAAGCTGTCGATGGCGCTGATCAGCATCTCGTCGATCCACCTGCTCAAGACGTTCATCGACGCTGCCCAGAAAGATACGCACACGATCCTGTGGCAGGTGGTGATCCACGTAGCGTTCCTGGTGTCTGCGCTGGTGATGGCCTGGGTGGACCGCATCGTTTCGCATGCGCATCCGCACGGCGAGGCTGCCGACACACATTGACGCTGCGCCCTTGTTGGCGCGGCGATTCCGACGAACGCGCTCGGACAATCCGCGCCCGACATTGGGTGTATGATCTTAGGCTGTTTTGAGCCTGCGGCGCCCGCCGTCCAGGTCACAGGCAGGGAGTGAAGGTCACCGACCACTGCCCTGCCGCACCGGCTTTTCATTCCTATACGTTGGTCCCCCACCATGACCGTCATTCGTCAAGAAGACCTCATCCAGAGCGTCGCCGACGCGCTGCAGTACATCAGCTACTACCACCCGATGGACTACATCACTGCTCTGGGCCGCGCCTATGAGCAGGAGCAGAGCCCGGCGGCCAAGGATGCCATCGCGCAGATCCTGACCAACAGCCGCATGTGCGCCGAAGGCAAGCGCCCGATCTGTCAGGACACCGGCATCGTCACCGTGTTCCTGAAGGTCGGCATGAACGTGCGCTGGGACGGCGCCACGATGAGCCTGGAAGACATGGTCAACGAAGGTGTGCGCCGCGCGTACAACGACGTCGACAACAAGCTGCGCGCAAGCGTGCTGGCTGATCCCGCTGGCAAACGCACCAACACGAAGGACAACACCCCGGCTGTGATCAACATGTCGATCGTGCCGGGCGACACGGTGGACGTGATCGTCGCGGCCAAGGGCGGCGGCTCCGAAGCCAAGTCGAAGTTCGTGATGCTGAATCCGTCGGATTCGATCGTCGACTGGGTGCTCAAGACCGTGCCGACCATGGGCGCCGGCTGGTGCCCGCCGGGCATGCTGGGCATCGGCATTGGCGGCACGGCTGAAAAGGCCATGCTGCTGGCCAAGGAAGCCCTGATGGAGCCGATCGACATTCAAGACCTGATCGCCCGCGGCCCCAGCAACCGCGCAGAAGAACTGCGCATCGAGCTGTATGAGAAGGTCAACGCGCTGGGCATTGGCGCGCAAGGCCTGGGCGGCCTGGCCACCGTGCTCGACGTGAAGATCCTGGACTACCCGACGCACGCAGCCAACCTGCCGGTTGCCATGATCCCGAACTGCGCCGCCACGCGCCACGCGCACTTCACCCTGGACGGCAGCGGCGTTGCCAAGCTGGAAGCGCCGGACCTGTCGCAATGGCCGAAGGTCGAGTGGGCACCGAACACGGAAACGTCGAAGCGCGTCGACCTGAATACGCTCACGCCGGAAGAAGTTGCCTCGTGGAAGCCCGGCCAGACGCTGCTGCTGAACGGCAAGATGCTGACGGGTCGCGACGCCGCACACAAGCGCATCGCCGACATGCTCGCCAAGGGCGAAAAGCTGCCGATCGACTTCACCAACCGCGTGATCTATTACGTCGGCCCGGTCGACCCGGTGCGCGATGAGGTTGTCGGCCCGGCAGGCCCGACCACGGCCACGCGCATGGACAAGTTCACCGAGACGATGCTCGCCCAGACGGGTCTGATCGCCATGGTGGGCAAGGCCGAGCGCGGCCCGGTCGCCATCGAGTCCATCAAGAAGCACAAGTCGGCTTACTTGATGGCCGTGGGCGGCGCGGCGTACCTGGTGTCGAAGGCCATCCGCGGCTCGAAGGTGCTGGCGTTCGAAGACCTTGGCATGGAAGCCATCTATGAGTTTGACGTGAAGGACATGCCTGTCACCGTGGCCGTGGACAGCTCGGGCACGTCGGTCCACAAGACCGGCCCGGCGGAATGGCAAGCGAAGATCGGCAAGATTCCGGTCGCAGCGGGCTGATCCGTTCATTCACATTCAATATGACGACACGCGCGCAGGCACCGGTCGGGGTCTTTGATTCCGGCCTCGGAGGGCTCTCCGTCCTGCGCGCGATTCGCGCCGAACTGCCGGCCGAATCGCTTCTCTACCTGGCGGATTCCCGCCATGCCCCGTACGGGGAAAAATCTCCCGAGTACATTGCCGATCGCACGCTGCGTGTGTGCGAATGGCTGGTCGACCAGGGCTGCAAGGCACTGGTGATCGCGTGCAACACCGCCACGGCGCAGGCCGTGCACGTGCTGCGCGAAAAGCTCGCGGTGCCGGTGATTGGCGTCGAGCCGGGCTTAAAGCCGGCAGTTGCGACGTCGAAGAGCCGTGTGGTCGGCGTGCTCGCGACCGAAAGCACGCTGCGCAGCGAGAAATTTGCGCGCCTGCTGGCGGGTGCCTCTGGCGATTGCAAGGTGCTGAGCCAGCCCGGCTACGGCCTCGTCCCTCTGATCGAACGCGGCGATACCCACTCGCCTGCGGTGCTGGAACTGCTGCGCGCCTATCTGCAACCGATGCTCGATGCGAATGCCGACACGCTGGTGCTCGGCTGCACGCACTACCCATTCCTGGAAGATGCCATCCGCGAGATCGCGGGCGACCGGCTGACATTGATCGACACCGGACACGCCGTCTCGCGCCATCTGGGCCGCACGCTCGCGGCAGCGGGATTGCAGGCATCGGGCCAAGCCGCAACGCCATGCTTCATGAGCACCGGCGATGTGCTTCCGCTGCAAGCCATGGTGGCTGCGCTGCTCGGAGAGGCGCCAATGGCCCAGCGGGTCGACATTGGCGACGCGCCCCTGAGCCCCGTCGCGGTGTCGCTCGCTTCCCAGCCCGAATAACGCCGCCCGAATAGGACAACGCCGCCCTGAAAGGCGGCGCATTGTCATCTTGGCTGAATGTCAGCCGACCGTCGGTTGCACTGCCGGTTCGGCAACGTCCGCCGCCGCTTCGTCTTCTGCCGGCTCGTACTTTGCCACCACGGCCGTGGCCAGGCTGTTGCCGATCACGTTGGTTGCCGTGCGGCCCATGTCGAAGAACTGGTCGATCCCGATGATCAGCAGCAGACCGGCTTCGGGCAGATGGAACATCGGCAGCGTGGCCGCCACCACCACCAGCGATGCACGCGCCACGCCGGCCATCCCCTTGCTCGTGAGCATCAGCACCAGCAGCAGCGTGACCTGTTGCGTGAAGCTCATCTCGATGTTGTAGGCCTGCGCGATAAACAGCACCGCAAACGCCTGGTACATCATCGAGCCATCCAGGTTGAACGAGTAGCCCAGCGGCAGGACGAAGCTGGAGATGCGCTTGGGCACGCCAAACCGGTCCAGCGCCTCGATCGTCTTCGGGTAAGCGGATTCGCTGCTTGCGGTGGCGAACGCCAGCAGCGTCGGCTCGCGAATCAGCCCAAGCAGACGGCCCAGCGAGCGGCCCAGCAACACATAGCCCACCAGGAACAGGATCGCCCACAGCAGTGCCAGGCCCAGGTAGAACTCGCCGATCAGCTTGCCGTAGGTCCACAGCACGCCCACGCCTTCCACCGTGATCGCAGCGGCCATGGCGGCAAATACGCCCAGCGGTGCAAAGCGCATCACGTAGTCGGTAATGCGGAACATCAGCTTGGTCAGCTCTTCCAGGCCACGGCCGATCACACTGTCCATCGGGTTCTTCATCGTCGACAGCGCGGCGCCGAAGAACAGCGAGAACACCAGGATCTGCAGGATCTCGTTGGTGGCCATGGCCTCCACGATGCTGCGCGGGAACACGTGCGTGATGAAGGCCTTGAGTGTGAAGTCGCCGGTCTTCAAGCCCGACGTGGCGGAAACATCCGGCAGCGCCAGGTTCATGTGCATGCCGGGCTGGAAGAAGTTGACCAGCAGCATGCCCAGCGCCAGCGACGTGGCCGACGCGCACACAAACCAGATCATCGCGCGCAGGCCCACGCGGCCCACCGAACGGCCGCCACTCATGCTTGCCAGGCCCGTCACCAGGGTCGAGAACACCAGCGGCGCAATGATCATCTTGATCATGCGCAGGAAGATGTCGGTGATGATGCTGAAGTACGAAGCGATGTCCTTGGCCGCCGCAGCGTCCTTGGCGTATTCGTGGCAACCCCAGCCGACGGCAATGCCCAGCAGCATTGCCAGCCCAATGTGGGAGGTCAGACGTTTGGTGTTCAAGACTTTCTCCAAGGAATACCGTGGCCGGAAGGCGGCGCGCGACAGACGCGGATCTCATGGGGCCAAGGGCTGGCCCAAGTTCATCACGCTTTGTAAAAAGCGACGATATTAGAGAAGCGCGTGGCGATCGTTATGTCGATGTTGCATAGCACCATGCAATTTCTGCATACATCGATATGGCGCCGTTGACACCCTGCTGCGACTCCGCATGAGCACTGGAATTGGGCAGTGCGAAGCGGATTATTGAGCGACACGCAATGCCGTCGAGGCATACCAACAAGCGCTGTTTCGAGCACATGAAAAGCGACGCCTGTACCACGTATGCCGCTGATACCATCATGGGCTTATGTCACCACCGGAGCCCTGCAATGAAAATGGCGCCCTTCGCCTTCGGCACAACCGACTGGTCTGCCGTTGAACCTACCGAACATGCCGGCGAAACCGGCATGGCGATCTGGCGCACGCGCTACTTTGGCGACGAGTCGGACCGCATCCGCGTACGCATGGTGGAGTACACGCCTGGCTACCTGGCCGACCATTGGTGCAAGAAGGGCCACATCCTGTTCTGCCTTGACGGCGAACTGGAAACCACACTGGAAGACGGCCGCACGTTCACGCTCACGCCCGGTATGAGCTATCAGGTGGGCGACGATGCCGAAGCCCATCAGTCGACCACCAAAAAAGGCGCTCGACTATTCATCGTTGACTGACCGGGACACCCGGCTTGTGCATCGGCCCCGGCCCCGGTTGACCGGGGTCAAGCGATTCAAAGATCCAGGTCTTTAAGGCTCACAGACCACAATATGTAGTGCTAGTCTGACTCCATACCACTATATGGAGTACCTCATGACGGGCACGCAGGTCACTTGGCAAGTCACCAAGCGCGACGGTTCATTGGCGCCGTTCGATGCGCAGAAGATCCGACAGGCCATCGCCGCAGCCGGCCAGGCCACCGGCGAATTCGACACCATCGAGGCGCAGCACCTGACCTCAGGCGTGGTTGCACATCTTGCGCCGCTCCCCTGCCCAGGTATCGAAATCATCCAGAACTGCGTGGAAGAGGTGCTGGTGGACGCCGGCTATTGGCGCACCGCGCGCGCCTACATCGTCTACCGCGAACAGCACGCCCGGCTGCGTTCGCTCAAGCACACGCTGGTCGATGTCGAAAGCACGATGGAGGAGTACCTCGAGCAGCGCGACTGGCGCGTCAACGCCAACGCCAATCAGGGCTATAGCCTGGGCGGCCTGATCCTGAACGTGGCGGGCAAGGTCACGGCCAACTACTGGCTTTCGCACGTCTACAGCCCCGAAGCGGGCACGGCGCACCGCGAGGGCGACCTCCACATCCACGATCTCGACATGCTCTCGGGCTACTGCGCAGGCTGGTCGTTGCGGCAGTTGCTGACGGAGGGATTCAACGGCGTGCCGGGCAAGGTGGAGGCAACGCCGCCGCGGCATATGTCCGCAGCCATCGGGCAGATCGTCAACTTTCTGGGCACGCTGCAGAACGAGTGGGCCGGCGCGCAGGCGTTCAGTTCGTTCGATACCTACATGGCGCCGTTCATCCGCCGCGACGCGATGTCGTATGCCGCGGTCAAGCAGTCCATGCAGGAACTGATCTACAACCTGAACGTACCCAGCCGCTGGGGCACGCAAACGCCGTTCACCAACCTCACGTTCGACTGGACTTGCCCGGCCGACCTGCGCGAACAGGTTCCTTACATCGGCGGCGAAGAGATGCCCTTCACCTACGGCGATCTCCAGCCCGAGATGGACATGATCAACCGCGCGTATATCGAGGTCATGATGGCCGGCGATGCGAAAGACCGCGCGTTCACGTTCCCGATACCGACCTACAACATCACGTCGGACTTCGATTGGGAGCACCCAAACACAACGTTGCTGTTCGAGATGACGGCGCGCTACGGGCTGCCCTACTTCCAGAACTTCCTCAACTCCGATCTGGAGCCGCACATGGTGCGCTCGATGTGCTGCCGCCTGCAGCTTGACCTGCGCGAACTGCTCAAGCGCGGCAACGGGTTGTTTGGCTCGGCTGAGCAGACCGGGTCCATCGGCGTCGTGACCGTCAACTGCGCGCGACTGGGGTATCTCTACGCGGGCGATGAGGCAGCGCTGCTGGCGCGGCTGGACACGCTGCTCGCCCTCGGCCGCGATGTGCTGGAGGTCAAGCGCAAGTTCGTGCAGCGGCTGATCGATCAGGGGCTGTATCCATACACGCGCCGCTACCTGGGCACGCTGCGCAACCACTTCAGTACGCTGGGCGTGAACGGCATCAACGAAATGGTGCGCAACTTCACACACGATGCCGACGACATCACCACGCCATTCGGCCATGCCATGGCGGTGCGCCTGCTCGACCACGTACGTCAGCGCATGACGGAATTCCAGGAGGCGACGGGGCACCTGTACAACCTCGAAGCCACACCCGCAGAGGGCACTACCTACCGCTTCGCCCGCGAAGACCGCAAGCGCTGGCCTGGCATCCTGCAGGCCGGCACGGCAGCGCAGCCGTATTACACCAACTCAAGCCAGTTGCCCGTCGGCTACACCGACGATCCGTTTGAAGCGCTGGCGCGCCAGGAAGCACTGCAGAGCAAGTACACGGGCGGCACAGTCCTGCACCTGTACATGAACGAAGCGATCTCATCGCCGCAGGCATGCAAGGAACTCGTGCGCCGCGCGCTGGCCAACTTCCGCCTGCCGTACATCACCATCACCCCGACGTTTTCGATCTGCCCGAAGCACGGCTATCTGTCCGGCCATCACACGTTCTGTCCGAAATGCGATGCAGATCTGCTGGCCCAGCAGCCCCACGGCAAGTGCGGCTGCACAGGGGCCGGCACCCCAGGTTCTTCCACCCACCTCCATCACGAAGGAGCCTCCGTATGACCACCGTTGCACAAACCACCAACCGCACCGTTGCACTCGACGACAGCCAGCGCACGCGCTGCGAAGTCTGGACCCGCGTGATGGGCTATCACCGGCCCGTCAGCTCATTCAATATCGGCAAGCAAGGGGAATTCCGTGAACGCCGCTTCTTCGTTGAAGACCGCGCCCGCTGAGCCACCGCACTGCCCGCCGCCGGCCATCGGCGGCCTGGCACCTTTTTCCAGCGTCGACTGGCCCGGGCAGCTTGCGGCAGTGGTGTTCGTGGCCGGCTGCCCGTGGCGCTGTCATTACTGCCACAACCCGCACTTGCAGACCCGGACACGCACGCTGGATTGGGACGACGTCTTCGCCTTTCTGCAGCGTCGCAAGGGCCTGCTCGATGCGGTGGTCTTCTCGGGCGGTGAACCGCTGAGCGAGCCGCACCTGCCGCAACTGATACGCGACGTGCGGGCGCTCGGCTACAAGATTGGCCTGCACACCGGCGGTATCTATCCGGCGCGCCTGGCCGACGTACTGCCGCAGGTGGACTGGGTGGGGCTCGACATCAAGACCAGCGCACCGCACTACGACGCGCTCACGGGCCGCCGCGGCAGCGCAGCGCCGGTCGATGCGTGCCTGGATCTTCTGCTGCAGAACGGCGGCGCATTCGAATGCCGCACGACATGGCACCCCGACTGGTTGCCGGAACCGCAACTTCTTGCGCTGGCGCAAAACCTCAGCCGGCGCGGCGTGAAACACTACGCACTACAAGCCTACCGAAGTGCCCCCGGAACCCCGGCCATCACGCTGCCCAGCGAGAGCACTCAGCGCGCATTGGCTGCCAGCTTTTCTTCTTTCTGTTGCCGGTGACACCATGCAAGACCCCCTCAATGTGGGCGATCTGCTCAAGCACAGCCCACTGTTCCTGGACTTCGACAACGATGACATTGCCTTGCTCGCGCGCGACAGCCACGCAGTGCGCGTGTCGCGGCACGACTTCGCGTTTCGCCGTGGCGACCACGCCGATGGCTTCTATGTCGTGGTGGTCGGTGCGATCAAACTCGTATTGCCGGGGGCGCACGGCCAATGCAAGGTCATCGAGTTCTTCGGGCCCGGCGAGTGGTTTGGTGAGCCCTTCATGTTTCTGAACCGCCCCCACGCGGCAGATGCGCAAGCCATGGAAGACAGCCTGCTTGTCTGGATCGGTAAGCGCGCCGTCGACGATGCACTCCACGTGCATCCGCGCCTGGCGCGGCAGATGTTGACGGGGCTGTCCACCCGCCTGCACACGCTGATGTGCGACATCGAAACCGTGAACCTGCAAAGCGCCAATGAACGGCTGATCGGGTATTTGCTCTCGCTGCCGCGCAAGTTTGATCGCACGCGGTTTCCATGCAGCAAGAGTCTGGTCGCGTCCAAGCTTGGGCTGGCACCGGCCACGCTTTCCCGCACGCTGCGACAGTTGATTCGCGACGGGTTGATCCGCGTGGAAGGCCGCGAGGTCGTGATCCAAAACACCACGGCGTTGCAGCGTCAGCTCATCGCGGGATAACAGTAGAAGCTCGACGCAGGTCAATCGCCTGCGGTGTCGAGCCGATGCTTGAGCGTGTTGACGGCATCATCCACCAGCGCGGCGGCAGCACTCAATTCATCGTCGCTGCAATCAGCGTGATAACGCTTCTTGGCGCCGCACTGGTTGAGCACGAGGTGAACGTCCGGTGCCACGCCCGCCGTTGCCAGACAGGCCTTGACGCACGCCAGTGCACAACCGTCGAGCGCGAGAATAGGCCGCCCGCTGCGTGCTGTCTTGACGAGCGCGCGAACCCCGCCGCCGACACCGCTGATGCAAGACATCTCTGCCCTGCCTGCACGGTCCAAATCCACGGCCAGGCGGTTTGCCGCTTGCGCCACGCTCGAACAACCCGAGCAGGCATAGACGAGGGGCAACGCGCGTGATGACATGGCGCCCCTCTCCCTACCGCGATTGCCAGCGTGCAAGCCACGCCGGGCGGGCGGCCGCATCGAGCCAGTTCTTGACGATCAGCCCAAGCTCCGTGTCGCCCGCAATCTTGAGGCGGCGCTGGAAGAACAGCGTGTCCGCGTCGGCAGTGCCGCGAATGAGCGCAACGAAATCGCCCATGCCTGCACGCAACTCCAGCTCAGGTTCGGAGCTTGACGCAGAAAACATGTGGAACGCTCCACCGCGACAGCAAAAACAGGCGCGCAAGCCCAGGTCCTCCACGGTGATGGCAAAGCGCCGCCCGTCCAACTCCGGTGGCGGCGTCAGCCAAGACAGACGGCGGGCCAGATCGAGCCCCATCACAAAGGGGAACGATGTGAGCGGCACCGGTAGGCTGCGCGCCATGCGAACGAAGACTTCGGGTGGGCGCAGGCGCGTCATTGCGGCATCTCCAGCCATTCGATACCGGACTGCCCATGCCAGTAGCCATTGCAGCGCCCAATGCCCTCCGGCGGCAGCACGTCCCGCACAGGCAGGCCCAGGCGCAGGGCATCCAGTGCTGCCACGGCGTCCAGCGTGCCTCGCGATTGCGGGCTGACACGCAACACCTTCACACCCAGCGCAGACAGCGCGGGCGCCTGATCGAGAATGTCGAGGCATTGCCCTGATTGCGTCTGGATACCGTTGATGGCGAGAAACTCCTGCCCTTCGCGCGTGCGCACCGCTAGGCCATCGGGATGCTCGATGCAGCGGAATCCGCAGTCGTCCTTGTTGAGGCGAAAGTGCCGCGCCGTAAAGCAGCGTGCGGAAAATGCCAGCGGCAAGCGTCCCCACACCATCGCTTCGATCCCCAACTCGGCCGGCTTCTCGCGCATCAGGTCGGCCAGAGTGGCCTGGCTCATCTCCAGCGGCATGACCGCACGCACCGCGCCCAGCCCAGCCAGCCACGCCAGGGTCGCGCCGTGATACGCGTTGCAATGCGGCCCGGCAACGAATGGCCGACCGTTCAGCAACCGCACGGCGCCAAGCTCGCCGGCTTCGACCATCCAGACGTCCTGCTGACACTGCTTGCGCAACGCCTGCGCCTCGGCACTGGTTTCGATGAGCGTGCGCGTCGACAGCACAACCGACTTGCCAGCCTCGCGCAGCATGGCGGCGATATCGAGCCAGTCGTCCGCGCGCAATTCGTGGCGGCGGCTGCAAACCGTCTCGCCCACATAGACGATGTCGACAGGGCTAGCGGCCACTTCTGCGTAAAAGTCGAACGTCTGTAGCCGCGGCCAGTAGTACAGCAGCGGACCAAGCGAAATTTCGTAGGACATGATGTGCCTTCTATTTCCAGGGCCGATCAAACGCACCTTGCGTGACGTGCGCGCCTTCTGCGTGGCGCACGAGTGCGGCCTGCCAATCGGGCTTGACCGAGAAGCGCGCCGGGTCCGCCTGTGCAGCATCCAATGCGGCGCGCAATGTGGCCACCACCTGCGCAACGTACGCCGGACTGCGCTGGCGCCCCTCGATCTTGATCGCCGACACACCCATGGCGAGCAGCCTGGGCAACAGACTGAGCGCATTGAGGCTCGTGGGTTCTTCGAGCGCGTGATCGACCTCACCGTCGACGAGAAAGCGCCCCTTGCACAGCGTCGGATATCCAGCCGGTTCGCCGGGTGCGTATTGGTCGATCATGATGTTGTTCAGGCGTGCATCCAGGTTGCCGTCGCGCTCCACCCAGCGCACCGCATGCGCGGGCGAACACACGCCCTTGTTATTGGGAGAATCGCCCGTGGCATACGACGACAGCAGGCAACGACCTTCAGCCATCACGCATAGGCTGCCAAAGCCGAACACCTCGATCTGCGCCGAGGTCTGCTGGATTACACGTTCGACTTCGGTCAAGGTCAGCACGCGTGGCAGGACGGCGCGGTGGATGCCGAACTGCTCACGCATCAGCTCGATGGCATCGGCATGCGTTGCCGAACCCTGCACGGATAGATGCAGCCGAAGGTTGGGATAGCGCTCGCATGCATAGGCCATCAGCCCGGGGTCGGCCAGGATCACGGCATCGGCGCCCAGCATGTAGGCAGCATCGATTGCCATGCGCCACTCGATGGCACGGCCAGGCTGCGGAAACGTGTTGATGGCAAACAGCACCTGGCGCCCTTTCCGATGCGCAAATTCGACGCCGGCGCGGATGTCGCTCTCGGTAAAGTTCAGGCCGGCGAAGTTGCGCGCGTTGGTCGCATTCTTCAAGCCGAGGTAGACGGAGTCGGCCCCGGCTTCCACCGCGGCCTTGAGCGCGGCCAGGCTGCCGGCGGGCGCCACGAGTTCAATGGGGGAAGCGTTCTGTGTCATGGCGGCCAGTCTGCGACTTGTCCGCCAATGTGGTTTTGCGTTCCGTCAAGCGGGCGCAAACGCTCGCGAGACACGGCGAAACGTCAGCAGCGCCCGGCACAGCATTGCACCCAGCCACACGTGCGCCAGCGCGAACAGCAGGCCCGCGACAACCGCCATCCGCTCAGGCTGCAGCGGCACCAGCAACAACGCCAACAATACGAGCAGCAGCAGGCGTGCATGCCAATGCTGTTGCCGCTCACCGATCAACGTTTGCATGGCCGGCAGCCGCACATGCCGCGGCACCCGCCTGCGCAGGTGCATCCAGATCATGAACGGGATGATCTTGCCAAGCATCGCATTGACAGGCAGCACCCCACCGCCCACGACGGCCAGCGCGCCGATCTCCCACGTGATGGGCCAGTCTGACGGCAGCCAGGATGCGGTCAGCCCCAGCATGGCAACGACCAGCCAGGCGACGGCAGCGGCCAGCCACAACCGCCAGCCCGGATCGTGCCGGCGACGCGCGCTGCACACTGCACGCACGCCCACCAGCGCTGCCAGGGCGAGCCATCCCCATGTCTGCCAGAACACCGCGCCACCCACACCGCTGCATAGACTGCCAACGGCCAGTGGCGCCCACAGCCACCACGGCATCAGCCGATGCCAAGGCTCAGGTAGACGCCGCGTCTGCCAGAACATCGGCAACACCGTCGACGCCACGCCCGCGACCAACGTTGCCAGCCAGCCGCCGAGGCCCCAACCGACATGCAGGTTCAACAGCACGGGCGATGGCGCAAACCATCCGCTAGCCAATGCCGTGCCAAGCGTTGCGCCGCTCGCCAGCGTGACCAACAAGGGCCAACCGATGCGGCGCAGTGTCCGCACCGTCGCATGCGTTGCGCGTGTCTGCCCCACGCGCATGCCAGCAAGGATGATCAACGCAGCAGGGACCGCCAACAGCGGCGCACCCAACCAAGCAGCCAGCACGAACGCGCGATGGTCCGCGCCCAGGAAACCCGTTGCAAGCGCAGATGCCGTTGCCACGCATGAGAGCGCAACCCAAGGCGACACCCATTTCGCGCCGCGCACAGGCACACCGGCCACCACGGGAAGCAATTGAAATAGCGCACCAAGCATCGCCGGCAACAACATGCCGACGACCAAGGCGTGAACCAGCGCGAGCGACAGCGGAGCAAATCGGTCAGGCAAACCCGCAGACGGGCCCAGCGCCAGCAGGAGACCGGCCGCCGCGCCCACCCACGGCACTGGCAGCAGGCAGCCGAACACCACGCCGGCAGGCGGCATGCGTTCGTAGAACAGCGTGGGGGCGGTTGGCATCGGGTCGGCTGAAGATCTGTCCAGCCGACCACGTTAGCGCAGCGGCCTCTGCATGCGCTTGATGTGCGTTAAGCGTCAGCGCGGTGTGAATCCAATGGAGCGCCGCTCGCGCAGTTCCGGCTTGATGGAATGCTCCTGCCGCAATTGTGCGAGGAAGGCCTCGGGTTCAAGCGTCTCGCCCAGCAGCACAGACTGCTGCTTGACCACCGCAAAATCACCCGGCGTGAGCATGTCCAGCGACGCCAACATCTCGCGCCACACAGGCTTGAGTGCCTCCGCCTTGCCCCCCAGCGCCTCGGCAATGAACATCTGCTCGCGCTGCGCACGCACCAGCGGCTTGAAGCGGATCTTGAATGCAAACCGCCGCAGCGCCGCCTCGTCAATCCGATCAAACAAATTGGTCGTGCAGATGAAGATGCCGTCAAAGCGCTCCATGCCCTGCAGCATCTCGTTGACTTCCGACACCTCGTAATTGCGCACTGCGCCCTGGCGGCTCTGCATGAAGCTGTCCGCCTCGTCGAGCAAGAGCAGTGCGCGTTCCTCTTCGGCACGCGAGAACATCGCCGCGATCTGCTGCTCGGTTTCGCCGACGTACTTGCTCATCAAGTCGGACGCGCGGCGAATCAGCAACGGCATGTCGAGCTGCGCCGCGATATGCTCGGCCAGCACCGTCTTGCCCGTACCCGGCGGCCCATAGAAACACAATGTGCCGCGTCGCCGCGCGCGCAGCGCCTCGATGATGCGCTCGACGGAAAACCGTGTCTCAAGGTTCAGATAGTCCAGCTTGTATTCGGTCACGACGCGGTGCGCTTGCACCTCCGGTCGCAAGCCCATCGCCTGATCGGCGTGGTCGAGCTGACGCTCGATCAGGGATTCGGCAGGCTCTTCCATTGCCGGCTGCGTCAGGCGCGCAAAGCGTGCGGCAGAATCGATCTGCGCGGGCGTGAGGGTCTTACGCGCCGCCAGCTTGGCCATGAAAGCGTCCGACACCTCCAGCCCTTCCAGATGCTTGCGGATGATGCTCTCGCGCACCGTCGGCGGCGGCACCTTCAACTCAAGATGGAACTGGAAGCGGCGCAGGTACGCCGGGTCAATCTGACGAATGGAATTCGACACCCAGATCACCGGCACCGGGTTCTGCTCCAGCGTCTGGTTCACCCACGCCTTGCCGTTGACGGAGCCACGCGGCTCCTCATGGCCGAAGAGGCTCATCAGCTCGCGCGTCGGGCCGGGGAAGACGTCCTCCACCTCGTCGAACAGCAGCACCGCGCCGGGCCGCCCGCGCAGGAACGCCTGCGACACCTGCAGCGAGCGATAGCGGTCTTTGCCCGTGAGGCTGTTGCCGTCCTTGTCGAGGCAATCCACCTCGTACAGTTCGCAACCAGCGTCGCGCGCCAGCACGCGGGCCAGTTCCGTCTTACCAGTGCCAGGCGCGCCATACAGCAGGATGTTCACGCCGGCCGCGCGCTGCTGCGAGGCGTTCTCCAACAGCGCCGTGAGGTAGCGCGCATCGGTTTCCACATGCGGATAGTCGGACTGCGACAGCGTGGTCGACGGCGCGGGGCGCGTGAAGACGGCCATCATGTCGGCCTCGCAGGCGTAGTCGCCCAGCAGCACGTGCAGGAGGCGGTCGGAGATACGCATCAGATCGCCCAGGTCGGTGACGCTGTTTTCGGGCAGCGGCGGCTCGATCAGCCCCAGCGTCTCCAGCCGCGAACCTGGCCGCAATGACGCAGCAACTTCGGCCGTGCTGGCTCCCGCCAGGCTCGCGAGCAACTGAAACGCTTCCTGGCTGTGCGCGACCTTGCAGTCGACCATCACCGCGCGCAGGTCGCGCTTGTACTTCACCAGGGACGCAAACAGCAGCAGCGCGCGTTCGTGCGGCGGCAGGCCCAGCACACGGGCCAGCATGTCGATGTTGCCGACCAGCAGGACACGCTCGCTGGCGAGCCGCTCGCCCAGCGCATCGCACGACGCGCCGAACACCGTGAACATGTCCTTGGCGTGATGCTTGACGTACTCGTCCAGGTAATAGAACAGCGAGCTTTCATCGAAGGCGCTGCTCCACTGGCCGTGGCGGTCCATGAAGGTGGGCAGGTCAAGCTTGCCGACCGCGCGCCAGCCGGGCATGTCGGCGCAGCGCGCAGACAAAAAGCGCTGCAGGCGCTGGATGACCGTGACGGGCCAGATCAGCTCCGGCGCGCAAACGGTGAGGATGTCGTTGATATTGGTGCGCAGGTTGAAGCGCAGTCCCATCGTGCAGACCGTGCGCAACGCAAACTGTGCGCACATGGAATCGAGCGAGGACAACAGCAGCGCCTGCGGCTGCCTGCCGCCCGTGGGGACGAACGTGCCATCGTCGTCAGCGTCGTCCATGTTGAGGTTGGCTTCATCCATGGTCGCCCCCTTCTTCCCCGTTTCACGGTTGGCCGGCCGGTCACCGTGTTTGAATGCTTTTCATCCTAGCGCGTTTGCGCACACAGCGTACCCCGGGAGGACCCGTGTCTTTGCAAGTTGCGAGCCAACCGCGCCCGGAATCGCCAACCGCCTGCACAGGCAGTTTCATGCCATCAGTCGTCTGGACGTGATTTGTACCCCACGAAAGACAGGCAATTTTCACGCAAATAGGAATCATTATCGTTTATACTTCACCTATCGACACAATAGGCTGAACGCTAACCGTGCTCGGTTGTCGCAACACTGTTGCAGTTGCGGGCCTACAATACCTATCACGCTGGCGGCGACCCCGCCGGCTTCAACGCTAGGCGCCATGGAATTGCTCCTGAGTCTGCTCATCAGCATTGGGATTTCACTGATCGTCTTCGGCAAGCGCTGACGCTGCGCCGCTTTCGTTGGTCATCCCACCACCATCGCATCGCATTCCTTTTTCTGCTTTCGATTCCCGGTCGTTGATGATTCACCCTCGTACTCTCAAGATTCTCGTGGTCGTGCTGTTGATGCACGCGGGCGTGCTGATGCTGATTCAGCTTGGCCTGATCGCACCGCGCCCGACTGTCGAAGAACCGCTGGAAATCCAGGCGCACATCATTCCGGCCGCGCCTGAGCCGATCAGGCAGCCGGAGCCGCCCAAGCAGCAGCCCGTCAAGGAAGAGGCGCCCAAGCCTGTCAACATCGTCAGACCGGTCGCGCAACCCAAGCCCGCGCCGATGCCGACGCCCACGCTCCCGCCATCGGACAACGCCCCCGTGGTGCCCGCCGCACCGCCCGCGCCGCCGGCACCGGCCCCTGAACAAGCGCCCGCGCCGGCCCCCGTTTCGTCCGGTCCGATCAGCGTCGGCATCAACGACATCCAGTGCAGCGAGCCGCCGCTCGTCTATCCCAGCATGTCGCAGAAAATGGGCGAGGAAGGCCGCGCCATGGTCAAGATTTCCATCGGCACGGCCGGTGAGGTCACCAATGTTGCGGTCACGTCGTCGTCCGGCTCGCCTCGCCTGGACCGCGCCGCCACCGATGCCGCGCGCGCCATCAAGTGCAGCCCCTACAAGCAGAACGGCCGCGCCGTGCCCGTGGTGGCCAGCAAGCCGTTCGTCTTCAAGCTCGATAACTAATTCGATTCCGCCTCTCGCTTAGCCTCTCGCTCAATTCAGGACATTCATCATGCAGGAACTCGGCCTTTCCCACCTCTGGACCCAAGGCGACATCGTCACCCGCGCCACGGCGATTCTGCTGCTCATCATGTCGCTCGCCTCGTGGATCGTCATCTTCACCAAGGCGTGGGACATCGTGCGTCTGAAGTCGATGGCACAAGGCGCTGAAAAGCGTTTCTGGCACTCGGACGATTTCGATCACGCCATACAGACGCTCGGCTCGCCCAAGGACAACCCGTTCCACGCGCTCGCTCAAACGGGCCGGGAAGCCGCGCAGCACCACCGCGCCAGCCAGCCGCAGTTGCATGATGTGATGGACATCTCCGACTGGATCACGCGCTCGCTCAAGAGCGCCATCGATGAGGCCGTGGGGCAAATGCAATCGGGCCTGGCCGTGCTGGCATCGGTCGGCTCGACCGCACCGTTCGTCGGTCTGTTCGGTACGGTGTGGGGCATCTATCACGCCCTGCTCGGGATCGGCGCCGTCGGCGTGCCCACCATCGACAAAGTCGCCGGCCCCGTGGGTGAGTCACTCATCATGACGGCCTTCGGTCTGGCCGTGGCCATTCCGGCGGTGCTGGGCTACAACGCGCTCACGCGCGGCAACAAGGCCATCATCGCCAAGCTCAACCGGTTCGCGCACGACCTGCACGCCTATTTCGTGACGGGCGCGCGTCTGCGCCCAGGCGCCTCGCGTGATGACGCCGGCGTGCGCCTGACTGCGGTCAAGCAGCAGTAAGGAGAGACCATGTCCTTCGGATCTTTCGACAACGATGACGAGGTGATGAGCGAGATCAACATGACGCCGCTGGTCGACGTCATGCTGGTGCTGCTGATCATCTTCATCATCACCATTCCGGTGATCAACCACGCGGTCAAGATTGACCTGCCGCGCGCGTCCAACAAACCCGACGACGCCAAGCCGCAAAGCGTGAACGTCGAGATCAACGCGGACGGCCAGGTGTTCTGGAACAACCAGCCGGTCGACGAGGCCACGCTGCAAGCCGACATCGCCCAGGCCGCGCAGCAGCAGCCGCAACCGGAAATGCATCTGCGCGCTGACCGCAACGTGCGCTACGAGCGTGTGGCGCAGGTGATGGCTTCCATCCAGCGCGGTGGCCTCTCGCGCATCGGCTTTGTCACGGAGCCACAGCACTAACGCCACACACACCTCGTAGCCCTGGTCGCCCGTTCTCGTACGGTTTTTTTCGCACCAGCGCATCCAGACTCACAGCACCTCCACGCAACCGGGCTACGCGCCCGGTTTTGTTTTTCGGGCCGAACCTGCACGTCGTCAGATCACACTTGTAATGATAACGATTCTCATTTAATCTACCTGGCATTCGCTGGAGGCACTCTGCCAGCCAACACCTCAGCCCATGTTTCCCGCCCGCCAGGACATCGCCATGAATGCTGCCGAACACCAAGACGCAGGACGTACTGTGACCCGTCGCCGCCACGTCATCGTGGCGCGCAAGCGCCCCGCCGGCCTGGATGCCGCGCCCGCAACGTCGTCTGCGTCGACAGCATCCGACGCCGCTTCGGATGCCGCCGCCACCATCGGCGACACGCGCGTGATGGCGTCCGAACAACTCTTTGCCGGTCAGAACGCCTTAGCCATCCGCCACAACGGCGCGATCTACACGCTGCGCGTGACGCGCTTCGGCAAGCTGATCCTGACCAAGTAACACCGCAGCACGCACCGGCTTTTGTGGGGACGTCTCTCTCAGGAGACTTTCGGCCGTAGCCAGCCATCGTCATTTCGCATTGGCAAACGAGGGCTTGCTACCCGATGAAACGCGCGCGTTCATTGGTGAGCGGCGGCTTCTGTCTGCCAGACAACAGCCAGCCAAGTCGCTCTTTTCTTCGACCGTGTGCCCAAAGCAAAAAGGGCGCGACCTCCGCCGCGCCCTCCCTGTTTTGATTCTTTTTGCGTGACTGCGTATCAGCAGATCACGTTCACCGCGGCAATACCCGCCTTGGCGATCACGACATCTTCCGTCGACTTCACGCCAGACACACCCACCGCGCCGGCACAGACGCCCTCTACCATCACCGGCACGCCGCCCTCAAGCATCCCTTGCAGATGCGGCGCCGACAGGAACGAGATGCGACCGTTGTTGATGATGTCTTCGTAGATCTTCGACTCGCGACGGCCCAGCGCTGCCGTACGCGCCTTTTCCGGGGCGATGTACGCCGAGATGGTGGCGCAGCCGTCCATGCGGCGCAGACCCATCAGATGGCCGCCATCGTCCACCACGGCAATCGTCACGTTCCATTGGTGCGCGCGCGCTTCTTTCTCGGCAGCGTCCAGGATTTTGGTGACATCGTCCTGGCACAGGCACGGTTTCGTTTTCATGGCGTTCTCCTTGGTGGTTGTAATGAAAAGGCGCAAGGGCTGCGTAAAGCCCGTATCAGGCAAAAGTATGCCATCGGTAACGACCGCTTCCATCGCATGATCCTGCACCAAAGACGCAAAAGAGCCGATACATTCCTGCTTTGCAGTATCGTTGAGTATCGTTCCGCCTGCGTGGTACGCCAGCGTTGGCTGCGCCCCAGCGCAGCCAACCTTAACCCGCGGCGTGCGTCAGAAAGATGCGCAAAGAAAAAGCCCGGGTATCGCCCGGGCTTGATGTTGCGATGCGGCAGCGATTCTGCCGCCGACCCTTTACGGTTGACGGTCCGAGCAGGCGCCGTCCGTATATGGATCGGCACGCCCCATCTTGGCGCCGTCGGTATAGGGGTCTGTGCGGCTTACCTTGGCACCGTCGGTATAGGGATCGGCGCGGCTCACCTTGTGGGCGGGCTGATACGGATCGATCGAGCCGGCGTGCGCGACCGCCGCGCTCAGCGCCAGCGTCAAGCCGCTTGCGGCTGCAACCAGGGTGCGCGTTGCAAAGCGTTGCGTGGTGATTTGCATGAGGACTCCTTCGGTCATGACACTGCGAACATGACGTGCACCGCTGCGGCACACGTGTCCACGTTGTTCACGCGGACGTCATAGCGACCAGGTAAGCGAGCCACCAGTTCTGCACCGCGGTGCTTTGTCACGGGGCTGGTTGCGCGCGTACCCGTCATCCAGACAGACGCAGATGCCGTGCCACGGCGTATACGTACCGCCAAAGAAAAAAGCTCCCGAAGGAGCCTTTCTCTTGGCCGGCATGCCGCTTACCGCCAGTGGCCCCAGTGACGGCCGTCGTACCAGCGATAGCGCGGTCCCCAACGGTACCAGCCAGCGCCCACCACAATCGGCGCCGGGCCATAAGCGGGCGGACCGTAATACACGGGCGCCGGGGCGTAGTACACCGGGGGTGGGGGCGGCGCGTAATAAACCGGCGGCGGCGGTGGGTAATACACCGGCGCGGGTGCCACATACACAGGCGCCACCGGCACGCCAAACCCAATGCCGACGCTCACGTGCGCCGACGCCATCTGCGGCACGGCCAGCACTGCCAGTGCGGCTGCGCCTGCAATCCACAGCACATTGCGTCGAATCATCGTCATCACCTGCTGCATGAGCGCCGGGCGAGTCCATAGCCGGCGCGGAATACGGTATCTGTATTGTATTCAGAGCCACTGACACAGGTGATACGGCGCTGGCGATTTCGTAACAGAACGTAACGCCACATCGCACGCAAGCGTCCCCGCCTCTAGCCCACGGCGGAACTGCAGTCGAACTGGCCCGAGGCGATCATCGCTTCGGCATACGCTCGCGCGGCTTCCAGAGCGCTGGCGGCACTCCGATATGTGTTCGCCGATTCGCGCACCGTTGTACGGGCTAACAGGGTCTCACCGTTGCTGGCGCGAAGGATGCTCACTTCGGCGCGCCACGCTTGCGGCGAGAGTTCATAGGCAGATACCTCGATTTTGCAGTCGTCTCGGAACGTCATATGTCCTCCGGGTCGTATTGGATAGGCCCAGCCCCGTGTCAATGCACGAAGAGCCAGATCACCAGCAACACAAGCGCGGGAACACCCAAGAGCCACGCAACGAGATAGGACATGACAACCTCCCACATGTTGATAGGCATGCAGGAAGTGTAGAAAAGCGCGCACGGACGGAGTATCGACCTCCGTCCGTGCCGTTTTGTAGGACTGTGCCGAAATGACTGTCGGCCCACGCCGACGCATCTCACCCGTATAGAGGAGCCTCAGCGTGCGGTGCCGTTCCTGGCGGCAACGTCACTTGGGGTCAGGATTCGGCCCGCACCCGCATCCTCGGCCGCCTCTGCAGCAGCGACTTCCAGACCGACCGATGCCTTGAAGAAGTTCACGGCAGCCTCGGCGCCAGGAGGCGCGGCGTCCACAAGGTTTTCTGCGACGAAGACCCATTGGCGGCGCACTTCGTCACCGTGGCGCTGCAATGCGCGAGCAATCCCGTTCTGCGTCTCGACGCCGATTTCAACAAAATTGCGCGTGTAGCCGGAGACGCGTTCGCCGGACGGTTGCAGATAGCGGGCTTGTGCGTTCCACCATTCGCCTGCGTCCTGCGCACCGGTGGCGTCGTGCAGGCAGTGTTCAGTCTCGTCAAGGCCGGCCTTGATGGCCTGCAAATTGAGCCCGATCAGGCGGTTGACGCCGTTCACCGCCTCTTCGGTGACAGCCATCCAGGTTTCAAGCTGTGATCGTTGCAGAACGCCAAGTTGCTCCAGAGTCATCATGTCGGTTACTCCCTCTGAGATCGGTGAACACGTCCAGCATATGCCGGGCGTTTCAGTGTAGCCGGGCGCGATGCCGATTTCCCTGACATCACCCGTTTGTCCTACAGGCGTTTCGGACACCCTCGCCAGCGGCACCAGCCATGTGCGCGTTAGAGTGAACCGCATCCTTCACCAGACCACGGAGTCACGATGAAACGTCTCACCGCTGCCTTGATCGCTGCCGCTTCCATTGCCACCGCGCCGCTGGCCTTCGCGCAAGTCGCTGGCCACGCCCCGCTAGGTGTATCCGTTACCGAACTCGATGCCGTCATCAAGGGCGTGAGTGTGAAGAAGCAGGTGCTCGGCAAGGCTGTCTATAACGAGGCCAACGAGAAGATCGGCAATGTGCAGGACTTGATCGTGGCACCGGAGAACGCCGTCTCGTTCGCTATCGTCGGCGCGGGCGGCTTTGTTGGCGTGGGCCGTCATGACGTGGCCATTCCTGTGAATCAGTTCCACTATGACCAGGGGAGGATCGTGTTGCCCAGCGCTACCAAGGACGCCATCAAGGCACTACCGGAGTTCAAGTACGAGCGTCAGCCAAAGCCTGCCAAGGCCTGATCACCGGCGGGAACTTTGTCTTCCCAAGGCGCGCTGAAGGTGTGGGAATCGGCTGACAAACCTTTCAGGCAACCTGACCTGCACATACCGGCATGCATGACCTTGAATGCAGGTACACAGACGACAAAAGGAGTTTGTTATGCGTGCCTTCGTATCCTTGATTCTGGCGGCCGCATTGGCATCCGTCAGCGGATGCGCGGACATGACGCCAAAGCAGCGCAATACCGCGCTAGGCGCAGCCGCAGGTGGTGTCGCCGGGGCGGCCATCTGGGGCGGTCCGGGCGCCACGCTGGGTGGTGCCGCACTGGGTGGCGTGGTCGGTAACGCCGTCACCAAGTAACCCCCAAGCGCGCAGCGATGCGCGTGCTGCAAGCTCGGGCCAGGCCATTGTTTGCCTGGCCCTTTTTGTTGCCTGAGAGCGGCGCTATACGACTGCACATTCCCCTCATACGCATATGCGAATGCCGGCGCATAATCGGCGTTTTGCAACGGAGGCAATGTGCGATACGAGCAAGAGGGTTTTGGCGTGGGCAGCACACCGATCCTGAGCGTCGAAGGCCTGCGCAAACGTTACGGCGAACAGACTGTCGTCGACAACCTCAGCTTCAGCGTTCGGCGCGGCCAGTGCTTCGGCCTGCTGGGCCCCAACGGCGCCGGCAAGACCACCACGCTGCGCATGCTGCTCGGCATGACGATGCCCGATGCGGGTAGCCTGAGACTGTGCGACGAGCCTGTCCCGGAAGCCGCACATCGTGCACGCATGCGCGTGGGCGTGGTGCCGCAGTTCGACAATCTCGATCCAGACTTCTCCGTCTCCGAAAACCTGCGCATCTTCGGTCGCTACTTTGGCCTGTCTTCCGCGACCATCCGCGAGCGCATCCCCACCTTGCTGGAGTTCGCGCGTCTCGAACAGAAAGCCGATGCTCCTGTACGCGCCCTCTCGGGCGGCATGAAACGGCGGCTGACGGTAGCGCGCGCCCTGATCAACGATCCCGACATCCTCGTCATGGACGAGCCCACCACGGGGCTCGACCCGCAGGCTCGACACCTGATCTGGGAACGCCTGCGCTCACTGCTCGCCGCCGGCAAGACCATCCTGCTGACCACGCATTTCATGGAAGAAGCCGAGCGCCTGTGCGATGAACTTTGCGTGATCGACAACGGCCGCAAGATCGCGCAAGGCAAGCCGCAAGACCTCATCGCACGCGAAATCGGCTGCGACGTTGTTGAGGTCTACGGCGACGATCTCAACGCCCTTCGCACGCTGCTCACGCCGCTGGCCGACCGCGTGGAAATCAGCGGCGAGACGCTCTTCTGCTACGCACGCGATCCGCAGCCGCTGGTGGCTGCGCTGCGCACACGGGCAGAAACGCACACCATGCCCGGCCTGCGCTATCTGCACCGCCCGGCCAATCTCGAAGATGTGTTCCTGCGCCTGACTGGCCGCGAAATGCGCGACTGAGAGAACCATCCATGTCCACTGAAACCGCACTCACTTCAACGCTGCAGCGGGCCTTTCCGCAGCCGCTGCTGCCGCTCAACTTCCGCAACTGGCAGTACGTCTGGCTCCGCAACTTCATGGTGTGGCGCAAGCTGGCCATTCCGTCGATGGCCGGCAACCTCGCCGACCCGATGATCTATCTGTTCGGGCTCGGGCTCGGCCTTGGCCTGCTGGTCGGGCGCGTCGACGGCGTGTCGTACATCGCATTCCTGGCGGCCGGCACGGTGGCGTCCAGCACAATGATGTCGGCGAGCTTCGAAGCGATGTATTCCGCGTTCTCGCGCATGCACGTGCAACGTACATGGGAGGCGATCCTGTACGCACCGCTCAGCCTGGGCGACGTGGTCCTTGGTGAGCTGTTCTGGGCCGCCAGCAAGTCGGTGCTCTCGGGCCTGGCGATCATGCTGGTCGCGGGTGCACTCGGCTATGCGTCGATGCCGCAGGCACTGCTGGCCCTGCCCGTCATCGTCTTGACCGGCTTCACCTTTGCCTGCCTGGCGATGAACATGACGGCGCTTGCGCCCAACTACGACTTCTTCATGTTCTACCAGACGCTGGTGATCACGCCGATGATGCTGCTCTCGGGCGTGTTCTTCCCGCTGTCGCAACTGCCGGCGCCCGTGCGCGCGGCGACGAGCGTACTGCCATTGCCGCACGCGGTGGATCTGATCCGCCCGCTCATGCTGGGCCGCACGCCCGAGAACATCCTGCTGCACCTGGGCGTACTGCTGCTGTACGCGGTTGCCGCGCTGCTCTCGTGTCTCTGGCTGCTGCGCCGTCGCATGCTCAAGTAGCGCGATCCCGATGTCCAACAAAAAAGCCCGTCGCGATGACGGGCTTTTCTTTTACAGCGCTCGAGAATTACTCGTTCACGGCGGAGCGCTGCAGATGCAGTTGCGTGCGCGGATCATCGTTCTGCGCGTTCTCACGATCCGCCTTGGCCGAATTGTTACGCGCGGCCTCCAGGCGATCGAGGTACGCCTCGTCAATGTCGCCCGTCACGTACTTGCCGTCAAAGCATGACGCATCGAAATCCTTCAGTGCCGGATTGACATCGCGCACCGCGCGCTTCATGTCCTCCACATCCTGGTACACAAGCTGGTCTGCGCCGATAATCTTGGCAATCTCCTCGTGCGTGCGGCCATAAGCCACCAGTTCGCCGCGCGTCGGCATGTCGATACCGTACACGTTGGGGAACTTCACCGGCGGCGCGGCCGAAGCGAAGATCACCTTCTTGGCACCGGCATCGCGTGCCATCTGCACGATCTCCGACGACGTCGTGCCGCGCACGATGGAGTCATCGACGATCAGCACGTTCTTGTCCTTGAACTCGATTGCCATGGCGTTGAGCTTCTGGCGCACAGATTTCTTGCGTACCGCCTGACCCGGCATGATGAAGGTGCGGCCCACGTAGCGGTTCTTGAAGAAACCTTCGCGATACGGCACGCCCAGGTGGTTAGCCACCTGCATGGCAGCTGGGCGGGACGAATCCGGAATCGGCATCACCACGTCGATCCTGTCGGTCACCTCGCGCTTGATCTTCTCAGCCAGGTAGTCGCCCATGCGCAGTCGCGCGTCGTACACCGACACACCATCCATGCGGGAGTCCGGACGGGCGAGGTACACGTATTCGAAAATGCATGGCGAAAGTACCGGGTTCGCAGCGCATTGCTTGGTGTGCAGCTTGCCCTCAAGGTCAATGAAGATGGCTTCGCCGGGGGCCACATCGCGCTCGAACTTGAAGCCGATGCCTTCCAGCGCCACCGACTCCGAAGCAACCATATATTCGATGCCGCCATCCGGCGTTTCCTGGGTGCCCAGCGCGAGCGGGCGGATGCCGAACGGATCGCGCACAGCCAGCACGCCGTAGCCCGAGATCTCGGCAGCGATGGCATACGAACCACGCACGCGGCGATGCAGGCCTTCTACCGCGGTGAAGATGGAATCGCGATTCAGCGGAATGTCGTTGCTGGCGCGTTGCAGCTCGTCGGCCAGCACATTGAGCAGCACTTCGGAATCAGACTGCGTGTTGATGTGGCGGCGATCGCGCCGGAACATCTCGTCGCGCAGTTGATCCGAGTTCGTCAGGTTGCCGTTGTGTGCCAACACGATGCCGAACGGCGCGTTGACATAGAACGGTTGGGCCTCCTCTTCGCTGGAGGAACCTGCAGTCGGATAGCGCACTTGACCGATGCCGCTCGTACCCGGCAGGCCGCGCATATTGCGCGTGCGGAACACGTCACGCACCATGCCGTTGGCCTTGTGCATGTGGAACGTGCTGCCTGATGCGGTGGCAATGCCCGCAGCGTCTTGCCCGCGGTGTTGCAGGAGCAACAGACTGTCGTAGATCAGCTGATTGACGGGCGTGGCTGAGACCACCCCAACGATACCGCACATGTCGAACTCCAGCGAGAACGTATTTGGTGGCGCCCACACCCGTTGCGGGCGCCGAAAAAGCTTCCCGGATCGCCTAGCTTGTGGCCAGGCGCTCCAGATCAATAGTGAACATACTTAGCGACATCTGGGGGCAACAAGGGCTTGGCCGCCTGTGCTGCCTGCTCCGCATAGGGTCGCGTAATCGCATCGTGCCAGAACGGTTGCTCAGGCAGGCTGGTGAAGCCGGCCACCGTCATCAACACGAGGATGATCACGCCTCCGCGCGCCAACCCGAACACCATACCCAGACCGCGATCCGCCGGCTTGAGCCCCGCGCTCGCCAGCGCCGCCGAAAGCAGTGCCCCCACCAGCGAAGTCGCAATCACCGTCACGATAAACAGTAGGACGAAACCGAGAATGGTGCGTGCGACCGGTCCACCGGGCAGCGATTCCGGCATCCAGCCCGCCGCCACACCGGAAAACGTGTACGCCACCCATGCGGCAAACAGCCACCCGAGCAGCGCCAGCACCTCACGGATCAGCCCGCGAAACAACCCAATCAGCGCCGACGTGACGATGATGAACAGCACACCGTAGTCAAAGAACGTCGGTTGCATCGGGCTGCGGCTTGGATTGACTGTGGCGGAATGCAGCGTGAACCGTCAGCAAATCCGACGAGCGCGCTGGGTACACGGTCGGCCGCATCGTCATTGCTGCACGAGTTTAGGCGTCAGGCCAATCTGCTCGGCACGCTCCTGCGCCGCTTCCGCCGATGCACGATCGTTGAACGGGCCTGCACGCAGCAAGGCGAGATCGCCCTTTTCAGGCACCTTCTTGTGTTCGATGTAACCCGGAATCTTCTCGCTCTTGAGCTTGCCCAGCCAATTTCGGGCACGGTCTTCGGAAGCAAAGGCGCCGATCAGCAGGATGAACTTGCCGCCATTGGCATCGGTGCTCGTTGCAGCCGCTTGCTGTGCAGGCTGGGCAGCCGGTTGCGCAGGTTTCGTTGCGGGCTTGGATTCAGCGGGTGGCGTCAGACTGGCGACAGGCTTGGGCGGTGTCGCCGGCTTGACTGCGGCCGGCGCGCTCTGAGCTGCTGGCGGCGCATCGTTGCTCGCGACCACCTCTTCGCCCTGGTCAAGCGCCTGCGCCTGATCCGTCGACGAAACCGCAGGACGCGACGCAGAACGCCGGCTGGCGACCTTCGGCTCATCGGTGGAGGCCTTGGCGCCACGATCGACCGGCTGATCCTGGATCTGCACGGCCACGGCATCGGTCACGGGGCGCGGCTTGGCGTCAAACACGAGGGGCAGCACGATCACAGCGGCGCCAACCAGCACCACCGCGCCGATCAGGCGGCGGCGAGCGCGTTGTTTTTGCGGGAGTTCGGGGTCAAGGCCGTCGTCATCATCGTCGGTTCGACGGGAAGCGCGGCTGCGAGCATTCGACGATGCGCGCGAACCACGCACCGCATCGCGAGCCACATCGGCAGCGCTGCCGGCGGCTGCGCCGCGTGTGCGTTCGCCTTCAGCGTTCTTGCGGGAGGAAAAGATGGAAAACAGTCCCATGAGGGCCCCGGTTTTAGTGCGCGCGACTCTTGCGCTCCGCCAGCACGCCGGCAACGGTGTAGAACGATCCGAAGACCACAATTCTATCATCCTCGGTCGCCCGCTCCATGGCGTTGCGATAGGCTGTGGCGGGATCGCTGAATGTGCTCATGCTCGATTCCTTGCCTGCCCGGAAACCGGCTTCGGTGAGCGCCTGCGCCAAGCTGGAGGCGCTCGCGGCACGCGGCGTCGGCAAATCGGTCAGGCACCAGTGGTCGACCTTGTCGAGCATGTGCGCGAGCACACCGGCGATATCTTTGTCCTGCATCGCACCGAACACCGCGTAGGTGTAACGGTAGAAGCCCATGTTCTCGAGATTCTGGCCCAGCGCCGCCGACGCGTGCGGGTTGTGTGCGACGTCCAGGATGACGGACGGACGGCCCGGCAGAACCTGGAAGCGCCCCGGCAGTACCACCTGCGACAGGCCCAGACGCACGTCCTGCGCCGAGATCGGCAACCGATCGCGCACCGATTCCAGCGCAGCCAGCGCGGCCGATGCGTTCAGCAGTTGGTTCGCCCCGCGCAATGCGGGATAGCCCAGGCTCGGCCAACGGCGGCCGCGGCCGCTAAAGCCCCACTGCTGCTTGTCGCCCTGGAAGTTGAAATCGCGGCCGATCAGCCAGAGATCTGCGCCAATGGCTTCAGCGTGCTTCACCAGCGAGATTGGCGGCACCGGGTCAGAGCAGATCGCCGGCTTGCCTGCGCGGAAGATGCCGGCCTTCTCGAAGCCGATCGCCTCGCGGGTATCGCCCAGGTAAGCCATGTGATCGAGATCGACGCTGGTGATGATGGCGCAATCGGTATCGACGATGTTGACCGCATCCAGCCGGCCGCCGAGCCCGACCTCCAGGATCACAGCATCAAGGCCTGCATTGGCGAACAGATGCATGATCGCCAATGTGGTGAATTCGAAGTACGTCAGGCTGACGGGCTCGGGAAAGCTGCAGCGCGCACGCTCCACTGCCTCGAAGTGCGGCAGCAACATGGCGTCGGTGGCGATCTCGCCATTCACGCGAGCACGCTCGTTGAAGTCGATCAGGTGCGGTGATGTATGGCAGCCAACCTTATAGCCCGCGGCCAGCAGGATCGCCTCCAGCATCGCGCAGGTCGAGCCCTTGCCATTGGTGCCGCCCACCGTGAAGACGACGGACTTGAATTCCAGCCCGAGCGCATCGCGCACGCGACTGATGCGGGCCAAGCCCATGTCGATGCCGACCGGGTGTGCGGTTTCCAGGTGTGCCAGCCAGTTGGGCAGCGTGTCGAATGTAGGCATGCGAAGTATGTGGCGCGGCTTCAGGGAAACGGGCCGCGCAAAAACAAGAAGCGCGGACTCTCGCCCGCGCTTCGGTTCAACAGATGTGCCGCATCAGGCCAGTGCGTCTGCCGGCTGCTTCTGCAGGAGCGCCAGAAGCTCGGCGATCTCGCGGCGCATGTTGCGGCGGTCGACAATCATGTCGATGGCCCCCTTCTGCAGCAGGAACTCGGCGCGCTGGAAGCCTTCCGGCAGCTTCTCGCGCACGGTCTGCTCAATCACACGCGGGCCGGCAAAGCCAATCAGGGCCTTCGGCTCGGCAATCACCACGTCGCCCATGAAGGCGAAGCTGGCGGACACGCCGCCCATGGTTGGATCGGTCAGCACGCTGATGAACGGCAGCTTGGCTTCCGCCAGCTTCTGGATCATCGACGTCGTCTTGGCCATCTGCATGAGCGACAGCAGGCTTTCCTGCATGCGCGCACCGCCAGTGGCCGACACGCAGATGAACGGCACCTTTTGCTCCAGGGCCATCTGCGCGCCGCGCGTGAAGCGCTCGCCCACCACGGAGCCCATCGAGCCACCCATGAATTCGAACTCGAAGCAGGCCACGACCACGGGCAGCGCGTGAATGGCGCCGCCCATCACAACCATGGCGTCGGTTTCACCCGTGTCGTCCATCGCCGCCTTGATGCGGTCGGGGTATTTCTTCGTGTCCTTGAACTTCAGCGCATCGACCGGGACGATCTCCTGGCCCAGTTCATATCGGCCTTCGGCGTCCAGCAGCGCGTCCAGACGGGCACGCGCGCCAATGCGCATGTGATGATCGCACTTCGGGCAGACGTGCAGATTGGCTTCGACGTCGGTCCGATACAGCACCGACTCGCAAGCCGGGCATTTGACCCACAGGCCTTCGGGAATGCCCTTGCGCTGCGACGGGTCGGTCTGTTGGATCTTGGGCGGCAGCAGTTTGTCCAGCCAGCTCATGCGTGCTCCTTGAATGCAGTTTCGCCGAGATCAGGCGTCGAGCGCCTGGCGAATCTCCGCGATGAAATCAGTCAAGTATTGTACCGCTTGTTCGCGAGGTGCTTCTTCAAGCAATTGCACAATGCGGGATCCGATCACCACCGCATCCGCCACACCGCTGATCGCACGTGCCGTTGCCGCATCACGGATACCGAAACCGACACCTACCGGCAGCCGCGCGTGCTGGCGGATTTGCGGGATCCGTGCAGCCACCGCATCCAGGTCGATGGTGGCCGCGCCAGTCACGCCTTTGAGCGACACGTAGTAGATGTAGCCGCTCGCCACACGGGCGATCTGCGCGATGCGTGCTTCGGTGGACGTGGGCGCCAGCAGGAAGATCGGATCGATACCGGCGGCGCGCATGATCTTGGCAAAGGCCTCGCATTCTTCGGGCGGGTAGTCGACCACGAGCACGCCGTCCACGCCCGCTTCGGATGCAGCCTTGGCAAAGGCATCAACGCCCATGCGCTCGATCGGATTGGCGTAACCCATGAGCACCACGGGCGTCGTCAAATCGGTGGCGCGGAATGCGCGCACATATTCGAGCACCGTGCGCAGGCCCACCTTCTTGGCCAATGCACGCTCGGACGCACGTTGGATCACCGGGCCATCGGCCATCGGGTCCGAGAACGGCACGCCGAGTTCGATGACGTTGGAGCCGCCCTTGACCAGCGCGTGCATCAGGTCGACCGTCATCTCGGGGTACGGATCGCCGGCCGTGATGAACGGAATCAGGCCCTTGCGGCCCTGCGCAGACAGTTGTGAGAAGGTTTGAGCGATGCGGGACATAGGAGGATCAGGTTTCAGGCGACCTTGATGGTCTCAGGCGCCTGCGATTCAATCGGTTGGGCGTTGGCGGCAGCGGCGGCATGCACAGCGGCCACGCGTTCACGTGCCACGCGGCAATAGTCGGCGTTGATCTCGAAGCCGGCGAAGCGGCGGCCAAGCCTTGCACACGCGGCCGCCGTGGTGCCGCTGCCCAGAAACGGGTCCAGCACGAGGCCGCCCGGCGGGCAGCTTGCCAGGATCATGCGTTCGACCAGCTCCAGCGGTTTCTGCGTCGGATGCTCGGCGCGCTCCGGGTCTTGCCGGTGCAGGCGCGACACGCTCCACACGTCCTTCGGGTTGTAGCCGACTTCCAGCCACTTCTTGCCCTCGAAACGCTTGCGGCTGCGCGCCTTCTTTGTTTCGGCGTCGTACGGAATGCGCACGGCGTCGACATCGAAGTAGTAATCGCGTGAAGCGGCAAAAAAACCGATGTTGTCGTGCACCGACGAGAACTTGCGCGTGCTGCCGCCCATGCTGGGGACGCGGCGGTCCCAGATGATCTCGTTGACCATCGTGAGGCGTCGCTTGAGCATCACGAACAGTTCCGGCGCGTATTGCCACGTGCAGAACAGGTAGAGCGATCCGTTGCGCGCCAGCTTCGGCCGCACCGCATCGATCCAGCGTTCGGACCAGGCAAGGTAAGCATCGCCCGACAGCTTGTCGGAGTCGTTGCCGTAATCCTTGCCCAGCCCGTACGGCGGATCGGCGATGACGAGGTCCACACTGCCGTCGGCCAGATGCTCGACCCCGGTAATGCAGTCCTCGTTGAAGATGCCGTCGATGGCGCGCTCGGTCATGCGGGTGCCAGTGCCGTTAGAGTTGGATGCCGGAGAGTTCAGCGACAGTATGCATATCCTTGTCGCCTCGGCCCGAGAGGTTCACCAGCAGGATCTTGTCCTTGGGCAGTGTCGGCGCCAGCTTGCACGCATACGCCAGCGCATGGCTCGATTCCAGCGCCGGGATGATGCCCTCCATGCGGCACAGGTCATGGAAGGATTGCAGCGCTTCCTTGTCGGTAATGCCGACGTATTCCGCGCGCTGCACATCCTTCAACCAGGCGTGTTCTGGACCGACGCCCGGATAGTCCAGCCCCGCCGAAATCGAATGCGTCTCGATGATCTGGCCGTCCTCATCCTGCAGCAGATAGGTGCGGTTACCGTGCAGCACGCCCGGTGAGCCACCCATGAGCGACGCGGCATGGCGGCCGGTCTCGATGCCCTCGCCCGCTGCTTCCACGCCGATCAGCTTGACGTCGGCATGGTCGATGTACGGGTAAAAGATGCCCATGGCGTTGGAGCCGCCGCCCACGCAGGCGATGACGGCGTCCGGCTGGCGTCCGGTCATCTCGGGCATCTGCACCTTGCATTCCTCGCCGATCACGGCCTGGAAGTCGCGCACCATCATCGGATACGGGTGCGGGCCCGCCACCGTGCCGATGATGTAGAAGGTGTCGGCCACGTTGGTCACCCAGTCGCGCATCGCTTCGTTCAGCGCGTCCTTGAGCGTGCGCGAGCCCGACTCCACGGGCACCACGGTCGCGCCCAGCAGCTTCATGCGGTAGACGTTGGCGGCCTGGCGGCGCACGTCTTCGCTGCCCATGTAGACGACGCACTCCATGCCGTAACGCGCCGCGATCGTGGCGGTGGCCACGCCGTGCTGACCGGCCCCCGTTTCCGCAATCACGCGTGGCTTGCCCATGCGGCGTGCCAGCAGCGCCTGGCCAATCACGTTGTTCACCTTGTGCGCGCCGGTGTGGTTCAGGTCTTCGCGCTTGAGGTAGATCTGCGCGCCGCCGCAGTGTTCGGTCAGGCGGCGTGCGTGATAGATGGGCGACGGACGGCCGACGAAGTGCTTCAGCTCGTATTCGTATTCCTTGATGAACTCGGGATCGTGCTGGTAGCGCGCATAGGCGTCGCGCAATTCATCCAGCGCGTGGGACAGCGTTTCCGCAACGAAGGTGCCGCCGTAGGGGCCAAAATGGCCGTGGGCGTCGGGCAGGTTGTACATGGCAATCTCTCGAGGCGTCCGCCGAGGTCAGGATGGAAGACCCGTCAGCGGAGATATTCAGGAAGGCGTGCGTCGCGAGAGACCAGCCAGATCGGCTCAGGCCTGAACCGATGCGCCCAGGGCTGCATCGGCCTCGCGGACCGCACGCACAAATGCGGTCATCCGGGCGTGGTCTTTCACGCCCCGTGCGGCTTCGATTCCGCTGCTGACGTCAACAGCGTACGGCCGCACGCGTTCAATCGCGCCAGCGACGTTTTGCGCGCTCAACCCACCACTCAAAACGAGCCGAGGAGCGGCGCTTGTGGTTGGCAAGGATGGCGATTGCGGGAGCCATTGCGGGGGAATGAGGGTCCAGTCGAAAACATGGCCGCCGCCGCCATAACCCTCGACAAATGCGTCGAGCAGCAGGCCTTGGGCAACGGCAAACCGATCTGCGAATTCTACCAAATCGGCCCCGGGCTGAACACGCAGGGCGCGCAACCAGGGCAGCCCTACCTTTCCGGCGATCTCGGCGCACAGCTCTGCCGGCTCATCACCGTGGAACTGAAGCAACGTCAGCGGCACTTGGTCGAGCACGCGCGCCACATCATCGGCACTGGCGTTGACGAACAGGCCCGTCACGGTGACGAACGGACCGGCGCGGTGCGCCAGCTCTGCCGCACGTTCGATCGCGACGTAACGCGGGCTGGGTGGATAGAAAACAAGCCCGATCGCATCGGCGCCGATTGCGACGGCGTGATCGACATCGGCAGGCTGGGTCAGGCCACACAGCTTGATACGGGTACGGTGCAACAGCATGGCGGAAGCGGGATTCACAGGCCGGCGTGCTCGTCGAACACGCCGCGAAACAGGCTGGACGATGCCGGAGACGCCGGCAACGAGAAAGCATCAGGATAGCCGACCTCGGCGAGATACAGGCCGTCGGGCATGAAAGTTGGCGCGGCGGCCACGCGGCTGCGGGCGGCCAGCACATCGCCCATCCAGGACACCGGCTGGCGGCCGCGCCCGATCGCCAGGAGGCAGCCCATGATGTTGCGCACCATGTGGTGCAGGAACGCGCTGCCGCGAATGCGCACGAACACCCATTCGCCCTCGCCCCGCACCTCGACTGAATACATCGTTTTGACGGGCGACTTGGCTTGGCATTCGGCCGCGCGGAACGACGAGAAATCGTGCTCGCCTACCAGAACCTGGGCCGCCTCGTTCATGGCTGCCACGTCAAGGGATTGGCCGGGCGGCAGCATCACGTAGCCGGCCTTGTCCTCCAGCAGCGGCGCGCGCGTCGGCCCGAAGGTCAGCGCGTAGTAATACGTGCGGCGATGCGCGGAGAAACGCGCATGAAAATCCTCCGGCATCTCCTGCGCCCATCGCACGGCCACCGTCGGCGGCAGAAAGGCATTGGTGCCGCGCACCCACGAAAACGACTCGCGGACGAGGTCGGTATCCAGGTGGACCACCTGGCCCAGCGCATGCACACCAGCATCGGTTCGCCCGGCCACCGTGGTCGGCAGCGCCACGCCGGCAAACTGCCGCAGCGCCGACTCCAGCGCGTCCTGAACGGTATTGCCGTGCGGCTGCGATTGCCACCCTGAAAACGCGGCACCGTCGTACTGGATGCCGAGCGCGATGCGCGTCATGCCTTGTGAGTCCCCATGCGGAAAGAAAAACGCCGGCAGGATACCACCCTGCCGGCGCTGTCGATGGCGTAGAGCCCTGTGCGTCAGCCGATCTGGCGCATCAAGGCCTGGGCCTCGGCGTGGAAAGACGGATCGCCCAGGTCCAGCACTTCCTGCAGCAGTTCGCGAGCGCCTTCCTTGTCGCCGATCTCGATATAGGCCTTGGCCAGATCGAACTTGATCTGCAGATCGCGCACACCGTCGGCACCATGCTCGCCGGACAGCGTGTGCGGCAGGTTAGTGTCCAGGCGGATGGCCGATTGCGGCTCGTCGTTCGCGACCTCGGCGTGCTCTGGGTAATGCGGCTCGGATTCGAAGTGCATCGGGGCCTGCGACAGGTCGGTCGGCTGGGCCCAGCTCGGCAGGCCTTCCTCCGCTGCAACCGAGGCTGCAGGAGCAACCGTTTCTGCGGCAGGCGGCGTCGGGTTCAGATCCAGCGACAAGTCCGAAAGATCCATATGCAGCGGGGGCGCGGCAACGGGCTGATAGGCCTCGCCAGCGTGCGCGTTGAACTGCGGCAGATCCGCTTCAGGTTCGGCGTGCACCTTGAAGATGTCCGATGCCTCTTCCGGCGCGGTGATCGGCTCGCCTGCCGCCGGCGCGGGGAATGACTCCAGCGGCAGATCGAAATCGGCCAGTTGCGGTGCCTTGGTCGACGGCGCGGACGGGTCCAGATCCGGAGACAGCGTAGTCCAGTCGTCCCCACGACGGGTGGTCTGGCCCGTCACCGTCGGGCTGAGGGCCTCGGCGGCCACCGCGGCACCCACACCTGCCAGCGCAGTTGCACCTGCGACTGCGGCACCTGAGTGGCTCGGTTCAGCATGCGCTTCGGCGCCGGGATGGTGTCCATCACCCTGCACCGTCAGATACAGCGGGTTGGCCGGATCGAACTTGCGGCCCATCGCCGCGGCGTCTGCCCATTCCGGCGACGCAGCGCCAACTTGCGCCAGCATCTCTTCAGCAATGGTCTGGAAGCCATGGGCGTCCTGACGATTGGCGTAAATTTCCATCAACTTCAGTCGAATGGCTTGGCGCTCCGGATGTTGCTCCAGTGCCTCGCGCAGGATTTCTTCGGCTTGCACGTCGCGACCGTAGGCGATGTAGACATCGGCCTCTGCGATCGGGTCGACTTCATTGCTCTCGTTGCCGCCGCCAATGCGGAAATCCGCACCGAACACGCTGTGCTGCGAGGTGTCGACGCTTTGACCGCCGGCCGCACCAAACAGAGAGTTGGCGCCCGCCATCACAGTGCTTTCCTGTGACAACAGGCTGTCCTGGAAGCCATGTGCCTGCTCAGGTTTCTGCTGGCGACGGCGATACACCACCAGACCACCCAGCAGCGCGACCACCAAGCCGCCCAGGCCCAGGGCCATCGGGTTGCCCAGCAGCGACGAGAGGAACGATTCTTCTTGAATCGGGGGAGGCGGGGCCATAACCACCGGCGCCTTCTTCGGCGCGGCAGCCGGAGCCGACGCAGCAGCAACCGGTGCACTGGCAGTCGCTTGCGGAGCCGAGGCTGCAGCCACAGTCGCCGATGCGGCCTCCGGTGCGGAAGCCGCCGCAGCAGCCGTCGCCGACGAAGCCGGGGCAGCAGCAGCCGTTTCCGCCGGAACCGCTGCAACAGGAGCCGGGGCAGACGCAGCCACCGGTGCCGGCGCATTGGCCGCGGCCACTGCCGGCGCGGCCGTCGACGGCGCAGCACCAGCGGCCGGCTTGGCACCACTGGCTGCCTTGGCCAGTTCAGCGTTCTTCAATTCAACCAGGCGCTGCATGTCGGAGAGATTCTTCTCCAACTGCGCAACGCGTGATTCCATTTCCTTGAGCGCACGCTCCTTGGCGACGAGTTCCTCATCGCGAGCCGCGGCCGCACCGGCCTTGCCTGCGCGGTCGGCCTTGGAGAGACGCAGTTCGTCACGGCCGCTGGCAGCCGGCGTGGCTTGATCTTGCACGCGGGCCGACACACTGCCGCTCTGTTGGCGGGCGGAGTCGGTATCCGTCGCTGCGTTGGCCTCAGCCGCCGTTGCGAGGCGGTTGCGGTAGCCGGCAAAGCCGGACGTCTGCGCGATGACTTCGCGGCGGGCTTCGCGCGCAGGCGTTTTCTGCGCCTCCGCCTGTGACGGCACTTTCAGCACCGAGCCGGTACGCAGCCGGTTGATGTTGCCGCCAATGAAAGCATTGGGATTGTTGCGATACAGCGCCAGCAGCATCTGGTCGAGCGACACGGCGTCCTGACCTTGCGCGGCCGTCGACGCAACGTCGTACAGGCTATCGCCGCGTTGCACGGTGTATGAGCCACCGGGTGTAGCGTCCGGCGCAGCGGCAGCAGGAGCAGCTTGCTGGGCACGCGCGGTTTGGCGAGCGGCGCGAGGCTGGCGCGACGGTGCCGGCGCGGCAGCGGCCGGAGCAGCCGCTTGCGGTTGGGCAGCCGAAGCAGCCGGCGCCGACTCAACGGCGCCCGGCGTCGTGGCCTGCACAACCGGCGTCGGCGCGAAATTCTGTGCGGTATTGCTGGAGCCCACCGGGTCCAGCAGGAACGTATAGGCACGCGAAACGTGACCGCTCGCCCAGTTCAGGTCAACCAGAACATCAACGAACGGCTCGGCGACGGGCTGGGTCGAGCGCAGACGCACCACGTAGTTGCCATTCGACTGGCGCTCAAGCGAGGCACGCAGCGAGGAGACGATCGGGTTGTAGGTCAGCCCGGCACGCGAATAGGCTTCCGGCGCAGCCAATTTGGCGACCAGGTTTTGCGCCTCTTCGGGCGTCACGCCGGCCAGATCGATTTCGGCCTGCAGCGGCTGGCCGAGGCTGGAACGCACGTGCAGCGCGCCGAAACCGGCCGCGTGCACAGCGGGTTGAATCAGCAGCAGGCTCGCCGCAGCAAACGCGACGGCCGACCAGCGAGGACTGCGATGGGACGATTCTCTCCGGCGGTATTGGCTCACCCTCACCTTCGACTCCGTTATCTTTTAATGTGCAAACGAACTTAACATCAACGAGTTAGCGCAGCAAGTTCACCCAGAAAGTGAACTGCTGGATAAGAATCACCGTCAATCTTTATGAAAACGACACAATTGGCGAGATTCTGAAGCACCCGACGTACCCCCCGGAATGCGCGTGCTTCATGTGGCGCTAACCCTTCCCCGTGCCCCGTCCACCCCACGAATGGGCGGACAGCGTTCCGGCCGCTATTGTGTACCAACGTTACAGACCGTGGGCGCCCAGATGGCACAACGCCGCGCAGGCCGCGCGGCGTTGGTTGAAAAAGCACACTTTCTGTTGTCAGACCGCAACGACACCGTCGGATGCGCAGCCCGAAAACGAAAGCAAAGCCTTGATCACTTGCCCAGCAGGATACGGAGCGTGCGGCGCAGCGGCTCAGCGGCACCCCACAGAAGCTGGTCGCCGATCACAAAGGCGCTCACATATTCCGGCCCCATATTGAGCTTGCGCACGCGACCCACGCCAATTTCCAGGCCACCCGTGATGGATGCCGGCGTCAGTTCCTTCTCGGTGATGCTGCGATCGTTCGGGACCCACTTCACCCAGGGGTTGCCCGAGCGGATGATCTGCTCGATTTCGTCCAGCGGCAGGTCGCGCTTGAGCTTGAGCGTCAGGCCCAGGCTGTGGCATCGCATTGCGCCAATCCGCACACACAGGCCATCGACTGGAATCGTCTGCGCCGTGCCCAGGATCTTGTTCACTTCGGCCTGGCCCTTCCACTCTTCCTTCGACTGGCCGTTGTCGAGCTGCTTGTCGATCCAGGGGATCAGGCCACCCGCCAGTGGCGCCGGGAAGAACTCAGTCGGCACATCTTCGCGGATGGTCTTGGCAACCTTGCGGTCGATGTCCAGGATGGCGGATGCCGGATTGGCCAGCTCATCGGCCACGGCACCGTGAATCACGCCCATGCCCTTGAGCAGTTCGCGCATGTGGTTCGCACCACCGCCCGAAGCCGCCTGGTAGGTCATCGAGCTGACCCATTCGACCAGGCCTTCGCGGAACAGGCCGCCCACGCCCATCAGCAGGATGGAGTTGGTGCAGTTGCCGCCGATGAAATTCTTGGTGCCGGCCGCCACCGCGTTCTTGATGAGCGACAGGTTGACCGGGTCCAGCACGATCACGGCATCGTCTTCCATGCGCAGCGTCGAGGCGGCGTCGATCCAGTAGCCGTTCCAGCCGGCAGCGCGCAGCTTCGGGAAGACTTCGGTCGTGTAGTCACCGCCCTGGCACGTGATGATCGTGTCGCAGGCCTTCAGTGCTTCGATGTCGTTGGCGTCGGCCAGCGGCGCATCCGTCTTGGCGAATGCGGGTGCCTTGCCGCCGGCGTTGCTGGTGCTGAAAAACACGGTGTCGATCAGGTCGAAATCCTTTTCTTCCTGCATGCGCTGCATCAGCACGCTGCCGACCATGCCGCGCCAACCGACGAGACCTACCTTCATGATTGTGAACCTCTAGTGATTTTCCCCGCCTCGGTCGCCCGGCGTGACCGCGCGGGGAAGGCGAACGGACACGACGGACGATCTACGAGATCGTTTTTTTGGTAATGATTTTGGTGGTCGTGCGAATCTCGACAGGCGTCATGCGAGCGCGCGCGGCGGTGCCCTTGGCGGCGATAGCCAGGGTGCCCAGAAACCCCAGTACGAGGACGGGGAGCGCGATCGAGATCATCTGCAAAAATATACACGATTTGGCGGTCACACAATGCACTGCAGCATGTGTCCACCGAAAAAACGACGATTGCTGCACCGGATGTGACGGCACCGCAACGCGCGTTTTGAGTTACAAGACAGCGACCACCGCGTCGCCCATCTCCACAGTGCCCACCTGTTTGCAGCCCGGCGTCAGGATGTCGCCGGTCCGGTAGCCCTGCGCCAGTACCTTCTTGACAGCCGTTTCGATGCGATCAGCCTGCTCGGCCTTGTTCAGCGAATAGCGCAGCATCATCGCCGCCGACAGGATCGTCGCCAGCGGGTTGGCAACGCCCTTGCCCGCGATGTCCGGCGCGGAGCCGTGCGACGGCTCATACAGGCCCTTGTTATTCGCATCGAGCGACGCCGACGGCAGCATGCCGATCGAGCCCGTCAGCATGGCGGCCTCGTCCGAGAGGATGTCGCCGAACATGTTGCCGGTGACGATCACGTCGAAGTTCTTCGGCGCCTTCACGAGCTGCATGGCCGCGTTGTCCACGTACATGTGCGACAGCTCGACTTCCGGATATTCCTTGTGCACGTCGGTGACGATGTCCTTCCAGAACTGGAACGTCTCGAGCACGTTGGCCTTGTCGACGCTGCAGAGCTTCTTGCCGCGCTTGGCGGCGGCCTGGAAGGCGACGTGCGCGATGCGGCGGATTTCCGGCTCGGCGTAGCGCATGGTGTCGAAACCTTCGCGCGCGCCGGCGAACAGCCCGTCGGGCGCCGCGCGCACGCCGCGCGGTTGGCCGAAGTAAATGTCGCCATTCAACTCACGCACGATCAGGATATCCAGACCGGCAACGATTTCCGGCTTGAGGCTCGATGCGCCGGTCAACTCGGGATAGCAGATCGCCGGACGGAAATTGGCGAACAGCTGCAGGTGCTTGCGCAGGCCCAGAATGGCCTGCTCCGGGCGCAGTTCGCGCGCCAGCGTGTCGTACTTCCAGTCGCCCACGGCGCCAAACAGGATCGCGTCAGCTTCCTTGGCGAGCTTGAGCGTGTCTTCCGGCAGCGGATGGCCCTTGGCCTCGTAGCCCGCGCCGCCCACCGGGGCGAATTCCATCTCGAACGACTCGCCCAGCACCTTGAGCACCTTCACGGCCTCGGCGACGATTTCCTTACCAATGCCGTCACCCGGCAACACTGCAATCTTGGTCATGTGGTTATCCTTGTTGTTCTGGTGTCCGCTCAGCCGACGAGCTTGTGGGCGAGCCACGGCATCCTGGCCAGGCGCTGCGCTTCGTAAGCCTTGATCTGGTCGGCGTAGCGCAAGGTCAGACCGATGTCGTCGAAACCGTTGAGCAGGCAGTATTTGCGGAACGCGGTGATGTCGAACGGATACGCCGTACCGCCCGGCGTGACGACGACCTGCTTGTCCAGATCGACGGTCAGCTGGTAGCCGGTAAAGGCTTGGGTCTCGTTGAACAGGTGGTCGACCTGCGACTCCGTCAGCACGATCGGCAGCAGGCCGTTCTTGAAGCAGTTGTTGAAGAAGATGTCGGCAAAGCTCGGCGCGATGATGGCGCGGAAGCCGTACTGCTGCAGTGCCCACGGTGCGTGCTCACGCGAGCTGCCGCAGCCGAAGTTCTTGCGCGCCAGCAACACCGAGGCGCCCTTGTAACGCGGCTGGTTCAGCACGAAATCCGGGTTCAGCGGACGCTTGCTGTTGTCCTGGCCGGGCTCGCCCACGTCCTTGTAGCGCCACTCGTCGAACAGGTTCGGGCCAAAGCCGGTGCGCTTGATCGACTTGAGGAACTGCTTCGGGATGATGGCGTCGGTGTCGACATTCTCGCGGTCGAGCGGCGCCACGAGGCCGGTGTGGATGGTGAATTGTTCCATGATTGCTCTCTCTATCCTGCCGCTCAAGCGAGCTTGCGCACGTCGACGAAGTGGCCTTCCAGCGCGGCCGCAGCGGCCATCGCCGGGCTTACCAGGTGGGTGCGTCCGCCCGCGCCCTGACGGCCTTCGAAGTTGCGGTTGGACGTGGACGCGCAGCGTTCGCCCGGCTCGAGGCGGTCAGCGTTCATGGCGAGACACATCGAGCAACCCGGCTCGCGCCACTCAAAGCCCGCCGCCTTGAAGATCTTGTCGAGCCCTTCGCGCTCGGCCTGCTCCTTCACGAGGCCCGAGCCCGGCACGACCATCGCCAGCTTCACGTTCGACGCAATGCGCTTGCCCAGCTTCTGCACGACCCACGCCGCGGCGCGCATGTCTTCGATGCGGCTGTTGGTGCACGAGCCGATGAACACCTTGTCGATGTTGATGTCGCTGATGGCGACGTTCGGCTGCAGGCCCATGTACTCCAGCGCGCGCTCCATGGCGTTGCGCTTGTTCGGGTCTTTCTCTTTATCGGGATCCGGCACGCGGTCTTCAATGCTGACCACCATTTCCGGCGATGTCCCCCAGCTCACCTGCGGGCGAATCTCTTCAGCACGCAGTTCGATCACCTGGTCGAAGTGCGCACCCTCGTCGGATCGCAGCGTGCGCCAGTAGGCGACGGCCTGCTCCCACTCCACGCCTTGCGGCGCGAACGGACGGCCCTTGATGTACTCCAGCGTGACATCGTCCACGGCGACGATGCCGGCGCGGGCGCCTGCCTCGATTGCCATGTTGCACACCGTCATGCGGCCTTCCATCGACAGCGCGCGGATGGCCGAGCCGCCGAATTCCATGGCGTAGCCCGTGCCACCGGCCGTACCGATCTTGCCGATGATGGCGAGCACGATGTCCTTGGCCGTGCAGCCGCGAGGCAGCGTACCTTCCACCTTCACCAGCATGTTCTTGCTCTTCTTGGTGAGCAGCGTTTGCGTGGCCAGCACGTGCTCGACTTCCGAGGTGCCGATGCCGTGCGCGAGCGCGCCGAACGCACCGTGCGTGCTAGTGTGCGAATCACCGCAGACCACCGTCATGCCCGGCAGCGTCGCGCCCTGCTCCGGCCCGATCACGTGCACGATGCCCTGGCGCTTGTCGTTCATCTTGAATTGCGTGATGCCGTAGCTGTCGCAGTTGGCATCAAGCGTATCGACTTGCAGCTTCGAAACCGGATCGGCAATGCCGTGCGAACGATCGGTGGTCGGCACGTTGTGATCCGACACGGCCAGGTTTGCGCTGATGCGCCACACCGGACGCTCGGCTAACTTCAGGCCCTCGAATGCCTGCGGGCTCGTCACTTCGTGCAACAGTTGACGATCGATGTAGAGGACGGTCGTGCCGTCTTCTTCGGTATGAACGACGTGATCGTCCCAAAGTTTGTCGTAGAGCGTCTTGGCCATCATGCGATCCGTACACAACGCGCCATCTGAAATCAGGGCCGTTGCGCGAGCAGTTTCGTGGGGAGTGATCGATTATGCCACCCGGTGCATCGGGCACCGGACGTGACTGACGAAAGGGGGTTTCGCCATTTCGCGAAGGCCCTTTCCGGGCACCTCCGGCGACGTGCAACAAAAAACCCCGCCGGTTTCCCGAGCGGGGTTTCTTCAAGGCGAACAGCGTGGCTTAGCGCTTGTCGATCGACGGCACTTCGCGGGTGGCTGCACCGTTGAACAGCTGGCGCGGACGGCCGATCTTGTATTCCGGATCGGTGATCATCTCTTCCCATTGCGAGATCCAGCCCACCGAGCGGGCCAGCGCGAAGATACAGGTGAACATCGAAGTCGGGATGCCCAGCGCGCGTTGCACGATACCCGAGTAGAAATCGACGTTCGGATACAGCTTGCGGCTGACGAAGTACTCGTCTTCCAGGGCAATCTTTTCCAGCTCCATCGCCAGCTTGAACAGCGGGTCGTTATGCAGACCCAGCTCATTCAGGACTTCGTGGCAGGTTTCCCGCATCAGCTTGGCGCGCGGATCGTAGTTCTTGTACACGCGGTGACCAAAGCCCATCAGGCGCACGCCGCTGTTCTTGTCCTTCACCTGCTTGATGAACTCGGGCACCTTGTCCACGGTACCGATTTCTTCCAGCATGTTCAACGCAGCTTCGTTCGCGCCACCGTGCGCCGGGCCCCACAGGCAGGCGATACCGGCAGCGATGGCTGCGATCGGGTTGGTGCCCGACGAGCCCGCCAGACGCACCGTCGACGTCGAGGCGTTCTGCTCGTGGTCTGCGTGCAGGATGAAGATGCGGTCCAGTGCCTTCTCCAGCACCGGGTTCACCTTGTAGTCCTCGCACGGCGTGGCAAACATCATGCGCATGAAGTTGCCCGTGTACGACAGGTTGTTCTGCGGGTAGATGAGCGGCTGGCCGATGTTGTACTTGTATGCCATGGCCACCAGCGTCGGCAGCTTGGCGATCAAGCGGATCTGCGAGATTTCACGCTCGCGCGGATCATTGATGTTGGCAGCATCCGGATAGAACGCGCTCATGGCACCAACCAAACCCGTCAGCACGGCCATCGGGTGGGCGTCACGACGGAAACCGCGCAGGAAGAACTGCATCTGCTCGTGGACCATGGTGTGATTCGTCACCACATGGTTGAACTCTTCCTTCTGCTTGGCGTTGGGCAGCTCGCCCTTCAGCAGCAGATAGCAGATTTCCATGAAATCGCACTTGCTGGCCAAATCGTCGATGGCGTAGCCGCGGTACAGCAGCTCACCTTTGTCACCATCGATGTAGGTGATCTTGGAATTGCACGACGCAGTCGACATGAAGCCGGGGTCGTACGTGAACTTGCCCGTCTGACCGTACAGCTTGCGGATGTCGATCACGTCCGGGCCAACCGTGCCCTTGTAGATCGGCAGCTCGACGCTGGGCGAGCCATCGGAAAACGATAGGGTGGCTTTCACTTCGGACGGCGTCATGTCGGTTTCCTTCTCTGCTGTTTATAAAATTGAAGTCGGGAGACTCCCGCCAGACGGATCGAGGTCGCCGGCCGGGGGCGGCTGGACCGATTCGTCTTGCGGCAACCTCTCGCGCGCCGGTTCAGACCGAGCGCAGCAAGGTCAGGACGTGCTGAATGTGGGGCACGTCGAGTTCTCCCTCCGGCTCCTTGCGTGCAAGCAGGAGATCCATCAGGTCGTTGTCGGGTAGCTCGAACAACTGCGAGAGTGCGGCAACGTCGTCATCCGACAGTTCCGTCTCGTAGCGATTGAAAAAGCGCTCGACGATGATGTCGTTCTCAAGCAGGCCGCGTCGGGCACGCCAGCGCAAACGGGCACGCTTGTGCGGATCGGACTGATGGGAGAACGTCGGAGTGTTCACAGCAACCATACTTTCTAGAAATGTGTCGCCGGAGAAACCGCTCCGGCGACACACAATGCCAAAGTGCCCTGACTCGCGCCTTACACCGCGCGGCGCACCATCAATTCCTTGATCTTGCCGATGGCCTTGGTGGGGTTCAGACCCTTCGGGCACACATCGACGCAATTCATGATGGTGTGGCAGCGGAACAGGCGGTACGGATCTTCCAGATTGTCCAGACGTTCGCTGGTGGCCTGGTCGCGGCTGTCGG
>NZ_NKIL01000012.1:0-152178 GCF_002256165.1 Ralstonia sp. PBBBR1 | reverse complement strand
CATCCCGAACAGGACCGTGAAACGACTCCGCGCCGATGATAGTGCGGATTCCCGTGTGAAAGTAGGTCATCGCCAGGCTCTCCCCTCAACACCCCAGCTCTTACACAGAGCTGGGGTGTTTGCTTTTGGAGGCTCGGTTCGCGACTGGCTTGCTGAACGAGGTTCCTCTATTCGCCGCAAACGCACGCCAATAAAAAGTGGTTTATAAGACGCTTTATTGGTCGGAATCGTGTCAATTTGGGTGGCGGTTACTTCAAAGCCCCTCCATTCCAGTGTTTTGCTATCGCCGTCTGGCAACGCTCACGCAAAACTAGCCCGCGTTGAAGGAAAGCTGTGATACTGTATATTCATACAGTATTCATCGGCTTGCTTTGGCGTTTCCATGTTTGCGTTGTCCTCGTCTCTTTTCATCGCCGAAGATGTGGCGAAATGCCATGCCCCCGCCGTGCGCGAGGTGTCTAGGTTGCGTTCGCCCGCGCCGAAAGCCTCGACGGCGCCATTGCCGGAAACGCTGCATCCCGCATTGTGGAGTGCAGGCTGTCTGGCGCGAGGCGGCGGGCGCGTTCTGACCACTGGATATGAATCACTGAATGCCGAGTTGCCCGGTGGTGGCTGGCCCCTCGGCGGATTGACCGAACTGCTGTGTCCACAATCCGGTATTGGTGAATGCCGGTTGCTGCGCCCGACGTTGTCTACGCTGTGCACGGGCGCAGGGCGCATCGCGCTGATTGCTCCACCGCATCTGCCGAATGCAGTGAGGCTGGTGGGCTGGGATTTCTCTCCTGAACAAATCGTATGGGTGCGGGCTGATAAGCCCGCTGACCTTCTGTGGGCAGCCGAGCAGGTTCTACGCAGCAAGGCTTTCGGCGGAGTACTGGTCTGGCTGAACCGGGCACGCCCAGGAGAGCTTCGCAGGCTGCAAGTGTTGGCCCAGGCGGGAGAGAGCGCCATCTGGTTGTTCCGGCCGGCCCAGGCGCAGCGTGAGTCGTCGCCGGCGGTGCTGCGGCTGGGGCTGGAGCCGGCTGGCGCCGATGTGCTGTCCATCCTCTTCCACAAGCGGCGCGGGCCGTTGCGTGAATCTCCATTGCTGCTGCCGTTGGCGGATCCGCTTCGGGCCGGTCGCGCTTCTGTGCGTCCGTTGCCTGTGCCGCCCGTCGAGCCGTTCATCATGGATCCGGCCACGGCGCAATTGCTGGCGGCGCTTTCGTCTCCTTCGTCTTCTGTTGCGTTCGATGCTTTGTCGGACGTTCCCGATCAAAACACTCCCGATCATGCCGTTCTGGATCGCGGTGCATCTGCCCCGTCTCCCACTCGACGCGCTTCGACCCCGGTGGTCTGATCCGGCCGCGCTGCCTTTGCCGGTGGTGGTGTTGGAGCAGGAGCGCGTGGTGTCGGCCAACCGTTTGGCGATGCGCGAAGGCGTACATGCAGGCCTGCGCCGGGCGGGAGCGCAGGCATTGGTACCACACGCTATACAGCTTGACCGTGACGTGGCGGCCGAGGCACGGTTGGTGCAATCGCTGGCGCTGGCGTTGCTGGCATTCACGCCGCATGTGACGTTGGACGTGGTGGATGAGGCAACTGTTCTGTTGGAGGTGGAGGCCAGCTTGCGCCTGTTCGGTGGGCATCGCGCGCTGTGTCGGGCGGTGAGGTATTGCGCGTTTCGGTTGGGTGCCATGCCGCAGCTTGGCACCGGGCCGACGGCGCGCGGTGCGGCATGGCTTGCCAGTGCACAGCCGGCGCCGATACGTGGCCGGCGTCGCACAGCAGCCCGTCAGGGGCGCGTGCGGAGGGCGGTGCGGCAGGAGCGGTTGTCGACGTTGCTTGATCAATTGCCGGTCGATGCGGTGGCGCGTCTTACACGGCCTGATTGGCTTGAGGGCCTCGGCTGCCGCACGCTGTCCGATTTGCGCGAGTTACCGCGTAGCGGATTGCGGCGGCGCTGCGGGCCGTTGCTGATGGATACGCTCGACGCGGCTTATGGCAACGGGCACGAGAGCTTCACGTGGTTCACCGCGCCGTTGTGCTTTGATGTGCCGTTGGAATTGTCAGGTCGCATCGATAACGCGGAAGGTGTGCTGGCAGCCTCGGAGCAATTGTTGTTGCAGCTGGTCGGCTGGCTGTCGGCGCTTCAATTGGGCGCCAAGACATATCGACTCACGCTGGAGCACGAACGCCGGCGCGGCCGGAGCAGTGAGGATGCCGCTTCGTCCACGCCGGTGGAGATCGCGCTGGCACAGCCGGTTCGCACGCTGGCGCACTTGTCGCGGGTGCTGCATGAGCGCGTGCATCGGCTCACGCTGATCGCACCAGTGGTCGAACTACGCCTGACGGTGACCGACGCTACGCCGCTCGCGCCGCCCACGGAGTCGCTGTTTCCCGAGCCAGGTGGTCGCGCTGAAGATGCTGCACGCCTGATCGACACGCTGATCGCCAGGCTGGGCGCTGAGAACGTGCGTCACCCGCAGCCGTGTGCTGATCATCGCCCCGAGCGCGCCAACCATTGGGTCGAGGTGAATGCCGCGACTACCGCGCAGAGCCGTGCCGCGGCGCGTCAGGCATTGGCGCAATGGCACGCGCAACAGCCGGAGCGGCCGCTGTGGCTGCTGGGGAAGCCGATCCCGCTGCTGACACGTCAGCATTATCCGTATTACCGAGGGCGGTTACGGCTGGTGTCGATGCCCGAGCGCATCGAATCCGGCTGGTGGGATGACGACCTCATCAAGCGCGATTACTTCATCGCCGAAGGAGAAAAAGGCGAGCGTTACTGGGTATATCGCGAGCGCGTTTCCGCAAGCAAGGTCAATGCGGGAGATGAGGACGCTCGCTGGTATCTGCACGGCTTGTTCGGTTAAGCACGTCATGACTTCGGCCACGCCACCCCTCGTTCTGCCCGACTATGCAGAGTTGCATTGCATCAGCAACTTCACGTTCCTGACTGGCGCGTCGCACCCGAGCGAGCTGGTGGAGCGCGCCAAACTTTACGGTTATCAAGCGCTGGCGCTGACTGACGAATGCTCTGTAGCAGGCACCGCGCGGGCGCTTGTGGCTTCGAAGGAGCACGAACTGAAGCTCATCATCGGCAGTCGCTTCACGGTGCGCAATGCCGATGGCGAACCCTGGCTGCGGCTGGTGCTGCTGGCGCAGAACATCGAGGGTTACGGCAACCTGAGCGAAATCATCACGCACGCGCGGTTGGCCGCACCCAAGGGCGAATACCGCTTGCTAGCTGACGATTTGGCCTCGCCCCAAGGCGAACTCGCGCACCTGCGCGGCGCGCCCGATTGCCTGGCGATTCTGCTGCCTGATTACGATCCTGACCCGCAGCAACTGTTGGCTCAGGCGTGGTGGTGCCAACGCGTGTTCGGGGATCGGCTATCGATTGCGCTGGAGTTGCCGCTGCGGCACGCGGATGACCGCCATCGCGGTACGGTCTTGGCGGTGTCGGAACAGATCGATGTGCCCATGGTCGCGACCGGCGGTGTTCAGATGCACACGCGCCAACGCAAACCGCTGCACGACGTGCTGACCGCCATCCGTCTATCCAAGCCGCTTTCCGAGTGCGGTTTGGAACTTGCGCCCAGCGCTGAACAAGCAATGCGCACGCGCATGCAGTTCGCGTTCCTCTATCAAGGCGAGGGTGGCGAGAAGATCCTGCGTCGCACGGTGGAGCTGGCCGCGTTGTGCAATTTTTCTCTCGACGAAATCGAATACGAATATCCGAGCGAAGTCGTGCCGGAAGGCATGACGCCGGCGGAATACCTGCGCGCCGAAACGTTCGCTGGCGCCGCGCGACGCTATCCGAATGGTGTGTCGGAGAAGGTGCATGCGCAGATTGAGGAGGAACTCGGACTGATTGCCGAGCTGGGGTACGAGCCGTTTTTCCTGACCGTCTATGACGTGGTGAAGTTCGCGCGCAACGAAGGGATTCTCTGCCAGGGGCGAGGTTCGGCGGCCAACTCGGCGGTGTGCTATTGCCTGGGGATTACCGAGGTGAACCCGGATAGCGGCAACACGCTGTTCGCACGCTTTCTTTCGCGTGCGCGCAATGAGCCGCCCGACATCGACGTCGATTTCGAGCATCAGCGTCGCGAAGAGGTCATCCAGTACATCTACAAAAAATACGGTGTGACACGTACAGCGCTGGCAGCAGCGCTCATCACTTACCGCACGCGTAGCGCACTGCGTGATGTCGGTCGCGCGCTCGGCATCGATCTGGGGATCATCGAGCAGGTAGCCAAGGGGCAGGCGTGGTGGGATAGCCGTAAGGAATTTGCGCAGCGCGCAGGCCAGCAAGGTCTGGATCCGGAATCACCGTTGGTGCTGCGCTGGGCGCAACTGGTGGATCAGTTGCGTGGTTTTCCGCGCCATCTGTCGCAGCACGTGGGCGGGTTCGTGATTGCGCAGGGCAAGCTTTCGCGCCTGGTGCCGATCGAGAACGCCGCGATGGAAAACCGCCGCGTCATCCAGTGGGATAAAGACGATCTCGAATCGCTGCGCCTGCTGAAGGTGGACGTACTGGCGCTGGGCATGCTGACGGCCATTCGCCGCACGTTGGACATGGTCGATGCGTTGCCCGGGCGGCGCGAGCACTACGGCGCGACGGCCAAGCTCGCCATGCAGAACCTGCCCGATGACGATACCGAAACCTACGACATGATCTGCCGCGCCGAGACCATCGGCGTGTTCCAGATCGAATCGCGTGCGCAGCAATCGATGCTGCCGCGTCTGCGTCCGCGCGAGTATTACGACTTGGTGATCCAGGTGGCCATCGTACGGCCGGGGCCGATCCAGGGCGGCATGGTCCACCCGTATCTGCAGCGGCGCGAGGCAAAGCGCAATGGCAACACCGATTGCGTGACCTACCCCGGCCCCGAGGTGAAAGCCGTGCTCGAACGCACGCTGGGTGTGCCGATCTTCCAGGAGCAGGTGATGGAGATCGCCATGAAGGCCGGCGATTTCACTGCGGATGATGCTGACCGCCTGCGCCGCGACATGGCCGCCTGGAAGCGCAAGGGGAATCTCACGCAGCATCAGGAGCGCCTGGTGCATGCGATGGTCGTCAAGAGGCGCTACGACCCTGCTTTTGTCGAAGCGCTGTGCAAACAGATGGAAGGTTTTGCCGAATACGGCTTCCCCGAAAGCCACGCGGCAGGCTTTGCCAAGCTGGCTTACGTCAGCAGCTTCCTGAAATGCCATGAGCCGGCGGCGTTTTTTGCGGCGTTGCTCAACAGTCAGCCGATGGGGTTCTATTCACCGTCGCAACTGGTGCAGGAGGCGCGGCGCAGCCATGTGCGTGTGCTGCCCGCGGACGTGACGGCCAGCGTATGGGACAGTACGCTGCATCCCCGCGCCGATGGCGAGACCGGTGAAGATGGCCTAGTGCAACCCGATATCCGGCTCGGGTTGAATCGCATTCGGGGCATGCGCAAGCCGGCTGCCGAGCGTATCGAAGCGGCTCGCGCCCAAGCGCCATTTACGAGTGTGGAGGATCTCGCCCATCGCGCCGCGCTCGACCGTCACGACTTGAACGTGCTGGCCGCCGCCAATGCGCTGAAGTCGCTGGCCGGCCACCGTCGTCAGGCGCTATGGCAAACGCTCGCACTGCAGGAGCCCGGCCACGATCACGCGCTGCTGCGCCAGGCTCGTCCGGTGGAAGCGCCGCTGGAACTGCCTGCACCGCCCATAGGCGAAGAGGTGATGGCGGATTACGGCAGCCTGGGATTGTCGTTGCAGAGCCATCCGGTAGAGCTGCTGCGCGCACGGCTCGAGCGCATGCGTTTCGCCACCGCCGCCACGCTGGCCGGCTATCGCAACGGGCAACTGGCGCGCGCTTGCGGCATTGTCACGGTGCGGCAACGGCCCGGCACGGCCAACGGCACGATCTTCGTTTCCATTGAAGACGAAACAGGCGCCATCAACGTCGTCCTCTGGCCGCACTTGATCGAGCGTCAGCGACGCGAAGTGCTGAACGCCCAGTTGCTGGGCGTCTACGGCAAATGGCAATGTGAGCGCGAGACCCGACACCTTGTCGCCCAGCATCTGGTAGATCTGACCCCACTTCTGGGGCGCCTCGCCACTTCCAGCCGCGATTTCCACTAATTCCTGTCCTGCCGTCAACTGACCGCCGCGTCACCTCCGGCACGGCAATTGCGTGACGAGAGGCACGCGCGCTCGCCCCACCGTGACGCAGGAGGCTCAGGCGGTTCTCTCCCGCCGGGCACCATCCGATCGGTGGTTAGGGCAAGCGCGGATCGACGAAACGTCATGCGGATGCAAGGATTTGCGCTTGAGGCGTCACAAATTTGGTCTGCCAAGCGAAGAAAACGGCATCTGTGAGGGAACTGACCCGCAAGGCGCCTTGTCACCATAAACAGGTTGATGAGATGCGCTTTCATCACGCGTCGATATTGGGTGCAGTCGAAATTACGTCTACTCTGTAGAAAACACATCACGGAGGCCGCCCCCCAAAACATGTGCAGCGGCGTGCATACAGGTCAGCCGCCGCCGTTGCCGTGCTGTGTATGACCGCGGACGAAGGTGCAGCCACCCGACCCGCATATTTTCAGCCCATCGTTCGGGTCCAGACCCGGCGGTGTTTCCCATCTCAGGTGCAGGAGCGAACAGATGGAACAGCCTTTCAAGCAGTTACACAGTCTGCGCAAGTCGCGCAAGCTCAAACAGGAAGATGTCGCCAAGATGGCTGGTATCTCTCGCGAAGCGTATTTGCGCGCGGAATCCGGTCGTGCCGATCCCCGCCTGTCGACGCTGATGGCCGTGGCCGGCGCGCTGGGGCTGGAGGTCGTTCTGGCGCCGCGAGAAGCCGTTGCCGAGATCGAGCGCGTGATTGCCAATCACCCGACGCAGCCAACGCAAGCGGGCGGCGGGGCAGAAGCAGGCCACGAGCGCTCGGAGCAAGGCTCAATGGGCGGCACGGGCGGTGGTCATGGCCTGGCGGGCCAATACCGCGGGCCGGAGCGCCATCCGCAGTCGGCCTATCATCCGGGTGCCTCGCATAGCCAAGCCGGCCAGCAAGGCGCACCGCATGCTGGCAGCAGTGCAGAAGATCGCTCGCGCATGACGTCTTCGGACCGCCCAGGCGCTGGCGGCTCGTCGGGCGGCTCGGATCGTCCGGGCGGTTCGGGTTCGCGCGAGTCGTAAGCGGATCCTTCTGGCACAGGCCGGGCACGCAAGCGCCCGGCTTGCGATTGAGCGCAGGAGGCAGTCGCACTACAATCGGCCGCGCAAACCGCGCCCGGTTGATTTGCGCGCGTTTGCGCCAACGTTTCCTTTTTCTTTCATATGAACGGCGATCCGCCACGCAACCAGATGGCGAAAGCCGTGCTGCAACACCCGCCGTTCTGGCTCCACCTCAAACAAGACGTTTTCTTCTGGTCGCTGCTGGCCATTTGCGGCGCGCTGACCTTTGTGGAGCCCCAGCGCATTGTTGAATATCCGGCGCTGATTGACTGGCACACCATTGCCGCATTGGCCGGCTTGCTCATCCTGACCAAGGCGGTTGAGGCCAGCGGCATGCTGCAGCTGCTCGGCCGGCGCCTCGTCGAAGTGGTCAGCAGCCAGCGTGTACTGGCACTCAGCCTGGTAGCGGCTTCGGCGGCGCTGTCCACCGTATTGACCAACGACGTGGCGTTGTTCGTCATCGTGCCGCTCACCGTCGGTTTGCGGCAGGTCGCCAGCTTGCCGGTGGCGCGGCTGGTGATATTCGAGGCGCTGGCGGTCAACGCGGGTTCTGCACTCACGCCGATCGGCAATCCGCAGAACCTTTTCCTGTGGCATCAATCGGGGCTGTCGTTTGGCGCATTTGTCTGGCAGATGGCGCCGATGGTCGTACTCCTGATGGCGTTGCTGCTGGTGGTGACGTGGCTGGCATTTGCCTCGCACGAAGTCCATCTGCATGCCGAAACTGCCGACGTGGAATTACACAAGCGCCTGCTGGTGCCGGCGCTCGCGCTGTACGTGCCGTTTCTGGTGCTGACCGATCTTGGCCACCCGCTGGTGGCGGCAGCCGGGTTGATCGTGCTGTATCTGATCGGTGCGCGCTATGTGCTGGCGCGGGTGGACTGGGGCCTGCTGCTCGTGTTCATGCTGATGTTCATTGACCTGCGGCTGGTGGCGCAGCTTGGCGTTGTGCGGCAGGCGCTGGATGCGCTGGCGTTGAGCAATCCAATGCATCTGTACTGGGCCGGCATTGGCGTGTCGCAGATCATCAGCAACGTGCCGGCGGCGATCCTGCTGGCCGAGTATTCGCATGACTGGCCGATGATCGCCTTTGCGGTAAGCGTGGGCGGATTCGGTACGCTCATCGGGTCGTTGGCCAACCTGATTGCGTTGCGCATGCTGGGCGACCGCCGTGCGTGGTGGGTGTTTCACGCGTATTCGATGCCGTTTCTCCTGGCTGCGGGGGGCATCGTGTACGCGTGGCTGATGTGGCTGCGTTAGGCGGGCACGGCATCCCAATCGGGCGCACAGGCCGGTTGTACGTAGCGCAACGTCTTCGCAACGCGGCAATAGCGGCACGGTCCGCGTCATACAGGCGCAGACGCAATGCATCGAGGCCAGACGAGCGGTTTGCGTTGTACGCGCTGTATCCGTCGCGTCGCTACCTGCCGGTGAAGGTGCATGCGTTTATCGATTTCTGCGTAGAAAACCTGCCTGCGGGCTAGCGCACACAGCACTGCGGCCGCACTCGGCGGCCGCAGCGGATGAAGCAAAAAAACGTCAGACCTTCTTGGCTGCCATCACGGCTTCCGACACGTTGCGCGGTGCTTCAGCGTAGTGCTTGAACTCCATCGTGTACGTCGCACGGCCCTGGCTGAGCGAACGCAGGTTGGTGGAGTAGCCGAACATCTCGGCCAGCGGCACCTCGGCATGCACGACCTTGCCGCCACCGCCCGGAATGTCTTCCGTGCCTTGCACCATGCCGCGCCGCGATGACAGATCGCCGATCACGTTGCCCATGTAGTCTTCGGGCGTTTCCACTTCCACGGCCATCATCGGTTCGAGCAGGATGGGGCCGGCCTTGCGCATGGCCTCTTTGAAGGCCATCGAGCCGGCCATGCGGAACGCGTTTTCGTTCGAATCCACGTCGTGGTACGAGCCGAAGGTCAGGCGCACCTTGACGTCCACCACCGGGTAACCCGCGAGCACGCCCGTGTTGAGCGTGTCACGGATGCCCTTGTCCACCGCCGGGATGAACTCGCGCGGGATCACGCCGCCCTTGATCTCGTCGACGAACTCGTAGCCCTTGCCCTCGTTGGGCTCCAGCGTGATGACCGCATGGCCATACTGACCGCGTCCGCCGGATTGCTTGACGAACTTGCCTTCGACGTCTTCAGCAGCCTTCTTGATGGTTTCGCGGTAGGCCACCTGCGGCTTGCCGACGGTGGCTTCCACGCCAAACTCGCGCTTCATGCGGTCGACCAGGATTTCCAGGTGCAGCTCGCCCATGCCTGAAATGATGGTCTGGCCGGATTCCTCGTCGGTCTTCACTCGGAACGACGGGTCTTCTTGCGCCAGGCGGTTCAGGGCGATGCCCATCTTTTCCTGGTCGGCCTTGGTCTTGGGCTCCACGGCCTGGCTGATGACGGGCTCCGGAAATTCCATGCGCTCCAGCACGATGACGTGCTCCGGATCGCACAGCGTTTCACCGGTCGTCACGTCTTTCAGGCCCACCGCGGCGGCGATGTCACCTGCCAGCACTTCCTTGATCTCTTCGCGCTGGTTGGCGTGCATCTGCAGGATCCGGCCCAGGCGCTCACGCTTGCCCTTGACCGAGTTGTAGACCGTGTCGCCCGAGTTGATCTTGCCCGAATACACGCGGAAGAACGCGAGCTGGCCGACGAACGGGTCGGTCATGATCTTGAAGGCCAGGGCGGCGAAGGGCTCGCTGTCGCTCGGGTGGCGCTCCAGCGGCTCGTCTTTCTCGCCGTGGCCTTCGATGGCGGGAATGTCCACTGGCGAGGGCAGGTAGTCGACCACCGCGTCGAGCATCGCCTGCACGCCCTTGTTCTTGAAGGCGGAGCCGCACAGCATCGGCTGGATTTCGCCGGCGATGGTGCGTTTGCGCAGGGCGCGCTTGATCTCTTCCTCGGTCAGCTCTTCTCCGCCGAGGTATTTGTTGAGCAGTTCTTCATCCGCCTCTGCGGCGGCTTCGACCATCTTTTCGCGCCATTCCTGCGCGATGGGCAGCAGCGCCGGGTCGATGTCGGTGTACTCGAACTTCACGCCCTGCGAGGCATCGTCCCACAGGATCTCTTTCATCTTGACGAGGTCGACCACCCCGCGAAAGCCGTCTTCCGCGCCAACGGGAATCTGGATCGGCACCGGGTTGCCCTTCAGGCGCTCGCGCATCTGGCGCTCAACGCGGAAGAAGTCCGCGCCGATGCGGTCCATCTTGTTGACGAACGCGATGCGCGGCACCTTGTATTTGTTGGCCTGGCGCCAGACGGTTTCTGACTGCGGCTGCACGCCGCCCACCGAGTCGTAGACCATGCAGGCGCCATCCAGCACGCGCATGGAGCGTTCCACTTCGATGGTGAAATCGACGTGGCCCGGGGTGTCGATGATGTTGATGCGGTGCTCGGGGTAGTTGCCGGCCATGCCGCGCCACATGCAGTGCGTGGCCGCCGACGTGATGGTGATGCCGCGCTCTTGCTCCTGCTCCATCCAGTCCATCGTGGCCGCGCCGTCATGCACCTCGCCTATCTTGTGATTGACCCCGGTGTAGAACAGGATGCGCTCGGTCGTGGTGGTTTTGCCGGCGTCGATGTGCGCCGAGATGCCGATGTTGCGATAGCGCTCGATGGGGGTCTGGCGGGGCATGATGTTTCTCTTCCGTTGAAGGACACTCGCATCGCCAACTCCGCACCATGCGAAGGGCGAATGTGCGAGTGGGAACACATTATAGGATCGGTCCTAACGCATCGCATGTTAGGGGTATTGGCCGGGATTTCATCCCCTTCCCACCTCGTATGCAAGCCGATGCAGGCCCGCAAAGTCCAGCAGTTCGATTTCTCCGTAAGCCAGCCTGAGGATGCCGTGCGCTTCGAATTCCTTCAAAACCTGATTCACGGTCTGCCGGGACAGTGACAGCAATTGCGCAAGCTGCTCCTGTGGCACGTGCAGCACACGCCGCGTGCCCAGGCGCAGGTCGCCGTAGCCGTCCGCCATCAGTAGCAGGCGCCGCGCCACACGCACGGGGGCGGGCAGGAGGGCGGTCTCTTCCAGCACGATGAATGTCAGGCGCAGCTTGTGAGTCAGCAGCAGGGCAAACGCATGCAGCAGCGCGGGCGAGCCATCCAGCAAGGCGATCAGCGCCGCCTGCGGCATATGCAGCAATGTCGTATGGCCGTCGGCGCGGGCGTCATGCGTGCGGGGCTGGCGGTCGAACACGCCGATCTCGCCAAACCAGTTGACGGGTTCCAGTACAGCCAGCAGCGCTTCGCGCCCGTCTGCGCTGGTGGCGCCGATGCGGATCGTGCCTTCCACCACGCAGTAGAGGCCGTCGGGCGCGTCGCCACGCTGGAAGAGGATCTCCCCAGCGCCCAAGCGGCGCACTGCCGCGATGTCGATCAATGCGTCTTGCAAGGTTGCCCCGAGCGTGCCGAACCAGCTGCTGGCGTGCAGGCGTTCGCGGTACGAGCGGGCGTCCAGCGTGCCGGGTGTGGCGACGGGGTGGTCCATGGGGGCGGCTGAAGAGCGCTTCGGAAACGTCGAATGTGTCGGCTACGCGACAGAGCGGCGTGCCATCCACTGACTAGGATGAAACGATCATAACGAGCGTGCGGCTGGAGCGTCCATGCTGCAAGCGCACAAAAACCGGAGACCTTCATGCGCACCCTGTCTGACCATCTTTCCAACTACGCCGCTTACCACCAGGACGGCCGCAATATCGCCACGCACTTTGTCGGCATTCCGGCGATTGTGCTGGCGGTTGCGGTGTTGCTGTCGCGGCCCGTGCTGGCAGACCTGTCTGGCGTGGCCGTAACACCGGCACTGCTCGTGCTGGCGCTGACGACGCTGTTCTACCTGCGTTTGGACGCGATGTTCGGCGTGGTGATGTTTGCGCTGATTGCCGTGTGCGTGTGGGCGGGCAACCACGTGGCCGCACATTCGACGGCGGCCTGGTTGTCAGTGGGCATCGGCCTGTTCGTGATCGGCTGGATCATCCAGTTTGTCGGCCACTACTACGAAGGACGTAAGCCGGCGTTCGTCGACGATCTGGCGGGCCTGGTGATTGGGCCGCTGTTCCTGGTGGCCGAGACAGCGTTTGCCCTGGGTTTGCGCGCGAAGCTGCGTGACGAGGTGGTCAGCCGCTCGCACGCCATGCGCGCCGCGATGGCGGTCAAGCACGCCACCGCCTGAGCTGCCAGCCCCAGGCTATTTCTAATTTCTATTCGGACTTCGCGGCCGGTTGAAAAACCGGTGCGCGATTCTGCATGCCGGCCAGCACCGCCTCGCGCTGATTGTCCGTGCCGATCAGCCGGTCCTGCTCGACCGACTCGGCCAGCAGAATGGCAGGGGTGTCGCCGTCTTCCACAACGCGCATCAAGCGCTTGCCGGCGCGGATGGCGTCGGGGCTCTTATGCGCAATGTCGCGCGCCGCCGCCAGTGCCGCCGCGCGCGGATCGTCCACAACGTGCGTCGCCAGCCCCAGGGCGAACGCTTCTTCGCCGTTGACGACACGACCGCTGTAGATCAGCTCGCGCAGCCGATCCGCGCGGACCAGGCCACGCGTGAGCGCCATGCCGCCCATGTCGGGCACCAGACCCCATTTGATTTCCATGATCGACAGGCGCGTGTCGGCCGCTACGTAGCGCACGTCGGCGCCCAGCGCGATCTGCAGGCCGCCGCCGTAAGCGACACCATGCACTGCAGCCAGCACAGGCACCGGCAGATCACGCCATACCGTGCAGGCGTACTGCGGCAGATTGGCTGCCCCATGCGTGCGCTTGGCAAGACGGCCGGCGCTGATGTCCGAACCCGCATCGTTGCTGCCCAGGCTCGCCATGCTGTCCATGTCCAGCCCCGCACAGAAGGCGCGCCCCTCTCCGGACAGCACTACGGCGCGCAGATCGGCCTCGTTCATCAGGCGTTTACCAACGGTCACGAGCGCTTCGAACATGGCCGGGTCGATGGCGTTCATTTTCTCGGGGCGGTTGAGCCGGACTTCAGCCACGCCGGCGTCGATGCTGAGCAGGATGCGGTCAGTCATGAAGAGGTGTTCTGAGCGAGAGAGGCGAATCAATCGAGAGCGATGACCAATGCATCGCGCTTGTCCTTCACCTGCGCCCAGTGCGCATGATCGGGCAGCGGCGGTTGCACCTTGGTCAGACGGGGCCAGTCGGTGCGGCGCGAGAGCTGTGCATTCAGTGCGATGAAGTCCTGCTGATCGGCCGGCACTTCGGCAGCCGGGTAGATCGCGCCCACCGGGCACTCAGGCACGCAGATCGAGCAATCGATGCATTCATCCGGATCGATCACCAGGAAATTGGGACCGGCGTGGAAGCAGTCCATGGGGCAGACGGCGACGCAGTCGGTGTATTTGCATTGGATGCAGGAGTCGGTGACTACATATGGCATTGCGGGCGAGGGTCGGGACCGGTTGGGAACTCGCCCGCAATTATGCGGCATCGGATCCAACGAGGGCGGTTTGCCCGTTTAACTCTTATATAAGATATAAGACATTTGACCGTCTGGGGTATTGCGATTAGAATCGCGCCCAAGCGGCGCCCGGAACACCTTCGGGTACCCGAAAAGATTCCCCTGTAACGTCATCTCAGCAGGTCTTCCATGCTTGAAAACTATCGCGCTCACGTGGCCGCTCGCGCCGCGCTCGGTATTCCCCCGTTGCCGCTGACGGCTCAACAGACCGCCGAACTGGTCGAACTGCTGACCAATCCGCCCGCTGGCGAAGAGCAGACCCTGGTCGACCTGATCACCCATCGCGTGCCCGCAGGCGTGGACGAAGCCGCCCGGGTGAAGGCCGGCTTCCTGGCCGCCGTAGCCAAGGGCGAGACCGCCTGCGCGCTGATTTCGCGTGCCCGCGCCACTGAGCTGCTCGGCACGATGCTCGGCGGCTACAACATCCAGCCGCTGATCGAGCTGCTGGCTGACGCCGAAGTGGGCGCTACCGCCGCAGAAGCGCTGAAGAAGACGCTGCTGATGTTCGACCAGTTCCACGATGTGAAGGAACTCGCCGACAAGGGCAACGCCAACGCGCGCGCCGTGCTGCAAAGCTGGGCCGACGCCGAATGGTTTACGAGTCGTCCGGAAGTGCCGGAAAGCCTGACCATCACCGTGTTCAAGGTGACGGGCGAAACCAACACCGATGACCTGTCGCCGGCACCGGACGCCACCACCCGCCCGGACATCCCGATGCACGCACTGGCGATGCTGAAGAACGCACGCCCCGGCATCACGCCGGAAGAAGACGGCAAGCGCGGCCCGGTCAAGTTCATCGAATCGCTGAAGGAAAAGGGTCATCTCGTCGCCTATGTGGGCGACGTGGTCGGCACCGGCTCCTCGCGCAAGTCGGCCACCAACTCGGTGCTGTGGTTCACGGGTGAAGACATTCCGTTCGTCCCGAACAAGCGCTTCGGCGGCGTGTGCCTGGGCGGCAAGATTGCCCCGATCTTCTACAACACGATGGAAGATGCCGGCGCGCTGCCGATCGAACTCGACGTGTCGCAAATGAACATGGGCGACGTGGTCGAACTGCGCCCGTACGAAGGCAAGGCACTGAAGGACGGCAAGGTCATCGCCGAATTCCAGGTCAAGTCCGACGTGCTGTTCGACGAAGTGCGCGCCGGCGGCCGCATTCCGCTGATCATCGGCCGCGGCCTGACCGCCAAGGCGCGTGAAGCGCTGGGCCTCGCTCCGTCGACGCTGTTCCGCCTGCCGCACCAGCCGGCCAACAGCGGCAAGGGCTTCTCGCTGGCACAGAAGATGGTCGGCCGCGCGTGCGGCCTGCCGGAAGGCCAGGGCGTGCGCCCGGGCACGTACTGCGAACCGAAGATGACCTCGGTCGGCTCGCAGGACACCACCGGCCCGATGACCCGCGACGAACTGAAGGACCTCGCGTGCCTGGGCTTCTCGGCCGACCTGGTGATGCAGTCGTTCTGCCACACCGCCGCGTATCCGAAGCCGGTGGACGTGAAGACGCACCAGACGCTGCCGAACTTCATCAGCACGCGTGGCGGCATCGCTCTGCGCCCGGGCGACGGCGTGATCCACTCGTGGCTGAACCGCATGCTGCTGCCCGACACCGTCGGCACCGGCGGCGACTCGCACACGCGCTTCCCGATCGGCATCAGCTTCCCGGCGGGTTCGGGCCTGGTCGCCTTCGCGGCCGCCACCGGCACGATGCCGCTGGACATGCCGGAATCGGTGCTTGTCCGCTTCAAGGGGAAGATGCAGCCGGGCGTCACGCTGCGTGATCTGGTCAACGCGATTCCGCTGTACGCGATCAAGCAGGGCATGCTGACGGTCGCCAAGCAAGGCAAGAAGAACATCTTCTCGGGCCGCATCCTCGAAATCGAAGGCCTGCCTGACCTGAAGGTCGAGCAAGCGTTCGAGCTGTCGGATGCATCGGCTGAGCGTTCGGCCGCAGGTTGCACGGTGCACCTGAACAAGGAGCCGATCATCGAATACCTGAACAGCAACATCACGCTGCTCAAGTGGATGATCGCGCAAGGCTACCAGGATGCCCGCAGCCTGCAGCGCCGCATCAAGGCGATGGAAGCTTGGCTGGCGGATCCGCAACTGCTGCAACCGGATGCCGATGCCGAATACGCCGCCGTCATCGAGATTGACCTGGCCGACATCCACGAGCCGATCGTGGCCTGCCCGAACGACCCGGATGACGTGAAGACGCTGTCGGACGTGGCCGGCGCGAAGATCGACGAAGTGTTCATCGGCTCGTGCATGACCAACATCGGTCACTTCCGTGCCGCGTCGAAGCTGCTCGAAGGCAAGCGCGACATTCCGGTCAAGCTGTGGGTGGCCCCGCCGACCAAGATGGACCAGAAGCAGCTGACCGAAGAAGGTCACTACGGTGTGTTCGGCACGGCTGGTGCGCGTACCGAAATGCCGGGCTGCTCGCTGTGCATGGGTAACCAGGCACAGGTGCGCGAAGGTGCAACGGTCATGTCGACGTCGACCCGTAACTTCCCGAACCGTTTGGGCAAGAACACGAACGTGTACCTTGGCTCGGCGGAACTGGCGGCGATCTGCTCACGCCTGGGCAAGATCCCGACCAAGGACGAGTACATGGCCGACATGGGCGTGCTCACCGCGAACGGCGACAAGATCTACCAGTACATGAACTTCGACCAGATCGAAGACTTCAAGGAAGTGGCCGACACCGTGCAGATGTAAATGCGTTGTCGCAGCCGCGTCGGGTTGTTCCTGGCGCGCTGATGTATGACGTGAAAAAGGCGCCGGGGGGTTGAATGCCCGCGGCGCCTTTTTTTTGATGCTTCGCTGGATTCCGCCGCTGGACGGAACCCGAAAGGGAGCGGGCTCCCTGAACCGCGTGGTGTCAGTGGATGATGATCGACACTGTGGAATACGCCGGCACCGTGATCGTCTCGCTGTACGTGCCGGCCTTCGTGCCGCGCGCCACCGGGAACTGACCGAAGCCTTGCAGCGTGGCCGGCACGGACGTCGGCATGGAGCGCTGGCTGCTATAGCTGGGGCCGTTCAGCGCCGGGATCGAGAAGCCGCTGTCCGAGCGAGCCGGATACGCGAAGCCCGACGGGCTGCCCGGTACCGGAAGCAGCGCGACCGCCGTGCCCCAGCGGCCCGTTGCATCGCCCAGGCCTGCGCCGCCGCCGGCCTGGATGGCGTTGTTCAGTACCGCAGTCGAATCCGTCGACGAGAAGTTCTGCAGCAGATTCGCGTAGTACGCAATGCCGTATTGGCGCAGCAGGAAGCCGCCCAGGCTGCCCGAAATCGGATACCCGGGGCACGACGACGACAGCGACGGATCGAACGCCGTGAGCGAGCAGTCGTAAGCGCTTTGTAGCCAGGCCGGGAAGCGGCTGTCGCGCACGTTGTTGAAGCTCGGGTCGATCTGGCTGGAGAGCACGTCTTCCATCGTCATCGCCGTCATTTCTTCCAGCCACGTGCCGTACATGTACTGCGAGCCGTGCAGCACGCCGCGCTGATAGAAGTTGGCCATGTGCGTGAATTCATGGCCGAGCGTCGAGATGACGGTGTTCAGACCGTCGGTGCCGCCCAGGTAGATGGTTTCCGAATCCACATAGAGCGACAGCGACTGGTTGGACAGCGGCTGCGAGCTGGTGGTGAAGTTGTTGCGCGCCCAGAAATAGCCGACGCGGCCGTAGGCCTGGCCGTCCGGCTGGATGTTCAGCACCACGATGTCGAGCGCCTGGTTCGGGTCGATCAGGCTGGCGGAGCTGGAGTAGCTGCCCCACGGCTGGCCGACCAGCGAAGTGGCCAGCGTATAGACCGACTGCGTGCCCGAAGCAAACTTGGTGATGAGCGTATTGACGATGCCGTCGCTGATCTTGCTGGAGCCGTATTCGGTGTTTTCCACCCACAGGTTGACGATGCGGCCGTCGGTGGCCGTGGCTTGCTGGCGCAGCGTGGCCGTGCGCACGGTGGCGGTGCCGTCCGGCTGCTGGTGGTTCCACGTGCGCTGTGTGCCGACGCTGGTCACCGACTGCGGGCGCAGCACCGTATCGTTGGAGGCGCCTTGCGTCTTGAGCGGGCCGGCGCCGGTGGCATAGCCGTCCAGCGCATGGATGTTGAAATCGGAAAGCTGCCGGTCGAACGCCGCGTTGGCGTCATTGCCTGCCGCGTCGGCGGCAGTCTTGGGGACCGGCGTGCCGGTGGCGTTCAGCAGCCCCAGGCCCGAGAGCGAGACGGACGGCATCGGCTGCGCCGCCGCACTCTGGTTGGTGTAGACGAGCGTCACGCTTTGGCCCGTGAGCCCCGCGATCGACACCGGAACCGTGCCGGCCGATCCGCCCGTATTGGTCGCTTGCCACACGCCCACGCCGGAGCCGGCGTAGGTATTGCCCAGCGCGCCGCAGTTTGCCCCGCTGCATGCCGATGCCACGGTGATATTGGCGGACGAGCTTTGCGTGGCCGCCGGGGTGGCCCCCGAACTGCCGCCACCGCCGCCTCCGCCACATGCGGCCAGGGCGCCCACTGCTGCCACCATCATCACGATGGTCCATTGCTTTTTGCCGCGTACGTTGTTGCTGCTGCGTTTCATCCACTTCTCTCCAAATCCGCAAATACCGAAAGCCTGCGCGAGCGCGGCTCGTGACCGCCCAGACGCAACACGCGGACGGATTCTCAAGGTGAAGTGGCGGATTCGATCCGTGGAAATGATGGCTTCACAGCCCTCAATTCCCCCCGATGTGGGGGTGCGCAAAGTTTGCGTTGGCGAAAAGGTTGAAAAAGTCGTAGCTGCGGGATGTAGAAGCAGAAAACGGAGGAGGGCGCCCGAAGCCACTTTGGCGGCCGGGGCATCCGCTAGAATGGGCCGCCCGCTTCCTCATAGCGCTGCAAACGCGCTCAATACGTCACTCGCCGATGCTCGTCGCGCAGCTCAAATCGTTCTTCATGGTCGCCCGCCTGGGCAGCATCACGCTGGCAGCCAAGCAACTGGGCCTGTCGCAGCCGACCGTCACTTCGCAGATCCGCGCCCTGGAGGAGGCTTATGGCGTGGAGCTGTTCTACCGGGGCGGGCGCCGGCTGACCCTGTCGGATGCCGGTGTGCGGCTGATGCCGCTGGTGGACCAGCTCGTGCGCCAGGAAACCGAGATCGACTTCTTTCTGCGCAACTCCGGTGACATGGGCTCGGGCCACCTGCGCATCGGCGCGACGGCGCCGTATTACGTGCTCGACATCGTGGATCGCTTCTGCAAAAGCCATCCCGGCATCGACGTGAGCATCGAAGCCGGCAATTCGGTGCAGATGCTCGAAGCGCTGCAGGAGTACCGCGTTGACGTGGCGTCGTCGTCGCAGCGCGTGGACGACGCGCGCTTTCTGCGCATTGAACTGGCACGCGATCCGCTGGTGCTGGTGGTGCATCGCAACCACGCGCTGGCCGACCGGACGAGCGTGCCTGTGAGCGTGCTGTCGCAATGCCGGCTGCTGGTGCGCGAAGTTGGATCGACCACCCGCGCCATGACCGAAACGATGATGGCCCAGGCAGGCGTCACGCCGGCTTCCACGGTGGAGATCGGCAGCCGGGAATCCATCCGCGAGGCCATCACGCGCAACCTGGGCGTGAGCGTTATCGCCCGCCAGGAAGTGCCGAGCCACGCGGATCTGCGTGTGCTGCCGTTCGAAGGCGGCGCGCCGGAGCTGAGCGAATACTTGTACTGCCTGCAGGATCGGCGCGAGGCGCGGTTGATTGCGGCCTTCCTGAGCGAAGTCCGGCCGGTTTCTTCATAGACCGGACCAAAATCCGGGAATGCGCGCATTGGCGTTTTTGGGGTAACTGCCACAAGGGGTACATGTCGGCTGGCTACAGTGGCGACCGTTTTTGCCACTGTCTGCGCCCCCGTGCCCCTCCCTCAGCCTGCTACCAACCCGACCTCGGGTTCTGCCACGCCGTTCCTGTCCGTGCGGCAAATCTCGCGCCGCTTTGGCGCGTTCACGGCCCTCGACGGTGTGTCGCTGGATGTGGCGCAGGGGGAATTCGTCTGCCTGCTGGGCCCCTCGGGCTGCGGCAAGACGACCCTGCTGCGCATCATTGCGGGGCTGGAGGCGCACGACGGCGGCCAGATCGTCGCCGGCGGCCGCGATATCTCCAACCTGCCGCCACGCGAGCGTGACTACGGCATCGTCTTCCAGTCGTACGCGCTGTTCCCCAACCTGACGGTTGCGCAGAACGTTGGTTACGGGCTGGACACCAGCAACGGCAACCGTGCGCGCATGCAGGCGCGCGTCTCGGAGATGCTTGCCCTGGTGGGCCTGGCCGGCAGCGAGGCGAAATACCCGTCGCAGCTGTCGGGCGGTCAGCAGCAACGCGTGGCACTGGCCCGGGCGCTGGCGCCCGCACCGTCCTTGTTGCTGCTGGATGAGCCGATGTCGGCGCTGGATGCCCAGGTGCGCGAACACCTGCGCATCGAGCTGCGCCGCCTGCAGCGCAAGCTGAACGTGACCACGCTGATGGTCACGCACGACCAGGACGAGGCCATGGCGATGGCCGATCGCATCGCCGTCATGTCGAACGGCCGCATTGAGCAGACCGGCTCGCCGACGGAGATCTATTCGCGCCCGGCCACCGCGTTTGTCGCAGGCTTTGTCGGCCAGGCCAACTGGCTGCCGCTGGAGCGCGCGGAAGACGGCACGCCCACGCTGGCCGGCCAACCGCTGCTGCTGGATCCGGCTTTCGCAGACAGTGCCTCGGCTCCAGGCCGGCTGTTCTGCCGCCCCGAGGCCGTCACGCTGCACCCCGACGACGACGCCCCCAACCGCCATCTCGCCCGCGTGGTCGACCAGATCTACCTTGGCAGCCGCACGCGCGTGACGCTGTCGATCGATGGCCTGACCGACGCACCGCTGGTGGCCGAAGTGGCATCGAGCGCGCTGCAAGCCGGCCGCAACGGCCTGGGCGACAGCAAGCTCTGGATCGCGCTGGAGCGCGACGGCCTGCGCGTGTATGCCTGAGGCGGCGATGTCGATGCTGCCGCCCGAGACCAACGTGGTTACGGCCACGCAATCCGAACCGGTTCGCGCTGCGGGCCGGCCTTTCTGGCGTACCGATACGCCGGTGCTGACGGGCATGAAGCTCGGCTGGCTGCTGTTGCTGACCATCGGCTTGCTGCTGCCCACGGCGATGATGCTCTTGCAGGCCACGGGCCTCGTTGCCAGCGCCCGCAGCACAGACGAGCATGGCCTCGCGCTGGTTGCCCACGTGGTGCAGGGGCCGAATTTCCTGGCCATGGTGGGGCGTACGCTGGCCGTATCCAGCGCCGTGGCTGCCATTGTGGTGCCGCTGGCGTTTGCCCTGGCGTATGCGGTGCAGCGCACGCGCATGCCGTTGCGCGGCACGCTGCGCACGCTGGCGATGCTGCCGCTGTTTGCGCCGTCGCTGCTGCCGGGCATTGCGCTGGTCTACCTGTTCGGCAACCAGGGCCTGTTCAAGGCATGGATGAACGGCAGCAACATCTACGGCTTCTGGGGCATCGTGCTGGGCGAGGTGTTTTATACCTTTCCGTATGCGTTGATGCTGCTGCTGGCGACGCTCACGCTGGCGGACGGCCGGCTGTATGACGCCGCCCGAGCCATGGGCGCAAGCCCGTGGCGCACGTTCCGCACGGTCACGCTGCCCGGCGCGCGCTACGGGTTGTTTGGCGCCTTTGCGCTGGTCTTCACGCTGGTCGCGACCGACTTTGGCGTGCCGACCGTGGTGGGCGGCAGCTACCAGGTGTTGGCTGTGGAAGCCTACAAGGCCGTGGTGGGACAGCAGCAGTTTGCGCGCGGTGCCGTGATCGGCCTGATGTTGCTGCTGCCGGCGCTGCTGACCTTTGCGGTAGAGCGCCTCGTGCAGCGTCGCCAGCACGCCGCGCTGGCCAGCCGCGCGCAGCCATATCATCCGCAGCCTGATCGTCTGCGTGACGGACTTTTCCTCTTGCTGAGCGTGCTGGTGGTCGGCGGAATTCTGCTGATGCTTGCCACCGCCGTCGGGGCATCGCTGGTGAAGCTCTGGCCGTACAACCTCGAACTGTCGCTGCGCAACTACGACTTCGACAATATGGACGGCGGCGGCTGGCTCGCGTATCGCAACAGCCTGAAGCTGGCCGCGCTGACCACGGTCTTTGGCACCGCACTGATCTTCACCGGCGCTTGGCTGGTCGAAAAGACGCGCGCCGCAGGATGGTTGCAATCCGGGTTGCATTCGGCCATCCGCTTTGCGGTGCTGCTGCCGATGGCGGTGCCCGGCCTCGTGCTCGGTCTGGGCTACGTGTTCTTCTTCAACCATCCGGCCAATCCGCTCAACGGCCTGTATGGCGGCATGGCGCTGATGGTGCTCTGCACGATCATGCACTGCGCCACGGCGGCACACCTTACGTCGGTGGCGTCGCTGGGGCAACTCGATCCGGTGTTCGAGGCGGTGTCGGCCTCGCTCAAGGTGTCGGCGCTGCGCACGTACTGGCGTGTGACGCTGCCGATGTGCCTGCCGGCCGTGCTGTCGTGCGCGCGTTATCTGTTCGTGTCGGCCATGACCACTGTGTCGGCGGTGATCTTCCTCTACAGCCCGGACACCGTCCTCGCCTCCGTGGCCGTGCTGAACATGGACGACGCCGGCGACATCGGCCCTGCGGCGGCGATGTCCACGCTCATTCTGGTCACGTCGATCGTCGTATCGCTGCTGCTGGAGCTGGCCATGCGCGGCATCGTGCGCCGCACGCAGGCTTGGCGCACGGCGGCGCATTGAATTCGTAGTCTGTAACAGCAATAAAGCAGAAAGGAAGCAAGCACATGGGTGATTCCTCCCCAATCACGACGCGCCAGGCAGGCGCAGACCGCCTCAACCCCGGCGGCACGCCGTTGCGCCTGGAAGCCGCCGTGCTCGACTGGGCCGGCACCGTGGTCGACTTTGGCTCGTTTGCGCCCACGCAGATCTTCGTGGAAGCGTTTGCGGAATTTGGCGTCGCCATCACGCTGGACGAAGCGCGCGGCCCGATGGGCCTGGGCAAGTGGGACCACATCCGCACGCTGTGCAACGACGGCGCCATCGCCGCGCGTTTCTCGCTGGCACATGGCCGCATGCCGACCGATGACGATGTCACGGCCATCTACAACCGCTTCATGCCGTTGCAGATCGAAAAGGTGGGTGCGCATTCCGCCATGATTCCGGGCGCGCTGGACACCGTCGCCGCGCTGCGCGAAGCGGGTTTGAAGATCGGTACGTGCTCCGGTTACCCGCGCGTGGTGATGGACCGCGTGACCGATCTGGCTGCCAAGGCCGGCTACACGCCCGACTGCGTGATCGCTTGCGACGAAGTGCCCCGCGCCCGCCCGTGGCCTGCCCAGGCCCTGCGTTGCGTGGTCGATCTTGCGATTGGCGATGTGGCCGCCTGCGTGAAGGTCGACGACACCGTGCCCGGCATCGAAGAGGGCCGCCGCGCCGGCATGTGGACCGTTGCGCTGCTGATGTCGGGCAACGCGCTTGGCCTGCCGTACGAGCAGTACACCGCGCTTTCTGCGGACGAGCGTGCGCGCCATCGCGTTGCCATCTCGGCCGGCTTTGCCGCCTGCCGCCCGCATTACGAGATCGACACGATTGCCGATCTGCCCGAAGTCGTGGCCGATATCAACCGCCGCCTCGCGCGCGGTGAACGCCCGCAGTGCATCTGAGTTTGTTGTCCTGTTTGTTGTCTTGTCCCCTGCATCACACCACACCGAGGAAACCATGACCGCACGTCTTTCCCTGCTGGCCGCCGCAATCACGTCGGCAACGATGGCGTTTGCCACGTCGGCGTTCGCCAAGACCACGCTGACCGTGTACACGGCGCTGGAAGCTGACCAAGTGAAGGCGTACCAGGACGCCTTCGAGAAGGCCAATCCGGACATCGAAATCAAGTGGGTGCGCGACTCCACCGGCGTCGTCACCGCCAAGCTGCTGGCCGAGAAGAACAACCCGCGTGCCGACGTGGTGTGGGGCCTGGCCGCATCGAGCCTGGCCATCCTGGACAAGGAAGGCATGCTGACGCCGTACGCACCGGCCGATCTGTCGAAGATCGGTGCGACTTACCGCGACAAGGCCAACCCGCCGGCATGGGTGGGCATGGATGCCTGGGGCGCCGCCATCTGCTTCAACACCGTCGAAGCACAGAAGCAGAATCTGCCGAAGCCGACGTCGTGGGCCGACCTGACCAAGCCCGTGTATGCCGGCAAGATCGTCATGCCGAACCCGGCATCGTCGGGCACCGGCTACCTCGACGTGAGCGCGTGGCTGCAGATGATGGGCGAGCAGAAGGGCTGGGCCTACATGGACGCGCTGCACCAGAACATCGGCCAGTACACGCACTCGGGCTCCAAGCCTTGCAAAATGGCCGCCTCGGGCGAGTTCCCGATCGGTATCGCGTTCGAATACCGCGCGGTGAAGTCGAAGAAGGAAGGCGCCCCGATCGATATCGTGCTGCCGTCGGAAGGCCTGGGCTGGGACGTGGAAGCGACCGGCATCATGAAGGGCACCAAGAACCTGGAAGCGGCCAAGAAGCTGGCCGACTTCTCGGCAAGCCCGGCTGCGATGGCGCTGTACGAGAAGAACTTTGCCGTGGTCGCCACGCCCGGCTTCTCCAAGCCGGATCCGCTGCTGCCGGCCGACTACGAAAAGCATCTGATCAAGAACGACTTTGCGTGGGCCAGCGCCAACCGCGATCGCATCCTCGCCGAGTGGACGAAGCGCTACGACGGCAAGTCGGAGAAGAAGTAAGCGATGCAAGCTCCCGTAACTCAAGGGGGCCTGGATGCCAGCACCGACGTCGCCATCGTCGGGGCTGGCATTTTGGGCTTGGCGCACGCAGCCGCTGCCGTCAAACGCGGCCTGCGCGTGACGGTGTTCGAGCGCAGCGATATTGCCGTCGGTGCGTCCATCCGCAATTTTGGGCAGATGCTGGTGACTGGCCAGCCGCCCGGCATCATGCTGGACCTCGCGCGCGAGAGCCGCGCGCTGTATCTCGACTGGGCCGACAAGGCCGGCATCTTTGCGCGTGCGAACGGTGCGTTGCTGTTTGCCCGCAATGCCGCAGAAGAAGCCGTGCTGGACGAGTTCATGGCAACGCGTGCACCGGCCTTCGGCTACAACGTCAAGCTGCTGCGCAGCGCAGACCTGGCGAATCTTTACGATGGCCGCTTCCTGCGCCACCGCGCGGCGCTTCAGGGCTTTGATGATCTGCAGCTCTATTCGCGCGAAGCGATTCCGGCGTTGGCGTCGTGGCTTGCCACGCAAGGCGTGCGTTTCCATTTCGGCACGCTCGTGCGCCATGTGGAAGGCGGCCGGCTGGAGACAACCGCCGGCGTGTGCAACGCCCAGCGCGTCGTCGTCTGCAGCGGTCACGATTACCAGACGCTGTGTGCTGACCAGCTTCGCGCGCTGCAACCGCAGGTTTGCCGCCTCCAGATGCTGCGTGTCACGCCCGAAGACGGCTTCCGCCTGGAACACGCCGTGCTGACCGGCCTGTCATGCACGCACTACGGCGCATTTGCGGATCTGCCGACCGCCCAGGCACTGGCCATGCAGATCGAGCATCAGCGACCGGAGCTGGCGCGTCATGGCATTCACCTGTTGGTGAGCCCGACGCCCTATGGTGACTGGATCGTTGGCGATTCGCACGACTACGGCCAGGACGCGCGCCCGTTCAACGCCGAGTCGGTCGACAACATCTTGCTGGATCTCGCACGTGACACCTTTGGAGCCAAGCTGCGCGTGGTCGAGCGTTGGCAGGGCGTGTACGGCGCGAAGTGCCGTGTGCCGGGCAGCGGCGCATTCTCCATTACCCGCGTGGATGACCGCACCACAGTCGCGCTGATGCACAGCGGCATTGGCATGAGCGTCGGACCGGCGCTCGCGCATCGGCATATGGATGCGCTCGTCGATGGCACCGAGCTGCCGCAATGGACGCCGCCGGCAAGCGTGCCCGCAGACGTGGCCGCCTGACATAGCTACTGTTCAGTGCAGACGCCCGCATGGTTCACGCCGGGCGGGCGTTCTTGTTTTCAGGCAGGAAAGAGTTCGACGATGGGCCAGCCGCGCGATTCGGCCACGGCACGCAAAGTGCTGTCGGGGCTCACGGCCACCGGATGCGAAACGGCCTCGAGCAGCGGCAGGTCGTTGCGTGAATCGCTGTAGAACACGGTGCGCGTGAAATCCGTCATGCGCTGGCCGCGCTGTGCGAGCCATTCCGTGACGCGCACGATCTTGCCCGCGCCAAACGTGGCCGTGCCGAGCGGGTTACCCGTGAAGGCGCCATCGCTCTGGCCGTTGAGGGTCTCGCCTTCCACCGCCAGCAGATGTGGCACGTTGAACGCGGCGGCAATCGGCTCGGCCAGGTAGCGGTGCGTGGCGGTGACGATGCAGCAAAGATCGCCGGCGCGCAGGTGTGTGTCGACCAGTTGCCGCGCGCGCAGCAGCATGGCTGGCGTGATGATGTCGCGCAGGAACGTCGCACGCCAGGCGTCTAGCCGCGTACGCGGGTGCTGGGCCAGCAGACCGAGCGAGAAGCGCGCGTGTCGCGCAAAGTCGAGCGTGCCGTCGCGGTATTCCCGCATCCACCGTTCGTTGGCTCGCTCGAAGACGCTTCGATCCACCGCGCCCTGGGCGACCAGAAAGCGGCCCCATTCGTATTCGCTGTCAATGGGTAGCAGGGTGTGGTCCAGGTCGAACAGGGCAAGCGATTGCATACAACGGGCGGGCAGGGGCGGTTGAAAAATCGCGAAGTTACGGCCCTAGCGCGTCGCGGCTGTGTCCATTGCCATAACTTTGGCGATGAACGCATCGGCCTTTTTCTCGGGTGCGTGGGCCAGGTGCGGGTCCAGGCAGTCAAGAAACGCGCGTACCAGTCGTGCGTCCTTGCGCTCCTTCAGGAAGTACAGGTATTCGTGAATGACTGGCGCGTTGCCGGCAAATGGCAGCACGCGCACGTCGGGCCGGCGCGGTGCTTCACGTGCGGGAACGATGCTGCAGCCCAGCCCCAGGCTGATTGCTTCGTAAATGGCTTCCCGGCTGCCGATGATGCTCGTGCTGGCAGGCTCGATGCTGGCCGCGGCGAACGCGTCTTCGGTGACGCGGCGGGTGACAGAGCCGGGTTCGCGCATCAGCAGTTGGCAGCCGGCGATGTCCTCCAGCGTGACGCTCGGGCGACGAGCAAGTGGGTGGTCCAGCGGCACCACCAGCACCATCGTGTCTTCGGCCAGCGTGATGCGATGCAGCCGTTCGTCATCCACGGCGTGAGACGAAACAGCCAGGTCGATACGCACCTCCGAGAGCGCCTCGAGCATCTGCTGCGAGTTGCCGAATTCGATGGTGATCTCGATGGTGGGATGGCGTGCGCGAAACGCCGCCACGCTGGGCAGGATGTAGTACGGGCCCGTGGCGCCCACGCGCAGGTTGCCGGTGCGCAGATCACCGGCATTGCGCAGGAGAAAATCGACGTCGCCTTCTTGCTGCGCGAGGCGCTCGACGATAGGCATGAGGCTCACGCCCAGGTCGGACAGGTCCAGCCGGCTGCCGCGGCGGTGAAACAGTTCCACGCCGTACATCTCTTCCAGTTGGCGGATACGTCCGGTCACGGTCGGCTGCGACAGGCGCAGGCGCTTGGCGGCCGACGTGACGCTGCCCTGGCGCGCCACCTCGAAGAACGACATCAATAGATCGGCCAGCATGCTTGTGTTTCCCTGATATGTCTTTTCTTGATCGTCAGGCGCCCAGTCTAGGCAGCGTTTGTGACGCTACATGCGGTGAAACCTTACGGTCAGCCATGGACAGACGCGCGGGCGGCGGCGATTGCCACGTGCAAGTCAACGTGGCGTGGGTCGCATCGAAAAGGAAGGGCGCGCGAGGACGGGGCGGGCGCACATCGTGCTACCGTGTCCACCTATGCGCGTAATAGAGGAGAGACCATGCCGGTGCTGAAGGTCGACGTCGTCACGGCAGAAGAACGGCTGTACGAAGGCAATGCCAAGTTTGTGGTGATCCCCGGCACCGAGGGCGAACTGGGCATCTTGCCCGGCCATGAACGTCTGCTGACGCGCATGCGCCCGGGCAGTGTCCGCGTTACGCAGGAGAACAACGAAGAAGTGATCCTCTTTGTAGCCGGCGGCTTTGTCGACGTGCAACCGGAGCAGGTGATCGTGCTGGCAGATACCGCCGTGCGCGCACACGACCTGGATGAGGCGAAAGCGCAGCAGGCCCGCAAGGCGGCTGAGGAGCTTATGCAGAACAGCCAAAGCAAATTCGACTACGCACGCGCGCAGGCGGAGTTGGCCGAAGCCGTCGCGCAACTGGCCGCCATCGAGCGTTTGCGCAAGCGCCGCCGCTGAGGCTTGGCCATCACAAGAAAGGGGCCATGCTGCCCTGCACCACAACGGCGCTGACGTGTCGTCCCACCAGGGGTGGGGTAAAGAACCGCGCCGGTTCTCCGTTTTAGAGCAGAACGATCGAATTTCCCGCCGAACGTCGTCCCACAGACGTGATCGGTTCTGCCGGTTCTGCTGATGTCGCTGCTTGTTGTGATTGCCCGTGCGCTTGGGCTTGGTTGCTTGAAACATCCGAGTGCAGAGCATGTGTTCTCGTTGCCAATGCGCTTGCCGTGCGCGCTGCTCGACCCGAGCCGAATTGCGCAAATGTTTGCGGTGGCGGTTACGTCGCTTTCCACGACAGCGCTGGCCCAAACAGACGTGACCGACCTGACCGCGTTGCCTATCGAACAACTCATGCAGGTGCAGGTCGTCACCGGCGCATCCAAGTACGCGCAAGCCGCGAATGAGGCGCCTGCCAACGTTTCGGTCATTACCGCGGCGGACATCAAAGCCTATGGCTGGCGCACGCTGGCCGACATCCTGGGGAGCCTTCCAGGGCTCTACACCAACTACGATCGCAGCTACAACACGCTTGGGGCGCGCGGCTTTCTGCGGGCGGGCGACTACGACACCCGCTTCCTGTTGCTGATCGACGGCCATCGCACCAACGATCCGATCTTCGATCAGGCAGCCGTCGGGACCGAAGCCATCCTCAACGTCGACCTGATCGAGCGGGTGGAGTACGTGCCCGGAGCGGGCTCGGCGGTGTACGGGTCGAACGCGCTGTTCGGTGTGATCAACATCATCACCAAGCGCGGCCGTGACATCGACGGCGTGCAGGCCAGTGCATCGACCGGCAGCGCCAATGCGCGCGATGCCCGCCTGACGTGGGGTAAGCGAGCCGAGAACGGTGCCGAGTGGCTGCTGTCGGCCAGCGTGAGCGATGCTCCGGGCCGCGACCTGTACTTTGCCGAGTTCAATCAGCCCGGCGTGAGTGACGGTGTGGCCCGCGGCATGGATTTCGACCGCGCCAAGCGTCTGTTTGCCAAGGGCAGTTTCGGCGAGTTCGGGATGACCTTCGGCTACGTCGATCGGACGAAGGGCGTGCCCACTGCGCCGTACAACCAGAGCTTCAACGACCCGCGCTCGCGCGCTGTCGATACGCGGCAGATATTCAACGGCACCTGGCAGCACGCATTGGACGACACGACCGACGTGTCTGCGCGGCTATTCTGGGGGCGGTATGCGTCGCTGGGCGATTACACGTACAACCCGCCCCCGGCCGGCATCAACCGCGATGTGTTCGATACCGCGTGGTACGGCACGGAACTCAAGCTCGTGACGCGCCGTATCGAACGCCATACGCTGGTCATGGGTACCGAGCTGCAACGGGATTACCGTGATGCAATGCGTAATTTCGATACGGTGCCCTACGTCAGTTACCTGGACGACCATCGCACCAACAACCGCGTGGGCGCATACGTGCAGGACCAATTCATGCTCCATCCGGATTGGGTGCTGGATACGGGCCTGCGCTACGACCATACGAGCTTCACGCCGGGCATCTTCAGCCCACGTGTGGGCCTGATCTGGCATGCCGCCCCAACGACCACCGTCAAGGCGATCTACGGCATGGCCTATCGCGCGCCGAACGATTACGAATTGAACTATCAGAGCAGTGCCCCCGGCGGCCAGCAGGCTACCCACGGGCTGTCGGCCGAACGCATCCGTACGTATGAAGCGGTTGTCGAACAGCAAGTTGCCGCAGGCGGCAAAGCCACGTTGTCGGTGTTTCAGAACAACGTTTCCAACCTGATCAGCCAGAGCGAAGACCCGAACACCGGGCTGCTCTTCTTCAGCAACGTGGCGCGCGTGCGCACACGGGGCGCAGAACTCGGCTACGAGCAGAACTGGCCGGGCGGCACGCGCCTGCGCACGAGCTACAGCTTCCAGCGTTCCGAAGACATCGACAGCGGCCAGACGCTGGCCAATTCGCCGCGTCACATGCTCAAGATCAATGCCACCGCGCCCGTGTGGCGTGACGACTGGCGCGCAGGGATCGAGGCGCGATACATCAGTAACCGGCTGACGACCACGGGCCAAGTGGGCGGTTACTGGATCGCCAACCTGACCTTGCTGGCGGCGCAGCTGGCACCCAATCTGGAGATGTCGGCCAGCGTCTACAACCTGTTCGATCGACGCTACGCCGATCCGGCCGGGCCGGAGCAACCGCAGCCATCAATCGAGCAGGATGGCCGTACTTTTCGCGTGAAATTCACCTACACCTTCCGATGAACACCCCGCACGGCACTGTCCGACGCGCCCGAAGACCAGGCCCGCGCAGGTTATGTGCGGCGCTGGGCGCCGTGCTGGCTGGCGTGGTGTGCATGGGCGCCACGCACGCGCAGATGCAGGCCAGCGAGGTGCAGGTCAAGGCAGCGTTCATCTACAACTTTGCGCTGTTCACCAACTGGCCGGCCGATGCCATCCAGGCCGACGCCCCGATGGTGTTGTGCGTGACAGCACAGCATCCGTTGCAGGCAGCCTTGGAAAAACTGACAGGAAAACCCGTGCGCGGACACCGCCTGGAAATCCGAAAGATCAATGACGGTACCGTTGCCGGCTGCCATGTCCTGGTGTTTGACGCGCGTGCTTCGAACGGCGTGCGTGTCGATCCGGCCACGCCCATGCTGACGGTGTCCGACAGCCCTAAAAACCAGCGCGCACCCGGCAACCCCGAACCGATGATCGCGTTGACGCTGCATGACGATCGCGTGGTCTTCGACATCGATGCAGTGGCCGCGCGGCAAGCCCATCTGCAACTCAGCTCACAACTGCTGCGCCTGGCGAGGACCGTGCAATGAGCCTGTACGTTACGACCCCTCGGCCCCGCCTGGGGCACTCCATGGTGCGAGCCAATATGGCCGGTGCCGGTGCGGCACTGACCATTGCCGGCTTCCTGCTCATCGTGTTCCAGTTCATCGCGCTGCATGCGGCGCTGGTGCGCGATGTGCATGTGCAGGCGCGCATCGTCGGTGCCAACAGCGTGGCCGCGCTGCTTTTCAATGACCGCCGCGCGGCAGAAGAAACGCTGGGCGCTCTGGAGGCATCGCCGTCACTGCGCGCTGCAGGCATTTTCAGCGCGCTGCGCAAGCCGCTGGCGCTGTATCAGCACGGCGATGCCGCGCCCGTCCGGGCACCCGATGCCGCCATGCTGCGCGAGTCGGCTGTATCGACGCTCACCACGCTGGAGGTGGTGGAGCCCGTGGAATCGGAGCGCCGCGTGATCGGCTACGTGGTGGTGCGCTCCAGCCTGAGCGAGCTGTACATGCAACTGCTCGGCTATGCGGTGCTGACCGTATCGGTGGGCATCGGTGCAATGGGCCTCGCGTATCTGGTGATCGCCCGCATGCGCCGCGCGGTGCTGCAGGCAGAGGCGCACCTGGACTACCTGGCCCACATCGATTCGGTGACGGAACTGCCGAACCGGCACGCCTTCAACGAACGCCTGCAGGTGTCGCTCAAGCGCGCAGGCCAGACGGGGGCGGTTGGGCTGCTCCTGCTGGATCTGGACAACTTCAAGGTCGTCAATGACACGCTGGGCCACAACAATGGCGACCGCCTGCTGCGCCAGGTTGCACGGCGGCTGAACGACGTGATCGAGCAGGCCAACCTGCGCGCCGTGCTGTGCCGCATCGGCGGAGACGAGTTCGCGGTGATCGCAGAGTTGTCGGGCCGTGCACAGATTGCCGAGACAGAAGCGGCAACGCTGGCCGATGGGTTGGCCAAGCGCATTCTTGCCGCGCTGGGGGCGCCGTTTTCACTCGACCTGCATCAGATCTACGTCACAGCCAGCGTGGGCGTGAGCCTGTATCCGCATGACGCACGTGACGTGCAGGTGCTCACGCGCAACGCCGACACGGCGATGTATCACGCCAAGAACCACGGCAAGAATGCGGCCGCCAGCTTTACGTCGGAGATGGACCAGCAGGCGCGCCGCCGCCTGCGCGTGGAAGCCGATCTGCGCCGGGCGCTCGACCGCGAAGAGTTGTTGCTGGCCTACCAGCCGCAGGTGCGCCTGAGCACCGACGATGCTCACGACGCGGTGATCTCCAGGGCGAACGTCTACGGCGTGGAAGCACTGGTGCGCTGGCGCCATCCCGAGATCGGGCTGATTGGCCCGGGCGAGTTCATCGCCGTGGCGGAAGAAACCGGGCTGATCGTGCCGCTTGGCCTGTGGGTGCTGCGTACCGCGTGCCAACAGGCGGTGCGCTGGATGCGCGAAGACGGCGTCACGCTGCGCGTGGCCGTCAACCTGTCGGCTCGGCAGACGCGCGACCCGGCGCTCGTAGAAAACGTCATGGACGTGCTGCGCGAAACCGGCATGCCGCCGCATCAGCTCGAGCTCGAAATTACGGAGAGCGTGCTGATGGAAGACATCGAAGCCAACATCGCGCTGCTCGAATCCCTGCACGCGGCCGGCATCAGCCTGTCGATCGACGATTTCGGCACCGGGTATTCGTCGCTGGCGTATCTGCAGCGTTTTCCGATCCAGAAGCTCAAGATCGACCGCAGCTTTGTGCAGCGCATGCCCGGCGACGGCGAAGCCATTGCCGGCGCGGTGATCGCCATGGCCCACAGCCTGCGCATGCAGGTGGTGGCCGAAGGCGTGGAAGACCCCGAGCAGCTCGCGTTGCTGCGCGACGCCGGCTGCGACCTGGGGCAGGGCTACCTGTTCTCGCGCCCGCAGCAAGCCGACGCGTTGATGGCCTGGCTCAACCGACTGGACAACGCTGCGGACAGCGGCACCGCTGCGTATGCCGAAGAGGAGGTGGTGCCGAGCGCGTCGTTGCCGTCGTCGTTGGCGGGGTAGCAGCTATACAGACGTTCAAGCAGCCGCCCGCCGCGCCGCGCGCGTAGCCCCGGCTGTCAGCACCACCACGGCCGCGAGGATGATGCCCGTTGCGCCCAGCGTCTGCGGTGCGACGACTTCATCGGCCAGCCATGCGCCCATCAGCAGGGCGATGGGCGGGTTCACATACACATAGCTTGTCGCCATGACGGTGGACACGCGTTCCACCAGCGCCATGTAGGCCGTGAACGCGATGGCCGAGCCGAACACCACAAGGTAGCCCCACGCAAGCGCGGCATGCGTGCCGATGTGGCTGGGCCACGTTTCGCCGGTGAGGAGGCTGAGCACGACGAGCGCCACGCCGCCAAAGGCCATCTCCAATACGAAAGCCGTCATGCCCTTGGGCATGTCGATGCGCTTGGAGAGCTGCGAGCCGAACGACCATGACGCAATGGCAGTGGTCAGCGCGAGCACGCCGACCGTGCTGGCCTGAAATTCCGCTCCGCGAAACAGCACCGCAATCCCGATGCTACCCAGCGCAATCGCGCCAATTTCATACGCCCGCAGGCGGCCGCCGGCCAGCAGCGTCCACAGCGTGGAGAACAGCGGCATGGACGCAATCATCACCGTGGTCGCACCCGACGAGATGGTCTGCTCGGCCACCGCCGTCATGCCCATGCCGCCCACCAGCATGAACGCGCCGATCAATGCGCAGTTGCGGACCTGGCGCAAGGTCGGCCGTTCTTCGGGCCGCTTGCGCTGTCGCAGGACGACCAGCGGGGCGAGCAGCACCGCCGCAGCCAAAAAGCGCGAGCCCATCATCAGAAAGGGCGGCAGATCGGTCAACGCAAAACGGATGGCGAGATACGTTGTGCCCCACACCACGTAGGTGATGAGCAGGCACAGAGCGATGAAGGGGGACATGACGGAACCTCTGGGAGGAAGTCCCGATGCTACGCAAGGCGGCCTTATGCGCAAAACGAGTTTTGTTATCACTCGTTGTGAACATTGTTAGCAAGCAAGTGAGCTGAGGCGTGTGTGGAGTTTGGAACTCCAATCATGGGGTTGCAGACCTCGCGTTCCCGGTTATGAACCCGGCGTGCGGGGTTTGGAACCCCATGCACGGCGTTCAGAACCTCAATGTTGGCGTTCGCACTACGAGTTATCGAGGTTCTGAACGCCACCCGTCACGTTCCGAACGCCAACGGTGGAGTTCGGAACCTCAAGCGTGGTGTCCGTAACCTCAAGCGTGGAGTGTTGGAACGTCAAGTGTCGAGTTCAGAACGCCAAGCGTGACGTCCCGAACCTTGGCGGCCAGTTAGATGACCCGGAAACCGTGCGTTCCGTCGCGCCGCAGCTGCTCGACCAGCCCGAACTCCCAGTCGAGATAGGCCTGCATCGCGGTACGCGGCGCGCTCGTGCCCTCGTACGGGCGGCGATAGCGGTCGATGCGGTCTGAGGCCAAGCGGGTCTCGCCGGCTTCAACGGGCAGGCCGGCCGCCACCCAGGCTGCGGTGCCGCCGTCGAGCACCCAGACCTCGGCATGCGTCAGCTTGGCGAGGTCGGCGGCGGCAAAGCGGGCGAGCTGGCTGGAACCGCACGTCAGCACATAGCGGCGTGCGGCCGGGATGCGTTCCAGCGCGGCGGGCAAGTCTGAACGTACGGCAAACCACGCGCCCGGAATATGCCGCGCAACGTAGTTGGCGCTGCGTGTGACGTCGATGACGGCGGTGTCGCCCGCTTCGAGCCAGCCTGCCAGAGCGCGGGCGTCAACGGTGCGCACGGCGGGGGGCGGCGGGGCAGGTGTCTGCCACGTCCCGGTGACGCTGCGCTCGCTCGCGTCGACCGGATCGACGACATAAACCTCCCAGCCCATCTGTGCGAGCCACGAGGCGGACATGTCGGCGCGCACGCCGTCGTCATCGGCCAGGACGATGCGCGCGCCGCGCACGGCAGCCGTATGGTCGGTTTCCTGCACGAGCTGGCCGCCGGGCGCGCTGGCAAAGCCGGGCAGGTGGCCGGCGGCGTATTCCTCGGGCGTGCGCACGTCGAGCTTGTAGACCGTGCGGTCCGGGGTCTCCAGTTTGGCAACGTCAGCCAGCGCAATACGCGGCACGTTGGCGCGTTCGGCCACCGCGCGCGCATCGGCCTGTGCCTGCGCGCGTGTTTCGGCAGACACCTCCTGCGGGTGACGACGGCTGGCGCCATGGTCGAGCACCTGATCGGCCAGCAGCCAGCCGATGGTGCCGTTGCGCAGTGCCGCAACCGGGTTGGGGATGCCGGCATTCACGAGCGATTGCGTGCCGATGATGCTGCGCGTGCGTCCCGCGCAATTGACGATGACCTGCGTGGTCGGGTCCGGTGCCAGCTCGCGGATGCGCAACACCAGCTCGGCACCCGGCACGCTCGTCGCCGTGGGGATGCTCATGGTCTGAAACTCTTCATAGCGGCGCGAATCGACGATCACCACGTCGCGCTTGGCATCAAGCAGCGCCTTGACTTCCTGCGCGCTGAGCGACGGCGTGTGGCGGTGTGCCTCCACGTATTCGCCAAAGGATTTGCTCGGCACGTTCACGTCCTGGAACACTTCGCCGCCGGCTGCGCGCCAGCCATCGAGTCCGCCTTCGAGCAGGTACACGCGCGTATAGCCGAGTTCAGCCAGCTTGGCCGCCGCGCGCGGGGCGAGGTCCACGCCATCGTGCACGCCATACAGCACGATCAACGTGTCCCGGCGCGGAATGCGCGACCACGCTTCCAGTTCCAGCCGGGAGAGCGGCAGGTTGGCTGCCCACAGCGGATGCGCCTGGGCATACGGGTCTTCCTCGCGGACGTCGACCAGCGCGATCTCCTTGCGGGCCAGCAGGGCGGCGCGCACGTCGGCATACGCCAGCGTCGGGACGTGGGTTTCGGCCAGCGGTGCCGCGACCGGCGATTCGATGGCGTCGATAGCGTCGATGGTGGTGCTCATGATGCGGGCGTGTCCTTGGAACGGTCCCAGAGATTGGGCAGATGGGTATTCGAATAGCCGGAGACGAACGGCTTGCGCTCGCCGTCTTCCGTGTAGACGGAACGGTGGATGCCGCCGATGTTGCCGCCGTAGACGTGGATGCTGATCGACGTGCGATCGTCAAAGGCGTTGTGCACGCGGTGGATGTCACCCACGCGCGGCGAGACGTGCTCCACCGCGCCGGGCTCCAGGCGGATCGCCGGGCCGTCGGGTTGGGGTTTGCCTTGGGCGTCGAGCTTGAACGGCTGCGAGTATTCGGCGCCGCGCAGCATGCCGATCAGGCCCCACGTGGTGTGGTCGTGAATGGGTGTGCGCTGGCCCGGGCCCCAGACAAAGCTGACAATGGAAAAGCGCTCGCCGGAATCGGCATGCAGGAGGAACTGCTGGAAGTGCTCGGGGTGCGGCTGGGCGTATTCAGCGGGCAACCAGTCGTCGCGGGCGACAAGCGCACTGAGCAGGGCGCCGGCGCGCGAGAGGATTTCGGCTTCGGTCGGTTGCTGATCCAGCAGGCGCGACAGCGCCGTCACGAACTCACGCAGCGGCGCGATGGACTGTGTTTGTGCGGGTGCCGCAGAGGAAGCAGCAGCGGAAACAGTGGCGAGTACGGGCGTGCTCATCGACAGGTTCCTGATGTGGGATTTTTGGGCATCTTGCTGGACTTGGTTGGCGGCGTCCAGCTAAACCCCGAGCGCAGTACGGCCGGCTGCCAGCAGGATGGAGTCGTTCTGCGGCGTGTGATTGCGGCTGCACAGCACATCGCGATAGTGGCGCTCGAGCGGGTTGTGGCGCGACAGCCCGTGATTGCCGGACACCTGCAGCGCCAACTCCACGGCGCGGATCGCGTTGGTGGTGACGGTGTACTTGAGCAGCCCGCTTTCGGTGATGGAAAGCGGCGCGCCCGCATCGGCGGCTTCGGCTGCATGATCGAGCAGCACGCGGTTGGTTTGCAGCGCGGCGGCAACCTCGCCCACCACTTCCTGCATGCGCGGCAGCGTGGCCAACGGCCCGCCCAGGTTGGCCGGTGCCCGCGTGTTCAGAAACTGGATGAGCCAGTCGCGCGCGGCCTGCGCCACAGCGTCGTACAGGCTGCCGAGCAGCACGTTCATCCAGGCTTGCTGGTCGAGTTGCGCGCCCGTGTCGGCTTGCGCGGCACTGTGCGCTGCCCATTCCGAAGCAGGGCGGATATCGACGGCTTGGTCGAGCGGAATCTCCACATCTTCGAGGATGACGTCGTGGCTACCCGAGGCACGCAGGCCGAGGTGGTTCCAGGTTTCTTCGATGCGGATACCCGGTGTTTCCGGCAACGGACGCGGCACGAGAAAGATCCCCACGCGCGGCTCGGCCTCATCGGTGCGGCCCCACACGGACAGCCAGCGCAGGGCAGGGCTGCCGGTGCTGTAGAGCTTGCGGCCCCGGATGCGCCAGCGATTGCCGACACGCGTTGCCACTGTGGCGGGCAAACCGCCGCGTGCGGGCGTGCCGAGGTCGGGCTCCACGCGCAGCGCGTTGATGAGCGCGCCTTCATTCAGCGCAGTCGCAAACACCTGTTGCCGAACATGCGCGGGCCAGCGCGTATCGGCACGTGCGATGGCGCGGTGCTGTAGGTACGTCATCGTCAGCACAAGCGCGGTGGCTGCATCGGCATGCGCGATGGACGCAATGATCTGGCGTGCCGTTTTCAGACCCGCGCCGCCACCGCCATGCGTTTGCGGAATGACTTGCGCGATCAACCCCGAAGCATGCAGCAACGCAAAGTTTTCGTGCGGAAAGCTGCCCTGCAGATCGTGCTGTGCGGCGGACGCGGCCAGCTGCGGAGCAATGGTGGCCAGCACTTCGGCAAGCCGGTCGGGCGGCGTTGGCAGACGATGCAAGGGAGCAGGCGACATGGCGATGCAATGTGCGAAGCAGGTGACATTGGCGCACAGCGTATCCGGGTTGCCAGGCGCCACGAACGACCTATGCCGTATATGCAGCGTTGAAATTATTCGTTAGTGCAATGCAGGTGGTGACGTAACTTCATTCGCATTCATGGCGGGGCGCAATGCCTCGCAAGTCTTCTAACGATATGCGGAACGGAGCCAGCATGAGCGTCGATTTCATCGGCATGATCCAGAGCCAGAAGCAGTCTGAAATTCACCCGCCCGATCCGAACGGGCCGGTGATCGACCGCGATTACGTACGTGCCTTTGCACAGGCGCACGAACAGGCCGGCTTTGATCGCATCCTCGTGCCGCACCATTCGACGGGGCCGTCGGCCACGCTCACGATCTCATATGCAGCCGCGTTGACGGAGCGCATTCACTTCATGCTTGCGCACCGGCCCGGGTTCACCAATCCGACGCTGGCCGCGCGCCAGATTGCCACGCTGGACCAGTTCACCGGTGGCCGCCTGGGCGTGCACTTCATCTCGGGCGGTTCCGACAGCGAGCAACGTCGCGATGGCGACTACCTCGACCACGACCAGCGCTATGCACGCACGGACGAATACCTGGGCATCCTGCGGCGCATCTGGACAGAGTCGAAGCCGTTCGACCACGAGGGCGCGTTCTATCGCTTCGAGCAAGGCTTCTCCGAGGTGAAGCCTGCGCAGAAGCCCCATGTGCCGATCTACTTCGGTGGTGCTTCGGACGTGGCCGTCGAGGTGGCCGGCAAGCATGCCGACGTGTATGCGCTGTGGGGTGAATCGCTCGACCAGGTGCGCGATCTGACAACGCGCGTGCGGGCCGAAGCCGCCAAGCACGGGCGCAGCATTCGGTTCTCGGTGTCGTTCCGCCCGATCCTGGCAGAAACGGAAGACGCCGCCTGGGCACGGGCAGAGAGCATCCTTGAGCGGACCCGCGCGCTGCGTGTGCAGCAGGGGTACAGCCGAGGCGGCCCGCAACAGAGCGAGGGCGCACGCCGCCTGCTCGCGGCGGCCGAACAAGGCGAGCGCGTCGACAAACGTTTGTGGACGGCCATCGCCAAGGAAACCGGTGGACGTTCCAATTCCACCTCGCTGGTCGGCACGCCGGAGCAAGTGGCCGATGCGCTGCTCGACTACTACGACCTGGGCGTCACCACCTTCCTGATCCGCGGTTTTGATCCGCTGGAAGACGTGGTGGATTACGGTCGCACGCTCATCCCGCGCGTGCGCGAGCTGGTGGCGCAGCGTGAAGCGCAGCGCAAGGCCGCGTGAGGCACGGGCATGAGCGCAGTCCTTTCCATCGAGCGCGGGGCATCGTCCACGCTCAAGCTGAACAGCACGCCGCAGCAGAAATTCTGGTTTGATCCGCCCGCCACGCGGCCGACGCTCGAGGCCGAGCGGCGCCATCGGCAGGAGCGCCTTGCAGGCGCGTTCCGGCTGTTTGCGCGGCACGGCTTTGACCTCGGGCTGGCGGGCCACATCACCGCGCGCGATCCGGAGTTGATGGACCACTTCTGGGTCAACCCGCTGGGGGTGCATTTCTCGCGCATCAAGGTGTCGGACCTCCTGCTCGTGAACGCGCGTGGCGAGACCGTCATCGGCAACCGGCCGCTGAACAAGGCGGCGTTTGCGATTCATGCGGCGATTCACGAAGCGCATCCGCACATCGTGGCTGCGGCGCACACCCATTCGACCTACGGCAAGGCGTGGTCGACCCTGGGCCGGCCGCTGGATCCGCTCACGCAGGACGCATGCTCGTTCTATGAAGATCACGCGCTGTTCGACGACTTCACCGGCATGGTGGTCGATTCCAGCGAAGGCGAGCGCATTGCGCATGCGCTCACCAAGCCCGACGGCGGCACGCACAAGGGCGTGATCCTGAAGAATCACGGCATTCTCACGGCCGGCCCGACCGTGGAAGCGGCGGCGTGGTGGTACATCGCGCTGGACAACGCAGCCCACACGCAATTGCTGGCCGAGGCCGCGGGCACCCCTCAGCCGATCGATGCCGCCACGGCACGCCACACGCACAGCCAGGTGGGCGGGCAGGAGGGTGCGCTGCACGCATTCGAGAGCCTTTACGCCGGCCTGGTCTCGGCCGAGCCGGACGTGCTCGATTAAGTCGTCGCCTGACAGAACAGATCGAACACATCATCACGGGGAGCATTCAATGAGCGAAGAGACCGCGGGCATCTCGCGCCGCAAGATATTGCACGCAGCGGCCGCCACGGCGCTGGCTGCACCGGCATTGATCCTGGGCCGCAAGGCCTACTCGCAACAGCGCAAGCTGACGTTTGCTTGGAACCAGAACGCGTTTTGCCTGACGCCCATCGTGGTGGCGCAGGAACGCGGCTTCTTCGAAAAGAACGGACTGCACGTCGATCTGATCAACTACAGCGGCTCGACCGATCAACTGCTCGAATCCATCGCCACAGGCAAGGCCGACGCTGCAGTCGGCATGATCCACCGCTGGCTCAAGCCGCTGGAAGCGGGCTTCGACGTGAAGATCATCGGCAGCTCGCATGGCGGTTGTGTGCGGCTTGTGGGTTCCAAGGCGGCAGGCGTCACCAGCCTGGCGGCGCTCAAGGGAAAAACCGTGGGCGTGAGCGATCTTGCTGCCCCGGGCAAGCACTTCTTCACCATCCTGCTGGCCAAGAACGGGATTGACCCGGACAAGGACATCACCTGGCGCCAGTACCCGGCCGACCTGCTGGGCGTGGCGGTGGACAAGGGCGAGATCCAGGCGATTGCCGACGGCGACCCCAACCTTTTCCTGCTGGAGAAGCGCACGAACGGCGCCTACGTGGAGCTGGCCACGAACCTCTCCGGTGAATACGCACGTAAGGTCTGCTGCGTGATCGGCGCACGCGGCGAACTGGTCCGCAATGACCGCCCGACGGCATCCGCACTGGCGCGTTCGATTGTGCAAGCCACGGATTTCGTCAACGAAAACCCGAATGAGGCGGCCAAGGTGTTTGCCAAGTATTCGCCCAAGGTGGCGCTGGACGACTTGCGCAAGCTCTACGCCACGCTCACGTACACGCATCACCCGACCGGCGTCGACCTGCGCGACGAGATTGCTTTCTACGCGGAAGATTTCCGCCGCATCGGCGTCATCAAGAAGACCACCGATCCGCAGCGCTTGGCGCAGCACGTGTACGTGAATGTGCTGGCCTGAGGCACGGCGCGTGAGCACATGAGGAACACATCGACATGAGCACCATCCCGCAAACACTGGAGGCGCCGGCCCCGCTGTCCAACCCATTTGCCGATGCCGTCGAGCGCGGAGGCGCATGGCGCACCGGCGCCGTGGCCGCATTGGCTTGGGCCGCCTTCGGCCTGCTGACGTGGCGCTGGCCCAATCACGTGGTCGGCTTCAGCGATTGGGCGTTCACGGCGGAGCTGGGCGTTGCCGCGTTGATCGTTGGAATTGCGCTGTTCGTGGTGGCGCTGGCAGCGGGCCATGTGGCTCCGTTGCGCCCCGTGCAGGAAGCGCTGCAGCCGGCCGGGCCGTGGTTGATCGCTGTGCCTGTGGTGCTGGCATTGTGGGAGGTGCTGACCGCCAAGTCCGGTGCATTGCCCACACCGTTCTTTGCGCCGCCGCAGGCATTGATCGAGGTGTATTCGGAAGACTGGCCGCGTCTGGGCGACAGCGTGTTGAATACGCTCAAGCTGCTCGGCATCGGTTATCTGCTCGGCGCGTTGACGGGCTTTCTGGTGGGCGTGTCGATCGGCTGGTCGCGCGCGGTGGGCTACTGGGTGCATCCGGTGCTGCGCATTCTCGGGCCGTTGCCGGCGACGGCGCTGTTGCCGATCACGTTCTACTTCTTCCCGTCGAGCTATTCGGCGGCGGCTTTCCTGATCGCCTTGGCAGCCGGCTTTCCCGTGGCGGTGCTCACGTGGTCCGGCGTGGCGGGCGTGAGCAAAAGCTACTACGACGTTGCCCGCACGCTGGGCGCATCCAACGCATTCCTGGTGCTGCGTGTGGCGATTCCGGCAGCCCTGCCGCAGGTGTTCGTGGGGCTGTTCATGGGGCTGGGCGCTTCGTTCACGGTGCTGGTGACGGCGGAGATGATGGGCGTGAAGTCGGGCCTCGGCTGGTACCTGACCTGGGCGCAAGGCTGGGCATCGTACGTCAACATGTATGCCGCGCTGATCGTCATGGCGCTGCTGTTCTCCAGCATCATCACGCTGCTCTTCAAGGTGCGTGACCGCGCGCTGGTCTGGCAGAAGGGGACGCTGAAATGGTAGCCGTGCTGGAACGCGAGGCGCCGCCTGCGGCCACTGTCGGGGCGCGTATCGACGTGCAGGGCGTCAGCCACTGGTTTGGCAGCCGCGCCAATCCTCTGCAGGTGCTCGACGGTGTGAGCCTGACTATACAGCCGGGTGAGTTCGTTGCGCTGCTCGGGCCAAGCGGTTGCGGCAAGTCCACGCTGCTGCGCCTGATTGCGGGGCTGGAGCCGCCCACGCGCGGCCGCATCCTGCAGGACGATGCCCCCATCGACGCGCCGGACCCGTCGCGTGTGGTCGTCTTCCAGGACCCGACGCTCTACCCATGGCGGCGCGTGTGGGACAACGTCGCGCTGGGCCTGCAAGCGCGCGGTGTGCTCAACGCAGAGCGTGACCGCGTGGACGATGCTCTGGAGCGCGTGGGCCTGGGCGGCTTTCATCGGGCGTTTCCGCATGAGCTCTCGGGCGGCATGGCGCAACGCGTGGCGCTGGCGCGTGCGCTGGTCAACGATCCGCAGTTGCTGGTGCTGGACGAACCGCTGGGCAAGCTGGATTCACTCACGCGGCTGGCCATGCAGAGCGAGCTGGTGACGCTGTGGCAACGCGCGCGCTTCTCGACCGTGCTGGTGACGCACGATGTGGAGGAGGCGTTGTTCCTGGCGCAGCGTGTGGTCATCTTCAGCCCGCGCCCGGCGCGCATCACGGCGGAACTGACGGTGGATCTGCCTTACCCACGCCATCGCGGCGACCCGCGTTTGAGCGCGTTGCGGCACGAGGCACTCGGTCATCTCGGCCTGGGCGAGACCTGGTAGATGGCGGCACCATCATGAGCGGACCGGAAGCGACGGTCTGGCTCAACGCATTGCTTGGCTTTCTGCAATGGGCGCAGCACGGCGTGCTGGTGCTGCTGCACACGCTTGGGCTGACAGGCGAGGTGCACGGGCAGCCGGCGTGGCCATGGGATGTGCGCATCGCCGGTGAAACCCTGCTGATCGATCTTGGGCAAGCGCGGCAGCTTGGCCTGACGCTGATTGCCTTGATGCTGGCGTTGGTGGCCGTCGTGATCGCGGTGCTCGTGCGGCGGTGGCGGCCTCTGTCATCCGGCGTCGCGGCGGGCCTGCTTGTGGTGGCGCCGTGGCCGTCGGCGGTTGTGCTCGCGCCCGCCGTGCCGACGAGTTTCCATGTGAGTCCAACGGCCTTTTCGGTGACATCCATCACGCAGGGCACGCGCATCTACAACGCCGCCTGCGCAAGCTGCCACGGCGCAGACGGCCGAGGCGAAGGCCCCTTGGCGGCCACGCTTACGCGCTGGCCACCCACGGTGGTCGGCCCATTGCTCGGCCGTCATGCCGATGGCGAGCTGTTCTGGCACATCGCCCACGGCATGCAGGACACGCAAGGTGCGTCGACCATGCCCGCATTTGCCGGTCGACTGGGCGACGCCGATATCTGGGCGGTACTCGACGCCATGAAGGTGCTGGCCGCGAGCGGTGGCGTGCGTGCCGGCGGCTGGCCGCTGCCGGTGGCGCTGCCCGCGTTGTCCGTGCGCTGCGGTGACGCGCCGTCTCAAACCTTGGCTGCGTGGCGCAACGGCCAACGCGTGAGGGTGGTGGCAGTGGATGCGGCATCGAGGGCCGGCATCCCGCTGGAAGACCCGCGTTTCCAGACATTGCTGATCACGCCGGATGGCACGTTGCCACCGCCAACGCGCGCGTTCCAGGCGCGTTGCGTCGCTGCAGGCGCCGACGCCTGGAGCGTCTTCGCCGCCATCGCCGGTGCTGCGCCGCAAGCGTTCTCCGGCACGCAGTTGCTGGCCGACCGCAACGGCTGGTTGCGCGCACGCGGCGCACCGGGCACGACGTGGTCCGACGCTGACTTCCTGTGCACTTCAGCCGCACGCGGAACCGCCCGCACCACAAGTGGCCTCGATTCCTTGATCGCCCGCATGGACGCCGAACCCGTGCGCTATGTGAAAGGCGGCTTCATCCACTGACCCTCGACCGCATCGCTCCATCACCATGCCGCAACATCGACGACGTTTTCTGCAATCCACGCTGGCACTCGCTGCCGCGCCTGCCTTGTCCATCGCGCAACCCCGCCTCGTGCTCAAGGCCGGCGACCAGAAGGGCGGACTGCGCGCGCTGCTCGAAGCCGCCGACGCGCTCAAAGGCGTGCCGTACGACATCCAATGGACCGAATTTCCGGCGGCCGCACCGCTGGCCGAAGCGCTCAATGCAGGCGCCGTCGACTTGGGCCCCATTGGGGATGCGCCAGCCATCTTTGCCTTGGCGGCGGGCACACGGATCAAACTGATCGGCGCCAACCGATCCGACCCATACGGCACGGCGGTGCTGGTGCGGCCGGATTCTCCGCTGAAGACCGCCGCGGATCTGAAAGGCAAGTCGATCGGCACGAATCGCGGGTCGATCGGGCACTTCGTGGCGCTCAAGGCGTTGGAGTCTGCGGGGCTGGGTCCGGACGATGCCAACTTCCGCTTCCTGCCGCCGGCAGATGCCAAGCTTGCGCTGGTCAACGGGTCGATCGATGCGTGGTCAACGTGGGAGCCCTACACGGCGATGGCCGAAACGGCAAAGCATGCGCGCGTGCTCGTCAGCGGGCGCGGGTTGTGGTCGGGCCTCAGCTACTTGGCCGCCACCGACGCTGCGCTGGCGGCCAAGCGCGATGCGCTGCGCGACTTTTTGCAGCGCGTGGTGCGTGCGCAGGTGTGGTCGTACCAGCATGTCGACAGCTTTTCGGCCACGCTGGCCCGCATCATCGGCATCGCGCCGGAGGCTGCGCGGCTGCAGTTCGCACGTCGACAGACGGTGTGGCGCGCCATCGATCCGCAGGTCATTGCGGAGCAGCAGCGCACGGCCGATTTCTACGTGAAGGTGGGCCTGCTCAAACAGCGGCTGGAGGTGGCCACCACGTTTGACACGGGCTTTCCGCTAATCGCCTAGCGGGTGTTGCCTGAATGGGATTCCGCGCTCGGCCGCGAGCCACCATGCGGGCCGGCGGTACCCGGCGCTTCCGCGACGTTCTTGGGCAGGTTGGCGACCGGCGTGACAGCGTCTGGCGCGTTGTTGCCGCCCTTGCCAAAGCGCGCTGCCAGACGGTCCTGCACTGCGGTCAGCTGGGCCTGCTCCTGCGCCTTCTGGGCGCGCTCGGTCTCGGCCTGCTGGGCAGCGGCGGCTTGCTCAGCCGGCGTGGGCGGCGGCAGTTTGCCGTGGGCGGGATGCGGCAAAGCAACCACCGTCAGGCCGATGGCCGCCGCGGCGAGCCACAGGGCGGTGCGTGGAATGTTCTGGGGTGTTTTCGGCATGGCGGTCTCCGGGTCGGGATCGCCATGGCTCCAGCAAGTGCGGTGCCGCGTGAGTTCAGCGCCGCTCGGCAAGGGCGTTGTGCAGCACCGTCTTGAGCACGTTGAAGACGGGGTTGTCGTTGTCCTTGCGATAGGCCATCCAGAGTTCGACCGGCTTGGCCGGCGTGGTGCGTACCGGGCGATAGACGACGCCTTCGAAGTGCAGCATGGCCGCTGCTGCGGGGATGAGCGCCACGCCGATGCCCGCACGCACCAGCGCCAGCATCGAGTGGATCTGGCTGACGTATTCAACGATGTCGGGCAGCACCTCCGCACGCTCCAGCAGGCTGCTGACCATCTGGTGGAAATAGCGCGCCTCGTATGGCGAATACATCAGCAGCGGCTGGCCCTCGCAATCGCGCAGGCTGGGGCGTTGCGGCCAACTGTCCGCCACCGCTTCCGGCAGGGCGATTACGAGCGCTTCCTGCGAGCACGGCACGGCAATCAGCTCGCCATGCTCCACCGGCGGGCGCAGCAGGCCGACGTCGATTTCGCGCGCATCCAGCGCCGAGAGCTGCGCGCCGCTCACCATCTCCTTCAGCGTCAATCGCACGCCGGGTGAAGCCGCCCGCACGGCGCTCACTAGCGAGGGCAACTTGCCATAGCCGACCGACGCGGTAAAGCCGATCGCCAACTGCCCAGCAGCGCCCGTGGCCACACGCCGGGCCGTCGCCGCCGCCTCGTCCGCCAGGCGCAGGATGCGCGATGCGTCGGGCAGAAAACTGCGCCCCGCGGCCGTCAGCTTGACCGAGCGGCTATTGCGCTCCAGTAGCTCTGTACCGACCTGGTGTTCGAGCAGGCGGACCTGGCGCGACAGCGGCGGCTGCGTCATGTGCAGGCGTTCTGCCGCCCGCCCAAAGTGCAGTTCTTCGGCCACGGCAACAAAGCAGCGGAGTTGGCTGAGTTCAAACATCGATTCAAAACCTGTATGGATTGAGTCAGTGCTTATCTTGAATCGGAAAGATCGCCGATGCAAGAATCGGCTCGCCCTCGGGGCAGATCGATGCAGGAAATGGCGAGTTCGGATTCCCTGTATGCGCTTTACGTCGAGCCCGAAGGCGCGGTGTGACAGGGCACTAAGCAGGCGCGGCCGCGCCGTCACGTGCGGCCGCAGCATCGGGACTGGCAGCTTAGGGAAGACCCTGTATCAATACAAGTTCTGTATTAATCGAGTTATTAGTTGGCTTGGACTTGAATCGATCCCGATGCAAGAATTCGCTCATCAACAACACGCATTCATCACGAGCGAGACATGTCCCGATACAGCCCCAAAGAGTTCGCCCAACAGATCGGCTCCGGTCTGCTGTCCTTCCCCATCACGCACTTCAAGGCGTCGGATCTGTCGTTCGACGAGGCCGCGTATCGCGCCAACCTCAGCTGGCTGTTCAGCCACGAGGCAGCCGGCCTGTTTGCGGCAGGTGGCACGGGCGAATTCTTCTCGCTCACCGCAGCTGAGACGGACCGCGTGGTGCGTGCTGCCGTGGCTGAAACCGCCGGCAAGATTCCGGTGATCGCCCCGGCCGGCCGCGGCACGGCCGAATCGATCGAATACTGCAAGGCCGCAGAAGCTGCCGGCGCCGACGGCATCCTGCTGCTGCCGCCGTACCTGACCGAAGCCTCGGCCGACGGCGTGGCCGCGCACGTGGAGCAGGTCTGCAAATCGACCAAGCTCGGCGTGATCGTCTACAACCGCGCCAACCAGGTCCTCGACGAGAACCACCTGGAACGCCTGGCAGACCGCTGCCCGAACCTGGTCGGCTTCAAGGACGGCGTGGGCGATCTGGAACTGATGACGCGCATTTACGCCCGCCTGGGCGACCGCTTTACCTATGTCGGCGGCCTGCCGACGGCCGAGACCTTTGCGCTGCCGTACCTGACGATGGGTGTGACGACGTATTCGTCGGCCATCTTCAACTTCGTGCCGAAGTTCGCGCTAGAGTTCTACGCCGCCGTGCGCGCCTTCGACAATGCCAAGGTCTACAAGATGCTCAACGAGTTCGTGCTGCCGTACATCCAGCTGCGCAACCGTAAGCGCGGCTATGCCGTGTCGATCGTCAAGGCCGGTATGAAGGTCATTGGCCGTGACGCAGGTCCGGTCCGTGCTCCGTTGACCGACCTGACCGACGCCGAGATTGCAGAACTGTCGGCGTTGGTGTCGCGCGTTGCCGAAGTGGAAAAGCTGGCGGCCTGAGCGCAACCAAAAACACAAGGAATCCTTATGCAATTGAGCGGCGAACTGTTGTTGGGTGCCGCCCGCGTAGCGGGTGGTGCCGGCAAGGTTCGCGCCATGAACCCCGCCACCGGGGAATGGCTCGAACCTGAATTCACCCTGGCCTCCAAGGCCGAGGCCGCACGTGCCGCTGAACTGGCCGCCGCGGCTTTTGACGTTTACCGCGAGACCGCGCCGGAAACCCGTGCAGCCTTCCTGGAAGCCATCGCCAGCCAGATCGAAGCGCTGGGCGATGCCTTGATCGAACGCGCGATGGCCGAATCGGCATTGCCGCGTCCGCGCCTGGAAGGTGAGCGCGGCCGCACGTGCAACCAACTGCGCCTGTTCGCAAGCGTGGTGCGTTCCGGTGATGCCGTGGGCGCACGCCTGGATTCGGCTCTGCCCGAACGCAAGCCGTTGCCGCGCTCGGACCTGCGCATGCGCCGCATTGCGCTGGGGCCCGTCGCCGTGTTTGGCGCGAGCAACTTCCCGCTGGCGTTCTCGGTGGCAGGCGGGGATACCGCGTCAGCGTTGGCTGCGGGTTGTCCGGTGGTCGTCAAGGCGCATCCGGCGCACCCGGGTACGTCTGAACTCGTGGGTTGCGCCATTCAAGCGGCGGTTGCGCAATGCGGGCTGCCGGAGGGCGTGTTCTCGCTCATCCTGGCGGACAACGATGTGGCGGGCGCACTGGTGGCTGATCCGCATATTCAGGCAGTGGGCTTTACAGGCTCGCGTGCAGGCGGTCAGGCGCTGCTGCGCATTGCGCAGGCGCGCCCGCAGCCGATTCCGGTATATGGCGAGTTGAGCGCCATCAACCCCGTCTTCCTGCTGCCCGATGCCCTGGCCAAGCGTGCTGCTGCGCTGGGTCAGCAGTACGTGGCGTCGCTGACGATGGGTGCGGGCCAGTTCTGTACGAACCCGGGCCTGCTGCTCGCCATCGACGGGCCGGAACTGGACGCCTTTGAAGCTGCAGCGGCAGCTGCCATGGGCGGCGTGGCTGCGCAGCCGATGCTCACGGCCGGCATCCACACTGCCTACACGCGCGGCGTCGACAAGCTGGCCTCCGAGGCAAACGTGCGCTGCGTCGCGCGCGGGCAAGACAGCGACCAACCCAACCGCGGGCAAGCCGGCTTCTATATCACCGATGCCAAGAGCTTCCAGGCGCAACCGACGCTGCACGACGAGATCTTCGGCGCGACCGGCCTGGTCGTGCGCTGCCGCGATGCAGAAGAGTTGCGCACGCTGGCCGAATCGCTCGAAGGCCAGCTGACCGCCACGCTGCATCTGGACGCTGGCGACACTGCGATCGCGCGTTCGCTGCTTCCAATTCTGGAACGCAAGGCGGGCCGCATTCTGGCCAACGGCTGGCCGACCGGCGTCGAAGTGTGCCATGCCATGGTGCACGGCGGCCCCTGGCCGGCAACGACGGATACACGTACGACTTCGGTCGGCACGGCGGCCATCGAGCGCTTCCTGCGCCCCGTGTGCTACCAGGATCTGCCGGCTGAACTGCTGCCCGAGGCGCTGCAAGACGCCAACCCGCTCAAGCTGCGCCGGCTGGTGGACGGAAGCTGGGCCTGAAGTCGTAACACGCGAATAGAAAAAGACAACACGCCGGGCCGCACAGGACCCGGCAACTTGAACCGACCGGCACGACGGGTGCCGGCTCAAGGAGGAGACGATGGACATCAAAGCCCCCGCAGTGGGAGCACAGGCCGTGCCGCGCGCTGAGCGCATGAGCCGCGTGCGTTTCGTGATCCTCGCGATGCTGTTTATCGTGACGACCATCAACTACGCCGATCGGGCGACCATCTCCATTGCCGGCTCGGCCATGCAGAAAGAACTCGGCATCGATGCCGTGTCGCTTGGCTATATTTTTTCAGCGTTTGGCTGGGCCTATGTAATCGCCCAGATTCCGGGCGGTTGGCTGCTTGACCGCTTCGGCTCCAAACGTGTGTACACGTTCAGCATTCTGCTGTGGTCGGTGTTCACGCTGGCGCAGGGTGCCATCGGTTTCTTTACCGGCGCGGCGGCCATCGTCATGGTGTTCTGCCTGCGCTTTCTGGTGGGCGCGGCCGAGGCGCCGTCCTTCCCCGCGAACAGCCGCATCGTGGCGGCATGGTTTCCGGCCAATGAGCGCGGTACCGCAGCGGCCATCTTCAACTCTGCGCAGTACGCAGCCACGGTGGTGTTTGCCCCGCTGATGGCGTGGCTGGTGCACGCGTTCGGCTGGCATCACGTGTTTATCGTGATGGGCGTGATCGGCATCGTCATGGCGGTTGTGTGGAGAGCCTTTGTACACGAACCGAAAGACCACCCGGGCGTCAACCGCGCCGAAATCGAATACATCGAAGCCGGCGGTGGCCTGGTCAACATGGACCGTGCGGGCGTGGCCAAGAACGAGGGTCCGAAACTCGGCTACGTGAAGCAGCTCCTGCAGAACCGCATGCTGATGGGTGTGTACATCGCGCAGTACTGCATCAATGCGCTCACCTACTTTTTCATCACGTGGTTCCCGGTGTACCTGGTGCAGGCACGCGGCATGTCGATCCTGAAGGCGGGCTTCGTCGCGTCGATTCCGGCGGTATGTGGCTTCCTGGGCGGCATTCTGGGCGGGATCATCTCTGACGCGCTGCTCCGGCGTGGTGCCTCGCTGTCGGTGGCGCGCAAGGTGCCCATCGTGCTGGGCATGCTGCTCTCCATGACCATGGTGATCTGCAACTACGTCGATGCGCAGGCCATCGTGGTGGCGGTGATGGCGCTGTCGTTCTTCGGCAAGGGCCTCGGCGCGCTGGGCTGGGCAGTGAACTCCGATACGGCGCCCAAGCAGATCGCCGGCTTGTCGGGCGCGCTGATGAACACCTTCGGCAACCTGTCGAGCATCACCACGCCCATCGCCATCGGTTACATCGTCAACACCACGGGTTCGTTCAACGGTGCGCTGGTGTATGTCGGTATTCATGCCGCGGTTGCCATCGTCTGCTACCTGTTCATGGTCGGCGAGATCAAGCGTGTGGAACTCAAGCCGCTGTAAGCCAGAGGAGCCTTGGAAGTGACGTTGCAATCGATCGAGTCCGGCGCCCGCACCCACACACCGCGTGTGACGGAGATGCAGGTGATCCCCGTTGCGGGCCACGACAGCATGCTGCTGAACCTGTGCGGCGCGCATGCTCCGTTCTTTACACGCAACCTCGTGATCCTGAAGGACAACGCCGGGCGCACCGGCGTGGGCGAGGTGCCGGGCGGGGAGGGCATCCGTCAGGCGCTGGAACGCGTGATTCCGCTGGTGATCGGTCAACCGATCGGTCGTACCAACGGCGTGCTGAACAGCATTCGCCGGGCGCTGGCCGGTGGCGGCAATGCCGCGCATCAGGCGACGGTGCACCAGGTCACGTCCGCTTCGGAAGCAGCCGTGCTGCGCCAGCCGCACGAGATCAACCTGCGCATGGACAACGTCATCACGGCGGTGGAAGCGGCGTTGCTCGATCTGCTTGGCCAGTTTCTGGAGGTGCCGGTGGCCGAACTGCTCGGTGCCGGCCAGCAGCGCGATAGCGCTCCAATGCTCGCCTACCTGTTCTACGTGGGTGACCGCCGCAAGACCGATCTGCCGTATCTGGATGGCGCCAGCGGCACCGATGACTGGCTGCGCCTGCGCCACGAAGCCGCGATGACGCCCGCCGCCATCGCCCGCCTGGCAGAAGCCGCCACCGCGCGCTACGGTTTTGCCGATTTCAAGCTCAAAGGCGGCGTGATGCCCGGCGCCGACGAGATGGAAGCGATTGCCGCCATCAAGGCGCGCTTTCCGCACGCCCGCGTCACGCTGGACCCGAACGGCGCGTGGTCGCTCAACGAGGCGATTGCGCTGTGCAAGGGCCAAGGGCATCTACTGGCCTATGCCGAAGACCCGTGCGGCCCCGAAGCCGGTTACTCGGGCCGCGAGGTGATGGCCGAGTTCAAGCGTGCCACCGGTATCCCGACGGCCACCAACATGATCGCCACCGACTGGCGCCAGATGGGCCACGCAGTCCAGCTGCACGCAGTCGACATTCCGCTGGCCGATCCGCATTTCTGGACCATGCAAGGCTCCGTGCGCGTCGCGCAGCTTTGCGACGAGTGGGGTCTGACGTGGGGCTCGCATTCCAACAATCACTTCGATGTGTCGCTGGCGATGTTCACGCATGTGGCCGCCGCCGCGCCGGGCAACATCACGGCCATCGATACGCACTGGATCTGGCAGGAGGCCCAGGAGCGCCTGACGCGCGAGCCGCTGCGCATCCAGGGCGGCCATGTGGCCGTGCCGGAGCGCTCGGGCCTCGGCATCGAAATCGACATGGAGCGCGTCATGGCGGCCCATGCGCTGTACAAGACCCTGGGCCCTGGCGCGCGTGACGACGCCATGGCCATGCAATACCTCGTGCCGGGCTGGACGTATGACCCGAAACGCCCGAGCCTGAGGCGCTGAAAAGAAGCCCGTTTGAGTTTGAATCAATCACGGAGTCTGTGATGTCTGAACCGACGCTGGCCCCCGAGGCCGGCAACGCAACTGAAAAGGCGCTGACGATTCGCGTGCACGACGGTGACAACGTCGCCATCGTCGTCAACGCACGCGGCCTGCCCGCTGGCACGGCACTCGCCGATGGCACGGTGCTAGTCGAAGGTGTGCCCCAAGGCCACAAGGTGGCGCTGGCCGACCTGGCCGAAGGCGACGCGATCATCCGCTACAACGAGGTGATCGGCTATGCCGTGAAGCCGCTGCCGCGCGGCAGCTGGGTCAATGAGCACGCCGTGAAGCTGCCGTCCGCCCCCGCGCTGGACGAGCTGCCGCTGGCCACGCGCCCGGACCCGAAGCTGGCAAAGCTGGAGGGCTATACCTTCGAGGGCTATCGCAATGCAGATGGCACGGTCGGCACGAAGAACGTGCTCGGCATCATGACCAGCGTGCAGTGCGTGGCGGGCGTGACGGATTACGTCGTGGGTCGCATCAAACGCGAACTGCTGCCGCGCTTCCCGAATGTCGACGACGTGGTGGCGCTCAACCATGTGTACGGCTGCGGCGTCGCCATCAACGCGCCGGCCGCCATCGTGCCGATCCGCACGCTGCAGAACCTGGCGCTCAACCCGAACTTTGGCGGCGAGATCATGGTGATCGGCCTGGGCTGCGAAAAGCTCGTCCCGGAACGCCTTGTGCCGGAAAAGCTTGCGCCGGGTGGGCGCATTCCGATCGAAGTGGCCGGCACCGCAGATTCGCCGGTGCTGCGTCTGCAGGACGAAGCCTTCGACGGCTTCATCGGCATGACCGACGCCATCATGGAGATGGCCGAGCGCCGCCTGGAACATCTCAACAAGCGCCAGCGCGAAACCTGCCCGGCCTCCGATCTCGTGGTTGGGGTGCAGTGCGGCGGCAGCGATGCGTTCTCGGGCGCGACGGCCAACCCGGCGGTCGGCTTTGCGGCGGACCTGATCGTGCGAGCCGGCGGCACCGTGATGTTTTCGGAAGTGACCGAGGTGCGTGACGCCATCCATCTGCTCACGCCGCGCGCCATTAATGAAGACGTCGGCCGTGCGCTGCTGCGCGAGATGGCCTGGTACGACGACTACCTGAGCGGCGGCCAGACTGACCGCAGCGCCAACCCGTCGCCGGGCAACAAGAAGGGTGGCCTGTCCAACGTGGTGGAAAAGGCGCTGGGTTCGATCGTCAAGTCGGGCAGCACGCCCATCGTCGATGTGCTTGGCCCGGGTGAGAAAGTGCGTCGCAAGGGCCTGATCTTTGCTGCGACGCCCGCCAGCGATTTCGTGTGCGGCACGTTGCAGCTGGCCTCCGGCATGAACCTGCAGGTGTTCACGACCGGCCGCGGCACGCCGTATGGCCTGGCCATGGCGCCGGTCATCAAAGTGTCGACGCGCAAGGCGCTGTCCGAGCGCTGGCATGACCTGATCGACCTCGACGCTGGCCGCATTGCCACTGGCGAGGCGAGCATTGCCGATATCGGCTGGGAGCTGTTCCACCTGATTCTTGACGTGGCGAGCGGTCGCAAACAAGTTTGCGCCGACAAGCTCGGTTTGCATAACGCGCTGGCCCTGTTCAACCCCGCCCCGGTGACCTGATATGACGACTGAATTGAACATTCAAAACGACCCGCTCGACGGCGTGACCACACGCTGCTACCGCGTGCTGCTGACGGGCGCCGGCGGCAACCTCGGCAAGGTGCTGCGCGAGCGGCTGCCCAAGTACGCCGATTTTTTGCGCTTGTCTGATATATCAAATCTCGGCGAGGCGCGCACCGGTGAGGAGATCGCGCCGTGTGACCTGGCCGATGCGAAAGCCGTCGATGCGCTCGTCGCTGGCTCGGATGCGATCGTGCATCTGGGCGGTGTGTCGGTCGAGCGGCCGTTTGAAGAAATCCTGCCGGCCAATATCGCCGGCACCTACAACCTGTACGAGGCTGCGCGCCGTCATGGTGTGCGGCGCATCGTGTTCGCCAGCTCGAACCACACCATCGGTTTCTACAAGCAGGGTGAGGTGATCGACAGCACCGTGCCCACCAAGCCCGATGGCTACTACGGGCTCAGCAAGGTGTTTGGCGAACAGCTCGCCAGCTTCTATTTCGATCGCTACGGCATCGAGACGGTCGCCATCCGCATTGGCTCTTCGTTTGCCGAAGCGAAGGACCGCCGCATGCTCGTCACCTGGCTCGGGTACGACGACCTCGAACAGCTCATCCGCCGCGCGCTGTTCGTGCCTAACGTGGGCTTTACCGTGGTCTACGGCATGTCGAACAACCGCGACCGCTGGTGGGACAACCGCCACGCCGCGCACCTCGGCTACACGCCTACGCAGACGAGCGAGATCTTCCGCGCGCAGGTCGAAGCGCAGCCGCCGCTGCCTGCCGATGATCCGGCTGCGCAGTATCAGGGCGGTGCATTTGTCAAAGCCGGCCCGTTCGGAGACTGACGCAATGCACCTGAACGTAGAGCCGGCAGTCGAGCGGATTGGCAACATGCAATGCGGTGTCGGCGAAAGCCCCGTCTGGCACGCCGGTGAGCAGGCGCTGTACTGGACGGACATTCCGGACCGCAAGCTGTGGTGCTGGAACTTCTTCTCCGGCCAGACCAACAACTGGCCGCTGCCCGAGATGGCGGGCTGTATAGCCATGGCGCCCAACGGTTGGGCGATGGCGATGGAAACGGGCATCTTTCTCGCGCCACCGCCCAGCCCCGGCATCGAGCTTGGGCCCCTGCAGCGCCTCGCCACGGTGGCGCACGCGCGCCCTGACATGCGTTTCAACGACGGTCGCTGCGATCGCCAAGGCCGGTTTTGGGCCGGCACGATGGTGCTGGACACCTCGCTTGGCCTGCCGCTCGGCAAGCTGTATCGCCTGGATGCGGCGGCCGCTCGCACTGGGCGCGTTGATGCCGTCATCGACGACCTGATCGTCCCGAACGGCTTGGCCTTCAGCCCCGATGGCAAGACGATGTATCTGTCGGATTCGCACGCAAGCCGCCAGACGGTCTGGGCCTTCGATTACGACATCGACACCGGCACGCCGCACAACCGCCGCGTTTTCATCGACATGAACGCGTACCCGGGGCGTCCGGATGGCGCTGCCGTGGACGCCGATGGTTGCTACTGGATCTGCGGCAACGATGCTGGGTTCGTGCATCGCTTCACGCCAGACGGCCGCCTTGATCGAAGCATCGCCATCCCTACGTCCAAACCGGCCATGTGTGCCTTCGGCGGCCCCGGGCTGGACACCCTGTTCGTGACGTCGATCCGCATCGGCGACGACCCGCTCTCGGGCGCCACGTTTGCCGTGCGCCCGGGCGTGACCGGATTGCCGGAACCCGTCTTGCACCTCTGAAACCGCAGTACGCCCCACACACAAGAACAACCGGGGGGCTCTTAGGAGACAACACATGAAACCCATCAAAGGCTTGCGCTGGTGGATCATCGGCCTCGTACTCAGCGGCCTGATCATGAACTACCTGGCGCGCAACGCGCTGGCCGTGGCGGCACCTGAAGTCAACAAGGTGCTGAACATCAGCACGCAGCAGTACGGCTACATCGTCGCGGCATTCCAGGCGGCCTACATGGTGATGCAGCCGGTGGCGGGCTACGTGCTCGACGTGCTGGGCACCAAGCTGGGTTTTGCGCTGTTTGCGGCGGCGTGGTCGGTGGTCTGCCTACTGCACAGCACGGCCGGCAGCTGGCTGTCGCTGGCGGCGTTCCGCGCGATGCTGGGGATGACGGAGGCGGCGGGCTTTCCATCGGCGCTGCGGGCAACGGCGGAGTGGTTCCCGGCCAAGGAGCGGTCGATTGCAACCGGCTGGTTCAACATCGGCTCGTCCGTGGGGGCGGTGGTGGCGCCTCCTCTGGTGGTCTGGTGCATTTTGCACGGCAACTGGCGCTTCGCCTTTGCCGTGATCGGCGGCATCGGGCTGGTGTGGAGCGTGCTGTGGTTCCTGCTGTATCGCGTGCCGGCCAAACACCATCGCCTGTCGGAGGAAGAGCGCAACTACATCCGCGCCGGCCAGGAAACGCCGGACGACGACGCCAACGTGCCCAAGCCTTCATGGGGCAAGATCGTCAGCGGCCGCCGCTTCTGGGGTATCGCCATTCCGCGCTTTCTGTCGGAGCCGGCGTGGCAGACGTTCAACTATTGGATTCCGCTCTACATGGCCACCGAGCGCCATATGAACCTGAAGGAGATCGCGCTCTTTGCGTGGCTGCCGTTCCTGGCGGCGGATGTGGGCTGCGTGCTGGGCGGGTACCTGGCGCCATGGTTCCAGAGGCGGTTCTCGGTGTCGCTTGTCACGTCGCGCAAGCTCGTGATGGTGACGGGCTGCCTGTGCATGATCGGCCCGGCCTGCATTGGCCTGGCGACCAGCCCATACACGGCGATTGCGCTGTTCTGCGTGGGCGGTTTCGCGCACCAGACGCTCTCCGGCGCGCTATACACGCTCACGTCGGACATGTTCGGCAAGCATGAAGTCGGCACGGCCGTGGGGCTGGCGGGCATGTCGGGTTACATGGGCGGCATGCTGTTCTCCCTGGCGGTCGGTACGCTCGCAACCACCATCGGCTACAACCCGCTGTTCGTGGCGCTGGCCGTGTTTGACATCGTGGCGGCCATCCTCGTGTGGACGTTGCTCAACGACAAGCAGGCCCGCCCCGTGCCGATGCAGCCCGGCGGGACGGCGCCCAGTACTGCGGCCTGATTTCTGTTGCCGCAGACGCGCCGATCACGCCACTGCGTCGGACACGTTGCGCTGAAACGTGTTGCCAGAACGCCCGGCCGCGTGTTTTTCGGCCGGGCGATTCTCATGGCGGTGGCGCGCCCCGCTACAATCGCGGCCTGGCATTTGTAGATGGCGTTTGAAATGGTGCTTGGCTGGTTTGGCATTTCCACCGTGTGGCTGCTGCCGCTGGTGTGGCGGTATGTGACGCGCGCGCTGGCGGGTGAGCGGGACTTCCTCAAAGGTCGAGGCACCGTGCGGCTCTGGCTGGTGACGCTCGTCGCGCTGAGCGCCAGCGCCGCGCTTGAAGCCTTGACTTCTGGCGCCGACCCGCAGGACAAGGCCGGCGGTGCTGCCGGGCGCGCATTGTCGTCGCTGTTCTCTCACATGCTGGGCTGGACGGGCGCGTTTCTCCTGATGCTCGGCGTGCTCATCTGGGTCGCCCCCATGGCGTTCGGACGATCGTGGGGCCAGGTGTTCAACCGCCGTCGCGCCGCTGATCCCGAGGCGTCTTCCGAACCAGACACCCGCCACGACGAACCTGTTGACGATGGCTTGAAGCCGACTGCGCTCGGCCTGGGTGGGGCAGGGGAGGCACGCTGGAGCGGTAATGCCGGCCCCGCGCAACCGACGGTGCGGCACCGTGGCATCGAAGCCGTGTCGGCCCGCCGCCAGCCAGCATGGCAGCCGCCGCCGCGCACGCGCCCGTCGCCGCCGCAACCTGGCGAAATCTGGCCGCTGCTCGACGCAAAGAAGGGCACGCCGGCAGAGGCGCCCGCAACCGCCAAGGCGCCGCCTGTAGCTCCGCCAACTCCGCCGCAGGCGCCTCCGGCGCGCCCAAAACCGCGCGCCACCATCGTCAGCAGCCCGTTCCATCAACCGCAACTTGGTCTGCAGACGCAGACGCCCGCCCCGGCAGCCCCTGCGCCGCAGGTCGTGCCCGCAGCCGAGCCGGTTGTCCTTGTCGAGCCGACGGTGCCGGAGATGGTGGAGGCGAAAGCCGCCGTCGCAGAAAACCCGACTGTCGACCTGGATGCCGTACGCCAAGAGGCGGAAGCGCTCCTGGCCGAACTGCGCGGCCTGATGGCGCCCCCCGTAACGACGCCTGCCCCGGAGGTTGCCGAACCGATCGCGGAAGCCGAAGCCGCCCCGATTGCCGAAGCGCTGCCCGCAGCACCGTCCATCGAGCCGGCCGCGCAGCCGGAAGTCGCGCCTGTCATGCCTGCGCCTAAGCCGCGCATCGTCTTGCCGGCCGTGGTGGGGGAGGTGGTGTCGCGCGCCGCAGCACCGGCCGTCGCCGCAGCGCCTGCGCCCGCTCCGACTGCCACACCTGCAATACCACGCATCATCGACTACCGCCTGCCGGGTGCCGCATTGCTGACCGCCGCATCCCCGAGCGCGGAAGCCGTCTCCGCCGAGCACCTGGAAGAGACCAGCAACCTGATCGCGCAGCGTCTGGCGGAGTTCAAAGTGCCGGTGACGGTCGTTGGCGCATCGGCCGGCCCGGTCATCACGCGGTTCGAGGTTGACCCGGCGATTGGCGTGCGCGGCGCACAGGTGGTCGGGCTGATGAAAGACCTGGCGCGTGCGCTGGGCGTGACGTCCATCCGGGTCGTCGAGACCATCCCAGGCAAGACATGCATGGGGCTGGAGCTGCCCAACGCCCACCGCGAAATGATCCGCTTGTCGGAAGTCGTGAATGCGGCGGATTTCCAGTCGCACGCGTCGCACCTCGTGCTGGCTATGGGCAAAGACATCACCGGCAACCCCGTGGTGACCGATCTCGCACGCGCCCCGCACCTGCTGGTGGCCGGCACGACGGGCTCCGGCAAGTCGGTGGCCGTCAACGCGATGATCCTGTCGATGCTGTACAAGGCCACGCCCGACGACGTGCGCATGATCATGATCGACCCGAAGATGCTGGAACTCTCCGTGTACGAGGGCATTCCGCATCTGCTCGCGCCGGTCGTCACCGACATGAAGCAGGCCGCGCACGCGCTCAACTGGTGCGTGGGCGAGATGGAAAAGCGCTACCGCCTGATGTCGGCGCTGGGCGTGCGTAACCTGGCTGGCTACAACCAGAAGATCCGTGCGGCGGAACAGGCCGGACGCAAGGTTCCGAATCCGTTCTCGCTCACGCCCGATGCGCCCGAGCCGCTCTCGACGCTGCCGCTGATCGTGGTCGTCATCGACGAACTGGCCGACCTGATGATGGTGGCTGGCAAGAAGATCGAAGAGCTGATCGCGCGCCTCGCGCAGAAGGCCCGTGCCGCCGGCATCCATCTGATTCTGGCGACGCAGCGGCCGTCAGTGGACGTCATCACCGGCCTGATCAAGGCGAACATTCCCACGCGCGTGGCGTTCCAGGTGTCATCCAAGATCGACTCGCGCACGATTCTCGACCAGATGGGCGCCGAATCGCTGCTGGGCCAGGGCGACATGCTGTTCCTGCCGCCGGGCACGGGTTATCCGCAACGCGTGCATGGCGCGTTCGTTGCTGACGAAGAAGTGCACCGCGTGGTCGAACACTGGAAGCAGTTTGGCGAGCCCGAATACGACGAAGCCATCCTCGCCGGTGATCCAGGTGAAGCTGCCGCGAGCGGCGATTTGTTCGGTGGCGAAAGTGGAGAGGCAGAAGCCGATCCGCTGTACGACGAGGCGGCGGCGTTCGTGCTCAACACGCGCCGCGCGTCGATTTCCTCCGTGCAGCGGCAACTGCGCATCGGCTACAACCGTGCTGCGCGGCTCATCGAACAGATGGAAGCGGCTGGGCTGGTGTCGCCGATGGGGCGGAATGGGCAGCGTGAGGTGCTGGCGCCAGGTGGTGGGGAGTGAGTCGCGCTTGCCGGCCACTCCTGGCGGGCACGGCGCGGCTCCTGCATTGCGTTTTCCCGGTGGCCTGAAAACGATGGGCGACTGAGGCTCACACAGAACCGCAGTCGTACCTCAATCTCCAGGGACAAACTCAGCGTTCGGCTGCGACCATCAACGATTGCAGCCACTGCCCAAGCTGCGCCTCGCCTTCCTCATCCAACTGCCCCGACAACACGCCATACCACTGAGCGATTGCCTCGGCTGGCATGTTTGCCTTGAGAACGGGCAGGCTGTTTTCCAGAAAGCTCGGGAAAAACGGGATGCCGCGCATGTACAGGTAATGCGAATCGGTGATGCGAACGTCTGCGTAGACATCGCGCAACCAGTCCAGATACGGCAATGCCCCGGGCATGTGCCCGCTCTGCGTAAGCGACGAGATGAACTGCGTGCGAGCCGTGACGCTGGACATCTCGTGCGTCTGCTCGTTGATCTCGTCGAACTTCATCAACCATGCTTCGCCGCGCTTCAGTTCGCCTCGACGCGCATGAAGGTGGATGAGCCGTGCGCGTACTTCGTCAAGATCAAGCTCGAGGGCTACGCCAACTTCTAGCGCAATGCGTCCAATGAGCAGGACCGCCCACACTGGCGTGACCTCTCTCCGGGCCTGCAACGCCAGATGCATGCCGAGCGCGCCAACGCCGAGCAAAAGCGGAAGGCTCAGGGCTACACCATTGACACCGGCTACCGCGACCCGGACGAGACATCCGGTGATCAGCCTATCTCCCCGCCAGCCAAGACCGGCGCGAAATGATGGTCGAGCGCGGATGTTTGCAGGTCACGCGCGCGCGTTGAGGCGGTGTGCCCCATGCGCTCGCGTTTCCACTTCCTAAGTCAGTCAGCTCTCTCACATGAACCTGCAATACAAACTCGCCATAGCCTTCCTCACCACGCTATGGGGAAGCCGCAGCAGTAACTAAGCGGTTGGCTGCAGCGGAGGCGCACTCAAGGCACCTTTAGCCCCCCGTCCGCTGCTTCTGCAATATCGCCAACTGCGTCGTCAGGTAATTGCTCGTATTCGTCATGCTGGCTACCATCTTCGATAGCGCATTGAACTGTGTGTAATACAGCGCCTGCTTGGCATCGAGCTGTTTCTGCATCAGATCGATTTCCTTGCCGAGCGAGGTGATGGAGTTGTTGATGGCGTCGCTGGCGTTCTGCACCATGCCGTTGTTCGACAGCAAGTTGCCTGACACGGTGTGCAGTTGCGCCGCGTAGCCACGCTGCACGGTGACGGTGCCGCGGTCGCCCAATGCACCGCCAGACACTTGCACCGTCAGGCCATCCACGGCCGAGCCGCTGGCGCCGTAGAGGTTCTGGCCCGAACCCGTGGCGGCCGCCCCGCTGATGGTGCCTTGTACATCGCGACCGGCCGTGGCCGTCGGGCTTCCGCCGAGCAGCGACGCGGCGCCATTCCCTGACACCGACACCGTCGATACCGAGCCGTATTGCTTGTCGGTCAGCGTCAGCACGCCATTGGCATCGGTGCCGATGGCGACTTCCACCTTGGCTCGCTGCAAGTCGGGCGACGCGTTGACCTGGCTTTGAATCTGCGCGGCCAGGCTCGACGCGGTATAGCTGCCGGCCGGCACCTTGATGTTGGTCGTGATGCCGCTGAGCGTGACCGACAGGCTGTCGTTCACGCCGCTCTGGATGGTCGTGTTGGCGGCCGCCGAGCCCTTGAGCGAGCCCTGCGTCGCCAGTTGAGTGACGTTGACGGCATAACTGCCGGCTTGCGTGGTCGTTGAAAACGACGCGACCTTCAGCAGCGAATCCGTTGCCGTGCCGGTGCCGGCAAGCAGGGCCGCCACCTGGCTAGGCGATTTCTTCAGGGCGGCGGTCAGTTTGGGGTCGTCAATCGACAGCGTCCCTTCCTTGTCCATCGTCACGCCGATGCTACCCAGCGACTGAAACGCGCCGTTGCCGATGCCCTGGCCCAGCACGTCTGTCAGCTGGTTGATCATCGCCTTGGTGCTGACGTCGCCGGCCAGCGCGCCGTTGTTGGCGGCGTTCGCGGTATCGAATTTGGTCAACGCGTTGAGCTGGATGCGCAGCGCGTTGTACGCCTTAACGAAGTTCAGCACCGACTGGCTTGCCTGGCCCGCGTCGCTGCCCACCGTCACGGTCGTGCTGCCGGTCTTGGCGAGCGTGAACGACGTGCCGTCTACCACATCCGACAGTGTGTTGGTGGCGCTTTGCACGCTGATGCCGTTGACAGTAGCAAGCGCGTTGCGGCCTGTGGCGACCTCGGTCATGTTCTGCGTGCCGGCCGGGTCGTGGCTCAGCAGGGATTGCAGGGCCGGGTCGCCCGACACGGAAATCTTCATCTCCGAATTGGCGCCGCCTGCAGTGGACGTCAGCACCAGCCGATAAGGCGAGCTGCTGCCGTCGTTGACGATGCTGGCTGAGACGCCAAGGTTGGCGCTATTGATGGCGTCGCGGATGCCGGCGAGCGTATTGTTCGATGGGTCGATGGTGATCGAGCCGCCGGCCTGGTTGCCGTTCTGCGTGAACGTGGCGCCCGTGTATTTGCCATTGGCAAAGCTGCCGCCCGAGACATTCCCAAAAGAAAAGGTGAGGGTGGTGGGCGTGCCGCCGCCAATGGGCGTCTTGCTGGACGCCTGCCCGGCGGCCGCTAGCACCTGCGCCTGCGCAAGCTGCGTCACGTTGATTTGGTACGAGCCAGCCGGCGCCGTATTGGACAGCGAAGCCGTGAGGATCGACGTGTCGTGCCCGCTGGCCTTGTTGCCGGTGAATGTGTCCGGGTTGTTCAGGGCCGCCATCGCGGTCTGGAAGGTCGACAGCGCGCTTTTGAGCGAGCCGACTGCCGACAGTTGCGTCTGAAAGGCCTTTTGCTGCGTCTGCCGCAGCGTCATGCCCTTGCTTTCCGCCTGGATCAGCTTCGTGACAAGGGTGTTGACGTCGATGTTCGTCCCGATGCCCGGAATGGAGATCGGCGGAACGTAGTTGTTGCTCGTGGACGAGGTGGCCATGGTCGGACGCGCGCAAACGCTCTCTTCACAATCTCCACAATGTGACGGCTGCGCAGCGTCCTTCTTTAGGGCAAACCCAGCTCCGACAGGCTTTCTGCCCGGGTTTGCTCAGGAAAGCGAAAGGATTGCTGGCGCCACATGAAGCTTGCGCCCCACGCCGGCGGTCTCCACCTGGGCGGAGACCGCCGCGCGCCACGCTAGACCGTCTCGCCTTCCTTGCTCGGATCGACCTGCTTGCCGCGCGCCAGCACCGGCACCAACGCTGCGCCAGTATGGCTGGCCGCCACGCGCGTCAACGCCTCCGGCCCGCAAGCCGCGACGATCGTGCCGCCTTCATCGCCGCCTTCGGGGCCGAGATCGAGAATCCAGTCGGCCTCGGCAATCACATCAAGGTCGTGCTCGATTACGATCACGCTGTGGCCACCGTCCGCCAGGCGATGCAGCACGCGAATGAGCTTGGCCACGTCGGCCATGTGCAGGCCCACCGTCGGCTCGTCCAGCACGTAGAGCGTGTGGGGTGGCTTCTGGCCGCGGCGCGTCACGTCGTCGCGTACCTTGGACAACTCGGTGACAAGCTTGATGCGCTGCGCCTCGCCGCCGGACAGCGTGGGCGAGGGCTGGCCCAGCGTCAGGTAGCCGAGGCCCACGTCCTTCATCAACTGCAGCGGGTGGGCGATGCTGTTCATCGCGCCGAAAAACTCGACCGCTTCGTCGATCTCCATGGTGAGCACATCGCCGATGTTCTTGCCGCGCCACGTGACTGCCAGCGTTTCTGCATTGAAGCGCTGGCCGTGGCAGACGTCGCAGCCGACCTTCACGTCGGGCAGGAAGCTCATGGCGATGGTCCGTACGCCCTGGCCTTCGCAGGCGGGGCAGCGGCCGTCGCCGGTGTTGAACGAGAAGCGCGAGGCGGTGTAGCCGCGTGCCCGTGCTTCGAGCGTGTCGGCAAAGAGTTTGCGGATGGTGTCCCATACGCCGATGTACGTGGCGGGGCACGAGCGGGGTGTCTTGCCGATCGGCGTCTGGTCGACTTCCAGCACGCGGTCGATGGTTTCCCAGCCGGTGACGCTGTCGCAGCCGTGCCAGTCGTGTTTGACGTCGAGCTTGCGCGGCATCTTCGCCTCTGGCGCCTCTGCCTGCGCGGCTTTGCGTGCGCGCCGCGTAGCCGGCGAAGACAGCACCGAACGGCCGACCGCATCGAGCAGGTTCGTCATCAACACATCACGCGCCAGCGTCGATTTGCCCGAGCCCGAAACGCCCGTAATCGCCACCAGACGCGACAGCGGCATCGTCGCGGTGACGTTGCGCAGGTTGTGCAGCTTGGCGCCGTGCACCGTCAGCCATTGCTCCGGCACCGCCTGCGTGCCGCCGCGCGGCGCAACCACCTGGCGGCGGGGCTGCAGCGGATGCTCGATCGGCTGCGACAGGAACCGGCCCGTGAGCGAATCCGGCTGCGCGGCCAGATCCTGCACGCCGCCTTGCGCAACCAGCGTGCCGCCGCGCTTGCCGGCACCCGGGCCGATGTCGATGATGTGGTCGGCCCGGCGGATGGTGTCTTCATCATGCTCGACCACCACCAGCGTGTTGCCCTTGTCGCCCAGCTTGCGCAGCGCGTCCAGCAGGATCTGGTTGTCGCGCGGATGCAGGCCGATGGTCGGCTCATCCAGCACGTAGCACACGCCTTGCAGGTTGCTGCCGAGTTGCGCAGCCAGGCGGATACGCTGGGCTTCACCGCCCGACAGGCTTGGCGCGGCGCGATCCAGGCTCAGGTAGCCCAGGCCGACTTCCTCCAGGAACGACAGGCGGCTGTGAATCTCGGCCACCACATCGCGGGCGATGTCGGCGTCCCGGCCGGTCAGGTCCAGGCCCTCGACCCAGCGGCGGGTCTGGCTGACCGTCCACTGCGCAATGTCGACGATGGGCCTGTCGGCAAAGGTGACGGCGCGCGCCGTCGGGTTCAGGCGCGTGCCGTGGCAATCCGGGCAGGGCAGGTCGGTCATGCCTTCGGGATCGACTTCCTCTGAAGGAAGCGTCTGCTCGCGGCCGCGATCGTCTCCGCCGAGTACGGTGTCGTCAAACGCGGCGCGCTGTTCGCGCGTGAGCGCCAGCCCGGTACCGACGCAGCTCGCGCACCAGCCGTGCTTGCTGTTGTACGAGAACATGCGCGGATCCAGCTCGGGGTAGCTGGTGCCGCAGGTCGAGCACGCGCGCTTGGTCGAAAAGACCTTGACGCTGCCCACGTGCGCCGTGCCGCCCTTGTGCATGGCGCTCTGCAGGCCATCCAGCGGCGCGAGCACGTGCATGATGCCCTTGCCGTACTCCAGCGCCTGCTCCAGCAACGCACGCAGCGCGGCCTCGTTTTCCGGCGAGACAACGATGTCGCCGACGGGCAGTTCCAGCGTGTGCTCGCGGAAGCGGTCCAGGCGCGGCCACGGGTCGACGCTCAGGAATTCGCCATCGACGCGCAGATGCGTATAGCCGCGCGCCTTGGCCCATTTGGCAAGGTCGGTATAGACGCCCTTGCGGTTCACGACCAGCGGCGCGAGCAGGCCGATGTGCTGGCCGCGATGGTCGCGCATGAGCTGGGCAAAAATCGCCTCCGGGCTTTGCGCCGACACCGGCGTGCCGTCGTGGACGCAGTGCTGCACGCCCAGCTTCACATACAGCAGCCGCAGGAAGTGCCACACCTCGGACGTGGTCGCCACCGTGCTCTTGCGGCCGCCGCGCGACAGGCGCTGCTCAATCGCCACTGTGGGCGGAATGCCGTAGACGGCGTCGACTTCCGGCCGGCCCGCCGGCTGTACGATGGAGCGCGCATACGCATTGAGCGATTCCAGATAGCGGCGCTGCCCTTCGTGGAACAAGATGTCAAATGCCAGCGTCGACTTGCCCGAACCCGACACGCCCGTCACCACGTTGAACTTGCCGTGCGGAATATCGACGTTCAGGCCCTTGAGGTTGTGCTCGTGGGCGTGGACGATGCGCACGACGTTTTCGCCCTGGACTTCCGCCAGCGCAGCACGCTTGGCGCGGCGGTCGGCCAGTGCTGTCTGCAGCGGTACGCCTTCGATGGCTTCCGGCTGGCCGACGCTGGCTTCGTATTGCTTGAGCGCGGCGCCGGTGTGCGATGCAGCGCAGTCTTTGACCTGCGCGGGCGTGCCGGCGCAGACCAGCAGGCCGCCGGCGTCGCCGCCTTCGGGGCCGAGGTCGATGATCCAATCCGCCGCACGCACCACGTCCAGGTTGTGTTCGATTACGATCAGCGAATGCCCCGCGTCGAGCAGCTTGCCGAACGCGCGCATCAGCTTGGCGATGTCGTCAAAGTGCAGGCCCGTGGTCGGCTCGTCGAACATGAACAGGCGGCCAGCATTGGCCGGCACATCCTGCTTGACGCGCTTGCGCGCCGCGGCCTGGGCGGCCTGCGCGGCTTCGGCCAGGAAGCCCGCCAGCTTCAGGCGTTGGGCCTCGCCGCCGGAGAGCGTCGGCACCGGTTGGCCAAGCTTCACGTATTCCAGGCCCACATCGACGATCGGTTGCAGCACGCGCAGCACGTCGGCGTCCTCGGCGAACACGCTGGCGGCTTCGCTCACGGTCAGCTCCAGCACATCGGCCACCGACAATGCGCGGCCGGCACGCGGCAGCTTCACTTCCAGGATTTCGGCGCGATAGCGCGTGCCGTCGCAGTCCGGGCAGCGCAGGTAGATGTCGGAGAGGAACTGCATCTCGACGTGTTCGAAGCCCGAGCCGCCGCAGGTCGGGCAACGGCCGTCGCCCGAGTTGAAGCTGAACGTGCCGGCCGTGTAGCCGCGCTGCAGCGCCATCGGCGCCTTGGCGAACAGCTTGCGGATTTCATCGAACGCGCCAACGTAGCTGGCGGGGTTCGAGCGCGCGGTCTTGCCGATCGGGGACTGGTCGACGAACACCACGTCGCTGATCTGATCGGCACCGCGCAAGGCGCGGAATGCGCCGGGCGATTCCGTTGCCTTGCCGAAGTGGCGCGCCAGCGCCGGGTGCAGCACGTCCTGGATCAACGTCGATTTGCCCGAGCCGGACACGCCGGTCACGCACACCAGGCGCTGCAGCGGAACTTCCACCGTGACATCGCGCAGGTTGTGTTCCGACGCGCCTTCGAGCACCAGCCGCGGCGTGGCGTCGGTGACGGGGCGCGCCTGCCAATCCGTGGCGTCGGCCACGCGGCGCTGCCCCGACAGATACGCGCCCGTGAGCGTATCGGCCTGACGGATGGCCGCAGGCGTGCCGTCAAAGACGATGTTGCCCCCACGCTCGCCGGGGCCGGGCCCCATGTCGATCAGGCGGTCAGCAGCCAGCATCACAGACGGATCGTGCTCGACCACCACCAGCGTGTTGCCCGCGTCGCGCAGGCGCTGCATGGCTTCGACAATGCGATCCAGATCGCGCGGGTGCAGGCCGATGCTGGGTTCATCCAGCACGAACAGCGTGTTGACGAGCGATGTGCCCAGCGCCGTCGTCAGGTTGATCCGCTGCACTTCGCCACCCGAGAGCGTGCGGCTCTGGCGGTCGAGCGTCAGATAACCAATGCCGACGTCGCACAGATAGGCCAGGCGCGTGCGCACCTCGTCCAGCAGCAGCTTGAGCGCGTCGTCGAGCAACGTGGACGGCAGTGTCAGTTCATCGAAGAAACGGCGGATGCGCTCGATGGGCAGCAGCATCAGGTCGTGCACGGTCAGCCCGGGCAAGGCTTCGAGCTGGGCACGGCTCCAGGCCACGCCGCGCGGCATGAAGCGGTGTTCGGGTGCGAGCACGGCGTCGGCGTTTTCCTTGGTGCCCAGGCGCCACTGCATCGACTCGGTTTTCAGTCGTGCACCGCCGCAGGTTTCGCAGGTCGTGTAGCTGCGGTACTTGGAGAGCAGCACGCGGATGTGCATCTTGTAGGCCTTCGACTCCAGGTAGTCGAAGAAGCGGCGCACGCCGTACCACTGCTTGTTCCAGCCGCCGCGTTTGAAGGCCGGGTCTCCATTGATGACCCAGTTGCGCTGGGCTTCGGTCATCTCTGCCCACGGCGTGCCGCGCGGGATGTCGGCTGCGGCGGCATAGCGCATCAGATCGTCCTGGCATTCCTTCCAGGCCGGCGTCTGCATCGGCTTGATGGCACCGTCGCGCAGCGTCTTGCGCTCGTCCGGAATCACCAGTCCAAGATCGACGCCGATCACGCGGCCGAAACCACGGCAGGTATCGCACGCGCCATAAGCGGAATTGAACGAGAAGAGAGCGGGTTGCGGGTCTGCGTAGCGCAGGTCGCTTTCGGGGCAGTGCAGGCCGGTGGAAAAGCGCCAGATGGTCGGCTCCGCACCTTCATCGGCCGGCAAGACATACACGCTGACGCGCCCGCCGCCGCGCTTGAGCGACGACTCAATGGCCTCCAGCGCGCGGGCACGCTCGGTGCCCTGCAGACGGAAGCGGTCGGCCACCACATCGAGCAGCTTGCGCTTGCCCGTGGACGACTCGACCACGCGCTCGGCCTGCACGCGCGTATAGCCGCTGACCGACAGCCATTGCGTGACTTCTTCGGGGCTCGTATTGGCGGGCAGCTCGACGGGAAAGGTCACCACCAGGCGTGGATCGCCATCGCGCGTGCGCGAGAGCAGCTCGTCGTAGATCGTTTCCGGCGTGTCGTGCCGCACCGGCAGCGCGGTGTCGCGGTCGAACAGCTGGGCGGCGCGCGCAAACAGCAGCTTCAGATGGTCGTTCAGTTCCGTCATCGTGCCGACCGTCGAGCGCGAGCTGCGCACGGGGTTGGTCTGGTCGATGGCGATGGCGGGCGGCACGCCTTCGACGTGCTCGACCTGCGGCCGGTCCATGCGGTCGAGGAACTGACGCGCATAGGCGCTGAAGGTCTCGACGTAGCGGCGCTGACCTTCGGCGTAGAGCGTGTCGAAAACGAGGCTGGACTTGCCGGAGCCCGACGGGCCTGTCACGACGGTCATTTCGCCCGTACGGAGGTCCAGATCGAGGTTTTTGAGATTGTGCTGACGGGCTCCGCGCAGGCGAATGACACCGGAGGACATGGAGGACGTTCCTTGGAGCTTGGAGGTAAGGGGGCATGCCGGCGGGCCTAAACCATCGGCCGCTGCGCTGGCAATCAGAATTCGAGCCGTAAACTGTAGCGGATTATCAAGATCCGGTTTGTCTACGGAACAAGTCGTGGGCGGGAGCCTAACGCAGGGCTCCTGACAGCGTTTTGTCAGGAGGTTTCAGCGGAGGGGGAAAAAGAGTGGGGTGATGCTTGTATCACCCCTGCGGCAGGGCGATCAGCCTGCCTCGCGCCCATAAGAAGCTTGGTTGGCGGGCAGGTCGAAGCCCGTGGGGCCGGGCTTGCGCGGCACAAAACGGTGGTGCTCGACCACGCCGCCCTTGACGATCACGACGGTCTCTTCGGGAATCTCGGCCCATGCGCCGGGCAGGTCGACAAGCGGTTCGGACAGCACAAGGAAGGCGTCGTCGCCGGCGTCTTCAATCGCGGCGCTGTCAGGATAGAGCTGGTGCAGATGCCTGAACGACGTGCTGTGGAACAGCGAGCGCGATTCGCCCTCGCTGGAGTAGCGCGCAGCCACGATCTGAACGCCGTCCGTCGCGCAGACCGTCATGTTCAGCGGGTATTCGACGCCGTGGCGGCGGCCGATGTCTTCGATCAGCCCGACCATCTGTTCGAGCGCGCCGCGCGGGTCGCGGTCGAGCCCGAACGACAGCGCCAGGAAAAACATGATCTCGGAATCGGTCGAGCCTTCGATCCAGCGGAACAGCTCCGGCGCCACTTCCATCATCAGCGCGCGGCGGAGCAATGGGTATTCGCGGATCAACCCGTTGTGCGCAAAAAGCCACCGCCCGTAGCGAAACGGGTGGCAGTTGGTCTCCTGCGCCGGGGTGTCGGTGGCCGCACGCACGTGGGCGATAAACATCGACGAGCGGATGGCGCGGGCGGCTTCACGCAGGTTGGTGTCGTTCCACGCGGGATGCAGGCAGCGGTATCGAAAGGGCACTTCAGAGTAACGGCCGTACCACCCGATGCCGAAACCGTCGCCGTTGGTGGTCGTCTCGCCGCCGAGGCGGGAGCGCAGACTCTGGTCGATCAACGAGTGCCGCGGCCGGAACAGCACTGTCTCCATCTGAATGGGATTGCCTGAATACGCCAGCCAGCGACACATGATGCGTTTGCCTATAAGGGATTCCTTGAAAGGTGAGTCTATGCAATGCGTTTGTGAATGCACAAGCAAATCCCAACCCTCATCCGGCCATGGTCCGGGCGGCTTCGCGGCCTTGAGGGTCACGTCTGTCACCTGTTTTTGGGCCGGCTTCACGCACGATAGACAGCTCGCGAATCCGCACGGGCACGGCGCAGCGGGCCCCTGCACGGGCTGTGCGGACTTGCCGGGCGAGCGTCCAGCGCGCGTCTCAGAAGTGCTCGGTTCGGGCCCGGACCCGCAAGTTCAGCACGGCAACACTGTCGTCAAAACGCATCACCATGGCCAGCGGTGCGGGGTCGGTCAGCGGTTTGATAGCCTCATCCAGCCGGCGGATCGGATTGCGCGTGTCGTTGCGCACGGAATGGCAGCCGAGTGCCTCCGAACACACCCGCGAGGGCAGCGCTCAATGGATGTTCTTTATTCCTCGACCTCACTACGCACCATCAATACCGGCTTGTTGGTCTTGCGGACCACGCCTTCGGCCACGCTGCCGAGCACCAGATGCTTGAGCCCACGCCGGCCATGTGTGCCGAGCACGATCAGGTCGGTTGCGGTCTCGTTGGCTTCTGCGACGATCGTTGCGGAGATCTGCCCGGGCGCAATGGAGTTTTCGAGCAGCTTGGTCGAATGTTTGACGCCTGCGGCATCCAGCTTCTTCGATACCTCGGCAAGCGTGTCCCGGCCGTAGCCGGCGACCTGCTTGGCGTAGGCAATCGAGTCGGATCCGACCATGTCGAAGGTGATGTCGCTGCTATCGGCAACGAAGAGGGCTTCGACTTCCGCGCCCGTCGCCTTGCTGACCACAATGGCTTGGTGCAGCGCGAGGTAGGACGCGTGGCTGCCGTCGACGGCGAGCAGGATTCGTTGGTACATGGTGGTCTCCAAGGCGTTGCGCAGTCGGGCACCGCGTGTAACCAGCGTAGACAGCGTGGCGCGTGGGCTGTTGATGCGCGTCAAAGGTCTTTCGACGGCACCTGCAGGACGGCAGCGCCCGCCACGCGTCCGGCGCGGAGGTCTTCCAAGGCGGTGTTTGCGTCTTGCAGCGGATAGGGCGTGACGTGCACCCGCAACGGGACTTCCGCCGCGATGCGCATGAGCGCGAGTCCATCGGCCCGCGTCAGGTTTGCGACGGAGACAAGCTTGCGCTCTTCCCATAGCAACCGGTACGGAAATGCCGGGATGTCGCTCATGTGAATGCCGCCGCAAACCACCGAGCCGCCCTTGACCACGGCCTGCAGCGCCTGCGGCACGAGCGCGCCGATGGGCGCGAAGATCAACGCGGCGTCGAGCTGTTCCGGTGCGGGGGTGTCGCTGGCGCCTGCCCAACTGGCACCGGTGTCCAGCGCAAGTTGTTGAGGCGCAGTGTCACCGGTGCGGGTGAAGGCGAAGACCTCGCGCTGCTCCGCCACGGCGATCTGCGTGATGAGGTGGGCCGCAGCGCCAAAGCCGTAGATGCCGATCCTGCGTGCATCGCCGGCCATGCGCAGCGTGCGGTAGCCGATCAGCCCCGCACAGAGCAGCGGCGCGGCATGGGCGTCGTCGTACCGCGCGGGAATCGGCAGGCAGTACCGGGCGTCGCAAACGGCGTATTGCGCATAGCCGCCATCGCGCGTGTAGCCGGTGAAGGCAGGGCGGTCGCACAGGTTTTCGCGCCCGTGCAGGCAGTACGGGCAGACGCCGCACGTCCAGCCGAGCCACGGCACGCCAACGCGCTCGCCCGGGGTGGGCGCCGTCACGCCTTTGCCGCATGACTCGACGATGCCTACGATTTCGTGGCCGGGAATCAGGGAGGGTTTTGGGGTGGTCAGTTCACCGTCTACGATATGGAGGTCCGTACGGCAGACGCCACACGCGGACACCGCGATCCGGACCTCACCGGGCCCAGGCGTGGGCATAGGCACATCACGCCAGACCAATGGCTTTCCGGCACCTTCCATCACCATGGCCTGCATCGATTCAGGCATCGCTGTCTCCGAGGTTGGCGTGTCTGGTCAGTATGGAACAGTGCTGTGGAACGACCGCCCGGCAGTCGACCATCGACTGCGCCAGATCAATCGGAAAGCGTTGCCGCGCGCAATACTGAACAGGTCAACGCAACAGCCATTCGACTCCACTGAATGTCTTCACTGCTGTCTTTCTCGGTTGCCCTGGGCGTGGGGCTGGCGATCGGCCTTGAGCGCGAGCGGAGTCATGCCGACAGCGCAGAGCTGCCAGCGGGCATGCGAACGTTTGCGATCGGGGCGCTGGCGGGTGCCATCGCGGCAAGCCTGCCAATACCATTTGCCGTGCCCACGGTGCTGCTGACGGTCGCGGTGTTGGCGGCGGTCGGTTATCACCATTCGGCCAATGTTGATCCTGGCGTGACGACGGAATTCGCACTGGTCGCGACCACGCTGTTAGGCGCCTATGCCGTGAGCGAGCCCGAAATGACGGCTGGCCTCGGCACGGTCTTACTTGTCCTGCTCTATGCCAAAGCGGGTTTGCATCGGTTTGCCCGCACGGTCATTACCCAGCGTGAACTCGCCGATCTGCTGATCCTTGCCGTGGCGGCATTGCTGATCTGGCCCGCGGTTCCAGACCGGAACTTGGGGCCGCTGAACGCCTGGAACCCGCACACGTTGTGGCTGGTTGTGCTGCTTGTCATGCTGACAGGCAACACGGGCCATTTTGCTGCGCGATGGTTTGGAGAGCGGATCGGCTTGCCGCTGGCCGGCTTGTTCAGCGGGTTTGCATCGAGCGTGGCCACGATCACGGCCGTGGCAGCACGCGTGCGGCGGGACCATCGCCCCGTTGATGGCGCGGTTGCCGCGGCGCTGCTGTCCAATGTCGCCACGCTGGTGCAGATGCTGCTGCTGATCGCTGCCATCAACATCGACTTGTTGCGCGTGCTGGCGGCTCCGCTGGCGGTGGGCATGATGGCGACCGTGGCATGGTCGGCGCTCTGGATATGGCGCGCCAACGAGCCGCTCCAGGAGGCGCCGGAGAGTTCGGTGTCATCCATCAACTGGCGCGTCGCAATCGGCTTTGCGTTGTGGACGGCTGCCTTGCTGCTTGCCGCAGCTGCCGCGCGCACATGGTTCGGGACAGCGGCGGTGGTGGCTGTCACCGTGTTTGGGGCGTTTGCCGATGTCCATGCCGCGACCGCTTCGATCGCAACGCAGGTTGCCAGCCACACGTTGCAGACGCCGACGGCAGGCGCGCTGGTGATGCTTGCGCTGACAGCCAACACGTTCTCGAAGATTGTCGTGGCCATCAGCGGAGGCCGCGCTTTTGCCGGTAAGGTCACCGCTGGTCTGCTGACCATGCTTCTGTCCAGCTGGGCGGTGTTCTGGCTTGTCGCCTGGTCAATGCCGCCCAATGCCCAGCACCCAATAGAGCGGGCACATGCGGATCAGGCCGGTCACCAGAGGGATCAGCCCCAGCCAGCCAACCCATGCTGGCACCTTGCCAAAAAATGCCAGCAGGATCATGGCGATGCCGATCAGGATGCGGACGGCGCGGTCCGCGGTTCCAACATTGGTAAACATGACAGCGCTCCTGAAGAACGGTGGGTGAACACTTAGAGAATCAAATCGGACGGCGCGTGCTGGCGGGACTGGCCAGCGTTGTCGCGACCGAGAATGCCGGCCAGCAAGGTCCATTCGCCACCCATTGCGCGGATGGTGTCGTCCAGGCTGAGCATGCCCACCAGCCGTTGCTGACGATCGACCACCGCCAGACGGTGCAGGCCGTGGCTCAGCATCGAGCGCAAGGCTTCGCTGATCACGGCGTCATCGTGGATGGTCAGAAGGCCGCGCGTCATGACTTCCGATACGGCGGTCTGGCTGCAGTCGCTGCGGCTGGCAAGGCCATGCACCACCATGTCCCGGTCTGTCACGATGCCCACCACCCGAGAACCCCCAGCGGCGTGTTCCGTGACAAGCAGCGCCCGGGCGCTTTCGTCCCGCATCAGCCGGGCGGCTTGCTGCAGCGTCGCCGTCGCCTGGACGTGAACGATGCGGTGGGAACAAATTTCATCGACCCTCATGCTGAACTCCGATGCGCGTACGTTTTCACTATAAGAACGGGCCGGTGTCAAAGTTTGATCTCGCACAAGGTGCCATGCGCTTTCCATGACTGCACCCCGGGGGCAGCGGATAGCGGACGAGTCTATCGAGCGTTGCGCGCTGGCTCTTGAGGCAGATCAATTGGCATTGCGTGAGGCTGCAGCGAGCCAAACGCTGATGTAAATCAAGGGGTGATCCGCTTGGTGGTCCAACATGGAATTCAGCAGCCCCGATTGGGGCCGACGACGGATTCGATGGAGGCACATCATGTACGACAGGATTCTGGTAGCGGTGGATGGCAGTCCGACGGCAGACCGGGCGCTGGACGAGGCAATCCAGCTTGCACAAAAGCTCGGCTCGGAGTTGGTCATCGCCCACGTGATCGATAACTCGTACCTGATGTACGACGTTGGCTATATCGATGTCGGCGCCTTTACCGAGGCCTTGGTCAAACAAGGCAATCAAATCGTTGCCGACGCGCGTGCCAAGGCCGAAAAGGCAGGTGTGCACGTCCATAGCGTCGTGGTTGACGACCCGATCGGCACTTTCGATATTGGCACTGCCATTGAACAGGCGGCACACAACGTCGGCGCCCAAGCCCTGGTGCTGGGCACGCACGGGCGTCGCGGCTTCCAACGGTTGTTCCTCGGCAGCGTCGCCGAGAGCGTTGTGCGCCGGAGCACACTGCCGGTGCTGCTCGTCCGCGCGGAGCCGACGGAAACGTCGCACGCGCCTACCGAACCGCTAAGCAACGCCGTCATTGCCTAGTCCGGTAGCGCATCTTCTGACACGACTTCGGGATCTGACCATGAGCTACGCCAGTGTGATGGTGCATCTGGACCGCAGCGAACGCGCCATGCACCGCCTTGACCTTGCGGCCCAGTATGCCCAGGCGCACGGCGCCAAACTCGTCGGCATCTATGCGAGCTTTGCGCCAAGCCTCAGCTGGTTCTACATGATGGAGAACGCTGCGCACTATCTGGAGGAAGACCGCATCCGGCGCGACAGCATCCGGGATGCGGTGCACGCGCGCTTTCGCCTGGCGACGGAGAAGCTTGCGGTGGAAACGGAGTGGCGAGCAGTGGAAGGCGACCCCGTGGCTCTCGTACTTCGTGAAGCGCGTGAGACCGATCTTCTCGTCGTCGGGCAACGGAACCACGATGAACCGGATGAATTCATTGCCGGCGACTTTGTGGAGACCCTGATCCTGGAGTCGGGCCGCCCCGTGCTGGTTGTGCCGTATGCGGGCAACTTCACTGCATTGCCGCAACGCGTGCTGGTGGCCTGGAGCGGCGGGCGCGAATCGGCCCGTGCGCTGCACGATGCCATGCCGATGATGACGGGCACCAATGTGCACGTGCTGCAGATCACAAGCACGCAGCCAAAGCACTGGGCCGAGGAAACCACGGTGGGTCAGGTGGCGCGTGCGCTGAATGCGCGCGGTATTCATACAACGGTGGAAGAGACCGATTGCGCAGATTCCGATGCCGCCGTGGGTGAGTTGCTGCTCTCGCGAGCGGCCGACTTCAATGCCGATCTGATCGTGATGGGGGCCTACGGGCACAGCCGCCTGCGCGAACTCGTACTGGGCGGGGTGACGCGCACCCTGCTGAACACGATGACCGTGCCGGTGCTGATGTCGCACTGAGCCTCGACCTCAATTGAACCTGAGGAGATCACGATGAAGAACGATATCCAGCTCAAGCACGATGTCGAAGAAGAATTGCAATGGGACCCGGCGGTGGATGCCAGTCGCTTTGCCGTGCAGGCCAAGGATGGCGTCGTCACGCTCTCCGGCGGCGTCGACACGTTCGCCGACAAGCATGCCGCGGAAGAGGCGATCCGGCGTGTAGCCGGCGTGACCGCGCTTGTCATCCATGTGGATGTGCGGATGCCGCCGGATATGGAGCGCCCGGATGGCGAGATTGCGCAGGCGATCAGCAGCGCGTTGCATTGGAATGCATCGGTGCCGCCGGATGCTGTCCAGATCACTGTCGAGGGCGGCGCCGTGACGCTGCGCGGTGAAGTCGACCAGGACTTCCAGCGCCGTGCGGCGCTGGACACGGTGCGCAGAGTGCGCGGCGTGAAATCCGTGGCCAATGCGCTGACATTGCGCGCCGCCTCGGGCCCCGCGGATCTGAGCAATCGCATTGCAAAGGCACTGCAACGCCTGGCTGCAGTTGACGCGTCGCGCCTGAATGTTTCCGTGGCGGACGGCACGGTGACCTTGTACGGGCCGCTGCGCAACCTCAACGAGTGCCGTGCCGCCCGTGAGGCCGCATGGGATGCACCAGGCGTGCGCGCCGTCATCGACCAGATGTGGGTTGGTTCCTAGAGGCAATCCGCCATTTCCACTGCTTTCGAAATCCCTGGAGTACGAGATGGAAAAGAAGCTGATCGTGTACTACTCGCGCACCGGCACGGCACGTCAGGTAGCCGAGCAGATGGCTGCGCAGAGCGGATGGCAGCTTGCCGAGGTGACGGACGAGCATCCGCGCGCCGGCTTCCTGGGAGATGCGCGCTGCGTCCTCGAAACGGTATTCCATGCGCGCGCCAAGTATCGCTATGAAGGTCCGCCGCTTGATGATGTCGAACACGTCATCGTGATCGCGCCCATCTGGATGGGCCACCTGGCTTCGCCCATGCGGGACTTCCTGGCTGACCAATTGCCGGGGTCCACGCACCTGTCCGTGATTTGCGTCATGGCGGCCCGCGGGGCGTTCCGTGCTGTTGAAGAAATCATGCGCATCACGGCCACCATTCCGGCGCCGGTGCTGGCGCTGTTCCAGCGCGACGTGCTCAGCGGGCTGTCGCAAGAAGAGATCGCGGGTTTTATCGAACAGGTGAAGACTGCCGGCCGGTGGGAGCAATCGAGGCAACGCCCGGCCTGGCTGTCGCCAACGGAAGCCTGAGGCCGAACCCACCGCTCGGACGTTGAATCCATTGAAGGAGACGTGGCATGAGCCGCTTTACCGAGGCGCAATGGAAACGGCTGAGGAGCTTGCTCGACGAGCAGGAAGCACGCGTGCGGCGCCAGTTGTCGGCGCTGGGCCCAACCACTGTGCCGGTGCCGCGTGAAGCGCCGTTTGAGAACGCGGATCTTGCCGATGAAGAGGCAGGGGAACAAACGAACGACGTCATGCTCGTCCGCTACCGAAGCGAGCTTGAGCAACTGAACGCTGCACGCGAGCGTATGCAGCAGCACAGCTACGGTATCTGCGTCGATTGTGGCGAAGCGATTCCGTTTTTACGCCTGCAAGCCCAGCCGACGGCCATGCGCTGTCTGCCTTGCCAAACAGCGTGTGAGCGCCGCTGGGCATAGCAAGGCGACTCTATCCAGCAGGAGCACAGTATGAAAAGCGATCTGGGCATCAAACAGGACGTCAACGACGAACTGCTTTGGGAGCCTGCGGTGGATGCCGCAGCAATTGGTGTGGAGGTGGACAACGGCGTGGTGACACTGACCGGCCACGTTCGCAGCTACATGGAAAAGCTTGCTGCCGAGCATGCAGCCGAACGTGTTGCTGGCGTGCGTGGTGTCGTGCAGAAAATCGAAGTCCGCCTGCCGGGAGCGCATACGGACGCAGACGTTGCCCAAGCGGCCCGCGCCGCGCTTGAATGGCAGGTTACCCTGCCGTCCAACCGCATCGAGGTGCTGGTCGAAAACGGCTGGGTGACGCTCTCGGGTGAGGTGGACTGGCCCTACCAGAGCGAGCAGGCAGCGCATGCGGTGGGATCGTTGCGTGGTGTGGCGGGCCTGATCAATCGGCTGCAGATCAAAGCGCGCGTGGCGCCAGCCAATGTTGCCGAGCAGATCGGTGCGGCGCTCAAGCGGCATGCCGCGCGTGAAGCCGACCACATTCGCGTCTCCGTTCAAGGCGGGACGGTCACGCTCAGCGGCCACATCGGTTCCGCATCGGAGCGGCGTGCGGCAAAGGGCGCGGCATGGTCCGCACCTGGGGTGACGGAAGTCATCGATCATCTCCAGATCGTGCCGTAGGTAATGAAGCAGCAAAGAAAACATGCCGCCCCACCTGAAAAGCGGGGCGGCATGTTTTTTGGGGGGCGCCCCGAGCGATCAAAGCTCCGTCAGTGCCGCCTTGTCGGTCAGCTCGATGTTCTTGCCGCTCACCACGATCCAGCCTTCGCGCTGAAACCTCGACAGCGCACGGCTGACGGTCTCGAGCTGCATGCCAAGGTAGCTGCCGATTTCTTCCCGGGTCATGCGCAGCGTGAAGCTGGTAGCGGAATACCCCCGGTCCTGCATGCGCGTGGAAAGGTTCAGCAGGAAGGTGGCAACACGCGCTTCCGCACTCAGCCCAGCGAGCAGCAGCATCAGCCCTGACTCGCGCACGATCTCTTCTGCCATCAATTGGTGAAGGCGATGTTGCAGTGGACGAATGTCCTGGCACAGGTCCTCAATGCAATGGAAGGGCATGGAGCACACGGTGCTGTCCTCCAGCGCGATCGCGTCGCATGTGTGCCGATCGGCGGCAATGCCGTCGAGGCCGAGCGTTTCGCCCGCCAATTGGAATCCGGTGACGTGATTTGCGCCGTTGGGGTGCGATACCACGGTTTTGAACGAACCGGACCGGATGGCATACAGCGCATGGAACACGTCGCCCGCCCGAAAAAGGGCTTCGCCTTTGGCGATCTTGCGCCAGGTGTGCACCATCCGATCCAGTTGTTCGTGTTGCGCCGATGGCACAGCGCTCGCGATACAGGCCCAGTGCATCATGCAGTTGGTGCATTGGCTGCTCGGAATCAGGGGTGTTGTCTGGCGGATCTGCGTTGCGTCGCGGACGAGCCTGAGCTGGGGAAGTTGGCGGGTTTCGACAGGTGAAGGGGACTCTATCGTGCGCGGAATCATGGGGGCGGCTCCGGAAGGCGTCTGTGGTCTTTGAACCACACATCCTCGGTGAGGTGGTGGGTGTCCGGTCACTGCGCTCCATCAAGGCCCGGTGTCCGTACGGTCAGTATCGGAGGCGCGGCGTTTGCGCGAAATCAGGCAGCGCTGAGATGGTCGTCGGGATGTGCCATGCCGCTGTCAGGATTCCCTGACAGCGGCGGCAGGGTTTTCCGGGGGGCTTCTCCTTCACACGGCTAGTACCTCCAGCCTTGGGAATGGGCTATGTTGATTGCATCCCGACCTTTTGGTGGTGCTCGGTGGCGGAGCAAGACACTCAATCCTCGAAGGCAACGCACAGGCGGCTGCTGCAGTTGCAATCCACTTCGGCCGAACTGGTGGTGGGGGTGCTGGCCGTTTTGTTGCTGGCGGCGGCGGTTGCCCGGCTGGCGTTTGCGCTTCAGGCCGGGGATGCCCCCTTCATTTTGCTGGCCTCGGCAAGTATTTCTGCGGTCATCGCACTGGTCTTCTATTGGCTGCGGCTGCGGAAGTTGCGAGCCGCCGTCGCCCGGGATCTGACGTACCTAGAAAAGAGCGAAGCGCGGCTGGCCGGCATCATCCGGTCATCAATGGAAGCCATCATTTCGGTGGACGAAACCCAGCGCATCGTGCTGTTCAATCCCATGGCTGAAACTCTGTTCGGTTGTTCAGCGCGCCAAGCCATCGGCCGCCCACTGTCAGACTTTATTCCCGAGCGGTTTCGCGGCGCGCACGAAGCGCATGTACGGCGCTTCGGGGTGACGGGCGTATCGGAGCGCCAGATGGGTAAGCAGCGCCCGCTGTTTGCCCTGCATACCGATGGGCGTGAATTCCCGATCGAAGCGTCGATTTCACAGATCGAAGTGAACGGCGGCAAGCTCTTCACGGTGATGCTGCGCGACACCACGGAGCGTGTGCGTGCGGAAGCGGCGCTGCGGCGCTCCCAGGAAGAACTGCAGCATCTGTCGGACAGCATCCTGGCCACGCGCGAGGAGGAGCGGCACCGCATCGCCCGCGAGCTGCACGACGATCTGGGCCAACGCCTGAGCGCGCTCAAGATGGACATTTCGCTGCTGGCAGCGGATCTGCAGGCCGCACGGAGCGACAAGGCGCTGATCGACCAGACCCAGGCAATGCAACACGTGATCGACGAGACGATTGTTGCCGTTCGGCATATCTCGGCGGATCTTCGGCCGCCATTGCTCGACGAGTTGGGGCTCGTGCCGTCCCTCGAATGGATGGCCAAGAATTTTCGCCAACGCTTTGGCCTGGTCGTGACTGTGCATGCGCAAGAACTGGCGATGAACGAGCGCGCTGCCATCTCGGTGTTCCGGATCGTGCAGGAGGCACTCAACAACGTCGTGCGCCACGCCGATGCCACGCGTGTTGAGATCGAGTTCTCGCAGCAGGACGACGTGCTCGAACTGTCCATTCAAGACAATGGCCATGGCTGGAGTGGGGCGCCTCCGGCGGTGGGTGAACGCAAGCCGCTGGGATTGCTTGGCATTCGCGAGCGCGCCCGGCTACTGGGCGGGCAGGCAACGATCACACATGCACCTGGTGGCGGCTTTCGCTTGAGCGTGAGCTTTCCCGCCGTTCACAAGGCCACCGAGGAGGCGCCGTCATGATTCGCGTGATGATCGCCGACGATCATGCCGTGATGCGCGATGGCGTGCGTCATATCCTTGAGCGCGCGGGGGATTTTGAAGTCGCCTGCGAAGCCTCCGACGGTACACAGGTCGTGCAACTTGTGCGTGATCATCAACCGCAGGTGATCGTGCTCGATCTTTCCATGCCGGGGCGCAGCGGGCTGGAACTGCTCCGCCAGCTGCATGACGATCACCCCAGGGTGCGCGTGCTGGTGCTGACCATGCACGCTGAAGAACAATACGTGGCGCGCGCCTTTCGTGCGGGGGCGGCCGGCTACCTGACAAAGGAGAGCGCCGCCACCGAACTGGTTACCGCGTTGCAGAAGGTGGCGAACGGCGGCACCTACGTCAGCCCACCCATGGCGGAGAAGCTCGCGCACAGCCTGGGCGAGCCCAGTGAAGAGGCGGCCCACACGCGACTGTCCGACCGCGAGATGGAAGTCTATCGCCGGCTGGTGCGCGGCGAGCCCTTGACCGAGATCGCCACCAGCCTGTGCGTGAGCGCCAAGACCATCAGCACCTACAAGATGCGGCTGATGGACAAGCTGCAGCTCTCCAGCGAAGCCGCCCTTGTGCGTTACGCGATACGCCATCGCTTGTTTTCCGACGACGATACGCTGTAGCGCATTCCCTGCTGGACGCAGCCCGGCCTTGCGACACATCAATGGCCGCCGCCCCCGAATCGCTATCGTTGATGCACATGCATCGGCCGGTCGATATCACCCCGGGGCGCACCCCTGTCTGCCGTGCATGGCCAAGGGGCCCATGTGCAAGCCATTCTCAAACTCGCCTACAAGCTGCTGGTCAATGACAAGGCCAAGCTGAGCGGCTTGCTGGTCGGCATTACGTTTGCCGTGTTTCTGATGATCGAGATGACGTCGCTGTTTGCGGGCGTGCTCAATCGGTCTTCGTCTGCCGTATACAACATTGGCGCACGGATGTGGGTCATGGACCCGGCTGTCAATACCGTGGCCAACTCGATCGGCATGCCGGATTACGTCCTTGATGCGGTACGCAGCATTCACGGTGTGAAGTTTGCCGTGCCGCTCTATTCAGGCGGCGCGCTCGTGCGCCTGAACAGCGGAACCTATCAGCCCGTGACCGTCGTCGGCATCGACGACACCAGCCTGTTCGGCCGCCCTCGCATGCTCAGTGGCCGTATCCAGGATCTGTACGGCGAGAACGCCTTCATCGTCATCCAGGACGCCGAGTTCGGAAAGCTGGAAAACCCGCATATCGGCACGGAATTCGAAGTCAATGACCATCGAGGGGTGATCGTCGGCATTGGCGAGGTGGCGTCCAGCGGATTGTTTGGTGTGCCCACCCTGTACACAACGTACCGCCGCGCTGTGCAATACCTGCCGAGTACGCGCTACACGATGTCGTACATCCTGATCGAGCCCAAGACCGAGGCCGACATTGCGGCGATCGAACGTGCGGTCGACCGGCTCGGTTATCGCGCCCTGACCAGGGAAGAGTTCATCGGCCGTATCTCTCACTTCTATACCTACCAGACCGGGCTTGGCACCAACATCTTGCTGATGACGGTGATCAGCTTCGTGGTCGGGCTGTCGATCTCTGGGCAGACGTTCTACACATTCATCCTGGAGAACCTGGAGCGCTTTGGCGCGCTCAAGGCCATCGGGGCCAAGGGGCGCGAACTGGTCACGATGATCGTCTTCCAGGCCACATTCGTGGCGCTGGTGGGCTACGGGCTGGGGATCGGCCTATGCGCCGCGTCGATCGCACTGGTGCGTCTTCGCATTCCAGACTACGCAGCCATGATCACCTTCGCCAATCTGATGCTGGCGCTGGCCATGGTGATCGTGATTGCCGGCATATCGGGCTACATCGGGGTGCGCAAAGTGCTTCGCATCGAGCCCTTCGATATCTTCCGGGGTTGATTGTGGCCAACGTCGCCATTGCCGCTCAGGCCCTCGATAAATGGTTTGGCGAGGGCGAAGCGCGTACGCGCGCGCTCATGCAGGTCAGTTTCGAGGCCGAGTTCAACGAGATGCTGTTCATCGTCGGACCGTCGGGCAGCGGCAAGACCACGCTGCTGAGCGTGATATCGGGCATCCTGCGCCCGGATGGCGGCCGCGCGGTGGTGGACGGGGTTGACATCTGGAGCCTGGGCGCCGACGCGCTGGCCGATTTCCGCCTGGGCAGGATCGGCTTCGTGTTTCAGGATTACCACCTGTTCCCGCGCCTCACCACGGTCGAGAACGTCGCCATCCCGCTGATCCTGCGGCATGTGGCCTGGGACACCGCGCTCGATCAGGCCATGCACTACCTCGATGTCGTCGGGCTGAAGAACCGCGCCCAGTTGCCGCCGGTCAAGCTCAGCGGCGGCGAGCAGCAGCGCGTGGCCATTGCGCGCGCCATCGTCACGCAGCCCGACATCCTGATTCTGGATGAGCCCACCGCGTCGCTGGATGGCGACACCGGCCGTTCCATCATGCAGTTCGTGAAGACGGAGATCCTGAACGCGCACCGCTGTATCGTGATCGTGACGCACGACGCGCGCATCCTCGACATGGCCAGCCGCATCCTCGACATGGAGGACGGCAAGCTGAGCCGCATTGAACACGGAGCGATGCGATGAAGATCCGATGGTTGTTTGTGCTCTCTGTGATCGGCGCGCTGGCGGGAATTGGCGCGGCGATCTACTACGCGCGGCAGCGCCCGCCGTTGCCACCCGTCTTCCAGCCGGCAGCCAATCCGTACGCGACGGGCATCTACGCCAACGGCATCGTCGAAAGCGATCAGCCCAGTGGTGCCAACCTGAACCTGTATGCCGAAGTGTCGGGCACCGTCGCGCGCATCGCCGTGCAAGAAGGGCAGGCGGTCAAGCGGGGCGATGTGCTGATCCAGATCGAAGATTCCGTGCAGCGCGCTCTGACGGCACAACAGCAGTCGCAAGCGGATGCCGTCGATGCACAGTTGAACGCGCTGCTGGCCCAACCGCGCAAGGAAGCGCTGGAGGTCACCCGTGCACAAGTGAGCGCAGCAGATGCCGGCTTGCGCACCGTGCAGGATCAGTTGGACAAGATTGAGGCGGCCGCACGGCTCAATCCCAAGGCAGTCAGTCGCGATGCAATGGACAACGCTGCCAACGCGGTACGGGTGGCACACGGCAATCTCGTTGTTGCCCAGCGTCAGTACGACCTGACGCGCGCCGGCGCCTGGAGCTATGACATCCGCACGCTGCAAAAACAGCGCGATGCCTTGCAGAAGGGCGCGGCGGCGGCAGCAGCGCTGCTCGAAAAGTATGCCGTGCGGGCGCCGATGGACGGTGTTGTCATGTCCGTCAATACAGCAATGGGCGGCTATGTATCGCCACAGGGCACCTATGACGCCTACACGCGGGCCAACGTGCCACTCGTCACGATGAGCGCCGGGCAGAACAAGCTGGCCGTGCGCGTGTATGTGGATGAGATTCTGGTGCACCGCCTTCCGCCCGGCACGGTGCAGGCACGCATGTTCGTGCGCGGCACCGACGTTAGCGTGCCGCTGGAATTCGTGCGCGTGCAGCCGTACGTGTCGCCCAAGATTCAGTTGTCCGACCAGCGCGCCGAACGCGTGGATGTGCGCGTGCTGCCGTTGCTTTTCCGTTTCAAGCAGCCTGACAAGCTGGCCGTCTATCCGGGCCAACTGGTCGACGTCTACCTGCAGGGGGCGTCGTGAAAGCGGCGGCGTGGGCGATAGGCGTCGCGCTTGTGGTTCCGGGCTGCGCCGTCGGGCCGGATTTTCATGCACCGCAGGCGCCTGGCGTCGATCGCTATCTTCGTGACGGTGAAGTTGCGCAGCCCACCTCGGCAGACGGCGTTGCGCAGCGCTTCACGGCGGCAACCGTGCCGGCAGACTGGTGGCACGCTCTCGGTAGTCCCGCGCTTGATCTGGCCATGGAAGCCGCCATTACGGCCAACCCCGGCCTGCAGCAGGCGCAAGCCAACCTGCGTGCCGCGCAAGACCTGTTGCGAGCCGGCGCGGGCGTGTTCTACCCGCAGGTGGCGGGATCGGCCGATGTGTCACGTCAGGCAGCGGTGCCCGCCAGGCTTGGGCAGGCCGGGGTGCCAAGCCTTTTTACGCTGTGGACTCTGGGCGCATCCATCAGCTATGCGGTCGATCTCTTTGGCGGCAATCGGCGTGCCGTGGAAGCCCTGGCCGCGCAAGCGGAAGGACAAAGGTATGCGGTGGCCGCCGCCTACCTCACCTTGACCGGCAATCTGGTGAACGCCGTGATCGCGCATGCTGCCTATCGGGCGCAGATCGACACCACGCGCAGCCTGATTGCCGTGGTGCGAGAGCAGATGGAGATTGCACACGCGCAGGTCGAAGCCGGCGTCGTGGCGCATGCCAGCGAGTTGAGCCTTGCTGCACAATTGGCGTCGTTGGAAGCATCGCTGCCGCCGCTGGAGCAGAAGCGTGACCAGGCTGCGCATCTGCAGGCCGTCTTGACTGGCCGATTTCCTTCCGAGGCAGATGCCGTAGACGTGGCGCTCAACGGGTTGCAATTGCCGGCGGACTTGCCCAGCCTGGTGCCGTCTGAACTGGTGCGCCAGCGGCCCGACGTTCTGGCCGCCCAGGCGCGCCTGCACCAGGCCAGCGCCGAGGTGGGTGTCGCAACGGCGGCGATGCTGCCCAGTCTGACCCTCAGCGCAGATTATGCCCGGATGAGCGGCCGAAGCGCTGACCTCTTTGGTGCGAAAGCCGGCGCCTGGAGCGTGGGGGCGAACCTCGTGGCCCCACTGTTTGAAGGCGGTACCCTGTATTTCCGCCGTTCTGCGTCGCGGCAGGCGTTACAGGCTGCCGATGCCGGCTATCGGCAGGTGGTGCTTGCTTCGTTTGAGCAGGTGGCCGATGTGCTGCGGGCGCTGGAACACGATGCCGTGCAGCTTGACGCACAGTTGCGCGCGCAGGCGGCGGCAAGTGCCGCACTGGATGAGATCAACGCCGACTACCGTGCCGGCGTTGCCGGCTATCTGCAGGTGCTCAGTGCCGATCAGCAATACCAGCAAGCCGTGCTGGGCACGCAGCAGGTGCGTGCACAGCGGCTGCAAGATACCGTGGCGCTGTTCCTTGCGCTGGGCGGAGGCTGGCGTGGCGCGAGCATTGAAACCCCAGTGGCGGGACATGTACAGCAAGCACCCGACTGACGACGACCGTTGAGTTGCATCAAGCCCCGACGCGCGTCCTGCGCTCTAATGGTTTGCACGTCCATGTGCTTTACCCGCAATTTCCCATGCACACCGCGCCCGCGCCGTCTTTGTCTGCTGCTGTCAGGATCAGCATGCCCGCACACGCTGCCGGGGGTTGGGTGTCGGATGCGAGGGTTGCAACTCGCCAGGCGCATGCCTGCGCGCAAGGAGACTAGCAATGCGCGGGAAGCCACGCTGGCAAGCGCTGCCCAATGTGTTGTCTGCACATGCACCAGCCGACGATCTCTCGATGTGGTCGGCGCTTGCCTCGCAAGACGTGCTTGAGCGGCTCGGTACCCAGATGCACGGCCTGACGCAGGAGGGCGCTGCGCAGCGCCTGCGCGAATATGGGCTCAACCGCGTGGCCAACGGCCATCACGAGGGTGTGCTGGTCGAGTTGGCGCGCCGGTCGGTCAATCCGTTGAATCTGCTGCTCATCTCGCTGGCGGGCGTCTCGGCGGTGCTGGGCGATGTACGGGCAGCCGTACTGATTGCGGTCATGGTGGTGCTGAGCGTCGTGCTGGGCTTTCTGCAGGAGCATCGTTCGAACCGGGCGGCGGAGGCGTTGCGTCGCATGGTGCATACAACGGCGACGGTCAAGCGCATCGCATCCGACGGCGCCGAAGCGAGCCAGGAAATCCCGATCGAGCAATTGGTGCCGGGCGATATCGTCCAGCTTTGTGCCGGTGACATGGTGCCGGCGGACCTGCGGCTGCTCGGCGCGAAGGATGTGTTTGTCAACCAGTCGGCCCTGACTGGCGAGGCCATGCCACAGGAAAAGCATGCAGAGCCTTCCGACAGCCAGCCGGCGGCGGATTTCGAACGGCCCAACCTGTGCTTCATGGGCAGCGCCGTGGTGAGCGGCTACGCGACGGGCGTGGTCCTGACTACCGGCCACCGGACCGCCTTTGGTCATGTGGCCAACCTGATTGCCGCGCAACGCGTGCAGACCAGCTTTGACCGGGGCATTACCCGGTTTACCTGGTTGATGCTGACGCTGATCCTGGTGATGGCACCCATGGTGTTTCTCATCAATGGACTGACCAAGGGCAACTGGTTCGAGGCGCTGTTGTTTGCGGTGGCCGTGGCCGTCGGCCTGACGCCTGAGATGCTGCCGATGATCGTCACGGTCAATCTGGCCAAGGGCGCCATCGCCATGTCGCGCAAGAAGGTCATCGTCAAGCGGCTCAACGCCATCCAGAATTTCGGTGCGATGGATGTGCTGTGCACCGACAAGACCGGCACGCTCACGCAAGACCGCATCATCCTCAAGCATCACCTGGATTTGCGCGGCGAGGAATCCGACCAGGTGCTGGAGTACGCGTTTCTGAACAGCTTCTACCAGTCGGGCCTGAAGAACCTGCTGGACGTGGCCGTGCTCAAGCACGTGGAGCTGGAGCAGCGCCTGGATGTGCATGCGCGTTTTCAGAAAATCGATGAACTACCGTTTGACTTCGAGCGCCGGCGCATGTCGGTGGTGCTGGCGCAGGACGACGGCACACACGTGCTGATCTGCAAGGGGGCGGTCGAAGAAGTGCTGGCCGTCAGCGCGCGTTATGTGAGCGGTGACGAGGCTGGCCCGCTGGAGGCAAGCCATCTCGAAGCTACGCGGCAACTGGCGGAGAACCTGAACGCTGACGGTTTCCGTGTCGTCGCTGTTGCGTACAAGGAGATGCCGCCCGGGCAAAGCCAGTACGCCGTGGCGGACGAGGCGGGGTTGACGTTGCTGGGGTATATCGCCTTTCTTGACCCACCACGTGATACGGCCGCGCCAGCCCTGGCCGCCTTGAAGGCCAGCGGCGTGGCAGTCAAGATCCTGACGGGGGACAACGCCATTGTTGCGCGCAAGATCTGCCGCGAGGTCGGGCTGGCCGTGGAACCGGTGGTGCTTGGCACCGAGCTGGCCGCCATGTCACCCGACCAGATGGCCGACATCGCCGAACGCGCATCGATCTTCGCCAAGGTTTCGCCCGCGCAGAAGGCGGCCATTGTCGATGCACTGCACCGCAGGGGCCATGTCGTGGGCTTCATGGGCGACGGCATCAACGATGGGCCGGCGCTCAAGGCCGCCGATGTCGGCATCTCCGTGGATAGCGCGGTCGATATTGCCAAGGAGTCTGCCGACATCATCCTCCTGGAGAAAAGCCTGGCCGTGCTGGGGGAGGGCGTGACGGAAGGGCGCAAGGTGTTTGGCAACATCGTCAAGTACATCAAGATGGGCGCCAGTTCCAACTTCGGAAACATGTTCAGCGTGCTGGGCGCCAGCCTGTTTCTGCCCTTTCTGCCGATGGCGCCGGTGCAGGTGCTGCTCAACAACCTGCTCTACGACTTCTCGCAAACCGCCATCCCGACTGACAACGTTGACGACGACTACCTCGTCAAGCCACGACGGTGGGAGATCGGCAGCATTCTGAAGTTCATGCTGTACTTGGGGCCCGTCAGTTCGCTGTTTGACTTCGCGACCTATGCGCTGCTGCTGGGTGTGTTTCACGCGTGGGCTGATCCGGCGCTCTTCCAGTCCGGGTGGTTTGTTGAATCGTTGCTCACACAGACACTCATCATCCATATCATCCGCACGGGCAAGGTGCCCTTCGTGCAAAGCCGGGCAAGTACCGCGCTGGTGTTGACCAGCATCACCATTGCCTGCGTGGGTGTCGCCATGCCGTTGACATCGGTCGGGGCATTGTTCGGCTTTGTGCCGCTGCCGGCAGCCTACTGGCCCTGCCTGGCTGCGATCGTCCTGGCCTATGGGTTGTCAGCCTACGTGATGAAATCCTGGTATGTGCGCAGATACGGTCTGGACTGAACCCCGGCACGGCTGGGTGGCGGCAGGGGCCGCACCCGTGTCAGCCAGCTCGGCGTTCGGCTTGCGAAGCAGCCCCAAGCGCGGCACGCACCTCAGCGTCCTCGACCTGAGGAAAGTCGGCGTAATACATGCCGACCGCGCGGAAACCCTGCGGCGCGTAGAGGCAGACGATCTCATCGGCCAGGGGGCGAATGTCTTCCAGGCTGTCCGGCGCCGCCACAGGAACCGCGCAGACGAGGCGTTGCGGATGGCGCTCCCGTATCGCGTGAAGTGCTGCCTTCATGGACGCCCCGGTTGCCAGTCCATCGTCGACCACGATCACAACACGCCCCTCTGCGTCATACGGGCCGCGGTTCGGGGTATACAGCGCCCGGCGCCGTCGGATGACCTCCATCTGCTCGGCGCTCTCCTGTTCGAGGTAGGTCGTATCCGCGCCAATGCGCCCTGCATAGGGCGCGATGTAAGACCAGCCGCCTTCTTCCACAGAGCCCACTGCCAGTTCGGGGTTGAACGGCGCGCCGAGCTTGCGCACCAGAACCACATCAAGCTGACCGCCGAGCGCGGATGCGATGAGTGCGCCCATCGGAACCGCACCCCTTGGAATGGCCAGCACCAGCGGGTGGGTGCCCCTGTACTTTTCCAGCGCCTGCACCAGCAGGCGCGCTGCATCCAATCGATCTTTGAATCGCACGGGGTTACCTCGCGTGTTGGTGGGGTTGGGTGGCTGCACTCAGGTGGCGAACAAACCATGCCCGTGCGAGCTCGGCCACCTGTTCGAGCGCGCCGGCCTCTTCAAAAAGGTGCGTTGCGCGTGGCACCGTCTCCAGCGCTTTCTCACAATGCATCTGGCTCAGAGCCTGCCGGTTGAGATCGAGAACGTCCAAATCGGCGGCGCCGACGATCAGTAGGGTCGGGCAGGCCAGTCTGGCCAGCGCACGTTGGCCGGCAAGATCCGGGCGACCGCCGCGGCTGACCACCGCTTCGATCGCGCAGGCGTCGTCCAGCTCGGACGCTGCCAGGATCGCGGCTGCGGCGCCCGTGCTGGCGCCGAAATACCCGAGTCGCAAACTGCGTTCGCGGGCGATGCTGCCGACCGCGTGTGTGGCTGTCTGCAGACGCCGCGCCAGAAGCGCGATGTCGAAACGGCATGATGCATGTGATGCCTCTTCGGCACTCAACAGATCGAACAGCAGCGTGCCCAGGCCGGCGGCGTGGAGCTGATCGGCAACATACCGGTTGCGCGGGCTGAACCGCGAACTCCCGCTGCCATGCGCAAAGATCACCAGGCCGGTTGCATTGCCGGGGCAGTCCAGGGTGCCTTCCAGCACTGCGTCGTCCGCCACGATGTCCATGCTGAGAGAAAGCGGTTCGGCATTCATGGAGAGAATTCCTGAAATGTGATGGCAGCCGGTGGCCGGGTTACACGCTCAGCGGCGGCTGGACGCTACCGGTCGTCTCGCGTTCGCGCTCGTTATGGACAAGGCGGGCGATCAGCCCCAGCTCGGTGGCCATGGCGCCGAGCACGTCGTCCAGGGACAGCACCCCAACGAGCGCGCCGTCGGACGTCACGCCAACACGTCGCACGCCGGACGAAAGCATTTCCTGCAACGCATCGCTCAGGCTTGCGTCGAGCGGTACGTTGAGGATGCCTCGGCTCATCACATCGGCCACACAGGTCTGTGAGGGGCTAACGCCAACCGCGACCGCATCGAGCACCATGTCGCGATCCGTGACGACGCCAATTGCGCGGGGGCCAGACGGGGTGTTCTCCGTCACGACCAGCGCACCGACATGTTTCTGGCGCATCTGCTGTGCCGCCTCCTGAAGCGTGCAGGAGAGCGGGATATGGACTGCATTGGGTGAATAAACGTCCTGAACTCGCATGATGGGCTCCTTGGCGTATCGATCAGGCGGCCTTTTCAGCGCTTGCCGGAGTGTGGCGTGCCGGTCGGTTCTTCTTTGCCTCGGAGTCCGACGTGGCCATGAGGTTGAAACTGTCAAAGAATGCCTTCAGCGAATCGGACGATGCGGCGAACAACTGAGACGAAGAGGTTTGCGCTTCCGGCTGCTGCATTTGCTGAGTCCACTCCGTCAACCGACGCAGATAGGCGGCCTGCAGCTTGTTCGTGAACTCGACCCAAGTCTTCAGCGCCGTCGCACTGTGGCTCGATTGCATCTTCATGAAGATGGTTTGCGCGGAGGCCAGCGATGTCCAGTCATGCGTGCCGCTCAGCTCATGTTCCAATTCACGCACATCTTCCAGCGCAGCCTCGGCCAGTTTCAGCCGGAAATGAGACAGGTCGATTTGCGTCTCGAGCATGAAGCTGGCGGTGCGGCTCATATCGCGCATGACGGCGCACGCCACGTTGCAGGCCATATCGGCGGGTTGTTGCATTGCGTTCTCCGGTGGGGTCTTGGCGGATGGTGAACAGCGCCGCCGAACGAGGATTCCAACTGCAGCGTAGGCACTCTGTGCTTGTGCGCGTTGATATGGCGCAAATTGGCGGCCGCGTGTGAAACGCCATCGCTTCGTCGCTTCGTTTCAAGGCCTTTGATTGCCTGGGCCGGCCCCGGGCAAAATCACTGCCTTCTACCTTTGATGTATGGCACCACTTTGGACATTTCGCCAGGAATAACATGTGCCCGCTCGTCTACGTTGAGCGGCTCTTGTGTGGCGATCTGGGCGTCCAGCACGTGCAGGTCTGCCTCGGATGCGTCGCGCCCGCCGCGCATGCGATTGCGGATGCGCGTACGCAGCGTGTCGACGTCGGCAACACAGTCCACGATGGCCACGGCTGTCCCCAGCCGCCTGCCCAGCGAGAAGAAACGTCGGCGCTGGTGCTCGGCCAGGAATGTGGCATCCGCAATCATTGGAAAGCCAGCGCCTGCACCGAGCTTGCAGATCGCGGCGAGACGCCGATACGTACGTTCGACTGCACGTGGCAGATAGCGATCGACTGCGCGGACATGCCAGCGGCGTTGGCGCTCGACATCAGAGCGCACACGGATCATGCCTTCCGCTTGGGCAAGCTGCGCGGCACGGGTGGACTTTCCGCTGCCTGAAAGGCCATGCATGAGGAGAATGCAGGCGTCGTTTCGGCAGAGCAGCTCCCGAGACAGGGCGAGCATGCGGCCTGCCTCGCGGCGGAGCCTGGCAGCCACATCGGGGGCCCCGTCCAACTGATGGGCGCGTTCCAGCAGTACGCGAGCCCGCACGAGCGCGCGCATCGATGCGTAGAAGGGCAGTACTGCCAACCCGCCATAGTCGCCACATCGTTCGAGATAACGGTTGATGAGTCGATACGCCAGCCCGTCCAGACCTGCGGCGAGCAGGTCCATGAACAGAAAGGCGGTGTCATACATGGTGTCGATCCACCGCAGTGACGGTGAGAATTCCAGACAGTCGAACGGGGTCGGCTGGCCATCGATCAACACGATGTTGCCCAGGTGCAGATCGCCATGGCATTCGCGGATGTGGCGGCTGCGCCGGCGTGAAGCGAATGTCTCTTCGAGGCGAACTGTGTGCTGACGAAGCAGCGATACCGTGGTCGCCGCATCCAGCGGTGCATGCCCCAAGGCAATAACTCCGGCAGCGCAGTCCTCGAACGTGCGCCGAATGCCTGAGGGCGTTCCATCGTCTGAACTCGCGCTGGCGACCGGCGCGGTTGCGTGGAAGTCTGCGATCAGGTCGGCCAGCGCGTCGATTTCTTTCGGGCGAAGTCGCCCGTCACGAGCCAACGCAATCAGTACGTCCTGCTGGGCAAACCGGCGCATGCAAACTGCGTACTCACAGGGCGTGCCTTGCCCATTGACGCGGATGGCCCCCGTGGCCGGATCGTTCGAAATTGGCACTACGCCAAGGTAGAGCGCAGGGGCGAGGCGGCGGTTGAGGCGGCATTCCTCCTCGCAATCGATTTGCCGCGCAAGGAGCGTCGAAAAATCGACGAAGTCCAACTTGACCGGCTTGCGTACCTTGTACGCAAATTCTCCAGCCAGGAAGACCCACGACAGATGCGTTTCGATCATCTGCAGATCGGCCGCCGGGTGTGGATACGCTGCCGCCTCGAGCATGCGACTGACCAAGGCTTCTGCTGGCTGCGCGCACGGATTGGTGGTGGCTTGTTCGGCCATACGCGGGTTTCATCTCCTGACACTGAAGATCAATATCGCGCGCTTGACGCCATGCGCCCTGACGTAGATCAACGTCCGCGCAGGGCGGTTGCCTAGCATGGAGTCATCGTCTTCCTTGGTGATTCCCATGAAAGCACTTGTCTACGAGGGGCCCGGCAAGATCACCCTGGCCGACAAGCCGAAACCGGAGTTGCAGGCACCCGGCGACGCCGTGGTGCGCGTCACGTTGACCACCATCTGCGGCACCGATCTGCACATCATCAAGGGCGACGTCCCGACCTGCGAGCCGGGGCGCACGCTGGGCCACGAAGGCGTGGGCGTGGTGGAATCGGTCGGCGCGGCCGTGACATCGCTACAGCGGGGTGATCACGTGCTGATCTCGTGCATTTCGTCTTGCGGAAAATGTGCCAATTGCCGGCGTGGCATGTACTCGCATTGCGAGACGGGCGGCTGGATCCTGGGACATCGCATCGACGGCGTGCAGGCCGAGTACGTCCGCATTCCGCATGCGGAGACCAGCCTCTACAAACTGCCGCCGGGCGTCGATGAAGAGGCGCTGGTCATGCTGTCGGACATCTTTCCGACCGGATTCGAATGCGGTGTGCTCAATGGCCGCGTTCAGCCGGGCAACAGCGTAGCGATTGTCGGCGCAGGCCCCATCGGGCTGGCCTCGCTGCTGACGGCGCAGTTCTACTCGCCGGCGCAGATCATCATGATCGACACGAACGCGGCACGGCTGGAAGTGGCCACCAGGCTGGGCGCAACGGCGTGTATCGACGTCTCCAGTGAAGACGCCGCTGCCGCCGTGAAGCGGCTCACGGATGGCGTGGGCGTCGACTGTGCGATCGAGGCGGTGGGCGTGCCCGCGACGTTCGAGCTCTGCCAGCAACTGGTTGCGCCAGGTGGCGTGATTGCAAATATCGGCGTGCATGGCGTCAAGGCGGACCTTCACCTGGAAACCTTGTGGAGCCAGAACATCGCCATCACCACGAGGCTGGTGGATACCGTCAGCACGCCGATGCTTCTGAAAACGGTACGTGCGGGGAAGCTGCTGCCTGGGCAGCTCATTACGCACCGGTTCAGGCTCGATGACATCCTCTCCGCCTACGACACGTTCCGCAACGCGGCAAAGACGCAGGCGCTCAAGGTGATCATCTCCGCATAGGCGGCGACACATGTCCGATGGATTTTCTGTTTTGTGAGGTGGATGCCATGAGCGAGACGATGCTCCTGTCTTACGATCCTGTGCAACATCTACTGCCACAGCCGACGTCCCGTGCTGCGCCGGCAACCATTGCACTGGCGTCGCCGCTATTGGATGGCGGCAATACGTTGACTGCAGCGCTGACCAGGCGCAAGAGCGTGCGGGAGTTCGCGCCCACGCCGCTGTCGCTACAGCAGCTCAGCGAATTGCTGTGGGCGGCGAATGGCATCAACCGGCCGGAAACAGGCGGGCGCACCGCGCCTTCAGCGCACGGGCTGAACGAGATCGACATCTACGTCGCCCTGCCGGAAGGTGTCTACCAATACGAGCCGGTGGCGCACCGGTTGCGGCTCAAGCACGCCGTCGACGCGCGCAACCTTACCGGCTATCAGGATTTTGTCGGCAAGGCGCCGCTCGACCTGGTGTACGTGGTGAACCATGCACGTGCAGACCAGATGCCGGAAGCCGTGCGTGAAACCTTTGCCGGTGTCGCGGCGGGAGCGATCTCCCAAAACGTGTCGCTTTACTGTGCCTCCGCCAAACTGGGTTGTGTGGTACGTGGCTGGCTCAATCATCGCCTTCTGGCAGAAGCCTTGTCGCTCAATGAAGACGAAGTGCCGGTGCTGGCGCAGACGGTCGGCCACCCGGCCGCCGAGCGATGAGGTATGAGATGAGCCACACATGTCGTCTTTTGCCACGCGGCCTTTTTGCGGCATTGGCTTTGGCCGCCAGCGCGCACGCTGGCGCAGTCGGTCCCGATGCTGCGGCTCCAGAGGTGCGCTTCCAGAACGAGATCGCCTATGTGTCAGGAGGCGTTGGGAGCGACGAGCGCGACGCCATGCGTGCGATGGCACGCCGCTTCAACGTGCGGCTGAACGTGGTGTCGGCCAGAACCAGCGAGGCGTTGTCGGATGTGGATGTGTCTGTTGCGGATGATCGCGGCAAGCTCCGTTTGCGCGTGCGCACGGAGGGGCCGCTCTTGTATATGCGCTTGCCTCGCGGGCACTATCAGATCACGGCCGCGTATCGCGGTGCGATGCAGACCGTGAACGTGAGCGCAGGCGCGCAGCCGGTTGATGCCGTCGTGCGGTTGCGCACCGAACCCGGACCAGACGAGTGGCTCCTGTGCCAGCGCGGATGCCCGCGCGCTGGCGCACGTCCGACGGCGCGATGAGGCCGTCATGACAACACATCGCATTGCGCTCATTACCGGTGGCATGGGCGGCCTGGGCGAAGCCATTGCCATCCGTCTCCATGCACAAGGGCATCGGGTTGTAGTCACCCATTCGATGGGCAATACACATGTGACTGCATGGATCGCGGAACAGCATGCCCAGGGGCGGCTGTTCCAGACGTTCGCGGTGGATGTTGCCGACTACGACGCTTGCCAGCGATGCACGTCCGACGTGCTTTCGACCGTCGGCCCGGTCGACATTCTGGTCAACAACGCCGGCATCACGCAAGACATGACCTTCAAGCGCATGACGCTGGATGCCTGGCGGAACGTGCTGGCCACCGATCTCGACTCCGTCTTCAACATGACCAAGCCGCTGTACGAAGGCATGATCGAGCGCGGTTGGGGCCGCATCATCAACATCTCGTCGGTCAACGGATCGCGGGGCGCGTTCGGGCAGACGAACTACGCGACGGCCAAGGCCGGCATACACGGGTTCACCAAGGCGCTGGCCCTCGAGTGCGCCGCGAAGGGCGTGACCGTCAACACGATTTCGCCCGGCTATCTCGCCACGCGAATGACGCGCGATATTCCCAGCGACATCATGCAAGAGCGGATTCTTCCGCAGATTCCCGTAGGCCGCCTCGGCCGGCCGGAAGAAGTGGCTGCCTTGGTGGCCTTCCTGTGCGGCGAGGACGCTGCCTACGTTACCGGCGCCAATCTGGCCGTGAATGGTGGCTTGCACATGCAATAGCGCGTGTGCATGCCCACGACGCCTCAAGACTGTGACGAGCGTTTACTACCGGCTTCCAAGAGCATTCGTTCCACGTGCGAGAAGGCCTCGTGAAGTGCGACGTATGGGTCCTCGTTGGAGGTGTTGCTCGAAACATGCGTCTGATGCGGTGTGAACACGTGGACGTTGACGTCGAAAGGCTTGCCCTGGTGCTGGTGCTTGGCACCCACGGCAAGGCTGACGCGGCACCGCATCAGATCGGCACGAATACGCTTCAAGCGGTCTGCATGCTTGATAACCGCTTCTTCGACGGCCTTGGAATGCGGAATTCCCTGGAAAGAAATATCGACTGGGACGCTCATGGTTTGGCTCCGATTGGTCTGGTTACTGATGTGGAAAATCATGTGTTCATTCTTGACCGCACGATTTCCGGCACCTTGACTCGGATCAACCCGATGGGCACGGCGTACGACATGTTGCGCTGCAGATACAGACTGTCCGAGGTGGTGTGCGCATGTGGTCGTCACATGGTCCGCTTCAACAACGGAAGCAGCGTGTGGAGCGTGTGCGCATTGAGCACGTCTGCCTGCCCCAGCCACGCCCGGCGGGCCTGCGTGACACCAAGCGGCAGGTTCAGCAGATCGGCCGGGCTGTGCGCGTCCGACGCAATGCTCACGAGCACTCCCTCCGCCTTTGCCATGCGGCATCCAATGTCGGCCAGGTCGAGGCGCGCGGGCTGCGCGTTGGCCTCAACGTAGCAGCCGCGCTGGGCAATGGCGGTCAGCACCCGCTTGAGATCCACGTTGCAGGCGTTGCGCTCGCCGATCAGGCGGCCCAGCGGATGGGCGAGGATGCTGAAGTGCGGATGATCGAGCGCGCGCAGAATGCGCGATGTCTGTTGATCAGCCGACAGGTTGAAGTGGCTGTGGATGGCGCCCACCACAAGGTCCAGGCGGCCCAGCACCGAATCGGGCAGGTCCAGTGACCCGTCCTCCAGAATGTCGACTTCAACCCCCTTGAGCAGCACGGGCCAACCCTTGTGTTCGGCATTGAAACGGTCGATGGCGTCGGCTTGTGCGGCCAGGCGCTCTGCGGTGAGCCCGTGCGTCACGGCAATGCGCGGCGAATGGTCGGTCACCGCCAGGTATTGATAGCCCAGCATGCGCGCCTGTGCTGCCATGGCTTCAAGGCTGGCGGTGCCATCGCTGGCGGATGTGTGGACATGAAGATCCCCCTTGATGTCGCCCTGCTCAACAAGGGATGGCAGTCGGCCCGACTGCGCGGCTGCGATCTCCCCGTGGTCTTCGCGCAGTTCGGGGCAGATCCAGGGCAACCCGACGGCGCGGTAGACCGATGCCTCCGTCTGGCCGGCAATGCGCTCCTTTCCTCGGAAGACGCCGTACTCGTTGATCTTCAGACCCTGGGCCTGCGCAAGCTTGCGCAGTGCGATGTTATGAGGCTTCGAGCCGGTGAAATACACCAGCGCCGCGCCGAAAGCATCGGGCCGCACCACCCGCAAGTCCACCTGCATGCCATTTTTCAGGACGACGCTGGCGCGGGTGGGGCCCGCTGAAATTCGGGTGGCAACCTCCTTGTAGTGCACGAGATGCTCCACGATCTGGGCGCGTTTTCTTCCCGTGATGAGCAGATCAAGGTCCCCCACGGTGTCTCGCCCTCTGCGGTAGCTGCCGGCGACGACGAGCTGGTCGATCAGGCCGCTTGCCAGCAGGTAATGCGTCAATGCATCGGCACACGGCTTGGCGATTGCCAGACCGTAACGGCGATCGCGCGCCAGGCGTGCGTTGAGGGCTTCGAGCAAACGCTGTTCGCTTCGGGCGCCAAAGCCATGCAGTTCGCGAATGCGGTGAGCGGCCGCGGCCCGGGCCAGCTCATCCAGGGATGTGATGCCCAGTTCGTGCTGCAACGCGCGGGCCCGCCTTGGGCCTAGGCCAGGCAACTGGAGCAGTTGAAGCACGTACGCTGGAACCTCGGTCCGCACGCGCGTGAGCATGGCGCAGCTTCCCGTTTCGACGATCTCGCGCATCTTTGCCGCGAGGTCGACTCCCACGCCCGGCAAGGCGGTCAAATCGGCGCCGCGTGCCAGCATGGCGTCAACGCCTTCGGTCATGCCTTCGACCGTGCGTGCGGCGTTGCGGTAAGCACGCACCCGAAACGGGTTGGCCTCTTCAATCTCCAGCAGATCAGCGATTTCGTTGAAGATCGCGGCGATGGCCTGGTTTGCGGGGTATTGATAGGAAGCGGCCAAAGGCATGGGTCATCCTCTTGCGTGCACGTAGCTCCATCGTTTCATGTGGCCATGCCGGGGCCTTGCGGCACATCAAGCGGAACGCGTTGCATTGCAGGATCACGACACACAGTCGAACCGCCTTGCGCGAGATCAACCCAGCAAACGCGCGCAGCCGTATCGTGGGCAGAGATCAGGGGTGCCTTCATGATCAAGCTGCTCATCCTCATCAACGTGGCGGCGTTCGTTGCAGAAGTCTTTGCGGGGGACGCGTTGCTACGAACCTTTGCGCTCTGGCCACTCGGCGCATCTGGCGGCGGCGTTGGGGGAGGATTCCTGCCGTGGCAGCCGCTGACATACGCTTTCCTGCACGCAAATGGCGCGCATCTGGCGTTCAACATGTTCGGCCTCTACCTGTTCGGGCGCGACGTCGAACGTACCGTGGGTGCGCCTCGGACTTGGCAGCTCTATCTGTCCAGCATCTTGAGTGCAGCCTTCGCGCAACTCGCTTTTACGGCCTTGAGCATTCTTCCGGCGGGGCCGGTCATTGGCGCGTCCGGGGGCGTATTCGGACTGCTTCTCGCGTATGCCGTCCTGTTTCCCAATCGCATCATCGTTCCGTTGATCCCGCCCATCCCGATGCCGGCGTGGGTGTTCGCGACGCTCTATGCGATTGTGGAGCTGACCCTCGGCGTGAGCGGCACCGAAGTCAATGTTGCGCACTTTGCGCATCTGGGCGGCATGGCGGGCAGCGGGGTGCTGCTTTGGCACTGGCTGCACGGCACCCCACGCGAGTCATAGGCGGTGCGGGGTAAGCGATGCGCACCCTCCATCCTTATTCGGAGCCACGGCTGTGAACACCTGGGTCTTCTCGTTGTGCTGGGCGATTCTGGTGTTTGCGTGCCCTGGAGCCAACGCAGACATGCCCGCCCTGGAACCGCACGTGGTGGTGCTCGTCTATCACCGCTTTGCACCGACAGTGGATAGCACCATGACGGTTCGGATGCAGACATTCGAGGCGCATTTACAGGCGATCGAGGCGGCGGGTTATCGCATCGTGCCGCTCGCAGACATCGTGCGCTGGCACGACGGCGAGCAAGGTGCACTGCCCGCAAAGGCGGTTGCCATTACGGTGGATGACGGCCATCGGTCTGTGTACGAGACGTTGTGGCCCGCGCTACGCAGCCGGAGCATTCCCGTGACGCTATTTGTGTACCCGTCTGCCATCTCGAATGCTCCATACGCGATGACTTGGCCCCAGTTGCGAGCGTTGGCCCGCACCGGACAGTTTGGCGTGCAATCCCATACGTACTGGCATCCGGACTTCCGCGTGGAGCGGATGCACCGAAGCGCCGATGATTTCACCAAGTTCGCCCGCGATCAGTTGCGCCGCGCGAAGGAGCGCATCGAAACAGAGATCGGAGCCCCGGTGCACGCACTGGCATGGCCCTTCGGCATCCACGATCCCGAGCTGGAGCGCCTTGCACGAGAGGAGGGCTATACCGCAGCCTTCACGCTGGACGCGCAACCGCTGCGGGCGAGTCAACCTGCCATGGCGTTGCCCCGATACCTGATCACCGATGGCTGTGGTGCGCAATGCATGGCGAACATTCTCAATGCAGCCGGGGGTGGTAATCATGAGTAGCCGCGCACACCTCTGGCTTGCAGCGGTCTTGCTCTCTTGGGCGCAGTTTGCCGGCGCTGCCGAGGTCAGGGTGATAGACGCACAGACCCGCGTTCCTGTAGAGGGCGCAATCACATTCGTTCACGGCGAAAGCGGAAAGACCGATGCTGCCGGTCTGATTACCATTCCAGCTTCGGCAGTGGAAGCACGGGCGACTGTCAGCGTCCGCGCCCCCGGCTATGCGCGTGCCGAGCTGGTGCTTGGCGGCCCGCTACCCCCAGTTGAGATACCGCTCAAGCAGATCAAGCCCCGGGCGGTCTACCTGTCGGTACAGGGCGTATCCAACCGTTCCTTGCGCGATGCCGCCGTCGCACTCCAGGGGCAGACGGCCATCAATGCGCTGGTGATAGACATGAAGGGCGACCGGGGCGACACACCTTACCCGAGTGCGGCTCGTGTGGCGGTGGGCGCAGTCCCCGAACAAAAAGACCGGGTGGCCCGCATCAACCATTTCGCCGCCGTGATTCGGAAACTCCACTTGCGTGGGCTGTATCTGATTGCGCGCATCGTCGTGTTCAAGGACGACCGCTTGGCTCGAGCGCACCCCGAATGGGCGGTGCGTGATCGTGATGGAGAGGTCTGGCGCGATCGCGAAGACCAACAATGGATCGACCCCAATGTCGAAGTCGCCTGGGCCAACACGCTTGACGTGGCGGAAGAGGCAGCAAGACTGGGGTTCGATGAAATCCAGTTCGACTATCTGCGCTTTCCGGACGCCAATGGCTTGCAGTTCCATCAAGCCAACACGCAAGCACACCGGGTTGCGGCCATCACGGGGTTCCTTGCGCGGGCGAGAGAACGGCTGCGGGCGTACAACATTTACCTGGCGGCGGATATTTTCGGCTACGTCTGCTGGAACACCGACGACACGGCGATTGGCCAGCAGATCAACACGCTGGGCGCCGTGGTCGATTACATCTCGCCCATGCTGTACCCGTCCGGCTTCACATGGGGCCTGCCGGGCACCAGAAAGCCGACCGAGCAGCCCGGCGAGATCGTCTCGCGTTCGCTCGCTGAAGCGAAGCGCCGCACAGGTTTGCCGGGAGAGAGGTTCCGGCCGTGGCTGCAGGCGTTCCGGGACTATGCCTTTGATCATCGCGAGTTCAACGCCGAGATGATTCGCGCCCAGGTCGACGCTGCCGATGCGGAAGGCACCAACGGGTGGATGCTATGGAACGCGCGCAATCGTTACGATCCAGCCAACTTGCCGCGATAGTCGCGGTAGTGACAGCGGCGCTGTTGGCCTGCATGCAGAGTGGGCAGGCCGCGCCCATTGCCAACGACCCTGGGCCGCTGGGTACGCCAGTGCCCATGCACGAGCTGGAAGCCGTAGTTGCTGCGCAGATTGCCGATGCCAATGTGGCCGGAGCTGTCGTCGCGATCGGTGAAGCCAATGCGGTGCGCGAACGTGTTGCGCTGGGTCAGCGATCCACCGGTCCCGCCGAGCCGATGACCGAAGACACGATCTTCGATCTCGCATCGCTCACCAAGGCAGTGGCCACGGCCACGGCGGTACTGCAACTGGCAGAGCGCGGACGTTTGGAACTGGACGCACCGGCCAGCCGTTACTGGCCGGCCTTCGGCGACGCAGGGAAGGCAGGCATCACCCTACGGCAATTGCTCAATCACACGTCTGGACTCCCTTCGGGCCTGGCTGCCCGATCGGAACTCCGCAGCCACGCCACGGTGCTTCACGCCATCGAAATCATGCCCCCGATAGGGGAGCCGGGGCGCAATGTCATCTACAGCGATCTCAACTATGTCGCCTTGGGCGAGCTTGTCCAGCGTGCCAGCGGAATGGGGCTGGACGCATGGTGCGCGCAGCATATCTTTCGACCGCTTGGCATGCGCGACACCGCGTTCCGTCCGAGCCACAAGGCGATTACCCGCATCGCGCCGACCATCATGCGCAACGGGCGATGGCTTCGTGGCAACGTGCATGATCCGACGGCCGCCGCACTGGGGGGTGTCTCCGGCAATGCGGGCTTGTTCTCCACGGCGGATGACCTCGCGCTGTTCGCCAGGATGCTTCTCAACGGGGGCAGCCTGGGGGGCCACCAAATCTTGCAGCCGGACAGCGTTGCCCTGCTGTTGACGCCCGACAGTTCGACTGCCGTGGAGGCGACGCGCACGTTGGGTTGGGAAGTGCAGGCGCCGTTGATCCCCAACCGCTATCGCGCGCCGAGCGCGGGGCTCGTTCAGCATCTGGGCTACACCGGAACCGGCTTATGGATCGACTTGGTCACGCGCCGGTTTGTCATTGTGCTCACGAGCCGCCTGTATCCGGACGAGCGGGGTAACGCCATGCCGTTGCGTGAAGCCGTCCTGAATCTGGTATCGAGCACTGCGCCGCCGCTCTCTGGTCAGCAGATCGCCACGCGTGCCCCGACCATGGCCGACGCTGTGATCAGCGCGGAACGGCACTTACCCACGGCGGTGGGTCCCGTACGGACAGGCATCGATGTGCTGGAGGCAAGCGGCTTCGCACCGCTGGTCGGGAAGCGGGTCGGCCTGGTTACCAACCACAGTGGCTTCGATGCGCAGGGGCGGCGCACCATCGATGTACTCAGTCAGGCACCCGGTGTGCGGTTGAACGCGATCTTTGCACCGGAGCACGGTATCGGCACCGATCTCGACGCGCGCTTTGGTGACACGATCGACCCGCGGTCCAACGTGATCGTCCATAGCCTTTATGGCAACAGCAATGGCATACCGCGCAGCGCGCTGGCCGATCTGGACGTCCTGGTGTTTGACCTCCAGGACGCCGGCGTGCGGTTCTTTACCTACCTTGCCACCCTGGGGGCGACGCTGGAAGCTGCTGCGAAGGCCTATATCCCAGTGCTGGTGCTGGACCGTCCCAACCCGCTCGGCGGTGATCTGGTGGGTGGGCCGGCATCCGATACGGCGGACCGCTCATTGACAAACTACGTGCCGCTGCCGCTTGTGCACGGCATGACGATCGGCGAGCTTGCCAGGTTGCTGAACGGGGAACTGCACATCGGGGCGGCGCTGCATGTGGTGGCCATGGAGCAGTACGACCGTGCAATGCGCTTTGCCAACACCGGGCTGGGTTGGGTTCCGCCATCGCCGAACCTGCGCGATCTTTCTGCCTTGGAGCGATATCCGGATGTGGGGTTGGTCGAGGGCGCACGTGTGAGCGTAGGCAGAGGCACGACGGCGCCGTTTGGCATGGTAGGAGCGCCATGGATGGACGGCGCGGCGCTCGCGCGAGAACTCAATGCGCTGGACACGGGCGCCATCTATACACCCGTCCATTTCGTTCCTGCGGAAGGGCCGTACCATGGCCGCTCGTGCTCGGGTGTTGCGATCCACCGGGTGTCAGCTCTGACCCGCCCGGGCCGCATCGGTTTAGCGCTCGCCCGCGTACTGTCGCAACGTTATCCCGAGCAGTTCAAGCTGGAGGCGATCCGCACGTCTGTCGGGTCGGAGACGGTCTGGGCGATGCTGCGTGACGGCATTGCGCTGGATGCAATCGAGCGAGCCTACACCGCACAGGCCGATGTCTTTCTTTCCCAGCGCGCGGCATATCTGCTGTATTGACAATGCCAGCTACGCGCCCAGATGGAGCCGGACAAGGCAACACCAGATGCTGCTACTTCGTCTGATTGCCGCCATCCGTATGTGGGTCGCGTTTGCCCTTTGCGCCTTCCGTGTACGGATCGAACTTGCCGCGTCTCGATCCTTCTGTGTACGGGTCACGCTTGGCTTGCGTGGCGCCATCGGTATAGGCATCACGTTTGCCCTTTGCGCCTTCTGTGTACGGATCGAACTTGCCACGTCTTGAGCCCTCTGTGTATGGATCGGGCTTGGCTTGCTTTGCGCCCTCCGTGTAGGGATCCACCTTGCTGGCTTTTTCTCCGTCGCCGTTCTGTGCCGTATCGGGCTGACTCTGCGCGTACACCGACGCAGAGGCTGCTGCGACGACGAGCAGAGTCATCATGAGTTTCCTGTGCATTTTGGGCTCCTGCAAACAAATCAAGTCCAACCGTTGGATCAAAACCTTTTCCATTCGGCACGTCCATGTCCGATGGCTATTTCAAGAATAGGTAGCTACCAGAGACCCTCGTTGAGAGAAATCAAGCTGCTCTCTTTCGTCTGTGCCTGTGTGGCACAGGGCACATGGAAATTGTCTTTGGGCGGGCGTATTTCCATTCACAGCCACAAGCCGTCAGGCGCCTGGCGCGCTCCCGGACTTCGCTTGCGGCTGCGATGGCGATCGGGCTTGCGTAGCCGATGCAGCGATCGCGTTGAAGGTGTTGACCAAGGTCTGCCAGGAGTCAAGAGACGCAATCAACAGTTGTGCAGGAGATGCAGCCGTTCCGGGGCGATGTTGGAACCGGTCGTTCCACTCTGTCGCCTGGCGCAGATATGACCGCTGCGCTTCATTGAGAAGGTCGGCCCACTGGCGAACAGTGCTCGCACTTTGGTTGGCTTGCAGCTTCATGTACGCGCTCTGCGCCGAGGCCAGTGCGGTCCAGTCTTTGACTGTATCCAACTGGCCCTCCAGCTGGGACAGGTTATCCAATGCGGTTTCTGCCATCTTGACGCGAAGGCGCGCGAGCTGAAGCTCGCTATCCACGAAGAACTCCGCAGCGCGGCTGGCATCGCGCATGGTGGCGCAGGCGAGGGTGCAGACGGCATCAGTAGGCTGTTGCATCACGATCTCCGGTTGATATGACTGGAGATTAGGCACTTCGGTATTGCCGGATTTGACCTGACGCAAGTCTCCAGATCGGCTTGTCGTGCGCTCCTGAGGGGTCGGTTCTCTTGGGGCGGTTAGCTGCCTGAGCCAAAGACGTTACGGCGGGGGCGATGCGTTTGGGCGTGATGTCGATCAACGCTCTCAGGGCGGTGTTGCCTAGCATGGAGTCATCCGCGCAAAGGGAGCACGTCGATGCGGGCAGGGCCTCTGAACCGTCCAGGCGGACCATCACCTCTGAGTACCGCTGTACTTGCAGATCGCTATCTTGCGCCCGGCGAAACGACGTGCAATGACGTATTCAAGCGGGTTGCCCATGCGCTTGCCGCTGCAGAGCAGCCAGACCAGCGCGCGCATTTCACGCGCTTGTTCTACGCCAATCTGCTGCAAGGTGCCATTGGAGCGGGGCGCATCATGGCGAACGCGGGAAGTGCGAATCACGGGACGATGGTCAACTGCTTCGTGCATCCTATCGGCGCTAGCGAGCAATCCGTCGCAGACGCTTCCGATGTCGAACGCGCTTTGCATGCAGCACAGCGCACCTTGCAGATGGGTGGCGGGGTCGGCTACGACTTCTCGGTCATCGCCCCTGCTGATGCCGAGCAGGCAACGTCGAACAGCGGAACTGGAAGCGTCTGTGCCGTCCTCGACTCATTTGATCGGGTCTGCGCAACGCAGGCGCTCGTCAACACGCGAGGTGGCGCGCAGATGGCCGTTCTGCGCTGTGACCACCCCGACCTGGCCACTTTCATTACTGCAAAACGTGGGCGCAGGCGCTGGGCAACGTTCAACCTATCGGTTGCCGTTACCGACGCGTTCATGCGAGCGGTTGCCGATGACGGTCTCTGGTGCCTGCAGCATCGAGCAGTGCCCAATGCACAACGGCTGGCGACAGGCGCCCACGCGCTGTCTAACGGCAAGTGGTGCTACGCAGTCGTTTCCGCACGGCAGCTTTGGAACATGATCGCGGAAGCCGCGCATCACAGTGCAGAGCCGGGTCTGCTGTTCATCGATACGATCAACGCTGCCAATGATCTTGCCGAGATCGAGACGATTGCCGCAACCAATCCTTGTGGAGAACAACCATTGCCGCCCTGGGGCAGCTGTGTACTGGGGCCGATTGACGTATCCAGGTGGGTGCAGTGGCCGTTTGGAATGGGCGGTCAACCACTGTTCGATTTCGTCGGCCTGAGCCGGGCGGTGCGTGTTCAAGTCAGAATGCTCGACAACGCGATCGAGATCACACGCTGGCCGTTGCCTGAGCATATGCACGAGGCCCAGACCAAACGCAGGATCGGCGTAGGCGTGACCGGCCTTGCCGATGCTCTCACAATGATGTGCCTGCCATACGACGCTCCGGCAGCACGATGCTTCGCCGCTCAGATCGGGCGATGCTTGCGTGATAGCGCCTACGCAGCTTCGGCCGCATTGGCATGCGAGCGCGGGCCCTATCCGCTGTTCAGTCCGGAACGCAGTCTTGCTTCCGGACATTTCAGCGCCGCATTGCCCAAGGCCGTGTGCGAAGCTGTCGCAAAGCACGGACTGCGCAATAGCCACCTCCTCTCCCTGGCACCAACGGGTAGCGTAAGCCTGGCGTTTGGAGATAACTGCTCCAGTGGTATCGAACCTGCGTTCGATTGGGTGTATCAGCGTCGCGTGCGTATCCAACATCGCGCGCCGCAGCTTTACCGTATTGAGAACCGCGCCTACAGGCTTTTCCGGGCGCTGTACGGACAGCGTGCAGCGTTGCCCGGCTACTTTGTCACCGCAAGGCAGATTGATGGGCTCGACCACTTGCGCATGGTGGCGACGCTGCAACCGTTTGTTGATGCATCCATTTCAAAGACGGTCCTTCTTCCGTGCAGCGCGTCGTGCGCACAGGTTGCGGCACTGCTCTTTCACGCATGGCAGTTGCGACTCAAAGGCATCACGATCTTCAGGCCGGACACCGGTCCGGGCGACGTGCTCTCCGAGCTGCCCCCATTGAACGGTCGCCTCACGTGCTTCTGTTGAGCAACCCAGCCAGCGCCTAATCCAGATCCAGCTCGGGATGGTCCGACAGAACGTCGGCCCGTGAGCGGCACGCACGCAGCGGATCGTCCGGCCCGATCCATGCCGCGCGCACATTGGCGCAGACATCACGAAAACGGGTGGTGGGGATGCCCATGCGATTGGCCGCCGTGGCCCAGTGTGTGAAGACTTTCGAATGCACAGCCAGATACTTCTGGCGAGTGTCTGGATCTCGCGGAAACATGCCATCCGCGGTGGAGAAGTCGGGGCACCTGAGGTAGAGGTTGAACCAGAAGAGCGCAGCGTACGCCCGGAGAATCTCCTCCACCGACTCTGGGCACGTCGTATCGAAGGCAATCTGCGGGCAGGGGCAATCGGTCGCACAGAAAAATGTCGTACGCATGTTTGCGCGCTCCCGGTTATCCGACGTGTTGACGCTGTTGGGCGGCGGGATACGTTCTCAGTGGATTGGTGAGGGCTTCCACCGTAACCGTCATGTCCAGGCCGCCGACGCCTGGCAAGCGGAGCAGGGCCCTCTTCAGAAAGTTCAGCGGGCTGGCATTGCCGACGTGGCCGGCCATGCGAATGCGACCGTGCTCAGCGCTGACATGGATTTCGCTCGCCGATCGCGGGGCAAACCAATGGACGGCAGTCTTTGCCAGCACGGCAAGCGCTGGATCAGGGAGCAGACTGGAACTGGCAACCGGAAGAAATGCCGTCGCCAACGCGTATTCGTTGATGTGCTCAAGTGGTGCCGCTTTCGCGAACTGAGGAGGGACGAATGCTTGAGCGATCATGGCGAACTCGGTGTGTCGAAGCGTCTTGCTACCACTGTAGTAGACGGCTCGGAAGCGCATTTGATCGTGAGCAAAGCTGGAGCCATCGCCAGAAGCCTTCGAAAGGCTCCGGATTGTCTTTGCTATGCGTATCCGGCGTTGAACATGGCCGAGTTTGAAGTTTCATCCGACCGGTCAACGTAGCCTTCCCGCACATCGGCGATCATGCAATCCGTGGTCAACAACAGGGCGGCAATCGACACGGCGTTCTGCAATGCGGTGCGCACCACCTTGACAGGGTCGACAACGCCCAACTCCAGCATGTCGCCATAACGATCGGACGCTGCGTCGTAGCCGTGCGATCCCTCACCGGAGAGCACCTGGTGAACGACTGCCTGTGCATCGGCTCCTGCGTTGGCTGCGATCTGGAGCATCGGCGCGGCCAGGGCGGTGTGCACGATATGGGCACCCGCTTGTTGCTCGGCATTGGGCGCGGTCCATGCGTCGATGGCGGAACGCGCTCGGAGTAGAGCAACGCCACCGCCCGCCACGATGCCTTCCTCAACGGCGGCACGCGTGGCGTGAAGGGCATCCTGGAAGCGGTTCTTGCGCTCGTGCAACGCAGCCTCGGTTGCCGCGCCCACCTTGATGACGGCAACGCCACCGCTCAGGCGTGCAAGCCGTCGCTGAAGCTGCTCGCGGTCGTAGTCCGTCTTTGCCTCGTTGAGCTGTGCCCGTAATAGGGCAACGCGCTGCTCCACTGCGGCCTTTGCCGTATCGCCCGCGATGAGTGTGGTCGCATCCTTGGTGGTTTCCGTACGGTGTACGTGGCCGAGCTGATCAAGCGTCGCGTGCTCCAATGAAACGCCGGTCTGCGATGAGATGACGGTCGCGCCAGTCAGCGCAGCGAGGTCGGCCAGTTGCTCCGTGCGCGACTCGCCAAAGCCGGGCGAATGGATCGCGCAGCTCTTGAGCGTGCCGCGCAGATTGTTGACGACGAGCGTGGCCAACGCTTCGCCTTCCACTTCATTTGCAATGACCAGTAGTGGCTTGCCGGTACCGGACACGGCTTCAAGAACCGGCAGCAGCTGGGCGATTGCGCCGATCGTGGCGTCGCACAACAGCACCCGGGGCTCTTCCAGCACGACGGCCCGGCTTTCGGTGGTGGCAAAGAACGGCGAGAGAAACCCGCGGTCCACGCGCGCGCCTTTCGCGATCTCGACCTGGTCTTCAAGCCTCGAGCCGTCTTCCACGCTGATAGCGCCGTCCTTGCCGACCTGTTCAACCGCGCGCGCCACCAGCGAGCCCACGGTTTGGTCGCCGCTGGCGGAAATCGTGGCGATCTGCCGCATTTCGTCTACGGTCGTGCAGGGGCGTGCCATGTCGTGGAGCTGTTGCGCAACCACGGCGCCTGCGGCTTCAATGCCGCGCCTGAGCTGCATCGGGTCGTGCCCGGCTTCTACGTATTTCACGCCCTCGGCCACGATAGCGTGCGCCAACGTGGTGGCGGTGGTCGTACCGTCACCTGCGACCTCGCTGGTGCGCGCCGCTGCCTCGCACAGCAGCCGAGCGCCCATATCGGCAAATGGCTCGCGCAGTGCAATGGAGCGTGCAACCACAACGCCGGAGTTGGCGACCATGGGCGTCATGCCCGGCCGTTCGATGATCACGTTGCGTCCACCAGGCCCGAGCGTCACCTTGACGGCCCTGGCCAACAGGTCGATTCCGTTGAGCATCATCCTGCGGGCGGTTTGATGGAAGACGAGGGTCCTGGCTGTCATGGTCAACTCACATTGGGTCGGGTGTGCCGCGGCGTACGGCTTCGCTTACAGAAACAGAAGGTGCCGCCGCCGGCATTGCACGCCACGCACGGGCTGTTGTCTTTCAGGTTAGCCATGACGGAGGGCGCGGGGTTGGGCTGGATCAAAGGTTGCGCCATATCAACGCGCTCCGGTGCGCATCGACCATTGTGGGGTGAGGGAAGCGAACGGATTCTCAAGGAGGAGCCGACCATGCTGCGGTTACTGAACCTCTTGCGGGCTGCGCTGGTTGCAGCGTCTCTCGTGTCGACACACGCGGCATTGGCGCAGGCACCCGCCCCCGAGCCACTACACCATCCGAGCCCCGATTTCTGCGCGCAGATGCGCAATGCCCGGACACCGGCAGAACGCCGTGCGTTGATGCAGCGCATGCAGGATATTCACGGCTTGAACGAGTCGGATCGGATGAGCGGCCGGGCACGAGGAGGGATGCCCGGCGGCACGATGAACAGGCGATCGTGGCGGGCCATGTACGAGGAGGGGTGTCTGAATGAAGATGCTTCTGCCGTGCGTCCCATGCCACATGTGCAAGGAGGCGTGGCTTATGTGTCAGGTGGGGTCGGGCAGGATGCGGTGGATGCAATGCGTGGCGTTGCAGCGAACTACAACCTGCGCTTGACGTTCATCGAGCAAGGTGGGGCGTACGTTTCAGATGTCGACACCCGTATTCGTTCCGCAGACGGGGCGGTGTCCCTGGTGGTCGTAACGGAAGGCCCGCTGCTCTACGCTCGCCTGCCGCGTGGCAAGTACCAAGTCAGTGCGTCTTATAACGGCGTGGTACGTCAGGGCACGCTTGTGGTGCCGGCACATGGAGCGATCGTGCGCACGATGACTTGGCCCCGCCAAAGGACTCGGTAGCGACGTCGGCAAACGATGTGTTTTTCAGGATGGCGAAGCATGCATGGCGCCGGCATTCTTCGCCCTGCCACTTCATTGATACGTGGTGGTTTCAACCGGAGTCAATACGGCATAGCGCGCAGCAAGCTCCCGGCCGAGCAAGATACCCGCGCTGAAGGCAAGCTCGCGGGAAACGTAGCCTTCAGCGCTAGCGGCGGAAATCCAGGACGAGCATTTTCCACCGGGCGACACGAACCGGCACTCGCATTCCCAGCGCTTGTCGCTTCGCCGCTTTGTACGAACATCCACCCAACCCCGCCCGGCTTGAACGGTCAAGCTCATATGCCCCCCTTGGCTGCGATGGTTGCTTTCGATTGCCCACGTACCATCTCGCGTCGCAACGCGAACTCGACTTCTCTGAACGCTTCGCGAAGTGCCGCTCGGGCGTCCTCGCCGGAGGCATGGCCCGAGAGGTGGCTATCGTGGCGTGTCATCACATCAATGTGAACCCTGATGGATTGGATGGGTGTCTGCTGTCGAGGCAGTTGAATCAACTTGACGCGGCAACGTGCGATCTCCGCTTGAAACCTGGCAAGGCTGTTCGCCTGTTCGATGACAGCATCCTCGATCGCTTTGGAGTAAGGAAAGTCCCGAAATGAAATGTCCAATGGCAAGGTCACGCTCGCACTCCTTGACCCAATGTCGGGCGCTGCCACGTCTTCAAGGGCAGCAGAAAACTTCAAGGTCGCATCCTGTCAACCGGATGACGCGGCCCGAGCGTAGGCGCGCGGGCCGCGAGTAAGACCAGGATCGGCGCAGCGGAGAATCGGCGAATCGTGCAGCGATTTGCAGCCATCCGTCCTCCGCCGTTCTTGCGATATGCCGTCCGTTACATCAGCCCCCGTTTACGGGGATGGTCTTGGAAGCCGCCTGCGCCGCGTCCGTCTTGGGCAGCGTCACCGTCAATACGCCGTTTTTGAAGCTGGCCTGGATATTGTCTGTATCGACGCCGTCTGGCATGCGGAATGACCGCTCGAACGCCCCGAAGTGGCGTTCATGCAGGTAGTAGTCCTTTTGTTTTTCTTCCTTCTCTTCCTGCTTCTCGCCTTTGATGGTCAAGCCGCCGTTGACCAGCTTGACCTCGACGTCCTTCTCTTCCATGCCAGGCAGGTCGGCTTTGATCTCGTAAGCCTTGTCGGTTTCGACAACGTCTACTGCGGGCGCGGACGTCAATGCCCATTCGCGCCGCCAGAACGGCGCGATATCCAGCGCCGCGCGATGAAACGGAAAGAGATGAAATCCGCGGTCGAAATCATCGAAGACACGTGCAACCTCTTGCCGCAGGTTGTCGAATGCGCGCCAGGGTTGCATGCCACCGGCTTGTTTGGTCGATGCTTCCGTGCCGGTCTTCACGGGAAGCTTGGTATCGGATTCAGCCATGATGCGTTCTCCTATGCGGGTTCGGGGAGAAACCATTCTGGACGCAGATGCGAACAACATCTTGATGGGCATCAACCGTTCTATGCCGTCGATGTTTCGGCTCATGGCCCGTGTGCGCATTGCGTTTCACCGGCGATCACGCAAACGATCTCGCCCTTGCCCGAGCGGTATTGACGAGAGCTTTGGTCCCGTCGGGCCACCAAAACAGCGCGCATTCACGTTCCTGACCTCGATCAGAAGGCCATGTGCCAAGCGTTGGATGGGATTCGCCGTGCCACCTACGATGCAAGAGTGGAAGCACAGATCCAGGGGGCACGCGATGATCAAGGTGCTGATAGCGGACGACCATGCCGTCTTTCGTGAGGGATTGGGTCGGATCCTGAGCGATCGCGCACGATCTCTGCATCAGCAAGAAGAGGGTCAGCATCTATAAGGCTCGCATTCTTGAAAGGATGAACCTGCCAAATGACGTCGCCCTGATTCGGTACGCACTCAGCCACGGGTTGGCATGAGGCTGGCCGGAGCGAGCGCCGCGGCGATGTCATTACATTGCCTTGGGCTCGGCACCGGGAGCTGGCAGCGGCAATTGCGGAGATGTGACCATCGTTTGCGGAATGGTGAGTTCGATCAACGTTCCGGATTCTGGCGACGATTCGATGCTTAAGCTGCCGCGCACAAGATAGGCGCGCTCACGCAAGCCCACAAGCCCGAAAGACAGATCCTTTCTCGGATGCGCGGGGTCAAAACCGATGCCATCGTCCTGCACGGAAAGCTGGACGATGGACGCCTCATAGAGCAGCCGTACATGTACAGCCGACGCGCCGGCATGGCGCGCTACATTGGCCAGGCACTCCTGCAGGACACGATATACGGTGGATGCAAAAGGCTCGGGAAGTTCCAAGTGCCCGGGTACGATCTTCAGTTCGCAATGAATGCGGTGCCGCCGTTGAAACGACTCGACAAGCCATCTGCACGCAGGTACGAGGCCGAGATCATCGAGCATGGAGGGGCGCAGATCGGACGCGAGACGACGTGTCGCTCGGATCATGTCATCTACGGCGTGTTCCATTGCGCTCAAGCGTTCGGCAACCGGCGCGTTCGTGGCATCAAGCTTGTGCTCCAACATTTGCATGTCGACCTTAAGCGCTGCCAGCGATTGGGCAAGCTCATCGTGAAGCTCGCGTGAAAGGCGCCGCCGCTCTTCCTCACGTGCCCTTGAGCTGATCGCTGCCAGCTCACGCAATTCCTCTCTCGAGCGCTCGAGCGCCTGCTCGGCACGCTTACGCTCGGTGATTTCCTGTCGAAGCTCGCTGTTCGTAGCGCTCAGTTGGGCGGTGCGGTCTTTGACGCGCTGCTCGAGATGCTCGTTCGCCGCGTTCAGCTGTTGCGTTTTCTCCAAGGCGCCTGCGCGCGCCGCGCTCTCGTTATCCAGTGCTTTCACCAGCATGGCGTAAAGCCTGGCATGTTCGATGATCAGCCCGACCAGAACAAAGCCGGAAGCGACAAGACCATAGGCGCGGCCGGCGTAAAAACCGAGATCGAACCGCCCGTGATTGAACACGGCAGAAAGTGCCACCTCAAATGCCGAGGTGACGGCGACCACCGTACACCATAGATTCAGCAACGAGTGGCCGCGGTGCCGCCACAGAATTGCTGCGGCCAGCACATTCAGCATCCACACAATGCTGACTGTCGTTGACATGGCGCCGGTATATCCGTTCCCGCGCATGATGGCCGGCAAGAGAGACGGGTGGGTCGCCAGCGCAGTCAGCCCATAAGCCAAAAGCAGCACGGCGCCGGCAGCCCATAGAACGGGAGAGACGGCGCGCGACAACCTGATACGCCGTATTCGCTCGTTCTCTTGCAGAAGGGCATAGCCGATCAGGGACAGTGGAAACCCTCCGTGCCAGAACATGTAAAGCCACGCTGTGGTTTGCGGGCCCGCACCCAAAAGCCCCGATGCAGAGAACAGCCCAGGGAAACTGAGCATGTGCACCGCCGCGACCGTGGCGGTAAAGAAGTAGCCCGATGACAGGGCCAGCAATCCTGGAGAGCGGAGCAGGGTGAACTGCCCGACCAGCATCGCAGCGGTGACAAGGTCGTTGATGACGACCGCGGATTCATAGACGGGAATGAACCCCCAGACCGGCGCCAGCTGCCATTGAGCAAACGGCAATACGGCCACAAAGACCACGACGGACGCCAGCATCACTGCCGTGACCAGGCGCTGCTGATTGGGTCGGGGCAAGACGGTCGACAGGAAGATGCGGGGATTGCTCCCTGGGTCGCTCAAGATCACTCTCCAATAACTGGAACCGGTGCGCGCGGCGCGCTCGCACACGGAATGTGGTGCTGGACGTCTCTGCGAGGGCACCGAAACTTGTCAGGCTTTCCTGACATGCGGAGCGTTATCAGGCGTACACGCCTTGACTCGCCTCTGTAGTGTTCAACCTTAGCCTGCAAGCGAGCGTATCAATATGAGGCAGCGCAGATATCGCGTTGGTCGTCCTCAAGCGATCAATGAAGTCGAGCGCACGATCGCTGCCTGATCAACCGGCTGAGCCCCAAGATAGCCGCCGGCTGTAAGCACGTTTCCGCTGTATAAACGCGAGTCCATTTTCATGTCGAGCGAAATCAAGGCAATCCACGTAGCAAGCTTCCTGCGGCTGTCTGCCCACTACATCGACGGAGCACGGACAGGGGAAACCTGCCATGGTAAGAGCCGCGGGATCGAAACGCCGCTGCGCTGCATGACTATCGGATGCGTAGCAGACCCGGTCTATCGGTCATGGGAAGCTTCTCGTTGCCTCACGAGATACGCTACGACATCGTCCAACGTGATAAGGCGCGCATAGACGAGAATCTCAACTCCGCACAGACACGGCAGCATGGGCGCTTCTGTCAGAGCAAGGGTGAGTATCGACGGCTCCTCGGGGGGCATATTGCTCCCTGCCCGATCCCCCAGAAAAGTGCAGCGCGAAGCGCCAATCCAACCGATGTTGAGCGCCATGGCGGCCTGGCATCAACCGGCGGCTTGACTGGCATCAAGCTGCGCCCGCGCGGCTGGCGAACAATGATTCTGTCCTTCCGTTGCGGCCACGAACATGAAGCCAGTCTTACGAGACGTCCTGCGCAGGCGCCTGCATCGGCATAAGCGGGGTAGGGATGCGGAACAGGCTAATGGCAGCGACGTCGTGTCTACCCTAGCGGCGACGTCGCCTACGAACCGAGGCGCCAGCGAGACCGTGACGATGCCCAGGCAACGGCATCCAGCTCCAATCGGCTTTTATCACCTTGAGCACACGGCGATCAGCGAGTGCGCTTGTGCGGGGTTGGCATGTTTTGCCGCCCGCGCCGATAGACCGGACCGCTGGCAGACCGCAGCCACGCAGACACCGGTGCTCTACTGCCTTGGCAAGTGCTATGACGCACCCAGTGACGGCGCGCACGATATTCGACCGCACGTGGGCGAACATGCGAGCCGAGCCGTGTTGTTGGGCAACGTGCTGCGCGGTGGCGTGCGCGATCTGCCGACCTATTGCAGCGGCGGGGCAGCGCTCGAGAAAGCTCGACGGATGGCGCCACAAGCGTTGGTGAACATGGTGGCGGCGTCCCGATTGCGAGGGCGAGGCGGCGCCGCATTCCCCGCAGGCATCAAATGGCAAGCCGTTGCCAGCGCATGCGCCGAAACCAAGTATGTGGTCGTGAATGCCGACGAAGGTGACCCGGGCGCGTTCTCTGATCGGTTCCTGCTGGAGGACGATCCGTTTCGCCTCATTGAGGCCACTGCGATTGCCGCACACGCAGTAGGCGCGCGACGCGGCTACATCTACATCCGCAAGGAGTACCCGGATGCGGTGCGGGTCATGTCGCATGCGCTGGAACAGGCGCGTGTGGCTGGCTGGCTCGGGCCGACACTCGAACTCGAGCTGGTCGTGGGGCAGGGCGCCTACATCTGTGGAGAAGAGACGTCCCTGCTGAACGCGCTGGAAGGCCGCCGTCCGGAAGTGCGGCCAAGGCCTCCGCAGATCAGCGAGCGCGGACTGTTTGGCGCCCCCACGCTGGTACACAACGTCGAGACCTTGTGCGCGATCCCCTGGATCGTGACCCATGGCGCCGCCGCGTATGCCGCCCTCGGCTTCTCCAACAGCCGAGGCACGAAGTTGTTGTCTTTGAATTCTCTGTTTCGCCGCCCTGGGCTTTACGAAGTCGAGTTCGGCATCAGTCTGGCGGATGTCGTCGAGCAGCTCGGGCAAGGGTTGCGTCGGGGCAAGCTGAATGGGCTGATGGTCGGTGGGCCGTTGGCCGGCATCGTTCCACCGACATTGCTCGACACCCGGCTCGGCTACGAAGAGATGCAGGCCATCGATTGCGCCGTGGGGCATGGCGGCGTCATCGCGTTTGCCGACGACACGTCCATCCCACGCATCGTTGCCCAGGTCTTGCGTTTCGGCGCTCGCGAGTCCTGCGGCAAGTGCACGCCCTGTCATCTTGGTACGCCCATTCTTGCAGCGATGGCGGATGCGGCGGCCAACCGTCTGCCAGTTGATGCGGACCGTTTTCGCCGGTTGATTGACGCATTGGCGGCGACCAGCTTGTGCGGACATGGCCGGGGGCTGGCCGAGTTTGTCCAGTCTGTGCGCCGCCACTATCCGTCGGAGCTGCAAGCATGGTGCGACTGACGATCGACGGCAGCCCATTGGAGGTGGCGGAAGGCGCCTTGCTGATCGACGCGCTGTCGGCGGCGGGCAAGGCAGTTCCGCACTTGTGCCACGACAAACGCCTGGTGCCTTCTGGCGCGTGCCGCCTGTGTCTCGTAGAGGTCGAAGGCCAACGGCGGCCGGTTGCGAGTTGCACAGCCGAAGTGGCTGAAGGCATGGTCGTGCAGACGCGCAGCCACGCGCTCGACACACTGTGCCGCACGAATCTGGAGCTCATCGCCGCGCGCTATCCGCGAACGGCGTATGCCGCAGACCCGAAGCACCCGTTCCACCGTCTGTTGGCCGAGTACGACGTGCCACCCGGGGGCAAGCACGAGGACGGATTTTTCAAAGATGACAGCCATCCTTACCTTGGCGTCGGCATGGAACGCTGTGTCCATTGCGACCGCTGTGTACGCATCTGCGAGGAAGTGCAAGGGCAATTCATCTGGGAGACGATCGGGCGCGACGATACGACGCGCATTGCAATCGGCAAGGGGCTTACGTTGCTCACAGCGGGGTGCGTCAGTTGCGGCGCCTGTGTAGACAGTTGTGCCAGCGGAGCCTTGTTCGACAAACGGTCCGGCGTCAAGCCTACGGCTTGGACCCGTACGACGTGCGCATACTGCGCAGTCGGCTGCCAAATGGAAGTCGGAACGGCCGGTGGCCGCGTAGTCGTGGTGCGCCCTGCCGATAGCCCCGTCAATCGCGGGCATCTATGCCTCAAGGGGCGGTATGCGTTCGAATACAACCACGCCCCAGACCGTGTCACCCAACCGATGCTGCGGCGTAATGGAAGGTGGCAAGCGGTGGGGTGGAATGAGGCGCTTGGCTTCACGGCGTCACGGCTGCAAGACATCATCGCCACAAACGGGGCGGATGCCATTGGCGTACTCGGATCGTCACGTGCGACCAATGAGGAGAACTACCTGGCACAGAAGTTCGCCCGCGTGGTGCTGGGCACGCACAACGTCGACTGTTGCGCCCGCGTTTGCCATACCCCCAGTGCGAAAGCGCTGAAGACGATGCTTGGCATTGGCGCAGCCACCAACACCTTCGATGATATCGAGCATGCGAGCGCGTTCCTGATCTGCGGCGCGAACCCGACCGAGAATCATCCGGTCGTCGGAGCGCGCATCAAGCAGGCCGTGTTGAAGGGAGCGCAGCTTGTGGTCATCGACCCGCGCCGTACCGAACTGGCGGCGTTGGCCGACGTGCATCTGCCAGTGCGCGCTGGCAGCAACATGCTGCTGTTCAACGCGTTGGCCGCCGCGATCATCGAGGAAGGGTGGGTTGATCGCACGTTTCTGTCCGAGAGGGTCATCGGCTTCGATACCTTCGCTGCGCATGTCGCGGACTACGCTCCTGAGAGCGTTGCCGAACGATGTGGCGTGTCGGCTCCGGCCATTCGTGCCGCCGCCAGAATCTACGCCAAAGGGCAGCCCGCCATGTGTTTTCATGGCCTGGGCGTAACCGAACACCTGCAAGGCAGCGAAGCGGTGATGGCACTCATCAACCTGGCGCTGCTAACGGGCAATCTCGGTCGGCCGGGCAGCGGCATCAATCCATTGCGTGGGCAGAACAACGTACAGGGCGCAGCACAGATGGGATGCGACCCGGCTACCCTCACCGGCGCCCAGTCAATTGGTCAGGCGGGCGCGCGCTTTGAACAGGTGTGGGGTGCCAAACTGCCCGCCACGCGCGGGCTGAATGTCATAGAAATGATGGATGCAGCCCAGGCGGGTCGGCTCAAAGCGCTGTGGGTGATGGGCTACGACATTTATCTCTCGCTGGCCAATGCATCCGCAACGGCTGCCGCGCTTGGCGCCTTGGATCTGGTGATTGTGCAGGACCTGTTTATCAACCAGACGGCTGCGGCGTTCGGTACGGTGTTTCTGCCCGCGGCATCGGCCTTCGAGAAAGAGGGCACCTTCATGAACTCGGATCGACGCGTACAGCGTGTTCGTGCTGTCACAACGGCTCCTGGGCAGGCACGGACCGACTGGTGGATTATCCAGGCGCTGGCTGCTCGCATGGGCAAGCCGAAGGGCTTCGAGTTTGACGGCCCCGAGCAGATCTGGGATGAAGTGCGCGCGCTCTGGCCAGAGGGCGCCGGCTTGGCGTATTCGCGCCTGGACGGCGAAAACCTGCATTGGCCGTGCCCTGACGAAACGCACACCGGAACACCCGTGCTCCACAGGGAACGTTTTTCCGGCGGCAAGACGGCCGCTCTGATACCGGTCGCCTATGTGCCGACGCCCGAGCGGCCAGACGATGACTATCCCTTTCTTCTGACCACAGGTCGCGTGCTGGAGCACTTCAACGCCGGCACGATGAGCTACCGCACCCCGAACGCAGCGCTACGGCCGTCGGACACGCTGGACATGGCACCAGCGGATGCAGCACGCCACGGCTTTACCGAAGGTGATGTGGTCGAGGTATCAAGCCGGTATGGTTCCGCGATCCTGCCGTTGCATATCAGCCATGCGATGCAGATTGGACAATTGTTCTGCAGTTTTCACCGCGCCGATCTCCTGGTCAACCGATTGACCTCTCCCGTGCGAGACCGGCTGGTGCATACGCCCGAATATAAGGTGACTGCGGTACGGGTGAAAAAGCGCTGCAACTGATCAGGACCAGTTTGAGTGACGTCCGTATCACGGCGCTTTCGCGGCAGTGCTCTCCGCGGCAGCCACACTGCGCTTGACCGCGATGAAGCTGTCAGGACTCACCGATATGGAATCGATACCGCATTCGACCAGGAAGGCAGCAAACTCAGGGTGGTCGCTCGGCGCCTGACCGCACAGACCGACATGTGCACCCGCCTCGTGAGCACTCGCAATGACGCTTTGGATCATCCACTTGACGGCGTCATCCTGTTCGTCGAAAAGCGCCGCGAGATCGGCCGAGTCACGGTCAACGCCCAGCGTCAGTTGCGTCAGATCGTTGCTGCCAATGGAGAAGCCATCGAAACGTTGCGCGAAGGCCTTTGCCAGAATCACGTTCGATGGGATCTCGCACATCACGTAAACCTGGAGACCGGCTTCGCCACGATGGATGCCGTTGTCAGCCATGACCTCAAGCACGCGGTCCGCTTCTTTTGTTGAACGGCAGAAAGGGATCATCACCACGACGTTCGTGAAGCCCATCTCATTGCGCAGGCGTCGAATGGCGCGGCATTCGAGCGCGAAGCCTTCCCGGTAGCGTGGGGAGTAGTACCGCGATGCGCCACGGAATCCGAGCATGGGATTGTCTTCCTTAGGCTCGAATTCCGCGCCGCCAATCAGATGCGCGTACTCATTGGTCTTGAAGTCGCTCATGCGGACAATGACAGGGTGCGGATACTGGACCGCTGCGATCCGTCCCAATCCACGCGCAAGGCGATCGACGAAATATTCCGTGCGATCTTCGTAGCCAGTCGTCAACGCTGCGATGGCTTGCCTGGCACCTTCGTCCTTGAGTGTCTCGAAACGGGCCAGAGCCATCGGGTGGATCTTGATATGGTTGCTCACGACGAACTCCATTCGCGCGAGCCCGACACCGTCGGCGGGTATCCGCCACCAGCGAAACGCCGCCGCCGGGTTGGCGAGGTTCAGCATGACCTTGGTGCGCGTCGCAGGGATATTGCCAAAGTCGATCTCCTCGACCGCAAAGTCGGCAATGCCTTCGTAGACGAATCCTTCTCGGCCTTCTGCGCATGACACGGTGATCTCCTGCTCGTCATGCAGCAGATGCGTCGCGTTACCGGCGCCGACGATGGCTGGAAGCCCCAGCTCTCGGCTGACGATCGCTGCGTGCGATGTGCGTCCCCCCTGGTCGGTGATGATGGCAGCCGCCCGCCGCATGGCGGGCACCCAATCCGGATCCGTCGTCTGGGTGACCAGGATGGCGCCGTCGACGAAACGCCCCATGTCGCTGGGGCTTTCGATGATGCAGACTTTGCCGGCGGCGATGGCTTCGCCGATGCTGACACCGGAGAGGATCTTGCGGCCTGCCTTCTTGATATGCCACGTCCTTACCGCACTGGCTTCACGACGTGACTCGACCGTTTCCGGGCGGGCTTGCACGACGAACACCTCGCCGGTGAGCCCGTCCTTTGCCCATTCAATGTCCATCGGTTGGCCATAGTGCTGTTCGATCACGCAGGCCCAGCGAGACAAAGCCAGGATATCGTGGTCGCTCAGGACGAAAGCCGCACGCTCGGCTTTCGAGGTGGGGACGTTCTTCGTCGGCTGCTCGTTGTCGGTTGTGCAGATCATTTTGAGGCTTTTTCCGCCAAGCTTTTTCCCGACAATGGGCGATAGCGACGGTTCCGACAACAGCGGCTTGAAGACCTCATATTCATCGGGATCGACTTCTCCCTGAACCACGTTTTCGCCAAGACCCCAGGCCGCATTGATCAGGACCGATTTGTCAAAGCCCGTCTCGGTATCGATGGAAAACATGACGCCGGCGCCCCCAAGGTCCGATCGCACCATGCGCTGGACACCGACCGACAGCGCGACCTTCAGATGGTCGATTCCCTTCGCTTGGCGGTAGCTGATCGCCCGGTCGGTGAAAAGCGACGCGTAGCAGCGCCGGCAGGCGTCAAGCAGGGCGCGCTCGCCCTTGATGTTGAGATAGGTCTCTTGCTGCCCAGCGAAGCTTGCTTCTGGCAGATCCTCGGCCGTTGCGCTGGATCGCACGGCAACGTCCAAGTCGGATTGCCCTGTTCGGCGGTTCAGTTCATCGTAAGCAAGACGGATTGCCCGCGCCGTCTCTTTTGGCCATTCACCGCGAAGCATGGCGCGTCGGATGGCAAGTCCCGCTTCGGCCAGGGAAAGCTTGCTGTCATCGAGGTCGGTGAGCGCCGAGAAGATGACCGGCTGCAAATCATTTGCCTCTATGAATTGCCTGAAAGCATCGGCTGTCAGTGCAAAGCCCGGCGGAACGTTGACGCCCCGTCCCGCCAAGTTGGCCAGCATCTCGCCGAGCGACGCATTCTTGCCGCCGACCCGTGGAACATCGGTCCGCCGGAGATTTTCGAGCCAGACAACGTGCGCGGTGTCGTTGACCATGACGGCCTCCCTTTCGGTGCGGGTTCGACGGATTGTTGCAAGAGGAACCTAGGCGCCATGCCCGAATGCGTCGAAGTCCGGAAACTCGGCGTCAAGGAGCTCATAGATCGTCTTGGCCTTACCAGTGAGTTCGATATTCATGCCGCGAACGAGATGCTCGTCTGAGCGAAGCCACTTGTAGGCGATCTGCACATCCTCGATGGTCGGATCAATCGCAAGAATACGAGTCAACACCTCCATCTCGAACGGGCCGATGATCTCTCTGATCTCTTTCGCGGTGAGGTGCCCGTGGTTTTGTGATGCGGTCTTCATGGCGATTGCGTCTCCTATATTTTCAAGCCGATCCCTAACCTGGGACGACAAGCAGCAAGGGTGACTCGGCCAGTCGAATCAATACTGGCATGATGGATGGCGCTGGTTTTGTGCCGTATCAAACGAGGGCCGATTACCCTGCGCCCAGAAAAATCGCCTGGACACGTTGGCACTGTCATGCTGCCAGTCGTGCCCCCTGGAGGTGTGCAATGCCGGAAATCGTCACGCTCACGGTCAATCCCGCAATCGATATCGCCACGTCGGTGGAGCGCTTGACGGATACGCACAAGATGCGCTGCGCACCGGCCCGCTGTGACCCTGGAGGGGGCGGAATCAACGTCGCCCGCGTTGTCCATCGCCTGGGCGGGGATTGCCTCGCCATCTACCTTGCCGGCGGTCCGGTGGCCGAGCGATTGGCGCGTCTCCTGTCGGCAGAGGGCTTATCGTTCGCAGCCCTCGGGATCGAAGGAGAGACGCGAGAGAATTTTTCCGTGACGGAACTGTGCAGCCACCGGGAGTTCCGGTTCGTCATGCCGGGGCCGGTCGTCTTGGAGGCGGAATGGCAGCGCTGCCTGGACCACCTCGATGCGCTGCAACCAGCGCCGCGCTACCTGGTGCTGAGCGGAAGCCTGCCACTTGGGGTTGCCGACGATTTCTATGCATGGGTCATTGACAGGGCCAAGGCGCGCGGTAGCCGCGTCGTACTGGACACCGCCGGTCCGGCATTGCGTGCTGCGTTGCCGCATACGCCATACCTGATCAAGCCGAGCCTGAACGAGCTTCGGCAACTGACGGGGCACGCGCTGGAGACGGAAGCGGATTGCATGCAGACTGCGCGGGAGATTGTCCGCAAGGGGCACGCGCAGGTGGTCGCGCTCACCCTGGGTGCGGGCGGCGCCATGCTCGTCACGCAGGAAGAGGTTGTCCGCTCGGGTGCTGTCGGAACGTCAATTCTCAGCACGATTGGGGCAGGTGACAGCTTCGTGGGCGGAATGGTGTGGGCGCTAAACCGCGATGCAGGCATGCGAGAGGCATTTCGGTACGGCATGGCCGCCGCCGCAGCCGCGTTGAGCCATGCCGGTACCGAACTTGGCAGCGCCGCCGAAATCGAGCAGCGCTTCGCAGAGGTCTCATTGACTTGAGTCGCACCTGCCTCGGCCTGATTGACCGCTGTTGAAGCGCCGCTTGGCTCGCAAGGCCGGCGATGATCCGTTGTATGGATGATCGGTCTGTCGGCTAGGCGGCTGGGGGCGCTACGGAACGCCCCCTCGGCGCTACCGGCTCCATTTCACGTGCAGTTCGGTTTCGGCGTTGCCATAGTCAAATGTCAGGTGCCCGTGGAATGCATGGTGGATTGCGTGGCCGATGTCGCGCGCCAGATGAAACCCGGTCGTCAGGATGTCAGTGCCGCTGCTCGTGGATTCGATGGCCATGATGCGCTCCATCGGATGATCTGCCCGCAGATCTGCCTCGCGGTGGCGTGCGAGTGTCAGGATCTCCTCCCGATGGGCCGCCTCAAAGTCCCCCGAGAGGTGGATTCTAGCCGCAGGCATCTGGTCGGCGGCACGCTGGCATGCAGAGCAGATCAACGAAGTGGCTCCGGGCGGTGGACTGCGCCATAACCAGCGGCCCTTGAGGTAGACAGCACCGCAGACTGGGCAGCAGCTTGCCGCGGGTGCCTTGTCTGGTTGCCGATACCGGTTGTGGATCGGCTCGACGGCAAATGGGCTCCAGCGTGCCGGCCGCACTCGTTCGGATTGAGAGCGTTGTTTCATGTTGACTCCTATGAGGGCGAGTTCCTCCGGCCTGCTGCAGACCAGAATCTGCAACGCAGTCGCGGTGGACAATTCTCAGAGTACCTCCCGCAGCGCGGCGCACTTTGGGCTGAATCAACTCTGCGTGCAGCAGCTCTCATCGGGCCAGACTCGAGTCGAGTTGCGCCGCAATGCCGAGTGGATCGTCGCTTGAGATAGCGCAATCGACGTGTATCAGCGCTGCCTAGACTGCAGATACTGCCGCTGCATCCGTGGAGTCCGTCGCCCATGTCTGCCCCTCTCACGCCTTTTCTTGGTGTCCGCGAAGCGGCCAGCCGCCTCACCGGAAGCGCTGCCGACTACGCCCCCCTGCTGGAGATGGCAAAGGGAAAGCGCTACGTTCTTCTTGGCGAGGCTACGCACGGAACACGCGAGTTCTATCAGTCACGCGCAGACATCACACGGCAGCTGATTGTGCAAGGCGGCTTTGACGCTGTCGCCATCGAGGGGGATTGGCCGGACGTGTGGCGCATCAACCGCTATGTCCAGGGCGAGGGCGCAGACACCGCTACCGAGGCGCTAGGCGATTTCCAGCGTTTTCCGGAGTGGATGTGGCGCAACCCGGAGATGCTCGACTTCATCACCTGGCTGCATGAGCACAATACGGCCCTTGCTGCCTCAGAACGTGTGGGCGTCTATGGGTTGGATCTGTACAGCCTGTACCGGTCTGCCGAGGCCGTCATCGAATACCTGCAGAAGACCGACCCCGAGCAGGCAGCGGTGGCGCGCATGCACTACGCGGCACTGGACCATGTGCGTGAACCCATGACGTACGGCTACGAAGCCGCCGCAGGTTTGAGGCTGCCAGCGCAACGCGAGGTGGTCGAGCAACTGCGTCGGCTTCGGGCAAGCGAGGCCAGGCTGATCGAGCAGGACGGGATCGCTGCCATCGACTCGCATTTCTTTGCCGAGCAGAACGCCATCGTTGTCGTCAACGCAGAAGCGTACTACCGCGAATCATTCGGGCACCGCGTCAATACGTGGAACCTGCGCGATGCGCACATGGCACAAACGCTGTTTGGTTTGGCTGCATACCGGCAGCGCCGAGGCGGCGACGGACGGGTCGTCGTGTGGGCGCACAACTCGCATGTGGGCGATGCGCGGGCAACGGAGTCCGCCAGCCGGCATGAGTGGAACCTTGGACAGCTCGTGCGTGAGCGGGTGGGAGGCGCCGCATTGCTTGTCGGCTTTACCACCTATACGGGCCATGTATGCGCCGCATCCGAGTGGGGCGGCGAGGCCGAGCGGAAATGGGTGCGCCCCGCGCGGCCGGACAGTTGGGAACATGTGTTCCATAGCACCGGGCTGGATCGCTTCCTCCTGCCGCTTGGCGATGCGGCGGCAGATGTGTTCCATGAGCCGCTGCTGGAGCGGGCAATCGGTGTGCTGTACCTGCCGAAAACCGAGTACGCCTCGCACTACTTCGATGCCGCCATCGGTGCCCAGTTTGACGCGCTGATCCATCTGGACGAAACCTCCGCCATCGAGCCATTGACCACGGCGCTGTTACCGTGAATGCGGCTGTTGCGCGGGCACTAGCGCTGGAACGCTGGCGGGGGAGCCCGCTTCTGCCTTCGGGGGCGGCATTGGGGTCACGTTGCCAGCCAGAATCATGTCGAGGTCGTGGCGGTCAACCACCTCCTTGTCCAGCAACATACGCGACAAAGCGTCCAGTTTGGCACGCTGGCCTTCCAGTGTTGCGGTCACGCGTGCGCTGGCATCGGACAACACCTTGCGCACTTCCGCATCGATCAACTGGGCTGTGTCTTCGCTATATTCCTTGCGCTCGCGCTGCATCAAGCCTGTGCCGGCGAGTAGCGGGTTGGGCGTCTGCTCATAGGTCGCCAGTCCGAGCTGTTCACTCATGCCGAACTGGGTAATCATCTGGCGGGCCATGTCAGTGGCGCGTTGCAAGTCGTTTTGCGCACCGGTCGATACATCGTGGTACACGATCTGCTCGGCAACGTAGCCGCCCAGCAGCACGTCGAGCCGGTCCAGCAATTCGCTGTGCTTGAGGAGATAGCGGTCCTCCGTAGGTGTCTGCTGCGTGTAGCCCAGGGCCGCGATGCCTCTTGGAATGATGGAAACCTTCGAAACGCGATCGGCCAGGGGGCGGTGCTCGGCCACGATGGCATGGCCGGCTTCGTGGTACGCAATGGTCTCCTTTTCCGTGGCGTTCATCACGCGGTTCTTCTTCTCCAGGCCGCCAACGATGCGGTCAAGCGCCTGGTCAAAGTCGGTGGTCTCGACGGCGGATTTACCTTCGCGCGCCGCAAGAAGCGCCGCCTCGTTGACGAGGTTGGCCAGGTCGGCGCCGGCAAAGCCCGGTGTTCGGGCGGCAATCTTGCCTAGGTCGACATCGGCCCCCAGCGTGACGTTTTTGGCGTGGACCTTGAGGATCTGCTCTCGCCCCTTGAGGTCCGGACGGTCCAGGGCGACATGACGGTCAAACCGGCCAGGACGAAGCAGCGCAGGGTCAAGTATTTCGGGCCGGTTCGTCGCGGCCATGATGATGACGCCCTTGTTGCTGTCAAAGCCGTCCATTTCGACCAGAAGCTGGTTCAGCGTCTGCTCGCGCTCTTCATTGCCACCAACCAGGTTGAACGCACGCGTCTTGCCCAGGGCATCGAGTTCATCGATAAAGATGATGCATGGCGCCATGGATTCGGCCTGGCTGAACAGATCCCGCACGCGTGCGGCACCTACACCAACGAACATCTCGACAAACTCCGACCCGCTCATGCTGAAAAAAGGCACGCCTGCTTCACCGGCAACTGCCTTGGCAAGCAGCGTCTTGCCCGTGCCGGGTGCCCCCACAAGCAACACGCCCTTGGGAATCCTGCCGCCCAGGAGCTGATACCGCAGTGGCTCTTTCAGAAAGCTCACGATTTCCGACAGCTCGTCCTTGGCTTCATCGATGCCGGCAACGTCGGCGAAGGTCACGCCGGTTTCCTTTTGCATGTAGACCTTTGCCTTGCTCTTACCGATTTCCATCAGCCCACCGGCGGCGGCCCCGCCCATGCGCCGGATCAGGAAGTTCCAAACCGCGAAGAACAGGAGCGCAGGCACAACCCACGACAAGAGGGTGCTCAACCATTTGTTGTCCGGCCGACCGACAAAGCGCACCTTTGCCGCCTCCAGCTCCTGAACAAGAGCCGGGTCATTCACGCGAAGGGTCTGGAAAGGATGGTCGCCCTTGCCCGTACGGTGGATGGCATCGACTTGCTGCTGCGTCAGCAACGCCTCGACGCCTTCCGTCGAGAACGTGCCGGTGATGTCCTGGTCACCAATGGCGACGTCCTTGATCTTGCCCGCATGCAGTAGGGCCTTGAAGTCGCTGTAGGGGAGTGTGTCGACCTGCTCGGACATGAACAGCGTCTGGAACGCCAGCATGGTCAACGCGACGATGACGGCGTACCAGAGCGAGAACCTTTGCTGCCGTGGCTGCATACTCTCTTTCACGTGTTCACCTTCGCTTGGTCGTGCGTCAACCGGCATCCGGATCGAACCTTGATGTTCGTGCCTGAGCCGGAATGACGGTTGATGCGGATCAACCCACCCGCAAGTTGGGGTCGGCTTACAGCAGGAAAACTTACGTTGCCACTATCGGCGGCGTGTGGGCGATGGCGGAAACAACCTCCAGCAGCCCGCCTGGTGACGAAAGAAGACGATGGCAAGCGGGCGGGCGGATGTCGTCAGCTCCGCCCGCACGCAGCCGCAATCGACGCCGGGGCAATGCAGGCGCGTGATTCGCAGATGCGGCATATCGCTCAGGCCAAACCACTTGGTGACCAGCTCGCGCAACGAGGTATTGCATTGGGGCATGGAGTTCTCCGGTGTCACGCGGCCCGAGCCTGCGGGTGTGCGGTCCGACATTCGGTCGAAAGCGCCAGCAGCATCAGCTTGAATAGCGTGCGCGCAGCTCGCACGGGGCTTTTCAGGCACGCCTCCACCTGTGCGCTGCGGCATTCTCCGAACAGGCACCACGAACAGAAGTGCTCGCAGTTGTTGGTCAGCAGCCGATAATTGCGCTCCCCCAGGCGTGAACCGGCACGGCGGGCGACTTCTTCACCGTCGTAGCAGGGGCTGGCGTCGCGCTGGATGGTCACTGCAAAACCGCATGCAAAGCAGCCAATGGAGATGCGCTCCACCGGCCCGCGGCGCTGACGGCGCGAGAAGCCGGCGTAGTGAATGACCTGCCCATTGCCGACATAGATGCCGTGGTGTTCGTACCCATGGCGGTCCGCTACAAGGTGTGCGCCAACAGGAAGCGCAGTGTCAAAAGCGGCGAGGTCTTGCGGCGCATTCCACAGGGCGATGCATTCGATGTTCCGGCTCATGGCGCGCTCCGTTGTACTGGCTGGGCGTTGTCGAGTTCTAGGGGGGCGATGCGACAAGATGCTGCGCTGTTTGGTGGTGTGCCACCAGTATTGGCAGTGCACACGCCGGCGTCATGCAGGCTGCGCTGAGAATGCTGTCGGAGCCGCGGGTTTCCATGTCAGGAAAGCCTGACACGGCAGCCGGCACCTCAGAAGCGATGTGCTTGATGCGAGTCCCAGGCCGCGCTTGCGACGGCTACCGTGCGCCACCGTTGATCTGCCGCAAGGCGCTCCGGCACTGCCGTGCCACGATGAATCTATTGACCCCAGGAACCCTGGGATCACTCATCAGGAGGCAGTCATGAGTCAACTCAAGCGTTATGACCCGTTCGCCATTGAACCGGTTGGCGATATCTTCCAGGGGCTTCTGCGCTCGGTTCGCGGCAGCATGGATAGCGTGCTGCCATTCAAGGTGGATGTGACGGAGTCTGACAAGGCATACAGCGTTGTCGCAGAAATCCCGGGTGCGAAAAAGGAAGATATCGACGTGACGGTCGATCGCGGTACGGTCATGATCTCGGCCAAGGTGGAGCGCACTTCCGAAGAGAAGGAAGGCGAACGCATCATCCGCAGCGAGCGCTACAGCGGCACCATGCAGCGCATGTTCACGCTGGATGCGGCAGTCGATGAGAGCAAGGTCGACGCCACGTACGAAAACGGACTGCTGCGTGTGACGCTGCCCAAGAAGGACGCCTCTCCACAGCAGCGCATCACGATTCGCTAGGCGCCAGGGGTCTGTGGCATGCGGCTGCAATTTCTCGGCGCAACCGACACGGTGACGGGCTCAAAGTATGTGCTTGAGACCGGCGCGCACCGTGTGATGGTCGACTGCGGGCTGTTTCAGGGCTACAAGTCGCTGCGTCTGCGCAACTGGGACAAGCTTGCCGTCAACCCGCATCACATCGATGCGGTCGTGCTCACGCATGCCCATATCGACCACAGCGGCTACCTGCCGCTGCTCGTGCGCAATGGGTTTCATGGTCCGGTCTATTGCACGAAAGGCACGGCTGAACTGTGCAACATCCTGCTGCCTGACAGCGCTCGGCTTGCGCAGGAGGATGCACAGTACGCGAATGCCGAAGGGTTCTCGCGCCATCATCCCGCGTTGCCGCTCTATGACGAAAAGGACGCCGCCAGGGCGTTACGCCGGCTGCATCCCGTCGGCTATGGCGAGCGCTTCTCCGTTGCCGACGGCGTGGAAGCCGAGTTCCACCGTGCAGGACACATCATCGGTGCGGCCACGGCAACATTGCTGACCGAGGGGCGCCGCATTGTCTTCTCCGGCGACCTGGGGCGGCAGGTCGATCCCGTCATGCGGCCACCCGAGCCCATTGCGGAGGCCGATACCCTGTTGGTCGAATCGACCTATGGCGATCGCGTGCATCCGGAGGGGGACCCGCTCGATGCACTCGAGCAGGTTGTGCAGCGGACCATCGGGCAGGGCGGCACGCTGCTGATTCCGGCTTTCGCTGTGGGGCGTACGCAGGAGCTTCTGTATTGCCTTTACATGCTGATCCGCGAGCATCGGATTCCACATGTGCCGATCTACCTCGACAGCCCGATGGCCGAACTGGCGACGGGGGTGTTTGCGCATCATATTGACGATCTGCATATCGAGGCTGCCGACTGCCAGGCCGCCTGTGCATTGGCCATTCCGGTGCAGAGCCCTGAACAGTCGAGGCATCTGGGGAACGATCGCGCGCCCAAGATCATTCTTGCGGCAAGCGGCATGGCAACCGGCGGGCGGGTGCTGCATCACCTCAAGAGCTTTGGCGGCGGCAAGCGCAACGCCATCCTGATGTCGGGCTTCCAGGCCGCCGGCACGCGGGGCGCCGCGCTGCTGGCCGGTCAAAGGGCGTTGCGCGTGCACGGACGCGAGGTTGCCATCCGAGCCTCGGTTGAGCAGATCCAGAATCTGTCCGCCCACGCGGATGCCAATGAACTGATGACCTGGTTACGGGGCTTCACGCGGCCGCCACAGCAGACCTTCATCGTGCATGGCGAGCCAGCCGCCAGCGACGCCTTGCGCCAGCGGATCGAGCATGAATTGCAGTGGCCGGTCCGCATGCCGGAGTACCGCCAGTCCTACGAACTGGAGGGTGCATGACCGCCCCGACCGTTGCCCTGGACCCGCAGCGTGTGCTCATTGCCATGCCCGGCTGCGACACCGCCACCATGCGACTTGCCATTCCGCTGCGCGCGGAGTTGGGGCATGCCGCAGTGACCCACTTTCCCGACGGAGAGTCGTACGTGCGGCTTTACACGCCCGTGCACGGCGCAGAAGTGGCCATTGTCTGCACACTCGATCATCCCGACGAGAAGCTCTTGCCACTGCTCTGGCTGGCAATTGCCGCACGCCAGGGCGGGGCGCGCCGCGTTGGCCTGATTGCGCCGTACCTGCCGTATATGCGGCAGGATGTCATCTTCAATGCGGGCGAGATTCGCGCTGCGGAACACTTTGCCGCCTTGCTCAATCCCGTGTTCGACTGGCTTGTCACGGTGGATCCGCACTTGCATCGCATTTCGCATTTGTCGGAGGTCTATCGCGTGCCGACGGTCGCCGTGGAAGCCGCCCCTGCCATTGCCGAATGGATTCAGACCCATGTACAGGCGCCGTTCCTGATCGGGCCTGACGAGGAAAGCAGGCAGTGGGTCGAGCAAGTAGCAGGCATGTGCGGGGCCCCATGGGCAGCATTGACCAAGACGCGACACAGTGCGTGGCACGTGGAAGTGACTGAGTTGCCGAACATTCCACCAAGGTGTGTGCCGGTACTCGTCGACGACATCATCTCGACCGGGCGCACGATGCTTGCGGCCGCAGGCTTGCTGCAGCGCGCCGGCAAACCGCAGCCGGTATGCGTAGGAGTGCATGCTGTGTTCGCCGCCGACGCGTACAGCCAGCTGTGTGCGGCCAGCGCCGAGGTGGTCACGTGCGACACGATCCCGCATCCTTCGAACCAGATTGCACTGACAGGGCCGCTGGTCGATGCCATTTCACGCATGTTTGATCTACCCCTGCCTTTGAGCAAACAGATGCTTGTTTGACCGGGGCGCTTTCGTATCTGGAGGCCATCATGAAACAGATCAGGTTCCTGCCTGACGACCCGACATACTGCGCAGCAGGGCCGCGCCTGCAATGCCGCGCGTCGGTCGATGGCTGCTCCGCAAGCTACGCAATCACGGCGGAAGCCCTCGAGGATCATTTTGGTGCGCTTTCCTGCCGGTCGGACGATCTGCTGAGCGCGTTCAAGGTGCACCGCGGAGATATCGAAGAAGTTGCACGCCTTCTGTTCGAGCAAACAGGTTCCAAGGAGATCACGCTGCACAGCGGGCACTTCCGTTTCGCTGGCTGACGTGCCTGTCATGACCACCATCTCCATGCCCTCGGTTGACGCACCCGTTGCGCCGCCGGGATGCCTCAGGTTCAAGGCGCTTGGCATTGACACGTGGCAGGAGCACGTCATCTACATGCACCCGGACAGCGCGATCTGCCGGTCCGAGGGCTTTGCCGCGCAGGCCCGCGTAGAAGTCCAGATCGGGCAGCGATCGCTGATCGCCACGCTGAACCTCGTGGGCTCGGGGTTGCTGGAAAAGCATGAGGTGAGCCTGTCAGCCAGCGCGGTCGATTCGTTGATGGCGCGCCCGGGTGACGAAGTCTGCGTCAGGCACGCGCCGTCGCTTGAGTCGCTGCGCGCCCTGCGGGCCAAGATCTATGGCGGGCATCTGGACGCCAAGCAATTGCAGGAGATCATTGCTGACATCTCGCATGAGCGTTATGCCGATGTCCATATCGCGGCATTCCTGAGTGCCTGCGCATCTGGTCGCATGACCATCAAGGAGACCATCGACCTCACACAAGCGATGGTCGACTCCGGAGAGCGTCTGCAGTGGGACCGCGCGGTCGTGGCAGACAAGCACTGCGTGGGCGGTCTGCCCGGCAATCGCACCAGCCCTATCGTCGTTGCCATCTGTGCGGCGGCGGGGCTGCTGCTGCCTAAAACGTCGTCACGCGCCATCACCTCGCCTGCGGGCACCGCCGACATGATGGAAACGCTCACCCGCGTCAACCTGAGCGCGGCAGAGTTGCGATGCGTTGTGGGGCAGGTTGGGGCATCGCTCGCGTGGGGCGGGGCATTGAGTCTCAGCCCGGCGGACGACGTCTTGATTCGAGTGGAAAGGGCACTGGACGTCGACAGCGATGCCCAGCTTGTGGCGTCCATTCTCTCCAAGAAGATCGCGGCCGGGTCCACCCATGTGTTGATCGACGTGCCTGTGGGGCCGACGGCCAAAGTCCGCAGTGTCGAAGACCTTGAACGCCTTGAAATGCTGCTCAAGCGTGTGGCGCAAGCTTTTGGGGTGCAGGTGCTGATGGTGCGCACGGATGGCGCGCAGCCCGTTGGCCGCGGGATCGGCCCTGCGCTGGAAGCAAGAGACGTTCTGGCTGTACTCCAACGGACCCCTACCGCGCCGTTCGACTTGCGGGAACGGTCTCTATTGCTGGCCGGCGCATTGCTGGAGTTTTGCGGTACGGCTGTTGCCGGAACGGGGCTTGTCATGGCAACCGACCTGCTGGACAGCGGTGCTGCATGGCGAAAGTTCGAAGCGATCTGCGAGGCGCAGGGTGGCTTGCGCATCCCCGGAGAAGCCGTGTTCCGCCGCGACGTCGTTGCCGAGCAAAATGGCATCGTCACCCACATCGACAACCGCCACCTTGCCCGCATTGCAAAGCTTGCGGGCGCGCCGATGCGTCAAGTCGCGGGCGTACAGATGCGTGTGCGACTGCGGGATCAAGTGAATGTTGGGCAACCGCTGTTCACGATCCACGCGCAGGCCTCGGGCGAGCTGGAGTATTCGTCGGCATATGCGTTGACGCATGCTGTGGTGGGACTGTCTCCGATGGGAATCGGTTGAGCTTGATTGCCGCACCGTCGGCTGCTGTTTCGGGACATCTCACGATGCACGTACGAAGCGCTTGGCGGCCAGAGTTTTCTGGGGAGCCAGTGGCCTGGTGCCGCCAAACGAAAGGCACATTGCGTTACAATTCGCAAATGTCACGTGCGACCGCAAGCCTCTCGCTCCGGGCAATGCTGTTGTTGACCATCGTGTTGATGCAGCTGCTAAGCCCGCTTCTGCACGGCCATCTCGGAACACCGAAACAATCTGGCCTGCACGTGCACACCGCGCTTCCCGCCGCGGTTGATTCTCATTTCCAATCCGTATCGTTTGCTCACCGTCCTCCCGCTATTGCGGAGGTCGCACCCCGTCTTCATGACTGGGCATTGACGAGCCAGGAACCCTTCGAGGTGGATGTCGAGCCTGCCATTGGCCCGGCAGACCTTGCCGCATTTCTTTGGGCAGCGGCCGCCGCCGGCGTATCCGCGCTGACGTTCCTTCTCCTTGCGGCGCTTGCCGGCGCCGCTGTATTACGTCCCGCCTATCAGCCAGCGCCTGTTCGAGCGCGCTGGCGCGATCGCATCAATCGGCCACCTCCGGCCCAAGCTCCCCCGCTGAAGTTCTGATCCGTACCCGGTTGACGGCCGGCGTGCGCGTTGCTCCGTGACTTGTTGACTTGCAACAAGCCTCTCGTGTCTGCATTGGCGATGATGAATGTGTCAAAAGCGCTGTCTTTTGCTGCATTGCGCACGCCTAACGCTACGCGGCGGTAGCAACTCCGCTTTCCATGGGCCATCCACCATAAGAGTTTGTCGTTCGCGTCGCATGGAAATGCTGAGCGACGGTTGATCTTGAGCTCGCTCGCGTATGCGCGGCAATCAGAGGTGGCGTCCGTGGCGTCGCCTCCGAGGATTGGAGTCAGGCATGTCTTTCAAACGAATCGTCGCGGCCAGTGCGTGTATTGCGCTGATCGCGTTTCCCCTTGAGCAGGCCGCTGCCCAAGCAGGCGCCCAAGTGGTGCCGCTATCGGCTGAGCAGGCGCGCTCCCTCGGCGTGCGCTTCGGCCCAGTCGCCGCTGCTTCAGGGCTGGAGGTCGGCACGCATGCGCGTGTCGTTCTCAAGCCGGATGCGCAATATGTGGTGGCCGCCCCATACGGGGGCATGGTGCCCCGGGTGTTGGTGTCGGTCGGGCAAACCGTCCGGGCGGGCCAGCCGCTGGCCGGTTTTTTGAGCCCGCAGCTCTTCGAAACCAGCCGCGCACTGACGGAAGCCAACTCGCAGGCGCGGCTCGCGCAGCAATCGCTCGCACGCGACAAGGCGCTGTATGACGACGGCATCATCGCTGCAAGCCGTTGGCAGGCAACGCAGGCGAGGGCCGCTGAAGCCGGCGCCATGGTCAAGGCGAGGCGGGCAGAGCTGGCCTCCGCGGGCATCGCATTCAGCGGCCCGGTTGGTGAGGCGCAATTGGTTGCCAGCCGTGGCGGTGTGGTGTCCGAAGTCAACGCCGTTCCGGGGGCGCGCGTAGAAGCGGCGGCACCCCTTTTCAGGATCGTTGACCCGGCCGCTCTGGAACTGGACCTGCTCGTCGGCCGCGATATACCGGTGCCGGCCACAGGTGACCGCGTCGAGGTCGCGCAACGCGGCGCGGGGGGCTCGGTCATTGGTGTTGCGCCCTCCGGTGATGGCACTGCAGGCGTGCGTGTGCGCGCATCGCTGGAGCGGCGTGGAGACCTGCGTGCCGGGGAGAGCGTCAATGTCACGCTCAAGCTGCGCGGCCAGGCCGATGCAAGCGCCTCTGGCCTGCTGCGGGTTCCTGTGGCCGCGTTGGTCTACGTGCGGGGCGTGCCAGGCGTGTTCGTCGCGACCGATAAGGGCTTCCGCTTCCAGGATGTCACTGTCGCCAGTACAGACGACGCCATCGCCATCATCCGTGCCAACTTGCCAGCCGGTACGCGCGTAGCGGTGACAGGTGTCGGTGCGCTCAAGGGCTTGCTGGCGGGAGAGCAGTGATGTTGCCCCGCCTGATTGAGTTTTCGTTGCGCCAGCGCGTGCTGGTGCTGATCGCGGCCGGTGTGCTGGCTGCCGCCGGCGTCTGGGCGTATCTGAACCTGCCGATCGACGCGTTTCCCGATATCTCGCCGACACAGGTCAAGGTTGTGCTGAAGGTGCCGGGCATGACGCCTGAGGAGGTCGAGCAGCGGGTCTCGACGCCGATCGAACAGGAGCTGCTCGGCCTGCCGCACAAGACGATCGTGCGCTCGGTGTCCAAATACGGCATCAGCGATGTGACCGTCGATTTTGAAGAGGGGGTGGACGTCTACTGGGCGCGCCAGCAGGTATCAGAGCGTCTGGCCGGCTTGGCGCGCGATCTGCCGTCGACGGCTGTGGGCGGCCTGGCGCCCATCACCACGCCGCTGGGCGAGATGTTCATGTTCACGGTGGAGGGCGATGGCTATTCCTTGGCCGAGCGGCGCCGCGTGCTGGACTGGGTGATCCGGCCAGCGCTGCGCACCGTGGCGGGTGTGGCCGACGTCAACGCCCTCGGCGGCGAGGTGCGCAGCTATGAGGTGACACCGGACCCGGCGCGGTTGCGCGCACGCGCTGTCACCCTTGACCAATTGCGCCAGGCGCTGGACGCCAACAACCGCAACGACGGAGCAGGGCGGCTGGATCGCGGCGACGAGCATTGGGTCGTGCGTGTAGAAGGCGGCGTGCGCGGGCTGGATGATCTGCGTGCGATTGTCGTGGTGCCGGCACAGGGCCTATCTTCCGCGCCTGCGGTCACGGTCGGCGATGTGGCAACCGTGCGGCTGGGCGAGGCGACCCGCAACGGCGCTGTCAGCAAAGACGGCAACGGCGAAGCGGTTGAAGGACTGGTGCTGGGCCTGCGCGGCAGCGATGCCCGCAAGCTGGTCGAGGCGGTACAGGCGCGGCTCGATGCGCTCGGCCCGCAGTTGCCAAAGGGCATGTCGACCCACGTCTTCTACAACCGCGGCGAGCTGGTCACCCGTGCGGCCAATACCGTGGTTCGCGCGTTGATTGAAGCCAGCGTGCTGGTCGTCATTACGCTGTATTTGTTCCTGGGTGGGGTGCGGGCAGCCCTGGTCGTGGCGGCCACTCTGCCGCTGTCGATGCTGGCGACCTTTCTCCTGATGCGCTATGTGGGTCTGACGGCCAACCTGATGAGCCTTGGCGGGCTCGCCATTGCACTGGGCATGCTCGTCGATGCGGCCGTCGTCGTGGTCGAGAACATCGAGACGGCCATGGCGCGCGCGCAAGACCACAAGACAGATCCGGCGCTGCGCGGTGCGGTCATCCGCCATGCAGTGGCAACGGTAGCGGTACCCATGCTGTCGGGCGTGTCGATCATTGCCATCGTGTTTCTGCCGCTGCTGTCATTGCAAGGGTTGGAGGGCAAGCTCTTCGGGCCGGTGGCGCTGACCATCGTGCTGGCGCTGGCCTCGTCCGTGGTGATTGCCTTTACGGTGGTCCCGGCCCTCGCTTCCTTGCTCTTGCTTTCACATGCGGATGAACCGCCCTGGCTGATGCGGAAGGTCGCGAGCGGTTTCGCGCGAATCCAGGCATGGACGACAACGCATCGCCGCACGGTGTTCGGGCTGGCCGGGGCAGCATTGGCGCTGGCCGTGGTGTTGTACATGTCGGTCGGCAAGACCTTCATGCCGACGATGGACGAGGGCGATCTGATCGTGCAGTTGCAGAAGGCCCCGTCTGTTTCGCTCGCTGCGTCGCTCGACATGGATCAACGTGTGCAGCAGGCGCTCCTCAAGGAGGTGCCGGAAATACGCTCGATCGTCGCGCGCTCGGGTTCGGATGATCTTGGGCTGGACCCGATGGGCCTGAACGAAACCGACACCTTCCTGGTGCTCAAGCCCAAGGATCAGTGGCGCGGTAGCAAGGAAGACATCGCGGTAGCCATCCGGCGCGTCATGGAGCGCTTCCCGGGCGTGATCTACGGCTTCACGCAGCCCATTGAGATGCGTGTCTCAGAGATGCTGACCGGCACACGCGGCGACGTTGCCATCAAGCTCTTCGGCAGCGACCTTGCCGCCATCGATGCAGCGGCGCAGGCCATCGCTGCCAAGGTCCGCACCATCCCGGGTGCGGCAGAGGTGATTGCGCCCAGCAACAGCGGCGTGCAGTACCTGAAGGTGTCGCTGGACCGGGCGGCCGTCGGTCAGGCTGGCTTCTCCGGCGACGCGCTGCAGGCGCAACTGCGGGCGCTGATCGAGGGCGACCGGATTGGCGTGGTGCCCGAGGGCATCGTCCGCACGCCGTTGATCTTGCGTGGCGGAGCAGGCTTGCGGCAGGCACCCGAAAATCTGACCAGCCTTCTGGTGACGGCACCCGACGGAAAAGCATGGCCGCTCACCTCTCTGGCGCATATCGAGCGCGTGGATGGGCCTGTGCGCATCAACCATGAAGACGGCGCCCGGTTTGCCGTGATCCAGGCCAATGTCGATGGTCGGGACCTGGCCGGCTTCGTGCAAGAAGCCCAGGCAGCAGTCGGCGGCATTGGCACGTTGCCAAAAGGATTGCGCGTCGTGTGGGGCGGCCAGTTTGAGAACCAGCAACGCGCCGCAGCGCGCCTTGCGCTGGTTGTTCCATTGGCCCTGGGCGCAATCTTCCTCTTGCTGATATTGACGTTTCGCTCGGTGCGGCAGGCCGTGCTGGTGGTCGCCAACATTCCGTTCGCGCTCGTGGGCGGCATTGCTGCGTTGCGGATATCGGGCGAATACCTATCGGTGCCCGCCTCCGTGGGCTTCATCGCGTTGCTCGGGATCGCGGTGCTCAACGGCGTGGTGCTGGTCTCGCACTTCAACACGCTGCTGGAGTCCGGCCTGGGCATGGCGCAAGCCGTACGCGCCGGCGTGCGAGACCGCCTGCGGCCCGTCCTGATGACGGCCTGCATTACCGCGCTGGGGATGATTCCGCTGCTGCTGGCCAGCGGGCCAGGGTCAGAAATTCAGCGGCCGCTGGCGATCGTCGTGTCAGGTGGGCTGATCTCTTCGACTGCGCTGACGCTGCTTCTTCTGCCCCTGCTGTTTGAACGCTTTGGGTTGCCTCGGCCGCGTGCGGCTGCCGGGCAAGGAGATTCACAATGAGGTTGGATCTGTTTCGCATCGTATTGGCGGGAGCGGGCACGCTGGTGCTTTGGACGGCCGTAGCGCAAGCGCAAGGTTCGTCGAGCCATCTGCCATCCGAGAACGCCGTGCGCGAGGCCGTCGCGCTGTCGCCCGATGTGCTGGCGGCGGAGGCCCGCCGCGATGCCGTACTGGCCCGGGCTGAAGGCGTCCGCGCCGGCACGGCGGAAACCGTGGTGCGTGCGATTGGCCAACGCCGCCAGGTGCGCGACCCTTCCGAGCGCCATGCCGAAGGGCAGATCACTGTGGAGCGGCCCTTACGGCTATGGGGCAAAGCGCAAGCCGATGCGCAGCTCGCCGACGCGGCCGCCGAGGCGGGCCAGCTTGCCGTCAAGGACGCACGCCATGAGGCATCGCGCCAGGTTCTGACTCTGTGGTTTGGTGCCGTACGAGCAGGCCAGGCACGCCTGGCCGCGCTGGAAAATGCCAAGGCAGCTGCCGATCTGGCGGCGCTGACTGCCCGCAGGGTTCAAGTGGGCGATGCCTCACGCCTGGATGCCGAAATGGCCGCAGCTGATCGCGCGCGCACGCAAGCCATGCTGGCGACAGCCGCGGCAGCGGAACAGACTGCGCAGGCGGAGTTGCAAGCCCGGTTTCCAGGGCTGGGCCATCCCGCGTTCGGCGCCGATACCGCGCTACCCCCGTTGCAACGAGATCCACACGATCCACCAGACCGACTGCGTACCCAGTACATCCAGGACAGTCACGAATACCGGCTTGCCATGGCAGAAGAGGCGCAGGCGCAGCAGATGGCCAAGCGCGCCGATCTGGAGCGTCGGCCCGACCCGACCGTCGGCATGTTTGTTACGGTGGAGCGCGGCGGTGCCGAACGCATCATGGGTGTGAGCGTTGCCATGCCGATCGGTTCTGCGCATCGTCGCTCAACGGCGGTGGCGGCCGCTGCCGATGCAGAAACGGCGGCACGGCGCAGGCTGGGTGCCGAGCGGCGGCTCGGTGCCGAATTCGATGTGCTCTATGGCAACTTGCAAGGCAAGCGGGCGAGCGCGCAAGCGCAGATGGAAGCGGCTACGCTGCAAAAAAGCGCTTCCGACCGGGCAATGCGCGCGTATCGCGCAGGGGAGTCGGGCCTGACTGAGCTATTGGCCGCGCGCCGTAGTCTGGCCGAGGCCCAACTGGCCGAGAGGCTCGCCCGCGTCGACCTGCTGGAGGCAGACAGCCGTCTCCAGCTCGATCTGCATCGGATGTGGGACTTCGACGATTGATCTGCTGCCGCTTGACCTCTTACTCAACACATCCTGGATAACGCTATGCAATCCGAACTGAAATACTCCTTCACCATGCGCGCGCTCCATTGGCTGGTGGTCCTGGCGGTGTTGATCGCCGTCGTGGCCATCGAAATCATGGATTTCTTCCCGAAAGGCAGTGCCGAGCGCGCAGCGCTATTCATCATTCACCAGACGGCGGGGCTTTCCTTGCTCGCTTTGATGGTGTTGCGCCTATTGGCCCGGGTGGCCACGCAGGCCCCGCCTCCCGTTCCGGGCACACCGCTGATGCAGCTTGCAGCACGAGTTACGCATGGCGCGCTCTATACACTGATGGTTGGGATGCCCGTTCTGGGCCTGTTGGCACTGGCCTGGGGTGGCAAGCCGATCCAACCGTTCGGGCTGGATCTGCCGCTGGCGGTTGCACAAGACAAGACGTTGGCGCACTTGGCCAAGGAGGTGCATGAGTCGGGCGCCACGCTGGTCTATATCGCGGTGGGGCTGCATGCCGCCGCGGCGCTCTGGCACGAATTCATCCTGAAGGATCGGCTGCTGCGCCGCATGATCTAGCGCACATGAAAACTGCGCCGACAAGAGGCTCAATGATGCACTCCACGCGCTTGCTCGCCAACGTAGCATTGCTTGCCGTGTCGGCGCTGACTCTGGCGGCCGGGTTGTGGGCACGGTACCTCGGTGCCGATGTCCTGGCGTGGCAACTCTGGCTGATTGGTGTCGTTCCAAACTGGCTAACCCTGGTCGTCACGATTGTTCGGTCACTGATGCGACGGCAGGCCGGCGTGGATGTTCTGGCAGTGATATCGATCAGCTTTGCGCTCCTGTCCGGCGAGGTGCTGGTCGCAGCGGTCATTGCGTTGATGCTCGCGACGGGGCGCACATTGGAAGACTTCGCGCAAGCGCGTGCGCAGCGCGAGATGACCGCGTTGCTCGGCCATGCACCCAAGCGGGCCAATCGCTTCGCCGACGGGCAGTGGCACCAAGTCAGTCTGGAGAAGGTGCAAGCGGGTGACCGGTTGCTGGTGCGGCACGGTGAAGTCGTGCCGGTGGATGGCACCTTGTCCGGGCCTGCCGATCTCGATGAATCCACGTTGACAGGAGAATCGCTCACCCGCCATCGTTTGACGGCAGATGCCATTTGCAGCGGCGTGCTGAATGTGGGCGCCGCTTTCGAGATGATCGCGAGTGCATCCGCCGAAAAGAGCACGTTTGCAGGCGTTGTCCGGCTAGTCAGTGCGGCGCAGTCCGAGCGCAGTCCTTCCGTAAGGCTGGCTGACCGGTACGCCTTTGCCTTTGGGGGCGTCGCCGTTCTCCTCGCTGGGGCAAGCTGGATTCTCACGGGTGATTCGGCGCGTTGTCTTGCCGTGCTTGTCGTGGCTACGCCGTGTCCGCTTATCCTGGCAGTGCCCGTCGCCATCGTTTCAGGGCTGTCGCGTTGTGCCAAGCGAGGCGTGCTGGTCAAAGGCGGCGGCGCGCTCGAGCGGCTGGCGTTGGCCGACACGCTGTTCTTCGATAAAACTGGCACGCTCACCAGCGGATTTGCACGACTGGTCGATGTTGAATGCGCACCGCACTACGCGTCCGATGTTGTGCTGGGCCTGGCCGGATCAATCGCACAGGCATCGAATCACGTCACGGCAGAAGCCGTCGCCAAGGCTGCGCGCGAACAGGGTGCAAAGCTGCGACTGCCAAGTGGGGTTGTCGAGAGTCCGGGCGCTGGCGTTTGCGGCCGCGTTGACGGGCATGTCGTCTCCATCGGCTCATTGCCTTATGTCTTGGGCTCGTCCGCCGAGCCGTCCTGGGTGGAAGCGTTCGCCAAGCGCGTGAGCTATGCCGGTGCGTCGGCTGTCTTTGTCGGCGTCAATGGTGAACTCGTGGGCGCATTGCAGTTGATTGACCGCGTTCGCCTTGAGGCGCCTCGTGCGCTCCGACTCCTGCGTCGAGAGGGCATCAAACGGCAAGCGATGTTGACCGGGGATCGGGCAGATGTTGCCGAATCGGTTGGATCCATGTTGGGGGTGACGGAGGTCCATGCGGCCCTGTCGCCAGCGGCCAAGCTCGCGGTGATTCGGGGCGCCCGCGCCGACGGCAAGGTGATCATGGTCGGTGATGGCGTCAACGATGCACCTGCGCTCGCCGCGGCGGACATTGGCGTGGCAATGGGTGCGCGCGGCGCTGCGGCCTCTTCGGAAGCTGCAGACATTGTCTTGTTGGTCGACCGCCTGGATCGGCTCGTTGACGCGGTCCGAATAGCGCACCGTACACGCAGCGTGGCACTGCAGAGCGTGATGATTGGCATGTCTTTGTCGCTGGCAGCCATGGTTGTCGCAGCGCTGGGCCATCTACCACCGTTGGCGGGCGCCATGCTGCAGGAGCTCATCGATGTATTAGCGATCGCCAGCGCGTTGAGAGCGCTATTGCCCACGCCAGATGAAGCGACCCGTTCACTCGTCTGCGCAGACGTCGAGCGCCTCAAGGCTGAACACGCGGAGCTGGAGCCCATTCTGAGCCGGATCCGCATGGTCGCAGACTCACTGCCCCATATGGGAGGCAGTGCCGCAAAAGGCGCGCTGCTGTCGCTCAACCAGTCCTTGGCTGACGTCCTGGTGCCACATGAGCGCCGAGACGATACCCAGCTCTATCCGGACGTCGCCCGCCTGCTCGGAGGAGACGACCCGATGGCGGCAATGAGCGCCATGCATCGCGAGATATTCCGCGTGACGAACCTGTTGGGCCGGATCGTGGCGGATGTTTCCGCCGACGGCCCCGATGCCGCTGTGACGCAAGAGCTGCAACGCTTGCTGTATGGGCTCGATGCCATTCTGCGGCTGCATTGCGCACAAGAAGACGAACTGTTCCATGTGCTCGGAGGAGAGGCTTGATCGTCATGACAAACCTGCTCGCATTGTTCGCGACCATCCTGCTGCTGAATGTGATGCCGGCCTTCGCACCGCCCACATGGATGGTGATGTCATGGGTGGGCTTCTCACGGCCTGATGCCAACCCGGTGCTTCTTGCGGGCATTGCCGCTTGCGCAGCAACCCTCGGCCGCCTGGTTCTGGCGCGGCTATCCTGCACGCTCGTACGCAACCGCTGGATGCGCGAGGCGGATCGTCAGAACATCGACGTTGTACGTGCCTGGCTGGAAGACCGCAAAGGTATGACGGTCGGGCTGATGCTCGCGTATGCCTTCAGCCCGTTCCCATCCAACTACATCTTCATAGCCTACGGCTTGACTGGGATGCGGCTTTGGTTGATCGGCCTGCCGTTCTTCGTTGGCCGCTGGATAAGCTACCTGACCTGGACGCGCATTGCCCAGATTGGTGCCCGTTATCTGGATGTGGAAACGGAGATCGACGGGGCGTATATGGGTGTGTACTTCGTCGTGTCGCAGGTCGTGTTTCTGGCGCTCGTCTATGGGTTTGCCAAACTGGATTGGCAGCACTTGTTGCAAACGAAGCACCTGCGATGGCGGCGACGGGAATCGATTGCATCTTCCGCCAAAGACACACGGACAAAGGTCGAACGCTGAGCAGGGTGCATTGGCAACGAGCCTGAGACGTATTGCCGACACGCTGGGCCCGCAGGGATCGCGTCCGCAGTGGTTGAGGTACGTCAACGCCTTGCGGGCGAATACAAGTAGCCTGAAAGAACCAGTGCGTTGCCCCTCTCTTCTTCGCCCGGCAAACCATGCCAAGACATGGGCGGCAGAGCTTGATCAGTCAGGCATGCACTACGACCCCGAGCGCCTTGCAGGAGATCGATATGTCGGCCTGGGCAATTGAACAGCACCGTGGCTGCTCCATTCATATTCTGGTGGTCGTTGGGCGTTGCGATGGATTCAAGTACGCCTACACCGGCTTTGTCTGCTCGCCAAAACAAGCCGCGTTGGAGTATCCGAAACTGGAGCGTTTCCACCACGTCTCTCCGGATTTTGATTCTGTGGATGTTGCCATTGCGACAGGCATGCAGGTGGGGAGGGCGATTGCAGAACGCTGGACGTCGCATTCAGCGCAGCACCAAACATCTGAGCGGCCCACTCGCCCGCCCTCCTAGCAGCCCGGTGTGTCGTGGAAACGGTGTTCAATATTCAGGCCGTCAGCAAGGTCTACCCAATGGGGAGCGTGAGCGTGCGCGCTCTGGAACACGTCGACCTGGAAGTCGGGCCGGGTGAAATCGTTGTGCTGCTCGGGGCGTCGGGTAGCGGAAAATCCACGCTACTCAACCTGATGGGCGGGCTGGATACACCAACGAGCGGTTCCATCGTGTATCGGGACCACGATCTTTCCCACGCGGGAGACCGGGGCCTGACGCGTTTCCGACGGGAACATGTTGGATTCGTCTTTCAGTTCTACAACCTGATTCCAAGCCTGACTGCCCGCGAGAACGTCGCACTGGTGACGGACATCGCGGAGCATCCGCTGGATCCCACTGAGGCTCTGAACAGGGTCGGGATCGGGACGCTTGCGGATAACTTTCCCTCACAGATGTCGGGTGGTGAGCAGCAACGCGTTGCCATCGCCCGCGCGGTCGCAAAACGGCCAGATGTCCTTCTGTGCGATGAGCCGACCGGCGCACTGGATTTTCGGACCGGGCAACTGGTGCTGGAGGTGCTCGAACAGGTGAACCGCGAGTTCGGCACCCTGATCGTGATCGTCACGCACAACGCCGTCATCGCCGACATGGCGGATCGTGTCGTTCGTATGAGCAGCGGCACCATTGTCGAGCACCGCCGAAACGGGCAGCGTGCCCGAGTCGGAGACCTGGCATGGTGAGCATGCTTGTCCGGCTACTCTGGCGAGACCTCTGGCAAATGCGGGCGCAGGTCTTGGCGGCAGTCCTCGTTGTCGGATGTGGTGTCGCCACGTTTGTCGCGATGCGCAGCACCTATCTGGCTTTGTTGAACGCCCAGCAGGACTACTACGCGTCATACCGTTTTGCCGATCTCTTCGTGCATCTGAAGCGCGCACCACTGGAGATTGCCTCGCGCGTTGCTGGATTGCCTGGAGTGTCACATGTGGACGCACGCGTAGTGTCAGATGTCACGGTCGACATACCTGGCCTTTCCGAGCCAGCCATGGCGCGCCTCGTTTCCATCCCGGAGCTCGGTTGGCCCGCGCTCAACCTGCTGCATCTTCAAAGCGGCCGATACATTGCGCCGGGCAGAGAGGATGAGGTGTTGGTCAGCGCGGCCTTCGCAGATGCCAACAGCCTGCGAGCGGGCGAGTACTTCAGCGCCATCCTGAACGGCCGCTGGAAGCGCCTGCACATTGTTGGTCTTGCAATCTCGCCGGAGTATGTCTACGAGGCAGGCGCGGGCTCCATTTTCCCGGACAACCGCCATTACGGCGTAGTCTGGATGGGAGTGAATGCGGTTTCGGCAGCGTTCCGCATGGATGGCGCTTTCAATGATCTCGTGCTGTCTCTCGATGGCAGCGTGCCCGCGCCGCACGTCATCGCGCAAATCGATCGAACGTTGTTGCCGTACGGCGGACTTGGAACAATCAGCCGCGATCACCAAATATCGAATCGGTTCATTACCGACGAGATCGCACAGAACCGCGTGACTGCCACCTATGTGCCAGCCATCTTTTTTCTGGTCGCAATGTTTCTGCTGCAGAACGTCCTGACCCGACTGATCGACACACAGCGCTCACAGATCGGCTTGATGAAGGCGTTTGGATACGGTGACCTTTCAGTCGGTTTGCATTACCTGCAGCTCGGATGCGTCGTTGCTGCGGCAGGCACCGTTGTCGGTATTGGAGGGGGATTGGCGTTAGGGACATATCTAACCGACCTCTACGCCCGGTACTACCGGCTGGCCCACCTCGAGTTTCGCGCCGATTTTTCGACGATGGCCTGGGCGTTCTTCATTAGCTTTGGAACGGCGGTTGGCGGTGCCATCGCGAGCACTGCGAAAGCCATGAGATTGATGCCCGTCGAGGCGCTTCGCGCGGTCGTTCCGCCAGCGTTTTCAGTGGGCTGGGTAGAGCGTGCGGGCATCTACCGGCAAATGAGCGTGGTGTGGCGAATGATTGCGCGCAATATCGCGCGCCAGCCAGTCAAGTCGCTCCTTGGTTCTTTGGCCATTGCGTGCGCAAGCGCGATTCTTGTCGTCGGCGGGTTTTTCTTCGATTCAATCGATTTCCTTTTCGATACCCAGTTCCAGCAAATCGAGCGGCAGGATGTGACGGTGGCCTTTTCTCAACCCTTATCCCACCGAGCCATCTACGCAATAGAGCGTCTGCCCGGCGTGCTGAAGGTCGAGGGGTTCCGCGATGTACCGGTCAAGCTATCCGCGGGGTATCGGTCTCGGCGCGTCTCGCTGAGTGGGATCGCTCAGAAGGCGGATCTGCACAGGCTAATTGATGATGAGGGCAGACCGTTGCATATGCCCCCGGACGGCTTGGTGGTTTCGGCCCGACTCGCCGCCGTGCTTGGCATAAGACCTGGTGATCCGATCACGATCGAAGTGCTTGAAGGAGAGCGTCAAACCAGGCAAGTCACCTTGATGCGGCTGTCCGGAGATCTGGTGGGCGTCGCGGCCTACATGGACCAGCATGCACTGGCAAAGCTGCTTGGGGAGAGTGGAAACTGGTCAGGTGCGAGGCTGTCCGTCGATCAGCATGCGGCTGCCCATCTGTATGCGACGCTCAAGCGTCTGCCAGCGGTGAATGCAGTGGCGGTTCGCCAGTCCGTCATCGCCAGCTTCCGCAAGATCATGGACGAGAGCGTTCGTCTGTCCACGTCCATCAACTTCGCCTTTGCCTGTGTGATCGCGTTTGGTGTGGCGTTCAACGGCATGCGCATCGCTTACTCGGAACGTGTTCAACAGTTGGCTTCCCTGCGCGTGCTCGGGTTCACGCAGGCCGAAGTCGCATGGATTCTGCTCGGGGAGCAGTTTGTGCTCACCGCCATTGCGCTGCCAGCCGGACTTCTGCTCGGCTACTGCGTGTGCGGTCTCCTCTCTACTCGGCTGGCAACCGACTTGTACCGCCTTCCGCTCGTGGTTCACGCCGCGACCTTCGCTTACGCATTCGTTGTAGCCGGTGGCGCGGTCGTGTGTTCGGGGCTGCTGGTGGCGGCCAAGATCAGACGGTTGGATATCGTCGCAGTGCTCAAGGCAAGAGAATCATGAAGCGTGGTGACCTGCGAAAGACGCTCGCACTTGCAAGTGCTGCGCTGGCGCTGGCATTGGCGCTCACGTACGCACTCTGGCCGGTACCTGCGGCCGTGGACACAGGGCGTGTCACCCGTGGGCCGCTTCAAGTCACGATCGATGAAGACGGCGAAATCCGTGCGCATGATCGTTACGTCATCACTGCGCCCATCACAGGCCGACTGCTTCGCGTTGAACTGCATGAAGGCGATCAGATTAAGGCAGCGCAGGTGATCGCCGTTCTGGTGCCGGTGCCGATGACTCCGGGAGAACGAGCGGCCCAACGCGCACGTGTTGATGCGGCAGAGGCAATTTTCAGTGAGGCCCAGGCGCGGGCCGCGCATGCGCGGGCAGACTACGACCAAGCGCGCCGAAACTTGGACCGGGGCGAAACGCTTTTGAGCAGCGGTGCCATGTCCAGGCAGGAAGTGGAGCAGATGCGGACCATGGCTGCCTCAAGTGCCAGCGATCTGACAGCAGCACGCGCAAGAGAAACGTCCGCCGCCGCCGACGTTCGTGTCGCCATGGCAAATTTGAAGGCGTTGGAAGCCGGGCAACCCGTTGAAGTTCGTGCCCCGACCAATACCGTTCTGTTGCGCATCGAGCAACAAAGTGAGCGCGTGGTGCTTGCAGGCGCGGCCCTGATGCTTCTGGCCGACCCATCGCGCTACGAACTCGTCGTCGACGTGCTATCGACCGATGCGGTCAAGATCAGTCCTGGCATGCGCGTATCGGTAGTGGAGTGGGGCGGTCCGTTGGCCGTCAACGCCACGGTCCGGACAGTAGGTCCAGGGGCGTTTACCAAGGTGTCGGCGCTCGGGGTTGAAGAACAGCGCGTCCATATTGTGGCGGATCTTGTCGACCCGCCAGGCAGGTTGAATGATGGGTACCGCGTACAAGGCCGCATCGTCATCTGGGAACAACCCGACGTACTGAAGCTGCCGATTGGCGCGTTATTCCGCTGCGGCGGTAACTGGTGCACGTTTATCGTTAAGAGCGGAAAAGCTGTACAGCGAATCATTCAGATCGGACAGCGCAACGCGGAGGAAGCCCAGGTGCTCGATGGGCTTCAGGACCACGACACCGTGGTCGTCTATCCTCCGACCACGCTCAGTGACAGCATGAGCGTGCGCCCCCTGAACGCCCGCTGATTGCACGGAGGCTAGATGCTTACGCGGCGCAGACGCAGCGCATTGGATACCGCCGAAACCGAACTCACGCTCATCGCGAGCGTCGCGGTCATGGGAGACAGCAGCAAGCTGGCCTGCCGAATCTACTTCTGCATCATGCCGCCCGTACCCGGACCCATTCCGCGGCCCATGCCCATTCCCGTGCCCTGATCGTCCATCATCATTTGCATCATCTCCTGCATCACGGCGGTGTTCCGTTCCATCATGCCCCGACACGTGGCCATCTGAGTGGCTTGGCCTCTTCTTGTCGCCGGTTGCCTGTCGCCCATCTGTCGCATGCCGGCCATCATGTCTTGCATGACCCTCATGCGCTCGTTCATCAGCGCCTGTCGTTCTTCTGGGGTATCGGCACGTGCCATGCGTTCCCTGATGGCGCGCAGATGGGCAATCTGCGCGTCAAAGTCTGCATTGCCTTGCTGCACAGTCGTCGCGGCTGGCGGCGATGCCTTCTTCTCCTTGGATGGGCCGGCGGCGGGCGCAGCACAACTCCACGCGAGCAGTAGCGCGGTCGAGGCGGTTGCGATGAGGGTACGTCGACTGTTTGCCATGATGAGCGACCTTGCGTGTGATGTGCGGCGGATACCCGCACTGTCTGCCAATGTAGAGGCTCGCCACAATCGGCCATTGATGCATGTCAAGCGCTGCGGCTTGGTCTGTGGAGGAGGGAGGTTGGGGCAGGTGGCGTGGATTCGGCGGGGACCATACAAAAGTCGCACAAGCCTGGCTGATGCGCTGTTCAGCCGTTCATGCGCACGCAGTTACTTAAGTGGAGGCCGGCGAATTTGCCGGCCCCAAGGTATTGCAGAGTCAATTCAAATCAAAGGCGAGACGACATGTACTGTTCCCGGACCGCCAGCCCGGCGTAAGGCAGGTTGCTCGCGGTGACGATTGCCACGTAGTCGGAAAATCGCCACTGCAAACGTGCGGTCTGCAGTGGCGATCCGCCCAGTACCGCTGGCGATGCATCACCCATTGTCGACGTTGGCACACCGAGCACATCTCGCAGCGCATAACTAGCGCCGTCCCAGGCGGCGGTTGTGTCGTTGGCGCTCATACCCCGCCGGTAGACGTCCACACCGATCAGATGGCCATTTGGACCGAAGCTGAGCCATAACTCGCTGACGGGCGGACCGGCAAGACCGAGCTTATTGGCGTCGACGCCGCGACAACGAAGATAGCTGTAGCCGTGCTTGACATCTTCACAGGCTATGCGATTTTCGTGTGCCCACTGGCGGGCCTCCTCGGGGGTCGTGGCATCCAGTACGAACCCGCCGGGGACGGGGCGAGCTGGCGCGAACTTCACAGCCCGGAGGTGCGCTAGTCCGCTGGCGCGCAGCGCGCTGACTTGCTCCGCAGTGGTGTTGTCGACGGGGCACGGAACGCCAAGCATCGCGAGCACAGGACGAGCCGCCTTCAAGTGCATTGCACCGACCAGACCGATTGCAACCGTAAAGGCTGCAATGCTGGGCAGTGCGTAGCGGCGCAACCCGCTTCGCGGGCTCACTTGCAGTTCTGGGCGGTGTTAGGGCCCAGATACTGAGGCATGGTCGACACGATGGTCGACTTGAGGCCGGTGAGCACGGGTGCTACGCGAGAGATGTAGCCATCCGGAACGCCATCGGTCTTCATGACAGCGGCGGCATCGGTGATGAACTGATCGAACACACAGCCAGGGATGCCAACGTCAGAGTGTGCAGTGGCCATGTCGTCACACATCACGGTAGTGCCATCCGCCGCGACTTGCCCCGGGTAGCTGAAGGGGCCCCCAAACAGCGCTTTGAACTGGAGGTTCAGGCAGGCTTTGAGACGTCCGACCGTATCGTGTCCCGGCTTACCGATGTTTGCGAAGTACGGTGCTTCTTTGGGGTCCGCAAGCAGTCCGGACACCGCATCGTCGACCACCTTTGAAATGGCGGCCGGTGCGCTGGCATCTCCACCAAGCCCGGCCCACATGTCGGCGTTTTGGGGAAATTGTGCTGTCGACGCCGTTGATGCCATCGCCATGGGCGTGTCATCGCCCCCTCCGCATGCACTCAAGGTTGCGGTAGTCAAGGTCAAAACCAGTAGCAGTGCTCGCTTCATGGGTCAATCTCCTTTGGCAGGGTATGGATCGGGCACTGCGCGGTTTATCTCAAGGGCTGCGCAGCGCTGTTTTGATATACGTCTGCCAGGCGATTTCGGATGCAGAATGGATCAAGCCAGCACCCCATTCATGCGCTCCACGCGTTCCAGGCGTGACCCTTGGCCACACGTCGATCCGGCTCTAGCGGCAGCGACCAACACAGACCCCGCTGTTCTGCCAGCGTGCGCCGATCCGCCATCAGCACGGTAGCCGGCGTTCATGTAGCGTCCCCCTCCAGTTCTGCGAGCATAGCCGCGATCAACAACCCCAATCTGCGACCGCACGACGCTCTGAGCGTCGGCAACCATCGGCTCGGAGGATATCGACGATCTTTCTGATGCAAAGCCAACTCAATTCTGTGAACTGCCAATGCGTTGTCGCACGATCTGTTTGTGCATCCGATAGCCGGTTGGGCTCGTATATCGGTTGCTTCCACATTGCGAAGCGCCACGATAGAGGTCAACGATGAAACGGTATCAACTCGCAGGGTTGTCTGGTGTTCTGGTTTCTTTCGCAATCATTTCTGGCGGCTATGCGTCCGTAGCGGCGGCCGCAATGGGCGATAGCGAAGCGACCACCATGGTGGGCGGCGCTCCGATGTATCCGTCCAAGAACATTATTCAAAATGCGGTCAATTCGAAGGATCACACCACGCTTGTTGCTGCCGTGAAGGCAGGCGGCTTGGTCGATACGCTGTCCGGGGCAGGCCCATTCACCGTATTTGCACCGACCAACGAAGCCTTTGCGGCGCTGCCCGCCGGTACGGTCGATAAGTTGCTCAAGCCTGAAAGCAAGCCGACCTTGGTCAAGGTGTTGACCTATCACGTGGTGCCCGGCCGGCTCACAGCACAAGACCTGATGAAGGCCGTCGCCGATGGCGGCGGCAAGGCGATGCTCAAAACCGTCGAAGGTGATCCGCTCACCGTCATGCAGAAGGGCGACCATCTGACCGTCACCGACGACAAGGGCGGGGTCGCCATGGTCACCATCGGCAACGTGTACCAGTCGAACGGCGTGATTCACGTCGTGGACAAGGTATTGATGCCGTAATCCTTCCCGTGAAGCGCGGGGGCGAGTGCCCTCGCGCGCTCGGACTATGACGAGAGGAAAGGCAATGTCATCCCAACTTCGCTACGCTCAAGACGTTCGTTGCGGGAACAACGCCGGTGGTATACCTTTGCCACATCCCGTCATGGGCAACCGAGGCACGCGAAATCATATGCACGTTGTCGGAGCATCTTTGCCCGAAGCCGAGGGCACGATATCAGCGCGCCAGGAAGCCGTTCGGGAACGGCTCGTTGAGTTGCTCAAGCAAACTGGCGAAGGAAGTAAATCAGCGTTCGCAGAGCTCTACACGCTAACTTCTCCCAAACTCTATTCGTTGGCGTACGGAATCCTGCGCAGCTCAGGTGAAGCCGAAGACGTGCTGCAGGATATCTATGTCGCCATCTGGCAACGCGCCGACCAATTCGATCCTCATCGGGGGACCGCCATGACATGGCTGATCTCGCTGGCGAGGAACAAGTCGATCGATCGTCTTCGGCAATCGCGCGAGACCACCGGTGACGAGGCGGACTGGGGCCAGATCGTCGATGAACGGGCAACGCCATCAGAAGTGGCGGACATGAGCCAGGAGCATCGACGCCTGGAGAGTTGCATTCGCAAGCTGGAGGGTCGCCAGCGTGGTGTGATCGTGGAAGCGTTCTATACAGGGGCGACTTACGCTGAACTCGCAGCGCGTCTGAGCGTGCCGGTCGGTACGATGAAAAGTTGGGTGCGACGCAGCCTGCTGCAACTGAAGATGTGTCTGGAGCAGCAGTCATGACGCCAGATCGTGATCTGGAATGCGCTGAATACGTTCTCGGTTTGTTGGACACCGGGGAGCGCAGCGCCGTGGAGCGTGCACTGCATGAAGATGCAGCCCTACAGGCAGCAGTCGATGCTTGGGAGTCTCGTCTTTCTCCCCTTGGTGAAGCCGTCACTTCCAGGCAGCCACCTGCGCGCGTGTGGAGGCGAATCGAGGCCGATCTGGGGCTTGTAGAGCGAACTGGCGCGCCTACGACTCTGCCAGCAGGGGCACAGATGCGGCGTTTTTGGAACAGCATTCGGTTCTGGCGCACGTTGGCGCTTGCAACGACGTTTGCAATGGTTGCTGTCGTCGCGGTGAATCTTTTCCTCGCAGCGCCCACTGAGGCGCCGTCTGGTTTGAAGTCAGCTTATGCTGCGGCGGCGATTGCAGATGACGATGGCGTGCCGCATTGGACCGCGACCGTCGATAAAGCAAAGCGCGAGATCATCGTCGTGCCGGCTGTCGCATTTCAGGTCTCGGACAGCGCTTCGACTGAGCTCTGGCTGATTCCAGAAAATAGCAAACCGATCTCGTTGGGAGTCTTCCCCTCCAATCGCTCAACTTCAATTGTGTTGTCGAAGGAAAATGCCGCCAAACTCAATGCCCGTTCAGCTTTGGCTGTTTCGGTAGAGCCCAAAGGAGGCTCTCCGACGGGCCAAGCGACGGGTCCTGTGGTGGGCAAGGGCGCGATGCATGAGACGTAGTGAGATCGTCTATCTCTGCGTGAGTAACTTCATTGCTGCAGCTCAGCTCGACACTGTTTGAAGTGCCGAGCAACGTCGCAGTCATGTAACCTCCCTTCGCGCTACTGTCGCATTTACGCCTATACAAGGCCGCCGTGAGCGCCGGCCTCCTTACACCGCGCGGCGCACCATCAATTCCTTGATCTTGCCGATAGCCTTGGTGGGGTTCAGACCCTTCGGGCACACATCGACGCAATTCATGATGGTGTGGCAGCGGAACAGGCGGTACGGATCTTCCAGATTGTCCAGACGTTCGCTGGTGGCCTGGTCGCGGCTGTCGG